>NZ_CP011299.1 GCF_001648115.1 Buchnera aphidicola (Schlechtendalia chinensis) | reverse complement strand
TGCAAAATATTTATATTAATTTTTAAAGTAAATGAAAATAGAGATGAAAAAAATTTTAAGAAGATTAAAAAAAAATATTTTTTTACTTTCTTGCGTATTGTTATTGATAGTAATATATTTAAATAAAAATTATTTCAATAACGATTTGCATTTAAAGAATTTTGAAAAAAATACTATTCAGAATAATGTTAATAATCGAAACTCAATAAATGAAACTGTTAAATTTCTTGCTATTAACAAGAATAATACTGATGATTCCTTAAAATTTCTAAAATTAGCTAAAATTTATGTAAACAAAAACATGTTAAATAATGCTTTATTAATACTTAAAAAAAGCTTGTTATATACTTCTGATATTAATATACTTAATATGATAACTTTAAATATCGCAAAAATTCAATTTCAATTGAATAATCAAGAACAAGCAATAAAAACGATTAATAGCATTTATAATTATTCCTGGAAAAGTGCTAAAAATGATCTTTTAGGAGATATATTTTTTGCATTAGGTTATAAAAATAAAGCTTATGAAGCATGGAAAAATAGTTTATTTTTTCAAGACAAAGTGCAATTGAGAGACATTATAAATATGAAAATAAATAATATGTAGTGTTTAAAAGTACTATTTTGATTATAATTTTTAACCTTTAAAAGGTGATTTTATGTTTCCTTTAGTAACATTAATCGGAAGATCTAACGTTGGAAAATCAACTCTATTTAATAAATTAACATGTTCCAAAAATGCGTTAGTATCAAATATTCCAGAATTAACTAGAGATCGAAAATATGGATGTCTAAGAATCGAAAATAAAAAGATTATTATTTCAGATACTTCTGGAATAAGCAGTAAAAAAAAAACATTGACAAAAAAATTTTAGAACAAGTTTTTATTGCTATCGAAGAATCTGATTTGATATGTTTTTTAGTTAGTGCTCGCGAAGGGATTGTTAGTGAAGATTTAAATATTGCAAAAAGAATTAGAAAATACAAAAAAAACATATTAGTTTTAGTTAATAAAATTGACGGTTTGAATGCTGATTTAGTTAAAATAGATTTTTATGAATTAGGTTTTCAAAATATTCATGCAATTTCAGCTACTAATGGAATTGGAATACATACATTAATTACAAAATATTTTTCGAATTTATTAACTGTTTGCTATTCAAATTTTAATAAAAGAGAAAAAACGTGGAATGATTCTCTTGAACAAGAAGGAAAAAAAATACGATTAATTAACAATGCAAATTGTATTAAAGTTGCTGTCATTGGAAAACCAAACGCAGGAAAATCAACTTTAATAAACAGTATACTGAATACGTACAAAATGATTACTGATAAACAACCAGGAACTACTCGAGATAGTATTTGGAACATAGTAACTTATAAAAAAAGTAATTATATTTTTATTGATACTGCCGGTATAAGAAAAAAGAATAAAATTGACAATTATATTGAAAAATTTTCAGTAAAAAAAACGTTTAGCTCTATAAAATCAGCTAATGTCGTTATATTAATGATAGATATTACAAAATCTTTATCAGATCAGGACTTAACTCTTTTAAATTATGTCATAGATAGTGGTTGTGGAATAATAATAGTATTTAATAAATGCGATAAAATATCCCAATTAGAAAAAAAAATTTTTATTCAATCAAAAAGGTTTAGCAAAATAAACATTGGAGATATTCATTTCATTTCTGCAATTAATTTATTAAATATTAATAAAATATTTTTGTCAATTAATAAAATTTTCAAACATTCTACAAAGGATCTTAATACCTCAGAACTAACAAGAATTATGAAGTTAGCTGTAGAAAACCATCAACTTCCTATTGTTCAAGGAAATAGAATAAAATTAAAATATGCTCATTTGGGACGCAAAAATCCATTAACTATTATTATACATGGCAACAAACTCAATTATATTTCTAATACTTATAAAAAATATTTATCTAATTTTTTTATAAAGTCATTAAAAATAGTTGGAAATCCTATACATTTTTATTTCAAAAACAGCAAGAATCCTTTTTTAAAATGAGTATTTAAAGAAAATATTAAATATTGCATTAATTTTTAACGTTATATATTTTTTTAAATATGTCAATAAGATATATTTTGAAAGTTATAAATGCTATATAAATATATATTCTATTATTTATAATGTTAAAATTGATTTATTGTATACATAGGAATTTTAACTTCTATATCTTGATTTTTTATTTTTGCCTGACAGCTTAAACGACTATTTATTTGAATCCCCCATGCTTTATCGAGAATATCTTCTTCTTTTTCTTCACAAGGAGATAAAGAATAATATCCTTTTTCTATAAAACAATGACATGTAGTACATATACATGATTTATTACAAGCATGTTCAATATTTATATTATTTCTCAATGCAACATTTAAAATTGTTTCTCCTTCTTTTGCATAAAATGTTCCACCTTTAGGCAATAATAATTTGTGCGGTAAAAATTTAATTTTTGGCATAATAAAATATACTCTTTTTGGATTTTTTTAAATATTAATTCTTTGTAGTTATTTGAATGCATTTTTAAAATTTTCAAATCCTAAATTTAAATAATTTCAAAGTATTTAATTAATTTTTTAATATAATTAAATTTTATATCTAATTAAATTTATCAACTATTTTAATAATTTTAGTTAATTTTTAAAATTTATACATATATTTTTTTCGATTTTTGTTGATTTTATTTTAGCTGTAATTGACAGTAAACCATCAACATCTATTTGAAATGTTACTAGAACAATTATTTTTCCAGCTAATTTTTGAGGAATATCTTTTAATATAAATTTTGATAAAGATTTACAATTTTTAACTAACGTTTCTTCACCTTGCAATACATGAATTAATATAGATTTTTGATTATCTTTAAATGTCGTAAATTCTCTTGTCTGTGCAATAGGAATTTTGGTATTTCTAAATATAACTTTTTCAACTATATTACCTATTATTTCAATTCCTAATGATAAAGGTACTACATCTAATAGTATTATATTGTTTTTTTTATTTTTTTTAGTTAACATGTCCGCTTGAATAGAAGCTCCTACAGCAACAACTTGATCTGGATTAATAGAATGCAAAGGTAATTTTTTAAAATATTTCATAACGTCATTTTGTATTATTGGAATGTAAGTAGAACCTCCTACTAAAATAACATGATCAATGTTTTCAATTGAAACCTTCGCATCTTGTAACGCATTTTTACAAATTTTCAATGTTTTTAAAATAATAGGTTTAATTATATTATTAAATTCCATTCTAGTAATGCAAAAACTATATGATTTAAATACAGTTTTTACATAGTACTCAGAACTTAATTTTATTTTTATTTTTTTGGCAAGGTCCAACAAACCTATTTGAGTAGATATGTTTTTTGAATTTAATGACAGTACTTTGCTATTTATATAATTCGACAATAAATAATCAATATCGTCTCCTCCCAAGTTTGTACTCCCAGAAGTAGATAAAACTTCAAAAACGTTTTTGCTTAGATTAAGTATAGAAACATCAAAAGTTCCTCCTCCTAAGTCATATATTACAAAAATACCTTTTTTCTTTAAATGTAATCCGTAAGCAATAGCAGCTGCGGTTGGTTCATTTAAAAGACGTAAAACATTTAAATTAATTAATTGTGCTGACTTTTTAATTTCTTGTCTTTGTATATCATTAAAATGTGCTGGAACAGTTATTACTACTCCGCTTATTTCCTGTTTATATACAGACATCACTCGATTTTTTAATTCATTTAAAATTTTGCTAGATATTTCTGAAGTACTAATTAAGGAATTATTTATAATAAACGAAATAGTATTGTCTTTATTGCTCTTAAAATTATAAGGCAAGTTAGGAAATAACTCTTTAATTTCTTTTAAAGAACGTCCAATTAATCGTTTTACTGAAGTAATTGTATTAATAGGATCACTTGTAATTAATTTTTTTGCATTCCATCCGACAATAGGCTTAGAAAAATTGCTGTAATTAACTACCGAAGGTAAAAGGGCACGATTTTTATTATCGGAAATAATAAAAACATTTTGAGATATGGTAGTAGCTATTAAAGAATAAGTTGTTCCAAAATCAATTCCAAACGATATAGTACTATTTTTACCTATGTTTAAATTTTGATTTGTTTTTTCTATTATAATCATATTCTCTTCCGCAGAATTCTTAACTTTCATATGTTTTTTAATTGTCTTTATATTTTAATTTTTCATAAAATAATAGTTTACATAGTATAGTTGCTGCTAATTTCCATTGTTTTTTATTAAGCATTAGTTCTAATTCTATTAAGCAATAATTTTTCTTTTGTTTAATATCATTTAAAAAATAATATAATTCTGTTTTTTTTTGAGCATTTTTTTTTAGTGTATCTAATATTTCATATAGTTCTAACTGTTCATTAAGAAATTTCTTATTAAGTAACGTTTTTTTTTCTTTATTAAAATTAAAGGAGTTTAATGATAATAAATATTTAGCTCGTTTTAATGGATTTATGAGTACATGATATCCTTTGTTAATATTGATTGATTTTTGAAAATAATGTTTGTCTTTATCTTCAAGATGATGAAAATGCATGTCAGGATGATATTTTTTTTGTAATTTATAAAATTGAGATACTAACTTTTTAACATCAACTTTAAATGTTTGTGGTAAATTAAATAATTTAAAATAATTCATATTTTTTTCATCTCAATATTATTTTTATTAAAATTAATTAATGCCTTTTAACATGTCGAAGAAATTTCAAGTCTTTTTCGACATGTTAGTCATTTATTTTATTTATTTTTATTTCTATAATTAGAGATTGCTGCTTTAATTGCATCTTCTGCTAAAATGGAACAATGTATTTTTACTGGAGGTAGATCAAGTTCTTCTGCTATATTTGTATTTTTGATACTTTCAGCTTCTGATAATGATTTTCCTATAATCCATTCTGTTACTAGAGAGCTTGAAGCTATTGCTGATCCACATCCATATGTTTTGAAACAAGCATCTTCTATAATTTCATCTTTGTTAACTTTTATTTGCAATTTCATTACATCTCCGCATGCTGGAGCTCCTACTAAACCACTTCCCACATTAATATCAGAGTTTGAAAATGAACCTACATTACGAGGATTTTCATAATGATCTATTACTTTTTTACTATATGTCATTTTTTTTCCTTTTTTTAAATGATGAAATATTAATCGTTGGTCCAATTAACAGTGTTTAAATCAACTCCAGACTGAAACATTTCCCATAATGGAGATAAATTTCTTAATCGATCAATAGCTTTGTGTACAGTTTTAATTGTATAGCTTATTTCTGATTTAGTAGTAAATCGTCCTATTGAAAAACGTATTGAACTGTGAGCTAATTCATCTTTTAATCCTAAAGCTCGAAGTACATATGAAGGTTCTAAACTTGCTGATGTACAAGCTGAACCTGAAGATACAGCTATATCTTTTAATGCCATAATTAAAGATTCACCTTCTATGTAATTGAAACTTACATTTAATATATGTGGTGCTCCGTATTTAAGATTACTATTTAAATATACTTCATCAATATCTTTTAAACCTTCCCATAAATAATTTCGTAAATCTTTTAAATATGCGTAATCATGATCAATATTCTTTTTAGCAAGCTTGCATGCTATTCCCATTCCTACAATTTGATGTACTGGTAACGTTCCTGATCTCATTCCTCTTTCATGACCTCCTCCATGTATCTGAGCAGATAATCTTACACGGGGTTTACGTCGAACATATAATACTCCAATGCCTTTTGGACCATAAATTTTATGTGCAGAAAAAGACATCAGATCTATTTTTATTTTGTTAAGGTCAATATGTAATTTTCCTACACTTTGAGTTGCATCAACATGAAATAGAATATTGTTTTTTATACAAATTTTAGATATTTCTTTAACGTCTTGTATTACTCCAGTTTCATTATTGACATGCATAATAGAAACAAGTATAGTTTTTTCACAGATATGTTGTTTAAATTGTTTTAAATTAATTATGCCATTTTTTGATGGATTAAGATATGTTATACGAACTCCTTTGCTTTCTAAGTATCTACAAGTATCTAATACTGCTTTATGTTCTGTTTTGCTAGTTATGATGTGGTTTCCTTTTTTTTTATAAAATTCAGATATGCCTTTAATTGCCAAATTATTAGATTCAGTAGCTCCTGAGGTAAAAACAATTTCTCTAGAATCTGCATTTATAAGTTCAGCAATTTGATTTCTTGCTATATCAACAGATTCTTCTGCTTTCCATCCGAATTGATGGGAACGAGAAGCTGGATTTCCAAATGTACCGTCTAAAGTTAAAAATTTTATCATATTTTTTATTACTAATGGTTCCATTGGTGTAGTTGCTGCATAATCTAAATAAATAGGCAATTTCATTTTGTTTTTCCTGTTATTTTAAATATAATTTTTTGTTTATTGTTATTTTGTATTAAAAATTATTTTTTAGTAATCTATTAAACATGTTTTATAAACAAAATTTTTTAACAACAAAGTGAATATTTAATGTATTCAGCATTAATAAATATTAATTTATGTATATAGTTAATACTAGACTTGAATGATATTTAGTAGTATTCTTAAAAAAATGTTCAATTCTTATTATAACAAAAATTTTCAATAAAATTGAAAAAAGGGGTGTAGTTCAATTGGTAGAGCATCGGTCTCCAAAACCGAATGTTAGGGGTTCGACTCCCTTCACCCCTGAAATTAATAATTAAAATTCTGTTCAAAAAAAATTAAAATTTATTTCTTAGTATATAACCATAGATGAATTTTTTTTTCAAAATAGAAGTTAGTTAAAATTTTTGTTATTTTTTTGTTTTAATATGCTACTTTAGCATTACCTCTGATAGTTTCAAAAATTTAAAAAAAATAGTGTTAATTAGTTATTTTTTTTAAAAATTATTACATAAATTTTTATTTTTTATGTATCCTTTCTTTGTAGTAAGAATGTTCTTTTATATAACTTTGACTTAAAATAATATTTTTCTTTTAAGATGCATTGTGAATTATTTTTAAGGAGAAAAAATGCCAAAATATCGTTCTTCAACGACTACTCAAGGACGTAATATGGCAGGAGCAAGAGCATTATGGAAAGCTACTGGAATGACAGATTCAGATTTTAATAAACCAATCATTGCAGTCGTTAATTCTTTTACTGAATTTGTGCCTGGTCACATTCATTTAAAAGAATTAGGAACACTTGTTTCTAGTATAATTAAATTAGAAGGAGGAGTGGCTAAAGAATTTAATACTATTGCTATAGATGATGGTATTGCTATGGGTCATTCTGGAATGTTGTATTCTCTTCCATCTCGTGAGTTGATAGCAGATTCTATAGAATATATGATTAATGCACATTGTGCTGATGCTATGATTTGCATTTCAAATTGCGATAAAATAACACCAGGAATGTTAATGGCTGCTTTACGTTTAAATATTCCATGTGTTTTTGTATCTGGTGGTCCTATGGAATCAGGGAGGATTGTTGTAGATGGAAAAGAAATAAAAATAAACTTAGTAGACGCAATTGTTTATGGTGCGAATCCGAATTACTCTGATGCGTTAGCAAGTCGAATTGAAAATTCTGCATGTCCTACTTGCGGATCATGTTCTGGTTTATTTACTGCAAATTCTATGAATTGTCTTACTGAAGCATTAGGTTTATCGTTGCCAGGAAATGGTACATTATTAGCTACTCATATAGATAGAAAAAAATTATTCATTGATTCGGGAAAATTAATAGTTAAAATTACTAAAGAATATTATGAAAACAATAATACATCATTTTTACCTCGATCTATAGCTTCAAGAGAATCTTTTTTAAACGCCATGTCTTTAGATATTTCTATGGGTGGATCAACTAATACTATTTTACATTTGTTAGCAATGGCTCAAGAAGGCCAAGTGGATTTTAAGATGTCGGACATCGATCTTTTGTCTCGAAAAATACCTAATCTTTGTAAAATAGCTCCAAATAGCGATGTATATCATATGGAAGATTTTCACAGAGCTGGAGGAGTTATAGGTTTGCTTGCGGAACTTAATCGAGTTTCTTTATTAAATAATAATGTTAAAAATATACTTGGATTAAGTTTAGACGTAGTTCTTAATAAATATGATATTTTAAAGACAAAAAATCAAGATGTAATTGAAATGTTTCATGCTGGTCCTCTTGGAAATAAGACAAGTATCCCATTTACACAATCTTATAGATGGAAATCTTTAGATAAAGATCGAAAAAAAGGATGCATTCGTTCCTATGAAAATGCATTTAGTTACGATGGAGGGCTAGCAATATTATATGGAAATATTGCAAAAAATGGTTGTGTTGTAAAAACTGCTGGTGTTAAAAAAGGCAATTTAATATTTGAAGGGCTTGCAATAGTTTTCGAAAGTCAAGAAGAAGCATTAAAATCCATTTTAGAAAACAAAGTTAAAAAAGGTCATGTAGTTGTAATACGTTATGAAGGCCCAAAAGGAGGACCTGGAATGCAAGAAATGTTGTATCCTACTACATACTTGAAATCAATGAATTTAGATGAGCATTGTGCTTTAATAACAGATGGTCGATTTTCTGGAGGTACTTCAGGATTATCTATAGGACATATTTCTCCTGAAGCAGCTAATAAAGGAAATATTGCTTTAATTCGTAATAATGATGTAATTAATATTAACATTCCTAATCGAACTATAAATTTAGATATTACGAATGATGAATTCTTAAATAGGATGCATAATGAGATTCAAAGAGGAAAATCTTCATATACCCCTCAATTTCGAAAGCGTTTTGTTTCTTCTGCATTAAAAATGTATGCACTATTTGCAACTAGTGCTGATAAAGGAGCAGTAAGAAAAATTCAGTATTAAAGTTGTATATCTTATGCTTTTTAAGAATAAAAAATTTCCGTACTTGTAAAATATAAAAAAATTAATTAAATGAAGGAACACGTATGATGAATTATTTTAACTCACTTAACTTTCGTCAAAAGTTAATTAATTTACGAAAATGTAAATTGGTAGAAAAGAATTTTTTTTCTAAAAAGTGTGACATTTTAAAAAGAAAGAATATTGTCATCGTAGGTTGCGGTTCACAAGGTTTGAATCAGGGCTTAAATATGCGTGATTCAGGTCTTCATGTTTCTTATGCATTACGTGGTAGTTCTATTTTAAATAAAAATAAGTCTTGGGAAAATGCTACTAAAAATAATTTTTTTGTAGATACATATGAAAACATTATTCCTACAGCAGATTTAGTTATAAATTTAACTCCTGATAAACAACATAAAGAAGTAGTAACATTATTGCAAAAATTTATGAAGGAAAATTCTGTTCTTGGTTTTTCGCATGGTTTTCATATTGTCGAAATAGGACAAAAAATACGAAATGATATAACAGTAATTATGGTAGCTCCAAAATGTCCGGGAACAGAAGTGCGAGAAGAGTATAAAAAAGGTTTTGGTGTACCTTCTTTAATTGCTGTTCATATGGAAAATGATCCAAAAAAAATTGGATTCGAAATTGCAAAGGCTTGGGCTTATTCTCTTGGTAGTCATCGTGCAGGTGTTTTACATTCTTCTTTTATTGCAGAAGTTAAATCAGATTTAATGGGTGAACAAACTATTTTATGTGGAATGCTGCAAACTAGTTCTTTGGTATGTTATGATCAACTTGTTTCACAAGGAAAAGATCCAAATTATGCTGGTAAATTAATTCAGTTAGGATGGGAATCTATTACTGAATCAGTAAAACATGGTGGAATTACTTTGATGCTGAATAGATTATCTAACACTGCGAAAATTAGAGCATACATTCTTTCAAAAAAATTAAAAGTTATGTTTTCATCGTTATTTAGAAAACATATGGATGATATTATATCCGGTGAATTTTCTAAAAATATGATAGATGATTGGAATAGCGACGATAAAAAGTTAAAAGAATGGAGAACACAAATTAAAAAAACTGATTTTGAAAAATGTAAAATTTGTCATAAGGAAATATCGGAACAAGAATATTTTGATCAAGGATTATTAATGGTTGCAATATTAAAAGCAGGTATTGAACTATCTTTTGAAATTATGGTAGAAACTGGTATAAAAGAAGAATCTGCATACTATGAATCTCTTCATGAATTACCTTTAATAGCTAATACTATTGCTCGAAAACGTCTTTATGAAATGAATTTAGTAATATCAGATACTGCTGAATATGGAAGTTATTTATTTTCCCAATCCGCAATACCTTTATTAAAAGAATTTATGAATGAGTTGTGTCCAGGTGATCTTGGTGAAAAAATATCAGATTTACAATTTGATAATGTTACCTTAAATAAAATTAATCATGATATTGAAAATCATCCAGTAGAGATTATTGGAAAAAAATTAAGAAAATATATGGTTGACATGAAGCCAATTAAATTATCATAATTATATAATTAATATTATATATAATATGATATTGAAAAAAATATATTTTAGAATATTTTTTAAAATTTAAATATTATATAGAGTTTTAAATTTATGTTTTTATTATGAACTTAAACGTTAATCAAAAAAAAGCAATTCATTATGTCTCTGGTCCTTGTTTAATTTTAGCTGGTGCTGGATCAGGGAAAACGCAAGTAATTATAAAAAAAATTATTTACTTAATTAGTCAATGTCATTTGAATCCAAACAGTATTTTTGCTATTACTTTTACGAACAAAGCTGCAAAGGAAATGAGAAATAGAATTTCCGATAAGTTGTCCCATAATATTACAAAAATGATTACTATTTCAACTTTTCATTCTTTAGGATTAAGAATTGTTAAATCTGAATTGAATGCATTAAATATTTGTTCTAACTTTTCTATTTTTGATGAACAAGATCAAATAACTGTTCTTAAAGATATTACTAAAAAAAATGATAGAACTTTTCTAAAAAAAGTTCGAATAATGATTTCAAATTGGAAAAATAAACTAATAAATTCTTATAACGCTAAAATTCGAGCAAAATCTATTATAGAAAAAAAATATTGTCGTTATTATGAATTATATGAAATTTATCTTAAATCATGCAACATTTTGGATTTTGATGATTTAATTTTTTTACCTACTTTGCTATTAAAAAATAATGAACTTTTAAGGGAAAAATGGCAAAATAAAATTAAATATTTGCTAGTAGATGAATATCAAGATACTAATTTTATTCAATATGAATTAATAAAGTTACTTAGTAAAAGTAATAAAAATTTTACTTTAGTAGGAGACGATGACCAGTCAATTTATTCTTGGAGAGGTGCAAGATTAAACAATTTTTCATTATTAAAATTAGATTATCCTGAATTAAAAATAATAAAATTAGAACATAATTATCGTTCTTCTGGTAGGATTTTGAAAGCAGCTAATTTTTTAATAGAAAACAATCCTCATTTCTTACAGAAAAAATTATTTTCTAATTTAGAATATGGTCCAATTATAAATATAATTCCTGCTAGAAATGAAGAAGAAGAAGCTATTTTAGTATCTAAAAAGATATTAAATCATAAATTAATTAATAGTAGCAATTATCGAGATTATTCTGTATTGTATCGAAGTAATTATCAAGTTAAGGTATTTGAAAAAGTATTAATAAATTTTAAAATTCCATATTATGTTGTTACTCGTTCATCTTTTTTTTCACGACCTGAAATTAGAGATTTGTTAGCTTATTTAAAATTAATGCTGAATTCAAATGATGATATAGCTTTTTTGAAAATAATTAATAGACCTTCAAGAGGAATAGGAGAAAAAACTTTAAAAAAAATAAAATCATGGAGTATATATAAGAAAATAAGTTTGTTTGATGCTAGCAATAGTAATGAGTTGAAATCTTTCTTATCTTCTCGAAGTTTTAATGCGTTACAAAATTTTATAATTTTGATTAAAGAACTAAAAGAAAATATTTTTATTAAACCTATAATGGTTTTAGACAACTTAATATCTACTATAAAATATGAAAGTTGGTTATTGAAAAATTTAAAAAATTTTAAGTTATATAAAATTAGTTTAAACAATATGCATTCTTTATTAAATTGGATTTCTGAATTGATACAATCTAATAAAAACAAATCTAATACTTTATCAGATATCATTTACCAATTTATCCTCCATAATGAATTAGAAGAGGAAAATCCAGAAGATGATAAATTACAACTAATGACATTGCATGCTTCTAAAGGATTAGAATTTCCTTATGTCTTTATGATAGGAATGGAAGAGGGTATTTTACCTCATTATAGTTCTTTAAATAATATAGATGAAGAAAGACGATTAACTTATGTAGGTATTACAAGAGCAAAGAAAGAACTATTTTTTAGTTATTCTAAAATACGTTGTCAGTATGGAGAAGTAATTTATACTGTTCCTAGTCGATTTTTACTAGAATTGCCAAAAAATGATTTACTTTGGAAAAAAAATAATGTTCAAAAAAATAATTTTTTAAAAAAAATATAACTTTTTTTAGAATAAAACACTCACAAAATAACTATAAAACACGTAACATACCGTACTATTTATATGTCTTACAGTTATTTTTGTTGAGGATAAGCAAAATATGAAAGGAAATATAATTGACTTAACTGACAATAGTTTTGAGAAATGTGTTTTAGAATCACAAAATACAATATTGGTAGATTTTTGGGCTGATTGGTGTAATCCTTGTAAAATTCTTGCGCCTATTTTAGAAGAAATTTCTATAGAGTATAGTCATCTATTAACTGTTATGAAAATAAATATTGATTCTAATCCAAATACTGCTCCAAAATATTCTATTCGAGGCATTCCTGCACTGTTGTTGTTCAAAAGTGGTGAGTTAATAGCAACTAAAATTGGTGCTTTATCTAAAATGCAATTAAAAAATTTTTTAGATATCAATTTAAAATAAATTAAAATAGCTATATTTTTATAAATATTTTTTAAATTTTATGGATTTAATACTACCAATATGGTAGTATTAAATGTTTCTTAGATTTTCTAACATTATTTAAAAAAAATTAAAAGTTATAAGAAATTTGTTAATTTTTTATTATTATTCATATTATTTTATTCTATCCGTCAAATATCATCTTGAGAATGACTCTGATTTTACTAAGAACCTATCATTATGAATCTTACTGCATTAAAAAATATACCAGTTTCTGAGTTAATCATTCTTGGTGATAATACAGGACTGGAAAATTTAGCACGTATGAGAAAACAAGATATTATTTTCTCCATATTAAAACAACATGCAAAAAGTGGAGAAGATATATTTGGAGACGGAGTATTAGAAATTTTACAAGATGGGTTTGGTTTTTTGCGTTCTTCTGATAGTTCGTATTTAGCTGGTCCTGATGACATTTATGTTTCTCCTAGTCAAATTCGAAGATTTAATTTACGTACTGGTGATACTATTTCTGGTAAAATTCGTCCTCCAAAAGAAGGTGAAAGATATTTTGCATTATTAAAGGTTAACGAAGTAAATTACGATAGACCTGAAAATGCTAGAAGTAAAATTTTGTTTGAAAATTTAACTCCTTTACATGCTAATTCTCGTTTAAGAATGGAAAGAGGTAATGGTTCTACTGAAGATTTAACAGCTCGTGTATTAGATTTAGCATCGCCTATTGGAAGAGGGCAAAGAGGATTAATTGTTGCACCTCCTAAGGCTGGTAAAACAATGCTTTTGCAAAACATTGCTCAAAGCATTGCTTATAATCACTCTGATTGTGTTTTAATGGTGTTGCTCATAGACGAGAGACCTGAAGAAGTCACTGAAATGCATAGATTAGTTAAAGGAGAAGTAGTAGCTTCTACTTTTGATGAGCCGGCTTCTAGACATGTTCAAGTTGCAGAAATGGTGATTGAAAAGGCAAAAAGATTGGTAGAACATAAAAAAGATGTAATTATATTACTAGATTCTATTACAAGATTAGCTCGAGCGTACAATACAGTAGTACCAGCATCTGGAAAAGTATTAACAGGTGGGGTAGATGCAAATGCTTTACATAGACCTAAACGGTTTTTTGGAGCCGCAAGAAATGTAGAAGAAGGAGGTAGTTTAACAATTATAGCGACAGCATTAATTGATACAGGTTCGAAAATGGATGAAGTAATATATGAAGAGTTTAAAGGAACAGGAAATATGGAGTTACCTCTATCAAGAAAAATAGCAGATAAACGCGTTTTTCCAGCTATTGATTACAATAGATCAGGAACAAGAAAAGAAGAGTTGTTAACTCAGCCAGACGAATTACAAAAAATGTGGATTTTACGAAAAATAATTCATCCCATGAGTGAAATTGATGCTATGGAATTTCTAATTAATAAACTATCGATGACTAAAACTAATCACGAATTTTTCAATATGATGAAACGTTCCTAGTTTTTGGATTGTATTTTAGTATTTATATATTTTTAAAAAGATTTAACATAAAAAATATTATTAAAATAGATGTTTATTATAGTAAATTTTTAATAATATTTTTCAAAATTATTTTTTATATATACCTAGAACTAGCATAGGTAATTAATATTTTATAAAAAAAACTAGACATTGTGTAAAAATGCTCATATTATAAAAATGTGTTTTTTATAAGGCGTTCGTAGCTCAGTTGGATAGAGCGCTACCCTCCGAAGGTAGAGGTCTCAGGTTCGAATCCTGCCGAGCGCAAAATATATTTTTTATGAATTTCAAAATTGTGGTGACCATAGCTCAGCTGGTAGAGTCCTGGATTGTGATTCCAGATGTCATGGGTTCAAATCCCATTGGTCACCCCATATTAATAATTTATAAATTTTATTTTTAGAATTTTGATATGAGAGTTAAGTATTAAATCGGTGAGTAGCGCAGTTTGGTAGCGCAACTGGTTTGGGACCAGTAGGTCAGAGGTTCAAATCCTCTCTCACCGAAGAAATAGAACTTAAATTGTATTTAGTTTTTTTTATTTTTTGAAATTAATTATTATTTTTACGATATCAAGTTTTTTAAACAAAACATTGTCATATTTTTAAAACATTTATAAATTTTGAAATTTTTTTTGTTAATTTAAAATTATTTCCTTAAAATTTTACGTTTTCTTTTGTTTGATTTGAAACTAATTGTTCTAAAACGTTCCAAAATTTTTTTTTAGTTCGATTACAAATCCATTCTTTTTCTATATATTCAAAGTGATATCCTGATCTCACAGTAGCTAACCAAATTTGCGAGAGAGGTTCTTGCTGGTTAATGATTATTTTGTGCTTATTATCAAAAGTTATTGTTATGACATTAGAATGTCTATAACAATCAATATCAGTCTTTCCTTTATAACTATCGATTTTTTCTTCAATAGCCTTGAATAATTTATTGGCTAATTTATTATAATCATGATTATGTTTCATAACTTTTTTATATGGAATAAGTTTTTATTCTCTATACTATATAATAGTATAATTATAGTAAATCAAAAATAATAAAATATAAAATTTTATATTTTGTTTAAAAAATAAATATTTTAAGTTTATAATTTCTAAAAATATTTTTATTGAGTTTTAACTTTAAAATAGTATAATTTATGATACTTAAATTTAAGGATAGAAATTAAAAATGTTAGTTAAAAAAAAATATTTTTTTCTAAAATGCATGGATTGGAAAATGATTTTGTAATTTTAAATAATATAAAAAACGATTTTTACATTTCTTCTTCTAATGTACAAAGTTTATCACATCGAAATACTGGGATTGGTTTTGATCAGTTGTTGTTAGTAGAATCTCCAAAAAAAAAAATGTTGATTTTCATTATCGTATTTTTAATTCTAATGGTAGCGAAGTGTCACAATGTGGTAATGGTGCTCGATGTTTAGCTTATTTTTTGATTTTAAAAAAGTTGACAAAAAAAAGAAATATTTATGTTAGTACGAAAAATAAAATAATTGTTTTACATATTTTGAAGAATAATAATGTTTGTGTAGATATGGGGATTCCTAAATTTAATCCTAAAGAAGTTCCTTATATGTCAAGTAATGAGAAGAAACATTATTCTTTATCGGTTTTAGGAAAAATTGTAAAATATTATATTGTTTCGATAGGAAATCCTCATTGTGTCATTTTCGTTAAGAATATAAAACGTTATCCAGTAAAAAAAGTAGGATTTTTTTTAAGTACTCATCACTTGTTCCCTGAAGGAGTTAACGTTGGTTTTGTGCAAATTATTTCTGAAGAACGTATTTTCCTCAGAGTTTATGAAAGAGGTGTAGGAGAGACTCGTTCATGTGGTAGTGGTGCTTGTGCTGCTGTTTCCGTTGGAATTAAACAAAATATATTATGTAATAATGTTCAAGTAGATTTATTAGGTGGAACGTTACAAATTAGTTGGAAGGGAAATTCAGAAAACTTGTATATGACTGGTTCAGCAACGTATGTCTATGATGGATATTTTTATTTGTAACGAATATTAATATTATTTTATTGAAATATTTTTTAATTAAAAATTTAATATTTAAGAATTGATGTTATATTTGAGAATATAAAGATATAAAAATTACAAAAATAGTATGAGAGATAATAAAGTTTATATTACGAGAGGAACTAGAAAGTTTGCATCGGTAACAGTCGCTTTATTTTTAGCTGGATTTGCAACGTTTTCAATCTTGTATTGCGTTCAATCTATTTTGTTTGTATTGTCAAAATATTTTTCTTTGAATCCTATAGAAAGTAGTTTATCTTTATCTTCTTCTACTGCTATGATGGCAGTAGGAATGCTATTTACTGGTCCGTTATCAGATAGAATAGGCCGAAAAAAAATTATGTCTGGCGCATTATTTTTAGCGGCTTTTTTTACTTTTTGTTGTTCAAAAATGGATAGTTGGGAAAATTTCATATTGATGAGAGCATGTACAGGATTAGCTTTAAGTGGTGTTGCAGCAGTAGCTATGACATATTTAAGTGAAGAGGTTCATCCTAACACTTTATCTTTTTCTATGGGATTGTATATTAGTGGAAATACTATTGGAGGTTTTTTTGGAAGATTTTTAAGTAGCTTTCTTTCAGAAAGCGTTTCTTGGAAATTAGCATTAGAATTGATCAGTATTTTAGCATTTTTATTTTCAATTTTATTTTTGTATTTTTTACCTTGTTCGAAAAATTTTCATTCTGTTTCTTTAAATCCTAGAAAAATTTTTTCTCATTTTATATCACAATGGAAACATCCGGTTTTATCTAAACTATTTATAATAGGTTTTTTATTAATGGGTAGTTTTGTTACAATTTTTAATTATATTGGTTATAGATTATTATTAGAACCATTTTTTTTAAGTCAGAAAACTATAGGTATATTGTCAATAATTTATTTAATAGGTGTATATAGTTCTCCAAAAGCTGGTATTCTTGTTAAAAAATATGGAAAAGGTTTACTATTAATAGTATCTTTATTTATGATGCTATTAGGGTTATTAATTTCGCAATGGAATGCAATATTTATTGTATTTTTTGGTTTATTTTTTTTTACAGCTGGTTTTTTTGCAGCACATTCAGTTGCTAGTACATGGGTTGGGCAACAAGCAAAAAAAAATCGAGGTTATATTTCGTCTATTTATTTATTTTCGTATTATTTAGGGTCTAGCGTTTTGGGAACATTTAGTGGAATTTTTTGGACTATGGGTAAATGGATAGGAATTTCAGTTTTCATATCATTTGCCTTATGTATTGGAATAATGTTAGCAATTCAATTGAATAATACTACTCTTGTAGAAAATAAAAAGTAATTTTCATAATTTATAGATGTTGACCTATTTTAAAAAATGTTTTAAATTTTTTGTAGTATTTAGTTTAATTGAAAAATTAAACTATTTTAATAAATATTTTAAATTTTAAAAAATATAAATATTTATAGTAAATGTATGTATTATATCTTTCTCTATATAACGTTCTCACAGATAATAAATTAAATCTATATCTTTAAAATGGTTTAAAGATTATGTCACATTTATTTTCTTTTTTTAGTTGTACTAATAATTGCTTAGCAATTGCTGCTTTTGCAGTGGTTCTGTTATACGAAGTGATTAATGGTTTTCATGATTCTGCTAATGCTATAGCTACTGTAATTTATACTCACGCTCTTAGTTCGAAGTTAGCTGTTATACTTTCTGGGATATTTAATTTTTTGGGAGTAGTGTTAGGAGGATTAGGTGTAGCTTATACTATTGTTCACCTTATTTCTATTGATTTGTTATTTGATATTAATTCATCTTATGGTTTAAAAGCTATTTTTTCTATATTGTTAGCTGCCATTTTTTGGAATTTGTGCACATGGATTCTTTGTTTACCTAATTCTAGTTCACATACATTAGTTGGCACCATTATTGGAATTAATATTACTTATGCTATTAGTAACAATATTTCTGTAATGGATTCTTTTAATTTTGACAAATTTCTAAATGTGTTTTTATCTTTAATTATTTCACCAATATTGGGATTAATTATATCTGGAATTTTAGTACTTGTTTTAAATTTTTTTTGGAAAATAATTCAAGAAAGTTATTATCTTTATATGTTTTCTAGGACTTACAAACATCTTCAGAAAGATGTTACACCTCCATTTTTGGTAAGAGCTATATTAATATTATCTTCTATAGGTGTTAGTTATTCGCATGGAGCGAATGATGGTCAGAAGGGAATTGGCTTAATTATGTTAATTTTAATATGCATTTTCCCATCAGAGTATTTCGTTAATTTGTGTGCATCGCAATATGACATAAACCAAACAAGAAATTCTGTTTATTCTTTAGAAAATTATTATATTCATAATAAAAAAAGTTTAAAAAGAAGTACTAATATAATGGCTATTCATTCAATAGATAAGAATTCATCGTCATTGGATAAATCTTCTGATGAAAAAATATTGAATGTTTTTCAAAGTTTGAAAAAATTATTAGATAATACGTTAAGTTATAAAGAATTACATATTGATCAAAGATATAAATTACGTCAATTATTATTATATATGACTGAATTTATAGATACAATTAACAAATATTCTCAGATTAAATCTGATGATAAACATTTTTTAAAAAAATTGAAAAAAAGCTTAATATGTACTATTGAATATGCACCTATTTGGATTATTATGTTAGTAGCATTAGCTTTGTCTATTGGTACTTTAATGGGGTGGAAAAGAATTGTTACTACTTTCGGAGAAAAAATTGGAACAAAGAATATAACTTATGTTCAAGCTATTTCATCTCAGTTAACAGCCGCTATTTCAATGAGTACAGCAAGCTATACGGGAGTTCCAGTATCTACAACTCATATTATTTCGTCTTCTATTGCTGGAGCTATTTTAGTTAATGGAGATAAGATACAAACTCGAACTGTCAAAAATATTATTATCTCCTGGGTGTTAACTTTTCCTATTTCAATTGTATTGTCTAGTATTTTATATTGGATAAGTTTAACGATGATAAATTAATTTTTATTAAGAGATTATTTCACAGGCATGTGATAATATTTTTTAATTTAAAAGTTTTTTAAAGTTTTGTTTTTTTTGAAGTAGATGTGTGTTACTGTTTTAACTATATTGTGTGTGTCATTTTCAATTATATAAGACTTTAGAATTTTAAAATGTATTTAAAAAATAACTGTTTTGAATAATTATAATTACTTAAAATAAGTTATATTGACAATATGACTATGTTTGTTTATTATTCTTATAATAGCAAATAAAATTTTATAAATGTTATCCTTGTTTTTAAAATATAGTATTTATTTTATATGATAAAAGAATTATTATTAATTTTAAAATTTCGTAATATTTTAAAAGTTTGTATTTAATTCAATTATTTTAATTTAGGATATTATCCTAAAAATAAAATTGTAGTATAATGCATTAAAGTTTGTATATTTTATATATAAGATAATTTTGATTTAGGTTTAAGCTTTTTAAAAAAAAAATAAATTTTAATGAATATTTAAAAAATTAATTCATATATTTATAGAATCTCAATTGTTATTTTAAATATACACATAGATATAATTAATTGTACTGTTAATAAAATTAAATAAAATAATTTAAATTTTATGTTATTTGAAGTTAGATGTTTTTAGAATAAATTAACTAGAATTGTTTATATTTTTTTGTTACAGATTTTGAAACATAATTTTTTATAATATAGTTATTTTCTTAAATTTATGAAAAGTTTTAGATGTATTTTTATATAAAACTTTTTATAAATCAAAATTTAAATAAAAAATTCATAAAAAACTAGAGGACGTAATATTATGTCATCAATGTCAGTTGTAGATGGTATGCAACTTGTAGATGTGAATAAAAAAACACACCCTCAAGATATTTTAACAAATAAAAGTAAAAATATTACTCATATTAATTTTCCTGATATAAATGATTTAGAACGATTACCTTATTATAATCATAAAAATAATGCTTCAAATATTATATATTCAGATTATTTAAATGGTAAAATTGTAGATTATCCACCTGATTTTTTTATTAATAACAACATTCCAAAACGTGAAGATTTAAAAAAATTAAATGAATTAAAAGGTTTTACTTCAATATTTTTCCCTGTTTACAGTTTTGTTAAAAATATAACACCAGATTTTACTGTTCCAGATATATTTAAGTTCAGTTTTACTCCTATGACTAATTTTTTTGATGCATTATTGAGTACAGTGTCTGATACTTGTGTATCGATATATGAGTCTGGTAAGAAAGCTATTAGTTCAACTGTTGACTTTATAAAAGGAGTAGGAGAGTCTGTATTTGATACTTCTGTTAACTTTGGAAAAAGTGTAATATCTAGTATTAGTAACTTCTTTGGTGGTGGTAGTCCTGCTCCTGTTTCAAACGATAAACCTGTAGTTCAACCTGATAAGATAGAATCTGACAATTCTGTTAAAGATAATGTTGAAAAAATTGAAAATAGGGATTTAAAAAAACCTTATTGGTATACTTTAAAAAATATTAATGATAATAATTCTTCAATATTTTCTGGAAAAAAGTTTCAAAATAATTTTAATGAACTAAAAAAGACTTTGAAATTAGATAACGATTTTCTTTCTGAAGGCGAAGATTCTGTTTTACAAGTTAACGGACAACCAATATCCAAACATTCTCCGGCAACTATGTTAAATGATTTTAAATATGTATTGCCTAATTTGGAATCAAGACAATTAATTTCTTCGTATTCGCATCAAGATTTATTTTCTCGTCCATATCTAGAATTATTTTCTGAACGTCCAGAATTGGCTGATTTAAAATTAAAAGATATAAAAGTTTCTTATGTAGCAGATGAGTTAGATGATAATCAAATTCAGCTTGTAGCAACAAGTAAAGCGCGATTAGATTCAAATACGAGTTATAAAGCAGATGGAAATACATACGACGATTCATTTGGAATACAAGCATCTATGATTCTTTCTAAGGATAAAGTTCCAAATATAGAATATGTTTATTTTTTAATGTAAAGATTAATTAATAATTTTTAAAGTCGTATTTGTATAGTTTTTAGAATATAGCTTTACTGACATGTAATGAATTAAATATGGAGTATATAAATGTTTTTTTTGATTTATATACTCCATTTAATATATTAAATATTATTCAATAATTTATTTTTGATTTATTAGTTTTTTTTAAGTTCATTTAATTTAAAAAGTTTTATGCTATTACTATTATCTTATTTTATATTTGTTTAATAAAGAAAGATGTACTGATTTTGGTACGTAATTTTTAGTACTTCCCCCATATTTTGCTATTTCTTTAATTAATGATGAAGAAATACAGGAATATTTTTGAGATGAAAAGAAGAATATATGTTCTAATTTTGGATTTAGTTTTTGATTTACGTTAAACATATTTCGTTCATATTCAAAGTCTAATGGTGTTCTAATTCCTCTTACAATATGATTTACATTTTCAGATCTTGCAACATGTATCAACAAATTGTCAAAGCCGACAATTTTTTTTATAGATTTAATTTTTTTTGTACTTATTTGAACTAATTTTATACGTTCTTGCATACTAAACAATGGATTTTTATTAGAATTTTCAAAAATTGCAATTATAATAAAGTCGAATATTTTTACTGCTCTTTTTAGAATGTCTAAATGCCCATATGTAATTGGATCAAAAGTTCCAGAAAAAATTGCTTTTTTTTTCATTTTTATGCGTTTATATAAAAAATAATGTATGTAATACTATTTTTTTATATATAAAATTGTATTTTAATAATATTTAAAATAGTTATACAATATTTTTAAAGGTTTTTTATGTAATTATTAGTTATATTTCTTTTAAAAGAACAATATAATTTTTTCATTAATATGATGTATGGTTTATTTTCATGTTTAGTTAAAAAATTTTACCAATAATTTTCGTTAGTAATTTGACCAGGATTTTTTCGGAAATGTTTTTTCATTCCTTTTTTTTCTAAAAAAAATTTTTGAGTATCTTTAATCATTTCTGGATTTCCACATAACATTATATGACATGTATTTTTATTAATTTCAATTTCTAACTCATTTTCTAAACTTTTATTTCTTAGTAATTCAGGAATTCTACCATGTAATGAAAGGTTAGTTATTTCTCTGCTTACAATAGTTTTTATATGCAACTTTTTATCATACTTTTTTTTCAATTCGTGCATTAAAGGTAAGTATGTTAAATCGTTTTGATATCGAACTGCATGCACAAGTATAATATTTTTAAATCTTTCAGTATCATCTTTATGTTGCAGTATAGAGAGATAGGGTCCAATTCCTGTTCCTGTAGCAAACATCCATAAATTTTTGCAATTTGGAATTTCGTCAAGAGTAAAATAACCTGATGCCGTTTTTTTAATCATTATTGTGTCGGAATGTGATAAGTTATATAATTTTTTTGTAAGTTTACCTTTTGGATTTAATGTTATATAGAATTCTAAATTAGTATTTTTGGGAGAATTAACATAAGAATATGCTCTTTGAACATGCTCTCCATTTTTTTTAATATATAAAATTCTAGAAAATTGTCCTGCGATAAATGGATAGATAGATGCGTTTAAAATTAAACTAAATAGGTTATTTTTCCATTTTATAACTTTTACTATTTTAGCCGTAGTCCAGTCATTCATCTTGTAGTTCCACTGACGTTTTAAAATTATTTTTAAAAAATTTTAGCATTTTAAATAAAATTGGCAATCTCGCTTTATATAATTACTCATTACCTTAATAAGAAATCACTGTTAATAGAAAACTTTTTTATAAAATACGTTTTTTATTTCAGTTTATATAAATTTTGAGTTATATTTTATAAAATTTATGTCAAATTATTTAAATTATAATTTTAAGATTTAAATAATGTTAAAACTTTTTTTATCTTAATAATAAGATATCATATTTTAAAAAATTTTTAGGATTTAATGAACTTATTTTTTTGAAATTTTAAAAAATTTTATGTTGAGTTTGTATATTCATAATCAATTTTAAAACATGTCATATAGGAATTATCTTCTTATTTATTTAAATGTGAAATGTATTAGTTAATATACAGGTTTTATTTTTTTAAAGTGGAATTTTTTCATTATTACGTGATTTTTTATATTTTGAAGTATTTTTGAAAAATTGATATAAAAATAATTCTAAAATTTGAATTAGAAAAATTAGTTCTTTTTTAATAAAATTCTTCATTTTTTTATGTATTTAAAAATTTGTTATACTAATAATAAGAACGATATACTATCGGTATAGTAAAATACAATGTGTCATTTTGGATTTTTAAAAGTGAATGTATTAAAAAATTTGGAATAAAATAAAAAATGTGTGAACATCTTAAGAGTATGGATGTTTTAAAAGTTGAAACATTTTACCAACCCAATCCAACAGCTATTTTTCATCATATTTGTCGTAATAGAAGTAATACGTTACTTTTAGAATCAGCTGAAATTAATAATAAAAAAAATTTAGAAAGCATGATGATTGTAGATTCTGCATTACGCATTTCAGCTTTAAATATGGTAGTTACATTAGAAGCATTAACTAAAAACGGAAAAAGTTTATTACCTGTCTTTAAGTCTTTATTACCAAAAGAAGTGAGAATTCTTAGTAATGACAATTTTTTAAAAATTAAATTCCCTTCAATCGTTAAAGATATTGATGAAGACAAGAAGTTACATGTATTGTCTATATTTGATTCGATACGTTTTTTGATAAATAGTGTAAAAAATAATAAAGGTTCTAAGTCTATGTTTTTTGGAGGATTATTTGCATATGACTTGGTTTCTAGTTTTGAGAATTTACCTAAATTAAAAACTTCTCAATCTTGCCCTGATTTTTGCTTTTATTTATCTGAAATATTACTTGTTTTGAACCATAAAAGAAGAACTTGTTATATACAAGCAAGTTTGTTTTCTTCTAGCAATCTTGAAAGAAATAAATTACAACATAGATTATTAGAAGTAAAGAACAAGTTGTCTCAAAATTTTTATCCATTAGAATCAACTTCATTAAAAAAAATGATTTTAAAATGTAATAGAACAGATAGAGAATATGAAAAAATCATTAAGGAAATGAAAAAATCAATAATGATTGGAGAAATTTTCCAAGTTGTACCGTCTAGAAAATTTTATTTGCCATGTACTAATTCGTTAGCGGCTTATGATGTTTTAAAAAAAAATAATCCTAGTCCATATATGTTTTTTATGCAAGATTCTAATTTTACTTTATTTGGTGCTTCTCCAGAAAGTTCTTTAAAGTATGATACATTATCGCGGAAAATTGAAATTTATCCTATTGCAGGAACTAGGCCGCGAGCCAGAAAGATAGATGGATCTATAGATTTGGATTTAGATAGTAGAATAGAGTTGGAAATGCGAACAAATCATAAAGAGTTGTCTGAACATTTAATGTTAGTGGATTTGGCACGTAATGATTTAGCAAAAATTTGTGATCCTGGAACTCGTTATGTTGCTGATTTAACACAAGTAGATAAGTATTCTCATGTTATGCATTTAGTATCGAGAGTTGTGGGCAAGTTAAGATTAGATTTAGATGTTTTTCATGCATATCAGGCATGCATGAACATGGGAACATTAAGTGGTGCTCCAAAAATTAGAGCGATGGAGTTAATTTCTAATGCAGAGAAAGAGAAAAGAGGAAGTTATGGGGGATCTATAGGATATTTTACTGCGTCTGGAACATTAGATATGTGTATTATTATTAGATCTGCATATGTAGAAAATAATATTGCTACTATTCAAGTAGGAGCTGGAATAGTACTAGATTCTATACCTCAATTAGAAGTAGATGAGAGTAAGAATAAAGCTAAAGCTGTATTACAGGCAATTTCTGAATCACATTCTTGTCATATAGAGTTAAATATAGAAAATGAACGACATACTTTTGCTGGATAACATTGATTCATTCACTTATAATTTAGTGGATCAACTTCGAATTAATAATTGTAATGTTATTATTTATCGAAATACAGTTTCAATTAGTATTATTTTAAAAAAGTTATCTAAAATGTGTAATCCAATTTTAATATTATCTCCAGGTCCAGGACATCCTGATAATGCAGGTTGTATGTTAAAATTGTTAAAAATTGTATGTGGGAAAATTCCGATTATTGGAATTTGTTTAGGACATCAAGCAATTGTAAAAATATATGGAGGAAATATAGAAAATTCAGGAGAGATATTACATGGGAAAACTTCGTTTATTGAACATGATGGACAAGCTATGTTTCATAACATTCCTAATCCTTTTCTTGTAGCAAGGTATCACTCTCTTATTTGTAACGATGTACCAAATTCGTTAACTATTAGTGCGCATTGCAATGGTGCAGTAATGTCAGTTCGAAGCGATAAAGAAAAAATTTGCGGAGTTCAATTTCATCCTGAATCTATATTAACTACTTTAGGTTCAAAATTTTTGAAACAAACTGTAGAATGGGCTATACAATAATTTTTGCAATACATAGAAATTTGTTAAGTATTAGTTGTTTTTTTTAAATTTTAATATTTTAATGTGTTTTGAGAGTGTTATTATATATTTTTTTAGATATAAATTAATTTTTTTAAAACTTTACAGTTAATGTAATGTTTTGTTTTTGTTATTATTATTTTTTTATCTAATTTAATAAAAAGTTTAAAATGATAATAAAATTGTATTGTTCATTAAAGTATTAATATACTTAATTTTAATTTTTTTTTGATTTTCAAACTTTTTTAAAGAAAAATTTTTAACTGCAATAATAATATCGTAGTGTTTTTATAAAGGATGAAAACTAATGATTTTTGAGGTGTTTTCTAAATTAGAAGAAAAGATACAACAGACTATTGATACTGTTTTATTATTGCAAATGGAATTGAAAGAATTAAAAGAAAAGAATGATAGTAATGAAAAAGAAATGAATTTAATACTTTCGGAAAAAGTAAAAATAGAAGAAGAAAACAAAAAGTTAAAAGAAGAAAGAGACATATGGAAAGATATGTTACATGGATTATTAAAAAAAATGAATGAAATATAACTTTTGACATCTTATTTTTATAAGATATTAATGCATTAACGTTTTTTATTAGTTTTTTATATAAAATATGATTACAAAAACGTTTTTGAAAACTTAATAATATTACTAACGTTAAAATATATAAATTTATTGTTTTTAAAAGCAAAATACTTTTCCTATCTTTAATTTTAAGATAGGAAAGTAATTAGTTTTATGTATTTTGTTTTAATATTTATAAAATAAATCGATTGAGATCATTATTTAATATTAGGCTATCTAAATGTTTACTTACATATTCTTCATCGATATTAATCACTAGTTCATTTTTGTTATTGCAAGAATTGTAAGAAATATCTTCCATTAGATGTTCTAATACAGTATATAATCTTCGAGCGCCTATATTTTCTATAGATTCATTAACTTTCCAAGCAGCTTCGGCAATATGACGAATTCCTTCTTTAGTAAAATTAATTGTTACTTTTTCTGTATTCATTAAAGCTTTATATTGTAATGTTATAGATGCTTTAGGTTCTGTTAAGATTAGTTCAAAATCGTCAATGGTTAGTGCTTTTAATTCAACTCTAATAGGAAGTCGTCCTTGTAATTCTGGAATTAAATCTGATGGAGTAGAAACTTGAAATGCTCCCGAAGCAATAAACAAAATGTGATCTGTTTTGACCATTCCATGTTTTGTAGATATAGTACATCCTTCAATTAATGGTAATAGGTCTCGTTGTACGCCTTCTCGTGAAATATCAGGTCCACTTGATCCTCTATTTTTACAAATTTTGTCAATTTCATCAATAAATACGATTCCATTTTGTTCTACTGCATATATAGCTTCTTTTTTAAGTGTTTCTATATTTAACAATTTATTTGATTCTTCTTCTATTAATAATTTTATTGCATCTTTGATTTTTAATTTTCTTATGTTTTTTTTTCTTCCTCCTAAATTTTGAAATAACGATTGAAGTTGGTTTGTTAATTCTTCCATTCCAGGTGGTGCCATAATTTCTACACCTACAGGTGTTGTAGAAATATTAATCTCAATTTCTTTCTCGTCTAGTTGGCCTTCTCTTAATTTTTTTCTAAATAGTTGAATAGCTGCAACAGGTTTATTTGAACTATCTGATTCTTTCCATTTTTTTTCAACAGTAGGGACTAAAACGTTTAAAATTCGTTCTTCAGCTATTTCTTTTGCTTTATTTTTATTTTTTTTAAAAGTTTGATTTCGTATCATTTTTATTGATAAGTCTGTTAAATCTCTAATTATTGAGTCAACTTCTTTTCCTACATATCCTATTTCTGTAAATTTTGTAGCTTCTACTTTAATAAATGGAGCATTAGCTAACATAGCTAAACGTCTGGCAATTTCTGTTTTTCCGACTCCAGTGGGACCTATCATTAAAATATTTTTAGGTGTTATTTCACATCTTAATTCTTTTTTGAGTTTCATGCGTCGCCATCGGTTTCGCAAAGCAATAGCGACAGCTCGTTTTGCTTTTTCTTGTCCGATTATGAATCGATTGAGTTCTTTCACTATTTCATGAGGGGTCATGTCTGACATAAATATAATCCTTACTTTTCTGAAGTTAGTTCTTTAATAGTAAAAATATCGTTTGTATATATACAAATTCCAGAAGTAATTTTAAGTGCTATTTTTACAATTTGTTTTGCAGTAAGAAGAGTATTTTCTAACATTGCTTGTGCAGCTGCTTGTGCATAAGGACCGCCTGATCCAATAGCCATAAGATCATTTTCAGGTTGAATTACATCACCGTTTCCAGTTATAATAAATGATTTTCCTTTATCTGCTACCGCTAATAAGGCTTCGAGTTTTCGAAGTATTTTATCAGTTCTCCAATCTTTTGCTAGTTCGATTGCTGCTCTTTGTAGATGTCCTTGATACATAAGTAGTTTTTTTTCGAACAGTTCGAATAACGTAAAAGCATCAGCTGTACCTCCTGCGAATCCCGCGATTACTTGATTATGATACAATGTTCTTACTTTCTTAACATTACTTTTCATAATAGTGTTTCCAAGTGTTGCTTGACCGTCTCCTCCAATAACTACTTTTTTTTTAAGACGTACGCTAAGAATGGTCGTCATAAAATATGATTCCTTTTTATGTAATTTGATAGAATTTTAAATATTAATAATTGAATTTTTAATATACAATTTGAAAACATTAAAATTCTATTTTTTGTGCTTATAACAGTAAGTTATGTTGAAACTCTATTTTTTAAATTTAAAAAAGGTGTTTTTGCATTTATAAAAGCAATATTTTAATTGTTATTGTGTATTTTGAATTACTAGAAAATTTTTTAATTATTTTTTTAACGAGTACATTTAGAATTAGCATCGTATATTGCGTATGTTTTTTTATAGTATTTAATGTTTGAATCTTTAGTTCACATGATAATTAGATGATTTTTGAACTTCAGAAATAGAAAAGCAGTTTACTTTTATGGTGTATTTTTTAAATTATTTATTTTATCTTCTATGAAATAGGAACTTTTTACGTCCTAAAATTTTATTTTTCGTTTTTTAACTCATATATGTATTTCCATTTTTCTTGTGGTATTTTTAGAACTTCATGAACTTTGTTCTTAACATTTTTAGATTTTAAATTATGTAAGTGATTATTAAAAATATCTGTTCCAAATAATGAGTTAGAACAAAATATTAAAAGCAATAGTATAATAAATATTAACATGACTGTTGTAATAACGTTGTTGTTTTTTTTTAAACGAGAATATTTAAATTTTTTGTAAAATAAGAAATCTTTATTAATCATTTTTTATTTTGTAATATAATTTTATATTAATTTTGGCGTATTGTTGTAAATAGTTACAATTAAATGTTGATTCAGTTTTCACATTTTTATGTGAAATTCGACTATTTTCATACGTATTTAAGAAGCTATACATTTATCAATTAAAATTTGTAAGATAATGCGATTAATTTCAGATATATAGTAACAGTATATTTATTTAAAAAAAATAATTTTTATTTATTATTTTTAATGTTAAAATATTTTTAAAAACTTTAAAATTCTTTTTAAAATAATTGTTGCTCAATTTTAGTAGTTTACTTTTAATTCATAAAATTATGAGAATCATATGAAAGATAATATTCATCCAAATTATTTCAAAATATCAATATTTTGTTCTTGTGGAAATTCTATAGAAACTTTTTCTACTTTATGTAAAAATATAAATATTGACGTATGTTCTAAATGCCATCCTTTTTATACTGGAAAACAAAGAGTAGCAGATATTGGAGGCCGTATTGAGAAATTTAATAAAAAATTTAACATAAATGATGCAAATAGATAAAATAACTTTTTTGAAAGTTCTTTCAATGTTTATTAAAAAATGAAAAATAAATTATTTATTAAAAAATGGTTTAAAACATGTTTAACGTTTATGTTTTGTACATTTTGAGTAATGTTTGAAATGTAACTATATTTTTACAAAAAATATTTCGTATATCGTTTGTTAATATTAATTTTTGAAACCTTTTTTATATATTTTTTTGAAATTTTCAAAAAAATACTTTTTTAAACCACGATATATAGAGTTTGCTATAATCTTCTGGTAAGATTTATTTTTTAATTTTTTTTCGTCTAGTTGATTACTAATAAAACCTGTTTCTATTAGTATAGATGGAAAATAAGGGGATTTTAGTATTCCAAAATTAGCATTTTTAGGGTATTGAGTTTTATGTAAATTTTTTACATGTTTAAGTTCTTTTATGATGTTAGTTGCAATAATATATCCTGATTTTTGAACATAATGAGATTGAAAATCTAAAAATTCTGATTTTATACGATTTTTGGCGTTTTTTTTGTGTTTGTTGTATTGATCTTTATCAGAATTTTTTTTATTTTTGATATTTTTTTTTGGCCAATAAAGTACTTCAGAATTAATTTTTCTTTTCGAAAGTACCCATATAGACAATCCTGATGTTTTGGAGTTAGCTGATGAATTAGTATGAATAGAAATTAATACATTAGCGTGATTCTTTTTAGCAATTTTAGTGCGTTTTGAAATAGGCACGTAGTAATTTCCATTTCTAATCATTACAACTTTAAATAATTTTGACTTATTGAGAGTATGTTCTAATTGTTTAGAGATTTTAAAAGTAATATCTTTTTCTTGAACTTTGCTAATTCCGATAGCTCCAGGATCTTTACCTCCATGTCCTGCATCTATAGCTACGATTATTTTTTCTATCTTATACTTTTTTTTAACAGTTTTTTTTCTATTATTGTTTTTTGGTTCTTTTGCTTTTTGAACATTAGATGACAAAAGTTTATATTTAAATTTTTTAATAACAAAGTTGTGATTTTTATATAAAAATTTTTTGTAAAATATTAAATTTGTAACGATTTTTAATGATGTTTTTTTTTGAATTTATTTTTAGAATATGAAGATTATTATTTTCATAATTTAGAATTCTTTCTGATGAAGATAATAACGAACTCAAAAAAAACATATTTATGACTAGTATAATTATGTAAATCATACAATTTAACATATGTTTCCTTATAGCTATAATTTTTAAACCTTTTGAAGGTTATATGTGTGATTTTTAGAACGTTTATATATTTTAAAATTTAAAATTAATTTTATAAAACGATAATATTTAATATAAATTTTATTAGTAAAATAGCGGGAAACGAGATTCGAACTCGCGACATCAACCTTGGCAAGGTTGCACTCTACCAACTGAGCTATTCCCGCATTAAAACAAACTTTATTATAAAAATTCAAAAAACACAAGTATTAACTTATAAAAGAATTTTTGGTTCTTAAAATTTAAATTCATAATTTAAATAATTATCGCATATTTTAGTTCAACTATGTCTTCAAAAAATTTTTTCGATAATGTTTTAATTCATTCACTGATTCATATAAATCGTTTAATGCAGTATGTTTTTTTTTAAAATTTTTGAATATTTTAACATTCCATCGCATTACTAGCTCTTTAATTGTACTAACATCTATTTGTCTGTAATGGAAATATTTTTCTAATGCAGGCATGTATTTAAATAAAAATTGTCTATCAGTACTAATAGTGTTTCCGCACATAGGTGATGTATTTTTCGGAACCCACTTTTTTAAAAACGAGATTGTTTCAGATTCAGCTAATGCTTCGTTATATAAACTGTTTTTTATTCGTTCTATTAATCCATTTTTAGTGTGAGTAGTAGTATTCCATTTATTCATTAATTTTAATTGAGAGTCTTTTTGATTAATAGCTATTATTGGTCCTATAGAAATAATTTTTAAGTTAATGTTAGTTATTAGGGTAGCAATTTCAATAATTTTGTGTGCTTTTGGATTTAATCCTGTCATTTCTAGATCAATCCATATTAAGTTTGAATTATTAATATTCATTTTATTTTTAAAAAAAATAATTGTTTTAGTATTATTATTTTTATTTTTGAGAAATATTGACTTTTTTTAGGTCATTTATACAAATAGTTATTCCAATTATTTCCCATAGTTTTTAAAATTTTTTTTATTTAAATATTGATAAAAATTTTTAATTTGTATTAAGAGTTGCAATAATTTAAAATATATATTCTCTAATCTTGATTTATTTTTTAAATGAAATTTAAATAATATTTTTTACATTAGAAGCAATACGTTTTTTATGTTTTATGTGTTTAGAAAAAACTCTTTTTTTTTGATTTTATATCTAAGATAAGAACTTTAAGTTAAAAGTCATATTAAAAAATTTTATGTGGTTTTGTTTAAAGTAGATAAATTTTTATTTTTAAACAAAACTCATTTGTTTTATAAAGATAATCTCAATTGAAATATATATTAAAAAAATTCAATATTATAATATTGAAAAATGATAAGTTTATGTGTCTTTTTTAAAATATATTTTTAATTTACCATAATAGTTTTTATTTTGTAAGAATATTTATATGATTAAAAAGAACAATTTTTTATGTTTTCAAAATAATGAGAAATTTTATGAAGAATATTAATCCTATTGATACGAATGCATGGAAGAGTTTACAAAAGCATTTTTATGAAATAAAAGACGTTCATATGCGAGATTTGTTTTTTCAGGATAACGAAAGATTTAATAAGTTCTCTATAAATTTTAATAATCAAATTTTAGTTGATTTTTCTAAAAATAGAATTACAAGTGATACGCTAAAAAAATTGTTAATGTTGGCAAGAGAAATTGACTTAACAAATTCTATTCGATCTATGTTTAATGGCGAAAAAATTAATCGTACTGAAAATCGTGCAGTTTTACATACAGCGTTAAGAAGTGATAGTAGTTCTATTATGTACAATAATAAAGATATCATGACTGATATAAAAAAAATGCTTGCAAAAGTTAAATTTTTTTCAGAATTAGTCATTAATGGATCTTGGAAAGGATGTACAGGAAAATCTATAACTGATGTAGTAAATATTGGTATCGGAGGATCAGATTTAGGACCTTCTATGGTAGTTAAAGTTTTGGGTTTTTATAAAAATCATCTAAATATGCATTTTGTTTCTAATATAGATGGTTCTCATATTTCCAGTGTTTTTAAAAAAATTAATCCAGAAACAACTTTATTTCTGATTGTTTCTAAAACGTTTACAACTCAGGAAACTATTACTAATGCTAATACTGCTAAATCATGGATGGCTAAACATTTAAAAAAAAATAATTTTATAGAACGACATTTTATTGCGATATCTGCAAATGTCAAGAATGTTATTGATTTCGGGATTAGTTTAGAAAATACGTTCATTTTTTGGGATTGGGTTGGAGGACGTTATTCATTATGGTCTTCCGTAGGACTATCAATATCGCTTGCTATTGGATTTGATAATTTTATATGTTTGTTAAGTGGTGCACGTTCTATGGATCATCATTATTTAAACACAGATTTGGACAAAAATATACCTGTTATATTAGCGTTAATTGGAATTTGGTATAATAACTTTTTTTTATCAGAAACTGAAGCAATATTTCCATATGATCAAAATATGCGCCGTTTTCCGGCTTTTCTTCAACAAACTAATATGGAATCCAATGGTAAAAATGTCGATAGGAATGGTTATTCTGTGCGTTGGCAAACAGGACCAATTGTTTGGGGGGAGCCAGGTACTAATGGACAACATGCTTTTTACCAATTATTGCATCAAGGAACTAAATTAATTCCATGTGATTTTATTGCGTCTATATGTCCAAATGGTCATCATTTTATGAACCATCATATACAGTTACTTTCAAATTTTTTTTCACAAACTCAAGCTTTAGCTTTTGGAAAATTTAAAAAGAATACTGAGAAAAAATTGGATAATGTTAAAAATGGTATACATAAGTCATTCGACGTATCTCTTTACAAAATGTTTGAAGGAAATAGGCCAAGTAATTCTATTTTATTATATAAAATTAATCCTTATAATTTAGGTTCTTTGATTGCTTTATATGAACATAAGGTATTTACACAAGGTATAATTTTTAATATTTTTACATTTGATCAATGGGGTGTTGAATTGGGTAAAAATCTTGCAAAAGATGTTTCTTTGAGTTTAAATGACAATAGTAAAGTAATAAAATACGATTCTTCAACTAACGGTTTAATAAATTTTTATAAATTTTTACGTTAATAAAGGAATATTAGTATTTATAAGTTGATGAGTATAAAGGGATATTAATAATTTGCATTTAATAATAATTACAACATTAATATTTGGAATAAACGATTATATTATGTTTTTTAATCAGTTATTTTGTAAGCATTTTTGCAACTTTTTAAATATAAAATTTATTTAAATTTAATAAATTTTAATAAGAATGTTACTTTTTAAGATAGATAATAATTTTAAATTGTGATTTTCGTATTTAATAACAGATTTTTAAACTTATGTTATAAATTATTTAATTTTATGTGTAAGAAGTAAATTTAAATATTTTTTAAAATAACCTTAATTGTGAAATGTATTATATGTATAAGTATATTTCACTTTTTATGAATAATTTATTTTTTTTAATTTATAAAATTATCATAATATAGTGTTTATGTGAGATTTTAAATATTTCATGTTTTTATATATATATTTAGAAAAATTATTACTTTTGTAAATTGAACTAATGGAGTAAGGGAAAGCATGTCAATGTTAATAAAAGTTAAAATTCAAAATATTGGTCGATTTTTAAGTAAAATGATTATGCCAAATATTAGTGCTTTTATTGCATGGGGATTAATTAGTGGATTATTTCTTCATTATGGATGGATTCCAAGTAAGAATTTAGAAAAAATCATAGATCCGATGATGATTTATCTTTTTCCAATTTTAATTGCTAGTACTGGAGGTCGTTTAATAAATGGTAAAAGAGGAGCGATTGTTGGAAGCATAGCTGTGATAGGAGCTATAGTAAGCACTAATTTTCCAATGCTTTTAGGAGCAATGATGATTGGTCCTTTGAGCGGATGGGTTGTTTTATATTTTGATAAAATTTTTAAAGGAAAAGTTGCTAGTAGTTTTAAAATGTTAGTAAATAATTTTTCAGCAGCAATTGTTGGGATATTATTATCAATAATATCTTTCTTTATTATAGGCCCATGTGTTGAAAAATTTTCTAGCATTTTAGAATATGGTGTAAATTTAATTGTTCAAAAGAATTTTTTACCTTTTATTTCAGTTCTTATTGAACCTGCAAAAGTATTATTTCTAAATAATGCTATTAATCATGGAATTTTTTCTTCTTTAGGTTTACAAGAAGTTAAAGAATTTAATAAATCTGTTTTTTATTTAATCGAATCAAATCCAGGTCCTGGACTTGGTGTACTTATAGCATTGTTATTATTGGAATATAATAATAAAGAATCAAATAGCTCTTTAAGAAATGCCGCAATTATTCAGTTTTTTGGTGGAATACATGAAATATACTTTTCTTATGTATTACTAAAACCTACATTAATCATAGCATTAATTTTAGGCGGAATGACTAATATTTTTATATTAACATTTTTCAATGGTGGATTAATATCTCCTGTTTCTCCAGGTTCTATCATATCAATTTTGGCTCTGACTCCGAAAGGGTTATATTTTGTTAATTTATGTGCAGTAATTATGTCTTTTTTTATATCTTTTTTAGTTTCATTTTGCATATTAAAAACTTTTAATAAAAATTATCAAAATTCTTCAAAAGGCGCATTGCAGAAATGTGAAGTTAAAGATATAGAATTAAACAATTTTATGACAAAAAATTGTAATAACAATTTTTATTTTGAAAGAAAAATAAAAAAAATTGTAGTCGCATGTGATGCAGGAATGGGTTCTAGCGCAATAGGTGCAGAAATGTTAAAAAAAATATTTAATGATTTTAAAATTGATATTATAGTTTTAAATTCTGCAATTGATTCTATTCCTGATGATTCCGATTTAGTTATTACTCATAAGAATCTTACTGAAAGGGCCAAAATAAAACATCCTAATTTTCAACATGTATCTTTGAACAATTTTTTAGATAATAATTTTTACCAAAATTTAGGAAAAAGTTTAATTAAAAGTAATGTTTGCGAGACTAATATTAATAGAAATAATGTTATACAAACATTAGAAAGCGGTATAGATATTAATAATTTTTTCTTTTTTACTAAAAAAAATATATTTTTAAATCAAAAAGCTAAAAATAAAGAAGAAGCTATTAGGTTTATAGGTTCAGAATTAGTTAAACAGGGATATGTAAAACAGGAATATATTTTAGCTATGTTAGAAAGAGAGAAAATTATGTCTACATGGTTAGGGGAATCAATAGCATTACCTCATGGAACTATAAAAGCAAAAGATTCTATATTGAGAACTGGAGCTATTTTTTGTCAATTTCCAGAAGGAGTTCATTTTGGAGATAACCCAGATGAAATTGCGTTTTTAGTTATTGGAATTGCAGCTCGAAATAATGAACATGTTAAAGTAGTAAGTGATATTACGAGTATTTTAGATGATAATGAAGTGATTAAAATTTTATCTAGTACTAAAAACGTCAATTATGTATTAGAATTGTTTCAAAAAAAACGGTTACGAAAATAAGTAGAAGTGAAGTTAGAGTTTTTAAAAGGAATAATTAATTACAATTGTAGTTTTAAACTAAAGCGTATTTTACTTTAATAAATATATTAAATATTTGGAAGAATTGATGAAAGCATTACATTTTGGTGCTGGTAATATAGGTCGAGGATTTATTGGACAAATTTTAGTAAACTCAGGATTTCATTTGATTTTTGCTGATATTAACAAGAATATTGTTAATGCTATTAACTTACATCATGAATACGATATTGAAATACTGGGCAACAACTCGCATTATGAGAAAATCACTGGAATAGAAGCTGTACATATTAAAGATCCAAAAATTTTTTCTGTTATAGCAGAATCAGATGTAATTACAATATCAGTTGGAGTAAACGTTGTAAGTTCTTTAGCATTATTAATTGCAAAAGGAATAGAACATAAAATACATTTAAAAAAAAATAATATTTTAAATATAATAGCGTGTGAAAATTGTTTTCGTTGCAGTTCTATTTTAAAAAAATATGTAATGAATGCATTACCTTCGAAGTATCATGAATATTTAGAAAATAATATTGGATTTGTAGATACAGTAGTAGATAGAATTGTATCTTTTAATAATACAAAAAAATGCAACATATTATTTGTAAGAGTAGAAAAATTTCAAGAATTAATATGTGATATTAATCAGTTTAAAGGTGATATTCCTAAAATTATTGGTATGAAATTAACAAAAAATCTAAATTCCTATAGTGAGCGAAAATTGTTTACTTTAAATACTGGTCATGCGATTACTGCCTATATTGGTTTATTGTATGGACATTCTCATATATACGATGCTATTTTAGATAAGAACATATACAACATTGTGCATGGTGCAATGAATGAAAGTGGGAATGTATTAATATCTCGATATGGTTTTGATAAAGTTAAACATAACAACTATATAAAATCGATAATATCTAGATTTAAAAATTTTTTTTTAGTAGACAGCTTAATGAGAGTTGGTCGTAATCCTTTAAGAAAATTATGCAAAAATGATCGTTTAGTTCAACCTCTTTTAGGAACATTAGAATATCAATATCCTAATATTAATTTGATTAAAGGAATTGCAGCTGCATTATGTTATAAAAATGTTAACGATAGTGAAGCAGTAAAACTAAATTATTTAATTCAATCAAAAGGAGTCAAATATGTTTTGTTGAAATTTAGTAATTTAGATCCAAAGTTGTCTGTTACACTTTTAATTAATAAATATTTTAACGAATTTAACAAAAAATTTATACTAAATAAGTAACATAAATTACTTATTCATAAAATTTTTTTCATGCTTTTTAAAACGAAACTATTATTTCTTTAGAGTGAAATGTATTTATATATTTGTATTATTAATTGTAAGATCTATTTTAATTCAATTTTATATTTGATAATGCGTTATTTAATAAATAATTAGCGATATTATAATTGTTTAGAGAATTTATTGTATGTTCATTAGTATATTACCAAAGATAGTAGCAAATTATATTTCTGCAGGGGAGATAATTCATTCTCCAGCATCTGTTGTAAAGGAGTTAATGGAAAATAGCATAGATTCTGGTGCTACGTGTATAAACGTTGATATTTTAAATGGTGGTTTGAAGTTAATTAATGTTCAAGATAATGGATGTGGAATTTGTAAGGAAGATTTAATAAAATCGTTATCACGTTATGCAACTAGCAAGATTAGATCAATTCAAGATTTGAAGCTTATTACTACTTTAGGATTTCGTGGAGAAGCGTTAGCGAGTATCAGAGCAGTATCTCGTTTAATAATATCATCTTGTTATTATTTGAGAAAAGAAGGATGGAGAGTTTGTTCTTTAAAAAAAAAATTCGAGAATCTTTGCAACCTATAGCTCATCTTCCAGGTACTACCTTAACAGTTATGGATCTTTTCTTTAATAATCCTGTGCGCCGAAAATGCATAAAGTCTGAATATTCTGAATTTATGAAGATTGATGAGATTGTACGCCGTTTGTCTTTACCCTATCATGAGATTAATGTACGTTTAAGTCACAATAATAAGTCAATTAGATATTATCATTCATCTAAAAGTGAAGTTGAAAAGAAGAATAGAATTGATGTTATTTGCGGTTTTTCTTTTACAAAAAAATCAGTATTTATTAAAAATAAATATAATAAAATGAGTATCTCGGGATGGGTATACGTGCATACTAAAAACGATTTAGAAAAAAAAATTCAATACTTTTATGTTAATAAGCGATCTGTAGAGAATAAATTTATACATCATTCCGTTCTTCAAGCAGCAAAAGAAGTTTATAAAAATTTGAATAAAATTTCTTATATTTTATATCTTTCTATTTGTCCTAGAGAGTTAGACGTCAACGTACATCCTGAAAAGAAAAAAATTGATATTTGTAATGTTCGTACAGTACATGGATTTGTGTATCAATCTGTTTTATTTTTTATAAAGGTACAACTTCATAAAATTTCTAGTAAAGATAAATCATCAAAATGGATTTTAAAAAATAAAAATAGTTCTGGCACTAACATTTTTTCGAAAAATCAATGTTTAGATAATGTGTCTGATTTTGAATCTAGCTCGTCAGATTTAAAATTAGATACTGTTAAATCAATCGAAAATAGTACTAAAAAAATATCTTTTTATAAAGATTTTTGGTTTAAGAAATATCATACTATGTTTGGAAATTTTTTGACATTAATAGATAAAAATTATTTGTTGTTAGAAAAAAATGAAAAATTGTTTTTATTATCTTTGCCTATGGCAAAACGATTGATTTATAAGTCTAAATTAAATTTAGGAGTAAAAGGTCGTGGTATTCAATTAAAACATTTTAATACTCCATATTGCGTTATTATAAATCAGAATCAACGAACGATTTTATGTTCATGTAAAGAAGTTTTGTGTCATATTGGAATAAATTATTTTCTATCTTTAAACAATGTACAATTTTATTCTGTTCCTTCAATATTTTCTACTCAAAATCTGAATAATATTATTTTAATCGTATTATTTTATTTAACTCGTGCAAATAAGGTAAAATTATCTACATTAGTACAAATTATTTTTAATAATATGAACGTTAATGTATTGTGTTGGAATCATTTACAAATTTTAGCGCTATTTTCAGAATTTAAAAAATATTGTTCAGATTTACTAAAAAATCCTCTTCCAGAACTTTTACAAAGTGTTAGTATTAATTCAGCGTTAAGTTATTTAAGAATATGATTATTAATAAAATTGAATTAGAAAAGAATTCATTAGTTATATTTTTAATGGGTCCTACTGCATGTGGTAAAAGTGCACTTGCAAAAAAGTTAAAAAAGTTACTTCCAGTCGAATTAGTTAGTGTTGATTCAGCATTAATTTATCGCGATATGAATATTGGGACAGCAAAGCCTACTAGTTTGGAATTGTTTCATTATCCATATTATTTAATTAATATCAAGGATCCTAAAGACGGATATTCAGCAAGCGAATTTCAAAAAGATGTTTTAAAAATAATAAAACGTATTATTTATGCAGGTAAAATACCTTTGTTAGTTGGAGGGACAATGTTTTATTTTAAAACATTATTAGAAGGTTTGCCTGAACTGCCAGAGCCTAATTTTGAATTTCGTTCGTATTTATGTTCATTAGCACAGAGAAAACATAGGAATTTTTTGCATAACATGCTTAAAATAGTTGATTTTGAATCTTCAAAGAGAATTCATTCGAATGATTTGCAAAGAATTTTAAGAATTTTAGAAATATTTTATATGTCAGGAAAGACGTTAACTGAATTAACAAAGTTTAAAAAGTATAAATTTCCATATAAGACTCTTCAATTTTCAATTATACCGAAGAGTAGGAATTGGTTAGTAGAAAAAATATTAATTCGTTTTGAAAAGATGTTATTGCTTGGATTTCAAAGTGAAGTTGAAAATTTATTAAATCGTGGAGATTTAAATATAAATTTACCTTCTATGCGTTGTGTAGGATATAGACAAATGTGGGGTTATTTAACAAAAGTTTTAAGCTATGATGAAATGGTGCAAAAATCTATAAGTGCTACTAAAAAGTTAGCTAAAAATCAATTGACTTGGTTAAATAATTGGAAAAATTTAAACGTATTAATAAATAATGATAATTTAGATACTTTGAGTTATGAAATTGTTAAAATTTTAGAAAAATTGAAATTATAATATTGTATAAAATTAGCACGTATATTTTATTATTTTAAACAATAATTATTATTTTTTTAAAATCTATATATTATTTGAGTTTTTTAAAAAAGTACTTTTGTTTAGCATTGTTCTGTTTTTTATAATGCATAGTTTAATTAATTTTATTTAAAAATATTCACATATATATTTATATAGTTTTATATATTTTATGAGAAATACATCCTATGTAATAAGATGTATTTTGCAATATAATACACTTAATTTAAATTTAATATGATTTTTTAAAAAATATAAAAATAAAATAATATATGGAGACGAACATGGTTTGGAATCAACCAAGTGAAAATGAACCTGAACTAGATCCTTGGAGTAAAAAAAATAAAAATTCAAAACGTTCTAAAAAGAGTAAAAATGGATTATGTACTTTAATCGATTTTAAAAAAATTTTTAATTTTTTTAAAATAAGAATGAAATTATTTTATGGAGGTTCAGGATTTTTTAGAAATGTTCAAAATTCTTCAATATTAGTTTTTATAATCACTTTATTCGTTTTAATAATTAATGGCTTTTATACTATTAAAGAAGCGGAACGTGGGGTAATTACAAATTTTGGAAAGTTTAGTCATTTGGTAGAACCTGGATTAAATTGGAGACCTGTATTTATTAGTCAAGTAACTCCTGTTAATGTTAAGTCAGTAAAAGAGTTAGCTACTTCTGGAATTATGCTAACGTCTGATGAAAATGTTGTTCGTGTAGAAATGAATGTACAATATCGTATTACTAATCCGTTACAATATTTGTTTTCAGTTTCTAATCCTGATGATAGTTTGCGAGAAGCAACTGATAGTGCATTACGTGGCGTTATAGGTCATTCTACTATGGATAGAGTTTTAACTGAAGGTAGAACTGTAGTTCGTAGTGAAACACAAAAAGAAATAGAAGAAACAATAAGACCTTATAACATGGGTATAACTATATTAGACGTAAACTTCCAGACTGCTCGTCCTCCTGAAGAAGTAAAATCTGCTTTTGATGATGCAATTGCTGCTCGAGAAAATCGAGAACAATATATTAGAGAGGCAGAAGCATACGCTAATGAAGTTGAACCGAAAGCTTATGGCCAAGCACAACGTGTTTTAAATAAAGCGAGGTCGTACAAATTTCAAATAATATCAGAAGCAAAAGGAGAAGCGATCAGATTTTTGAAAATGTTATCTATATATAAAACTTCAAAAAATATTACTGCGAATAGGTTATATATTGAATCGATGGAAAAAATTTTTAGAAATTCAAGAAAAATATTAGTTAACAACAATTTTTTATTATTTAATTTAGGAAGTTTATTTTCACAAGATAATAAAATTTCTAAAAATTCGGATTCTTTTCCTAGAAAACAAAAAATATTTGTAGATAATGATTTTACTTCTGAAAAAATAAATGACAATAATGCTATATCTAATATACTTAAAAAAGAAATAATGGATAAAAGGAAATCGAATTCTTTTAGAACTGATTGTCCGAGGAAAGGAAGAGAATAGATTATGAATAAAATTTTTTCAATATGTTTTGGAATAATATTTGTGTTTGTGTTTTTATGTTTTTTTATCGTTCAAGAAGGACAAAAAGGTATTGTATTACGATTTGGAAAAGTATTGCGCAATCATCAAAGTCAACCTGTAGTATATGATCCTGGTTTACATGTTAAGTTACCTTTCATTGATACAGCAAAAATTTTAGACTCTAGAATACAAACAATGGACAATCAAGCAGATCGGTTTGTTACAAAAGAAAAAAAAGACTTAATTGTTGATTCATATGTAAAATGGAATATTAATAATTTTAACCGATATTATTTAGCAACAGGAGGAGGTGATATTTTCCAAGCAGAAATATTGTTGAAACGTAAATTTAGTGATCGATTACGTTCAGAAATAGGGCGTCTTAATGTCAAACAAATTGTAACTGATTCTAGAGGGCAATTAACAACCAAAATTAGGGATTCTTTAAATACTGGAAGTACAGATTATGAATTGGATAATTCTATTAAAAAAAATAAAGGTATAATGTTAGATCGAGTAAATAATAAATATGATGCAATGTCAATAAATAATAATAGTATGACTGAATTAGGAATTAAAGTTATTGATGTGCGAATTAAACAAATTAATTTGCCTATTGAAGTTTCTGATGCGATATATAATAGAATGAGAGCAGAACGTGAAGCTGTTGCTAGAAGTCAAAGATCAAAAGGACAAGAAGAAGCAGAAAAAATTCGTTCATATTCTGATTATAAAGTTATTAAAGTTTTATCAGAAGCGCGAAGAATAGCATTAATTATAAAAGGTGAAGGTGAATCTGAAGCTTCGGGAATATTAGCACATTCTTTTAATCAAGCGCCTAAATTTTATAGTTTTGTCCGTAGTCTCCGAGCCTATGAAAGAAGTTTTAATAGTGGTCAAGACATTTTAATCATTAATCCAGATAATAATTACTTTTTTAAATATATGAAAAAATTTAGGAAGTAGTTTAAAACATATTATTATACAATTTTAATTTTTTTATATTTCATATTAGTATATGAAAATATTAGGTAATAATGTAATGATAAAAGAAAATACTGTTATTCTAGGAACTCAATGGGGAGATGAGGGTAAAGGGAAAATTGTAGATTTTTTAGCTAAGAACGTTGATTATGTTATTCGATATCAAGGAGGTCATAATGCTGGACATACTTTGGTTATTAATGAACAAAAGATAGTTTTGAGAGTCATACCTTCTGGTATCTTACATAATAATGTAACAGCAATAATAGCCAATGGTGTTGTGTTGTCTCCTATCCATTTAATTAACGAAATTGATATGTTAAAAAAACATGATTATCATGTTAAGAATCGGGTAATTGTGTCGAAATCATGTCACTTGATATTTAGTTATCACATTGCTATGGACATAGCTAGAGAGAAAAGACGTGGAAAAAGTTCTATTGGAACAACTCAATGTGGAATTGGCCCTGCTTATGAGGATAAAGTTGCTAGACGTGGATTGCGTGTGGGTGATTTGCAGGATTGGTCTTTGTTCTCTTTTCAAATAAAAGAAAATATAGATTATTATAATTATCAATTAGAAAATTTTTATCATGTTGAAAGTGTTGATTATAATAAAGTTTTAAACGGAATTTTTAAAGTAAAAGATGCTATCTTAAAGATGTCTAAAGATATTTCTGAATTTTTTGAAAGGTTTGTGAATGATAAAAAAATAATCATATTTGAAGGTGCTCAAGGTACTCTTTTAGATATAGATCACGGCACTTATCCATATGTTACTTCATCAAATAGTATTTCTAGTAGTGCTTGCACAGGTTCTGGAATAGGATTATCTAATATAAAATCTGTTTTTGGTGTAGCTAAATCATATTTGACTAGAGTAGGAAATGGTCCTTTTCCAACGGAAATTTTTGGAAGTTTGAATTCTCATATTTGTACTAAAGGAAATGAATTTGGTTCTGCTACAGGGAGGAAGCGTCGTATTGGTTGGTTAGATTCTATACTTTTGAAAAGGTCTATAAATATTAACTCTATATCTAAGCTATGTTTAACTAAATTAGATGTATTAGATGATTTGAAAGAAATAAAAATTTGTATAGGTTATAAGAATACAAAAAATCCTAATTTAAATAATAAAATTCCTTTTTGTCAAGATGATTGGCAATCCGTTGAACCTATATATGAAGTCATAGAGGGTTGGAATAATAAGACATCAGGATTAACTGATTTTTGCAAATTACCAATTTTAGCACAAAAGTTTATTCTTCGAGTTGAAGAAATATTAGACGTTCCTATTAACATAATATCAACCGGACCTGATAGAAATCAAACAATTATTAGAAATTTGTAATTTTTTTAGTAATAATTTAAAAATTTTCATCTTCAAACGTTTTTTATTTTATTTTTGAGATGTTTATTAAACTTTGATATTTTATTTTGGTTTTTAAATTTTGAAAATATTCGAAAATATTTTAGTAGTAGTTCACTATTTTATTATATTTTTGCTTTTAGTTTTTACACGTTTTGAGTTTTATACCTTATATTGAATATTTTTTATTATTCATGTATATTATGAATGTATTTTTAGCATTTTGAATATTTTTTAAAATATTTATTAATTTAAGTTAAATAAGTTTTCAAGAGGTATCTCGGTGAGAAATTATGAAATAATATTTTTAGTACATCCTGATTATAGCGAACAACTTCCTAACATTCTTGAAGAATATAAGAAAATAATTTTTGAAAGTAAAGGGAAAATTCACAGATTAGAAGATTGGGGAAGACGGCAGTTAGCGTATTCTATTCGTAGATTACATAAAGCGCATTATGTATTAATGAATGTTGAAGTATTTCCAAATGTTATTGAAAAGTTGTCAGATAAATTTCGGTTCAATGATTATGTTATACGTAATATCATTATGTGTGTTAAAAAACCAATAACAGAAGCATCTCCAATGATTCGTTCTCGAGAAGATAGAAAATTAGGTAATGCAGTTCATTCAGCATCTTAATAAGTATATTTTTAAAGCCTATTATTGGACAAAGAAAATTATTGAAAACGTTTTTTTATTGAATTATAGAAATTGAAAATTGTAAAGGATACTTTTATTATGGTACGTTATTTTCGTCGTCGTAAATTTTGTCGTTTTACTGCTGATAAAATTTATGAAATAGATTACAAAGATATTTCTATATTAAAAAATTATGTCACTGAAAATGGGAAAATTGTCCCCAGTAGAATTACGGGTACTAAATCTAAATATCAACGTCAATTATCACGTGCTATTAAGCGTGCTCGTTTTCTTTCATTGTTACCATATACAGATCAACATCGATGATTGTAAAATATAAAAGGATGATTTTATAAATGAAAATTATTCTCCTTAGTGGAATAAAAAAATTAGGAAATTTAGGTGATAAGATATGTGTTAAATCTGGATATGCGCGTAATTTCTTAATACCAAATGGAAGTGCTCTTATAGCTAATAAGGCTAATGTTAAGTTTGTTTCTCAAAAGAAAGAAAGTTTAGAAAAAAAATTATTGGATAAATTGCTTGTTGCTGAATTTCGAGCAAAAAAAATTCGAAAAGTCATTCAACCAGTTGTTATAGTATCGAAGTCTAGAAAAGAAGGTAAATTATTTGGATCTGTAGGATCTCGAGAAATTTCTGAAGCGTTATCTAAATTAAGTGGTATTAAAGTAAAAAAGGGAGAAATTCGTCTTCTTAGTGGAATTATCAGAAATATCGGAAAATATGATATAATTTTTAAACCGCATAATACTATTGATGTTTCTGTTAATATTAGTGTTGTACCTAATGAATGAATGGTTTTTAAGGTTAATAATAATTATTCTTAGAAGAAGAATAGAAGAATAGAAGAATATTATTTTAATTTGTAATAATCTTTTATATATATTTTTTTTAAAAGAGTTTAAATTAAAGTTTTTGTTTAATAAATATTTAAAATTTAACTATATTTTAGATTAATTTTTTTGGAAGTATTGTAATTTAATATTTCATATAAAAAATTTTAAAAGTTCAAATTTTAAATTGTTATCAATTTTAGTAAAACTTTTTTAAAGTTTTATGAAGATACTTTAAGTTATTAAAAATGAATGTTAATATTGATATTAAAATTCTAAATTCTTATATAGATGCTCAATATTCTTATCCTAGTTATGCAACTCCAGGTTCATCAGGTTTGGATTTGAGAGCATGTATTCCAAATAATATAGAAATTTCACCAAATTCTACTATTTTATTACCTACTGGAATAGCTATACATATAAAAGATCCTTTTATTTCAGCTTTAATTTTACCTCGTTCAGGTTTAGGTCACAAAAATGGAATTATATTGGGAAATTCAGTTGGGTTGATCGATTCTGATTATCAAGGTCAAATTATGATTTCTATTTGGAATAGAAGTAAACAATCGTTCACTATAATTTCTAGAATGAGAATAGCTCAGATAGTTTTTTTTCCCATTGTTAGGCCTACTTTAAATTTTGTAAAAAAATTTTCTATTGAAAACAATGTTAGAAAGGAAAGTGGATTTGGACATTCGGGATTAAAGTAATTTTTTAATATTTTTACGCATAAAAAGTTTTATGACATTGATTTCATTTTTATATTTTATTTTTTAAAGGTTGTCTTGTTCTATATTTTTTAAATAATGAATTAAATTTTTTTTACTTTTTATGTAATTAATTATATCTTTTATATGAATAATGGAAATTATTTTAAAATTTTGTTTCGTTTTTTCTTTGTTTAAAACTTCATTTTTATCAATTTTTCTATTTAGTGCTACTAATATATTTGATACTATATTTTTAGAACTAGAATGAGATTGAATAAGACTAATTATATCACATATTGATGATCCAGTAGTGATTACGTCGTCTAATAAAATAAAATTATTTTTTAATTTATTTCCGATAAAAATTCCTTTTTCTCCGTGATTTTTTATTTCTTTTCTATTGAAACAGTATCTTGCATTAATGTTAAAATGTTTTTGCAGTGCTATTACAGTTGATATTACAATTGGAATTCCTTTATATGCTATTCCAAACAACATATCACAATTAATATTTTGCTCTACAATTTTTTTAGCATAAAAAAAACCAAGTTTTTCAAGGTCTCTTCCTGTATTAAACAGACTAAAGTTAAAAAAAAATGTACTTTTTTTTCCTGATTTAAGTGTAAAATTACCAAATTGTAATATTTTTTTTTCAAGACAGAACTGAATGAATGTTTGTTTTAAATTATTCATTTAAATTCCAAAGATTTGGCCCCTGTTGGATTTGAACCAACGACCAAGCGATTATGAGTCGCCTGCTCTTACCACTGAGCTAAGGGGCCATGAATATTTAAATAAGTATTTCTTATTATAATAATATATATATATTATAATGTAAAATACTTATTTTTTACAGCTTTAATTTATTGACAATGTATTTTTTATTTGATAAAATTTTTCTTTCCTCTGTAGTTCAGTTGGTAGAACGGCGGACTGTTAATCCGTATGTCACTGGTTCGAGTCCAGTCAGGGGAGTTTTTTATTAAATTTGTTATATGATATATTATATGTTATGACATTTAAATTTAAATATATATAATTATTATGGTATTAGAATCGTGTGATTTTACATTTTTGTTTTATGACTATGAAACTTTTGGAATTCATCCTGCTTTAGATAAACCTTCTCAATTTGCATGTATTCGAACTGATATTCACTTTAATATTATTGATATTCCTAATGAGTTTTTTTGTTTTCCTCCAATAGATTATTTTCCTAATCCTGAATCAATATTAATAACTGGAATTTCTCCCAACTATGTAAAGAAATATGGTTTGAACGAATTTGAATTTACAGATAGGATCCATGAACAATTTAAAAGACCTAATACTTGTATTTTAGGATATAATAATATTAAGTTTGATGATGAATTTACAAGAAATATTTTTTATCGTAATTTTTTTGATCCTTATGAATGGAGTTGGAAAAACGGTAATTCTAGATGGGATATTTTAAATGTATTGAGAGCATGTTATGCATTACGTCCTAAAGGAATTAATTGGCCTTTTAGAAAAAATAGTGATTTTCCTAGTTTTAAATTGTCCGATGTATCTAAATATAACAATGTTAAACATTATCAAGCGCATAGCGCTATTAGTGATGTATATGCTACCCTTCAAATAGCAAAATTATTAAAAAGAAGGCAACCAAGATTATTTAATTATTTTTTTAAATGTCGAAATAAAAAACAGTTGTTAAAAATAATTGATATTAAAAATGTCAAACCTATGATATATGTATCTCAATTTTTCGGTGTCTTAAAAAAAAACGTTGGGTTTATTGCTCCTATTTTATGGCATCCAAATAATTTAAATATATTAATCGCTTTTGATTTAACAAAAAATTTTTCTATTTTTATTGAATATTTAATTAATATTAAGGGTACTATAGAAGATTATAGTCAATTTTTCAAGAGAGGTATTATATTCATTTACGTTAATCGTTGTCCAATATTGGCTCCTATTAATGTTATTAAAATTAAATTTTATGAAAGTTTTGGTATAGATTTTAAATTATTTAGAAAAAATTTATCATTAATACGTAATAGAATTTTTTTAAAAAAAAAATTAAAGGTTGTTATTGGTAATTTCGTAAAGGTTCAGTATGAAAATATTGATCTTCAATTATATAGTAAATTATTGAGTAGTTCTGAAAAAAATATAGTAAAAATTACACATAATTTTCTTAAAAAATGTTCTTTTGATATCCAATTTCCATTCTTAACAGATAGAATGAAATCGTTATTTTTTCGTTGTAGGGCTAGAAATTATCCTAATTTGTTAAATGAAACAGAGAAAGTTATTTGGAGAAAGTACTGTAATTCAGTAATGACTAAAGAAAAGATATCCACATATGTGGATAGAGTATCAGAACTATTAAAATTAAATAGCAAAAATTTTAAAAATGTTCTTTTGTTAAAAGACTTGTTAAGATATGTACGTAATATTAATAAAAAAATTTTACAAGCGTAATGTATTTTATTTTTATATGTTTAAAAATGTTAAATTTAACATTGTTTTTTATATTTAAATATTGCTAATATAGTTCTATTTTTTTAAATTTTATAAAATCATATTTTTTAAATACATTTAATAAATCTTTGTCTTTTTTAGACGTTCTCGACAAGTAAGCTATATTTTCATTTTTAACAAAGTTATTGTTCAAAATTTTATGAAGTTTTTTGGATATTAGAACATTGGAATCAATTATATTTATTTTGTTTAAAAATAATTTTTTTATTTTATGTTTTATAAAGTAAAAATGAGTACATCCTAGTATAATTGTATCTGGTGCTTCTATAGAAGTAATCCATGAGTTTAGTGTTTTTTTTATTAATTTCATTGAATTTGTTTTCTTTTTTAATTCTTCTTCAGTAATTTTAATTAATTTTTCATTGTGTAATGTTTTTATAATAATTCTAGGAGCGTAGAATTTAATTAAATTTTGAATGTTTTTGTTGTAAATAGTTGTTCTAGTTGCAAGTAAACCAATTGTTTTATTTTTAGTGGTTTTAATCGCTTTTTTTATGTTAGGTATAATCCCGATTATAGGAAAGTTAAATTTATTTCTTAATATTAGCAGACTAGTAACGCTAGCTGTATTACATGCAAGTATTGCTAAAGTAATATTTTCTCTAGTTGCAATGGTACTAATTATTTTTAAACATCTTGAAATAATAAACGATTCTTTTTTTGTTCCATAAGGAAAAGCAGCATTATCACACACATATATAAAATTTGCGTTTTTAAAATTGTTTTTAATTTTTTTATAGATAGATAATCCACCTAAACCTGAATCAAGAATTAAAATATTACATGCTATATTGATTTTGTTTGTTTTATATAAATTCATAATTTTTTATGATTTTTTATGAAAAGCAACGTTTTAGTTTTTGATGATATCGAATATTTTAAATATTTTTTATATTTGTTTTTTCTTAAAAAGAAATTTTATCATATAATTTTCTAATATTTTTCTATCATTGATATTAAACATATTTAATTTTTTTTCATTAATCATTTTTGTTTGTTGGAACATCCATTGTTTCCATGCATCTTTAGAAATTTTTTTATAAATTTTATCTCCGATTTTTCCTGGATATGGTTTCCGTTCTAGTTTGTCAGCATATTTGTTGAAGAATTGACAAAAGATTTTTGTATTCATTGGATGTTTTCCTTTAATTATATTTTTTTTACACAAGTATGGTACAATTCATTATTAATAATTTTTTTTATCGGAGATGGTATTCCAACTTTTTGAGGATTAGCAATATTTAACCAAATATTATTATCATTTTTTTTAATGAGAAATTTTTTGTGTATTTGAACTCGAATTGGAGTACAAAAAAGTTGAATATGTGAAAATTTGTGTATAAATGATTGACATATTTTTTTCTCATAAATATAAATATTTTTATTTTGTATCCATTTTAAAATTTCTAAAATTTTTTCAAATGTTGGAAAGTAATATAATCCTTTCCATATTTTTTTAAGTTGATTACGTTCTAAGAAAACAAAATTTTTATATTGAACAATTAAAAAAAGAATCTTTTTACTTTTTTTTTTTAATTGTAGGATATGTATTCCAATTATCATTTTTGAATGATAAACATGTTTTTATTAGAGGACATATTTTACATTTTGGTTTGGACTTTAAACAAATTAGTGATCCTATATCTATTATAGCTTGATTAAATTTGCTAGTGTTGTATATTGGTGTTATGAATTTTATAATATTCCACAATTTTTTTTCAATTGGTTCTTTTTTTTTAAAACTTATATTAAAATATCTTAATAGAAGCCTCTTTATATTTCCATCGAGAATACAACCATATAGGTTGAATCCGAATGATAAGATAGCTCCTGCCGTAGTTCGACCTATTCCTGGTAATTTAATGATATCGGAAAAGTGATTTGGAAATATTCCATTATAGTTTTTTACAACAATTTTAGAAGTATTGTGAACATTATGTGCTCTCGTATAGTATCCTAAACCACTCCATATATTTAGTATTTTATCAATTGAAGTGTGAGCTAATATGTTGATATTTGGGAAAATTTGGATAAATTTATTATAATAAGGTATTACAGAATTTACTTGTGTTTGTTGCAGCATAATTTCTGATATCCAAATTTTATAAGGATTATTTGTAATTTTCCATGGTAAATGTTTTCTACCATTTGTATGGTACCAATTTAAAACTATTTGTGAAAATAACGATGATGGGATCACGCAATAACCGGATTTTTAAATAAAAATTTTTGTTGTGAATTGAGTTAAAAATTATTATACATATTTTTTAACTCATCGTATATGTTCATTGAAAATTACATATTATTTGTAGGAATTGTAAATGTGTTATATATTTATTAGACTAAAATTATTTTTGTATTTCATATGATAAATAGTGTTATTACATCAAAATATTGCAAGAATGGAACTTTTTTGCGGAGAATTCAAAGTTTTGTTTCTAGAAATAGAAAACTGAGCGATTCTCAAAGTAATTTTATTAGTATGTATTGGCCAAAATTCGGAATAGATTTTTCACAATTTTATATAAATATTGATGATTATTTTCATTTTCATTTTCCATTAATATTAGAAATTGGTTTCGGAGTGGGTGATTCGTTGCTAAGATATGCGTTAAGAAATCCATCTAAAAATTTTATAGGAATTGAAGTTTATTTACCGGGTATTGTTTCATGTCTTAAACATATTAATTTTCATTCTTTAAAAAATGTTCGAATTATTTACCATGACGCAGTAGAAGTTTTAAATAATATGATTTGTGATAAAACATTACATGAGATTCAAATTTTTTTTCCAGATCCATGGCCAAAAAGACGTCATAGAAAAAGACGAATTTTTACAAAAATGTTCGCTCGTTTAATTCTTAAAAAATTAGTGTTTAATGGAATTTTACATATATCAACTGATTGTCAATCATATGCAGAAGAAATTGTTTCTATAGTTCATGACATTAGTGGATATTCTAATTTATCTAATTCGAACAGTTATATTTCTCGTCCAAAATTTAGACCTTTTACTAAATTTGAAAAAAAGGCAATACGTTTTAACAACTCTGTATTTGACTTAATGTTTAAGTCAGTGTGAAGTTATTTGGCATGAAATCTTACTTTTGCGTATTTTATAAAATTCTAATTTTTTAAGTTAGAAATATAGATTTCATAATTTATTGATTATTTATATTTTTTCTAGAATTTTCTTTTAATGTTATAAAATATTAAATATTTTTTTAAATACAAAATTTTTTGATAGTTATTATTGGTTTTATGAATATTGAGTTTGGATACGAATTTTGAAATTTATTTAAAATTTAATTAAGTTTTAAACAAGTTTAATTTATATAAATTTTTGTGTAAAAAAAAATTTTATTACAAGATTTTTAGCATTAAACAGATTTAATTTGAAAATATTTTAATAAGTTTTTTAAGTAATTTAGTTATACTTTTTTACAAAAATTTTGTGTTTTTAAAAACGTTTTGTTTATCTTATATTTTAGTAACTTTTAAGAATTTTAAAAGTCTATTTTATAGAGGTTGTAAAAAAATTAAAAAAATCATATTAGCTTTTATTACATTTCATTAATTTTTTATACATATTTTATTTTAAAAAATTTTTTAGAAATATATATATTCTTATAATAATTGTATCAATTATATTTTTTAAATAAAAGATGATTTTTTAAATTTTAAATAAATTTCTAATGTATATTTTTTACTTTTTTTTGTATTATTTTTAAATTTTTATCAAAAATCCTAAAATTTTTTAATATATGTGAATTTTATTTAATTTTTAAACGTTATAATTTTAGAAAATATATTATATTTTATAATTTTTTATATACTTAGTCTTTTAAATTTTTATATACGTTTTTATGTTTAACTCATTTTTTTTATTTATTATTTTGCATTTTTATATTAACTTTACGGTTTTTATTTACTTTTAAAATTTGATTAATATTTATTCTTCTAAAATTTTAAGTGATTTTAATTGCATTTTTTTGTTAGTCAAAATTTTACACATTAAATTTTAATTTTTTATCATAATATCGTAGAGTTTATGTACATATATTAAAAAACTTTAGGACGTTTCAATATATATGTATTTTTTTTTAAATATTATTACATTAAGTTTGTAATATACATTATTTAAATGTTTTATAAATTTTAGGAAAATATTCTTAGTATAAGGAATCATATTTATATATGAAGAGAAAATACAAAATTGCAGTTTTACCAGGTGATGGTATCGGACCTGAGATAATGAGAGAAGGATATAAAATTTTAAATGTACTTCAAAAAAATTTTTGTATGAATATTGAAACAAAAGAATATGATGTTGGTGGAATTGCAATAGATAGACATGGAATTGCACTTCCTGAAAGTACTTTGCGCGGATGCGAAAATTCTCATGCAATTTTGTTTGGAGCTGTTGGTGGTCCAAAATGGGAGAATTTATCGTCTTACTTACAGCCAGAAAGAGGTGCTTTGCTTCCTTTAAGAAAATATTTTAATTTGTTTGCAAATTTGAGACCAGCTCGTTTGTATTCTGGAATAGAAAACTTATCTCCTCTTCGATTTGAGATAGTTTCTAGAGGATTTAACGTTTTGTGTGTGCGCGAATTGATAGGAGGAATTTATTTTAATAAGAGAAAAGGAACAAAATATGTAAATTCTAAAAAGTATTCTTTTGATACTGAAATGTATTATCAATTTGAGATCGAGAGAATAGCTCATATAGCATTTAAATTAGCTTTAAGTAGAAAGCGTAATCTGGTTTCTATTGATAAAGCTAACGTATTGGAAACTTCTGTATTATGGCGAGAAACGGTTAATACTGTGTCATTAGAATATCCTGAAGTGAATTTATCTCATTTATATGTTGATAATGCTACTATGCAATTAATTAAAAATCCTGATAAGTTTGATGTAATTTTATGTTCTAATTTATTCGGTGACATTATTTCTGATGAATGTGCAATAATTACCGGTTCTTTAGGTTTGCTACCGTCAGCCAGTTTGAATGAAGCAGGATTTGGTTTATATGAGCCAGCAGGTGGTTCAGCTCCAGACATCAAAGGAAAAAATATCGCTAATCCTATTGCTCTAATTCTTTCAATTGGTATGCTATTTAGATATAGTTTTCAATTAATTGAAATTTCAAATATTATTGAATCAGTAGTATATGAAGTTTTAAGATTAGGTTATCGTACAAAAGATATCTTGCAAAAGAATAATAATCTTGTTAGTACTAGTGAAATGGGCGATGTTATATCTAAATTTCTATCTTATAGAAGAATACAATGAAAAAAACACTCTATCAAAAATTATATGATGCACATATAGTATGTGAAGAAAAAGATCATCTTCCAATCTTGTATATAGATTTACATTTAATACATGAAGTTACTTCTCCTCAAGCTTTTTGTGAAATGCGTTCTAAGAATAGATTTGTAAGACAACCGAATAAAACTTTTGCTGTTATGGATCACAATGTTCCAACGATTAGTAGAAATTTAGAACTTTCAACTGTTATAGCTAAGAAACAAATGAATGAATTAATCAAGAATTGTGAAGAATTTAACATTAAATTGTTTGATTTAAGCAATCCTAACCAAGGAATTGTTCATGTTGTTGGTCCTGAGCAAGGAATGATTTTACCAGGAATGACTATAGTTTGTGGTGATTCTCATACTTCTACACATGGAGCTTTTGGCACGTTATCTTTTGGGATTGGTACATCTGAAGTAGAACACGTTTTGTCTACGCAAACGTTAAAACAAGATCGTTTTAAAAGTATGAAAATAGAATTGAATGGTAATATTAATTATGGAACTACAGCAAAAGACATAATTTTATTTATAATAAGGCGTTTAGGGATATCTTGTGGATCTGGATATGTTATAGAATTTTCTGGAAGTTTAATTCCTCATTTGAGTATGGAAAGTAGAATGACGATATGTAACATGGTCATTGAAATGGGTGCAAAATCAGGAATTATTGCTCCGGATAAAGTTACTGTAGAATATTTGAAAAATCGTACATATGTCCCAAAAGGCAAAGATTGGAATTGTGCATTGTTGTATTGGAACACTTTAAAATCTGATTTAGGGGCGAATTTCGATAAGAAAGTAGTGTTAGATATATCTTCTGTTTCTCCTCAAGTTACTTGGGGGACTAATCCAAGTCAAACGATTTCTATTGATGAAAAAATCCCGGAACTTTTATCTTATTATGATGTTATTGAGAGAAATAGTGCAGAACAATCATTGCAGTATATGGGACTAGAACCTGGAATGTATTTAACAGATGTATCAATTGATAAAGTATTCATTGGATCATGTACTAATTCTAGAATAGAAGATTTACGTGATGTTGCAAATATTGTAAAGCATAAATGTATTTCTGACACTGTGCATGCCATTATTGTTCCAGGATCAGGTACGGTAAAACGACAAGCAGAGGAAGAAGGGTTAGATAAAATATTTGTTAACGCTGGATTTGAATGGCGTCATTCTGGCTGTTCCATGTGTTTAGCTATGAACGGTGATTGTTTGAAGAGTAAAGAACGTTGTGCTTCGACAAGTAACAGAAATTTTGAAGGTCGTCAAGGTAGAGGTGGAAGAACACATTTGGTTAGTCCAATTATGGCTGCGGCAGCAGCACTTTTTGGTCATTTTGTTGATGTTAGGAAATTATAATTATAATACAAATTTTTTTTTGGAAACATAAATATGGAAAAATTTACTTGTTATACTGGATTGGTAGCTCCTTTAGATATATCGAACATAGATACTGATGCGATTATTCCTAAACAATTTTTACAAAAGATTACTAAATCGGGATTTGGTAAACATTTGTTTCATAATTGGAGATATTTAGATAATTTAGGAAGAATTGAAAATCCTGATTTTTCTTTAAATCAAAACTTTTATAAGAATAGCACAATCTTATTGTCTCGAGAAAATTTTGGATGCGGATCATCGAGAGAGCACGCAGTTTGGGCTCTTTTAGAATACGGATTTAAAGTAATTTTATCGTCTAGTTTTTCTGATATTTTTTATAATAATAGTATTAAAAATGGTTTGTTACCTGTAGTACTGTCTAAAAATTTAATAGATCATTTATTTAATTTAGTTTTAAAGTTCCATCGTATATTTGTAACAGTAAATTTGATTGAGAATAAAATTTTAATAGATAACAAACATCATACATTTGAGATTAATCATTTTCATAAATGCTGTATGTTAAATGGATTAGATGACATTGATTTAACGTTAAAGCATATTGAAAAAATAAAATATTATGAAAGTAGAATCCCAAAATTTTTAAGTCCTTTCAATTAATTTTTAAGATGATTTTAAAACTATCTAATTAGTTTATAAAAAACATTATAAATATCATTTATATTCTAAATTTTTAGCATTTATATTATTTGTCATTGAATTAAAATAAATTTTTTATGATTATATTTTCAATGTTTTTTTATTTCTTTATATTTTTAATTTTTGATATGCAATACTATTTACATACTATGTATGTAGTTGAATCTTTTAATTTTTTAAAATATACAAAGAATCGTAATATATATTTTATAGTTTTAGTATGATTTTTTGAAATAAGCATACGCAATAAACGTTATTTAAAAGTTTCAGTGTTAACTAGTATTCGTAATAAAGAAAATTATTATTTCTTTATTTTATAAATTTTTCAAGAATATCATATTATAAATTTAATTTTTAGGAAGATAAATGAATCAACAATTAATTATTTTTGATACAACGTTAAGAGATGGTGAGCAATCTTTACAAGAAAGTTTAAGTGTTGAAAAAAAATTAAAAATAGCTTTTGCTTTAGAAAAATTAGGAGTTGATATTATAGAGGTAGGATTTCCTATTTCGTCTCCAGGTGATTTTAAATCTATTTGTATTATTTCCAAAAATATTAAAACTTCTAAAGTTTGTAGTTTAGCTAGGTGCATTGATAAAGATATAGATGTAGCAGCTGAAGCGATGAAAAACGCTGATTATTTTCGGATTCATATTTTTTTAGGCACGTCTTCTTTGCATATGGAATCTAAATTAGGACGAACGTTTAACGAAATCGTAGAAATGGCGGTTCGTTCTATAAAGAGAGCACGAAAATATACAGATGATATTGAATTCTCTTGTGAAGATGCAGGAAGAACAGATTTGGACAACTTATGTCGTATTGTAGAAATTGCAATTAGTTCTGGTGCAACGACAATTAATATTCCAGATACAGTCGGTTACACTATTCCTAGCCAATTTCAAGATATAATTACTTCTTTATATCGAAAAGTTCCTAATATTGATAAAGCAGTTATATCAATACATTGTCACAACGATCTAGGAATGGCTGTTGCTAATTCTGTTTCTGCTATACAAGCAGGAGCAAGACAAGTAGAAGGAACTATAAATGGAATAGGAGAACGTGCTGGAAATGCATCTTTAGAAGAAGTAATTATGGCTATTAAAGTACGAAATGACATTTTTAAATTAAATACTAATATAAAATATAAAGAAATTTATAATACTAGTCAAATAGTTAGCAAAATATGTAATATATCTATTCCATCTAATAAATCTATAGTAGGAGAAAATGTTTTTACACATTCTTCCGGAATACATCAAGATGGAGTATTAAAGAATCGAGAAAATTACGAAATAATAATTCCTGAAACTATAGGCTTGAAATCAAAATTATTAAATTTAACTTCTCGCTCAGGGCGCGCCGCTGTTAAACATTACATGTCTAATATGGGATATTTAGAAGATCATGACTATAATTTAAATAATTTATATGATTCTTTTCTAAAACTTTCTGATAGAAAAGGTAGAGTTTTTGATTATGATTTAGAAATATTATCTTTTTCTAATTCAAATAGTGAACTATTAGAATATTTTAAATTAAAAAGTTTTATTATTAAGTCTAGTTCGAATGGTACATCACATTTATCTATAAAAATTTTATGTGGATCACAAATTTATAATCGAGTTATTATTACTAAGAATGGATTGATATATGCAATATATAAAATATTCAATGAGATTGCGTCATTTAAGTTTAAAGTAAAAAATTTTGTAATGATGAATAAGGAAAATATTAATACTTTTGGGAATATTAAGATTGAAGCGTGCTATGGAAATCGAATTTTTTATGGAGTAGGTATCTCAAAAGATATCTTTGAATCTTTTATACAAGCTATGATTGATATTTCAAATAGTATTTGGAAAATAATATATATACGAAAAAAATTAAAAAAATCTTTATTAATGTAGTACTTTCATAACATTATTAATTTTTAAAATATGGATGTAAAAAGTATATTTAATTTTTACGTTCATATATATGATGTACAAATATTGAATTATTTATAAATAATAAATATATTTTAAAATGTTAAAGATGTTTTTATTATAAGAATTATGATTAGATGTTGTTTGAAAACCAACTTTCTAAAATTATAGCTGCAGATATTGAATCAATTCTCGATTTTCGTAATGATTTGAATCCGTGTTTTTCAAATAGTATTGTTTTTGCTTCTACTGTAGTCAATCTTTCATCGTGTAGATAGATTGGTATTTTAAAATATTCAAATATTTTTTTTGAAAATTTTTCTGATTCTTTTGTAATTTTTTGTTTTGTTCCATCCATATTTAATGGTAGTCCAACAATTATAAAATTTGGATGCCATTCATAGAATAGATTTTCAAATATTTCTATTTTTATTTTTTTGTTTTTTATTTTTATAGAAGGCAAAACTTGTGCAGTTTTTGTAATTTTTTGTCCTACTGCTACTCCAATATTTTTTCTTCCAAAATCAAATGCTAAAATGGTCATTTGTATGAATGTCCGTGATTTTATGTAGTTTATTTATATCAATTCTAACATTTAGATCTGAATTTTTTCATATTTTAGACATAAAAGTTCTAAATAATATTTTATTATTTTCTGATATTGTTAGCTATATACTATTTAAAATTTTTTCTATTTTCGTTCTTACTAGTACATACGTTTTATTACTAAGTTTTGAAAAAATAGTTTTTTAAAAGATAGATAGTTAGGAACTATTTTTTAACAGGCGTTTTTCTATGGAGTTTAAAATTATATTGCTTATAGATATTTTGCATTTAGATTGAATTTCATTTATACAAGTTGGACTAGTAATATTAATTTCTGTTAGTTTATTTCCAATGACATCTAATCCTACGAAATATAATCCGTTTTTTTTAAGTGTTTTAGATACAAAATTTGCTATATTCCAGTCATATCGTGTTAATTTTTTTACTTTTCCTGTTCCTCCTACAGCTAAGTTACCTCGATTTTCATTGATTTTTGGAATTCTAGATAAACACCAAGGAAATGGTTTTCCGTTGATAACTAATATTCTCTTATCTCCATTTTTAATTTCTGGAAGATAAATTTGCGATATACACAATTTTTTCCCGTGATTAGTCATAGTTTCAATAATGACCATTGTATTAGGATCATTTTTTTTTATTCGAAATATTGAGAATCCACCCATGCCGTTTAATGGTTTGATTATAATATCTTCATATTTTTGTAAAAAGTTGTGTATTTTAGAAATGTTACTAGTTATTAAAGTTTTGGGAATTAAATTAGGAAACCATATAGTAAACAATTTTTCATTAAAATTACGTAAACTTTTTGGTTTATTTATTACAAGAACTCCTTGATTTTCAGCTTGTTCAAGAATATAAGTGATATATATATATTGTTCATTAATAGGAGGGTCTTTTCTCATTAGAATTATGTCTAAATTTAATAGTGAGATATTTTTTTCTTTTTTAAAAAAAAACCATTTTTTAATGTTGTTCTTTAATGTTAGTAATTTTGCTTTTGCAAATGGTTTATTATTTTCGAGATATAAATCTAATAATTCCATGTAGTATATTGAATATTTTCTCTTTTGAGCTTCTAACAATATAGCAAAGCTAGAATCCTTTTTTATATTAATAGAACAAATAGGATCCATTACAATTCCTAATTTTATTTTCATTTTTTTTGCATTTATACTTGCTCTATATTAATCTTATTTTTTAATATCATTCAAATTCTATTTTTTAAGAATTATTATGTATTTAGAATAATAATATAGGTATTTTTTGTCAACTACATTATTATAGTTTTTTAAAGTGAATGTTAAAATTTTTTAAAAAACTATTTTGTACGTTTAATTTTTTTGTTTCTGAGTTTTTGAAACTTTACAAATATTGTTTTATATACTACAGATATTTTTATATAATAGTAAAACGTATTTTAAAAAGTTAGTCGAAATCATTTTTTTAAATTAATGCCTTTTAATTTCTTTTTATCACATTAGTTTTATTATTTTTTTAATATTGCATTTATAAAAAAAATTTTATTTTTCATAATAATTGGATTCAGAATAGTTATCAAATCGAGACCAATGACCATTAAACGTTAATTTAATTGTACCAATAGGTCCATTCCTTTGTTTTCCTATGATTATTTCTGCAATTCCTTTTAAATCTGTGTTTTCGTGATATAGTTCATCTCGGTATATGAACATAATTAAATCTGCATCTTGTTCCAGAGATCCTGATTCTCTTAAATCAGAGTTTATTGGTCTTTTATCTCCTCTTTGTTCTAACAATCTATTTAATTGTGATAATGCTATTATAGGAACATGCAATTCTTTTGCTAATGCTTTTAGTGTTCTTGATACTTCAGCAATTTCTAGTGTTCTATTTCCGATTAATGATGGAACTTTTATTAATTGTAAATAATCTACCATAATTAGGCTTAATCCATTGTTTTCGCGGTAAATTCTTCGTGATCTAGATCGCATTTCTGTAGGTGTTAGTGTTGATGAATCATCAATATACATGTTTTTTTTCTTTAATAAAATGTTTATTGTACTAGAAATTCGAGACCAGTCTTCATCGTTAAGTTTTCCGGTTCGTATTTTTTCTTGATTTACTCGAGATAATGAGGACAACATGCGCATCATGATTTGTTCTCCTGACATTTCTAAACTGAAAATTAATACCGGCTTTTCATAAGTCATCGCAATGTTTTCACAAATATTCATAGCGAATGTTGTTTTTCCCATTGAAGGACGAGCAGCAATAATAATTAAATTTGAAGGTTGTAATCCTGACGTTTTTTTATTGAGATCCTGATATCCTGTATTAATTCCGGTAATTCCTTTATTAGATGTATTAAGTAACTTTTCGATGTTTTTTAGAGTAGTATCGAGAATTTGTTCTATATTTTTAGGTTGAGAGTTTATCTTTAGACGGTTTTCTGTAATATTGAATATTTTAGATTCAGCTAAATTTAAGAGTTGTTCACTAGTTTGACCTTGTAAATTATATCCAATATGGATAATTTTCCTTGCTTCTTGAATTATTTCTCGAACAATAGAATGTTCACGAACTATTTCAGCGTAAGTTGAAATATTAGCAGTGCTTGGAATATTTTTAGATAATTCTGCTAAGTAAGAAAATCTTCCTATTTTTTCTAATTCTCCTTTTTTCTCTAAAGATTCTGATAACGTTATGAGATCAATAGGATATCCTCGATTTAGTAGACATTGCATTTCTCGGAAAATTAGTTTGTGAGGCAAACTAAAAAAATCGTTTTCTGTAATTTTTTCTGTTATGCAATCCCATTGTTCGTTATCTAACATTAGCCCACCTAATATAGATTGCTCAGCTTCTATAGAATGAGGTGGTATAATGTTTTCTTCAATTTGGTTATTGTATATTTTTTTTTGTGACATTTTTAACATAACACCAAAATTCAATCGTTTTAAGTATAAATTATATCTTTATTTTCAAAATAAGATATGTAACTAAAATAGTTTTACTATTAAATAAAAAGTTTTTGTTTTTAAATTAGACTTTTGATAAATTTATTGAATTTTAATAGTATAATGAATACTGGAATGTATATGAATTTTTGTTTTAAAATTTTTAATAATACGTTATTACTACTTTTAAGCAACAAATTTTAATGCTTTTTCTAATACTTTTATGTTAGAATTTTTTTTATACGAATTTTCAATGATATGTTGTTTCCACCTTTTACATCCATGAAATCCATGAAATAGTCCTAACATGTGTCGTGAAATATGTTTTAAAGGTGTTCCTGTGCATAATTCTTTTTCAATATAAGGATACATATTTTCTGTGAGTACTTTTATAATATTTTTTTTTAATTCAATAATTTCTGAATCTATTTGAGATAGTATAGAAGGATTATTATATATAGATCGTCCTATCATAACTCCATCAACGTACTTTAAATGCATTTTGGAATCTTTTATGGATTTGATGTTTCCATTAATAATTATAGTTAATTTTGGAAAATCTTTTTTTAGTGCATATACTATGTTGTAATTTAATTTTGGAATTGTTCTATTTTCTTTTGTACTAATACCTTGAGATAATGCTTTTCGTGCATGAATTATAAATTTTTGACATAGCCCGTATTTTGAAACGTTCTCTATAAGATTTTTTAGAAAGTAATAGTTATCATATTCATCTAATCCAATTCTTGTTTTTATACTTACTGGTATTGGACTTGCATTTACCATTATTTTGACAATATTTGTTAAAAGAGGGATATTTTTTATTAAATATATTCCGAACCCTGCATATTGTATTTTTTTAGAAGGACAGCCTACATTTAAATTTATTTCATCGTATCCTTGCAAATGAGCTATAATCGCGCATCTTTCTAATTTTTTGGGGTTTTTCCCAGCAACTTGGAGAGCAATTGGATGTTCATAAGTTTCTAAAACTTTATGTTTTGATTGAATTAAATGATCTTCAGTAATCATTTCAGTATACAATAATGTTTTTTTAGTGAATTGTCGATGTAAAAATCTGCAGTGTCGATCAGTGTAATGTAGCATAGGAGCAACTGAAAATTTGTAATAATTTTTCATGTTATTTTGTTAGATATTATGAATTGTTCTAAATGTATAATGTTTAATTAAATTACGATTAAAAGTTTGACATTTATTAATAGTATTAATATTGAATGTTTTAATGTTTTATTTTTATAAATTTTTCAAATAGAATTTATGTATTTATGAAAATTAATATGTTTCATGATATACTAAAAACTCATGAATTTACAATTATTTTAATAAAAATTAATAATTTTTTGAGTTGAGATCAAAATTATGGCTAGTAGAGGGGTAAATAAAGTTATCCTTATAGGATATGTGGGTCAGGATCCAGAAATTAGATATATGCAAAACGGAATAGCAGTGACTAATATTACATTGGCTACGTCTGAAAATTGGAAAGATAAGAATACTGGAGAGATAAGAGAAAAGACGGAATGGCATAAAATTGTTTTTTTTAATAAGTTAGCAGAAATTGCAGGAGAATATTTAAAAAAAGGATCTCAAGTTTACGTTGAAGGATCGTTACAAACTAGAAAATGGCAGGATCAAAATGGAATAGACAGATATGTTACAGAGATTATTGTTGGTGTAGGTGGAACAATGCAAATGTTAGGAAGTAGAAACGTAAACCATCAATCATCTCCTTTAGTAAAATCAAAAAATCACGTTTATGAATCTGAAAAAAGCGTGTTAAAAGTTCATGAGGATAGAGATAATTCTAAAAAGAATTTAGCTGTTCATTCTGATGATCTAGAATTTGATGATGAAGACATTCCTTTTTAAAATCTTTTTTTTGGTACTTAATTATGTATTATATATTGTTAGTATTCAAAAAATAGTTTTTTAAAATCTACATTTTTTATTTCTTGTTCTAACAGTTCAAACTTTTAGAAAATTCTAGTATTATTTTAGAAAATTTATATTTTTTAGAAATAAATGGAGCGTGAGCACATTTTTCCATTATTATTGACTTAGTGTGAGGCCATTTTATGTCTAAAATTTTAACTATTTCCTTTGGCACAAATGTATCTAGTTTTCCATATATTCTAAGAAATGGAATTTTTAGTTTAACTATTTCATTTCTCAAATCTGAAAATTGAAGTATTTTTAATCCTTTTTTGAGTGTCGACGTATTAGGTTTTGGATAAGATAAAATGTCTTTTTTAAGATTGAATATTTCTTCATTATAGTTTTGGTAAATAATTGGCTGCATATCTATAAAATTTTGAATAGTTTCTTCATAGTTTGTTGTTAGTTCATAATAGAGTTTAGATAACGTATGTGCACGAATTCCAGGCCAATTTTGGTGCATTAAGAAGCACGGTGAAGATGAAACGCTAATAAGTCCTTTAATTTTTTTTGGATAAAGTAAAGAAATTTTACTAACGATCAGTCCTCCGATAGACCATCCTAGCAATATAGAATTGTTGGGTATATTTTTTTCTAATAATTCAGCGGTTTTTTTTAAATTCATGAATTTTAATGTATTATTTTCCCCGAATCCTGGTAGATCTATGAGATGTATTGTAAAATTTACGCTTAATGCAGGAAGTAATGCATTCCAAATTTTTGAATTAAATCCAAATCCATGAATTAAAACTAAATTAATTTTTCCAGTTCCTATAGTGTTCCAATAAAAATTTTTCATTATATTGTAATTTTTAGTTATTTCTTTTTAATTGTGATATTTTACGAAATATAATATTTTTTTAAACTTAGTTTTGTATTTTATTGTGTAAAATAAATATTATATTTTATAAACAATTTTGAGGATTTTAGTTAATTTATTAATATTTTAAATTATATCAATATATGTTATAATTTCAAGAAAATGAGAACTTTTAAATGTTATGTGTTTTTTACTAAATACTTTTTAGAATACTATTAAATTCCAATTAGTTGAGTTTATACCATGATTAACATATCTAAATTAGCTCAAAATCATTTTTTAAACTTGCTTTCTAAACAAAAAAAGAATACTCATATTAGAGCGTTTGTAAGTTACCCTGGTACACCTATTGCTAAATGCGGAGTATCTTTTTGTTATCCAGAAGAAATTACAAAACATGATGTAAAATTTAGATATGACAAATTTCAGTTATATATTGATAAAATAAGCATGCCATATCTTAAAGATTCTGTTATTGATATTGTAACAGAAAATTTCCAATCTCAATTGACACTTTTAGCACCTTATGCTAAAAGATGTATCATAAAAAATGATTCTGCCTTAGAAGAAAGAGTAAAATTTTTTTTAGATTCTAAAATTAATCCACAATTGTTATCTCATGGTGGAAGAGTACATTTAATAAATATTACTCAATCAGGATATGTTGTCATAAAGTTTTCTGGGGGTTGTAATGGATGTTCTATGGTAGGTCGTACGTTAAAAGATGGAATAGAACGACAGTTATTAGTTGAATTTTCTGAATTTCAAGGCGTTTACGATGTTACAGAACATCATAAAGGAGAGCATTCGTATTATTAATATAAAATTATGTTTTCCAATATTAAATTGTGTTTGTTAAGTTTTTTAAAGTAATAAAAAATTCTTTTTATAATGTCTTTTTTTATTATTTCAATGTAAGAAATACTTTTCGACTTTTAAAATAGTTTTTTTAGATTTTTAAAAACATAAAAATTTTTATGTTTTAAGAATTTTTTGATTTTTGTGTATCTTAATTTATAATAAACTATTTTTAAAATTGTTATAAGTTTAAAAAATGCATTTTAAGAGTTAGATACATTTTAATCACATTTATTAAATATTTTAAAATTTTTGTGTAAGAATAGTTAGTTTGTGATCAGTATATTTTAATATTTCAAATTGTAGTTTTGTATTAAGTCAGTCAATTATTTTAAAAATAAAATTTAAACATAATTTTTTAAACTATGATTTTTAGTATTTTAAATTGTAAATACTAAATTGAATAGCAATTGAACGAAAATATTTTTGCGCGATTTTTTGTGAATGTATTCAATGTAAGTAGATTAAATTTTCATTTTTGAAATGCTTTCTATATTTAATAGATATTTTTATTAATGTCAATGTGTTTTTTAAAATAGTGTAATAATTAAATTTTTTTAAAAATTGTTACGTAATTTTAAAAAGAAGTTTATTAAATTTTTATTATTTTATATATTTTGTTTAAAATTTTTTTATTTAACGTTAATTTGGAGAACATATGAAACGCGCATTTATTCTAGTCTTAGATTCATTTGGGATTGGTTCAACAAATGATGCGCATGAATTTAATGATGTCGGAGCTAATACATTTGGTAACATAGTTAAATATTGTTACTTAGGAAAAGCAAACAATGGTCGTACAGGCTCTCTTCGTATACCTAATTTAACATCTCTTGGATTAGTAGAAGCTGCCAATAGGTCTATGAAAAAAAAAATGGTGGGAGTTGAAAAATGTGAAAATATTATAGGAAGTTATGCGTATGCTAGTGAAATTTCGTCAGGCAAAGATACGTCTTCCGGTCATTGGGAAATATCTGGAGTTCCAGTATTAGAGAAATGGGATTGTTTTAATAAGGTTATAAACAGTTTTCCAGAATATTTGTTAAAAAAAATTATTTTAGAATGCAATTTAGTTGGAGTGTTAGGGAATTGTCATGCTTCTGGAATTTCAATATTAAATGATTTTGGAGAAGAACATATAAAGACAAAAAAGCCTATCTTTTATACTTCTATTGATTCAGTTTTTCAAGTTTCTTGTCATGAACAGATATTTGGATTAAAAAAATTATATGAACTTTGTAGAAAAATTCGAAAAATATTAGATGAAGAAAACTTTAAAATCGGAAGAGTTATTGCTAGGCCTTTCACTGGAAACAAGAAATTTAATTTTTTAAGAACAGGAAATCGACGTGATTTTTCAGTGGAACCTCATGATACAACTATTTTAGAAAAAGTAATAAATGAAAAGTCTGGAAGTGTAATTTCAATAGGTAAAATTTCAGATATCTTTGCAGGAAAAGGAATAACAAAACAGGTTAATGCTATTGGTTTATCAAATTTGTTTAATTCTACTATATGTGAGATTAAAAAATCTACAAATAATACAATTGTATTTGTTAATTTTGTAGATTTCGATTCTTCTTGGGGACACAGACGTGATGTGTCTGGTTATGCGAAAGGATTAGAATGGTTTGATAATCGTTTACCAGAACTGTTAAAATTAGTACAAAGAGAAGATATTTTAATTATTACTGCTGATCATGGTTGTGATCCTACATGGATTGGCACTGATCATACTAGAGAAAATGTTCCAATATTAGTATATTGGCCAACTATTGAACCAACTTTTTTAGGTCATCGAGAAACGTTTGCAGATATAGCCCAAACATTAACAAAATATTTCAAATTATCTCCAATGAAGTTTGGAAAAGAAATGTTTTTTAAACGGTAAAAATATTAATATTACTAATGTGATTTTATAAAAATATAGGAAAATACATGGCAACTCCTCATATAAATGCAAAAAAGGGAGATTTTTCTGATTTTGTTCTTATGCCTGGTGATCCCATTCGAGCAAAATATATTGCAGAGAATTATTTAGATAATTTTAGAGAAGTAACTAATGTTCGTTCGATGTTAGGATTTACTGGAATTTATAAAGGAAAACGTATTTCTATTATGAGTCATGGAATCGGAATACCATCATGTTTAGTTTATGTAAAAGAATTAATTACAGAATATAATGTAAAAAAAATTATACGAATTGGTACGTGTGGAACAATTTGCAATAATATAAATATTAATGATGTTATTGTTTGTTTAGGTGCTTCTACTGATTCAAATGTAAATAGGTTGCGATTTAATGGTAATGATTTATCTTCTGTAGCAGATTTTGATTTATTATGTAATTTAGTATTAGCATCAAAAAATTTAGGATTTCATATTAAAGTAGGAAATTTTTTTACAACAGACTTATTTTATAAAAATAACGATGATTTTTTTAAAATGATTCAAAAATATAATATTGTTGGAATAGAAATGGAGACTTCTGGTTTATATTCTATATCTTTAGAACACAAAATTCAATCTGTTTCAATTTGCACAGTTTCTGATCATATTATTAGACAAGAAAAAATTAGTGTAAAAGATCGAGAATCTAGTTTAAATCGAATGATTGAAATATCTTTAAACTCAATGTTGATGTAATCAATTTAGAATTAAATAAATTATTTTTTACAATCGAATATTCAAAAATTTAAAGTGTTCTAAAAATTTTTGTATTTCATATTTTTAAATTAAATTTACGGTGAGAAAGGGATTCGAACCCTTGATACGGTTTAACGTATACGCACTTTCCAGGCGCGCTCCTTAATCCTCTCGGACATCTCACCTAAGGGTGTTTTTAGTTTTTACAATTAAAATATTTTTTCATTATTTTGCGATATAGTATACAATAAAAATTGAGAATTAGAAACTTTTTATCAAATATTGATTTTGAACTATATTTAGTTTTTAACTAGTCCAATTTATAGATAGTGTTAATTTTAATTTATTTGATTTAATTTAATATTCATATTTTATATTTCATATTTTATATTTATCATTTTATAATTTTTAAAGTAAAGATAATTTTATGAGATAACATTTTCTAAATATTAATTTTAAAAGTATAAATTTTTATACATTTATTGTAAACACAAAATTTATTTAATGTAATTAGAATATTAGTATATTTATTTTTGACATTTTATTCATTATTATTTTTGAAGTGTGTAATTAATAAAAAAAATGTTGATAACTGGAATTTTTTTTAATAAGAGTAATGATACTGATAGAACTTTAAAATAAAAGTATTCTACATTTAATTACACAAAAAAATTTTGTTGAATTCAAATTCAATCATTTTTTATATATTATAGAACATACTATATTTTATACTCAAATTAGTGATAGTTTTCATTATTATTTTAATTTTTTTGGATAATTTTTTTTATTGAGGAATAATATATTACGCATTTTATCTCCTGCCAGTGAAATTAACTGTGCATGGTTATTACTAACAAATTATTTTAAATAACATTACAAAAAATGGCAGAAAAAAGAAATATCTTCCTAATTGGCCCTATGGGTGCCGGCAAGAGTACTATTGGTCGTCAGTTGTCTCAAAGATTAAATATGGAATTTTATGATTCTGATCAAGAGATAGAAAGGCGTACTGGTGCTGACATCAGTTGGGTATTTGATTTGGAAGGTGAATTAGGATTTAGAAATCGTGAAAAACAAATTATTAGCGATTTGACTAATAAGCAAGGGATTGTGTTAGCCACAGGAGGAGGTTCTATTAAGTCAAAGGAAACTAGAAATAAATTGTCATCTCGTGGTTTTGTAGTGTATTTAGAAACTTCTATAGAACAACAAATTTCTAGAACTCAAAAGGATAAAAAGAGGCCTTTATTACAAATAAAGAATGTGCCTGTAAGAACTATTTTAGAAAAATTATCTAATGAGAGAAATCATTTATATGAGGAAATAGCTGATATTGTTATTAAAATGGGTGAAAAGAGTGTTAAATCAGTGGTATTCCATATTATAAATGTTTTAAACACAATTTAGTTTTTGAGTTTTTTACACAATATTTTTTTTGGAGTATGACAATATTGAAAAAATTAGAAGTAATTTTAGGAAGTCGAACTTATTTCATTCATATTGGATCATCCATATTTATATCAGATAATATTTTTTCTCCTTTAAAGTCAGATGATAAAGTTATGTTAGTTAGCAGTAACATAATATTTAAAATCTGGGGAAATAGTGTTTGTTCTTGTTTAAAAAATTTAGGAGTGAAATTAGATTGTTGTATTTTACCAGACGGTGAATCTAGTAAAAACTTTAGTTCGGTTGATCGCATTATTTCAAAGTTATTAAAAAATTTTCATGGACGAGATACCGTCTTAATAGCATTAGGAGGTGGAGTTATTGGTGATATCACTGGTTTTGTAGCTTCAATATATCAACGTGGAATTAAATTTATACAAATTCCTACTACATTATTATCTCAAGTAGATGCGTCTATTGGTGGAAAAACATCTGTAAATCATGTTCTTGGTAAAAACATGATTGGTTCATTTTGGCAACCTACTTCAGTTATTGTAAACCTTGATTTTTTATCTACTTTACCAAAAAATCAATTGATATCTGGAATGGCAGAAGTTATAAAATATGCCATCGCTTTTGATAGTGATTTTTTTAATTGGTTGGAAGAAAATATTGATTTCGTATTAAAGTTAGACATGAAAGCGTTATCGTATTGTATTTATAAATGTTGCGTTATTAAAAAAATGATTGTGGAACAGGATGAGAGAGAACATCATTTTCGAGCTTTGTTAAATTTTGGACATACGTATGGACATGCTATAGAAACTCATTTAGGTTATGGAAAATGGTTGCATGGAGAAGCAGTGTCCGTTGGAATGGTTATGGCATCTGAAACGTCTGTATTATTAGGATTATTAAGTATTTTTGAAAAAAACAAAATTGTTAATTTATTAAAAAAGACAGGTCTTCCAATATATGGCCCGGATAATATGAATTTTGATTCTTATTTTAAAAATTTTATGAGAGATAAAAAGGTTATGTCTGGTATAGTAAGATTAATATTACCCATTTCTATAGGAAAATCAGTTATTCGTTCTAACATAAGTAAAAGTATATTGACGTTAGCAATTAACAATTGTAAAAAAACGTAGGTTTTAGATTTGTTTTTAATTTTGTGTATTTATTCATTCTATGAAATTTAATTAAGAGTACATGAATGCTATTAATAAAGATTTTTTCAGTAATTTGTGTATAAAAATGTTGTTTAAACAATATAGAATTAAATCTCATAAAGATATAAACATTATTTTTTTGATATATAAAACAGAAATAAGAAATTTTTTACAGTATTTTATAAAAATGCGTTATTTTTTTGACATTAGTTTATAAAATTGTTTTAGGAAATATAATGAAAATTTTGTTAGCACCTTCTATTTTATCTGCAGATTGCTCTCGAATAGGAGAAGAGATTAAAAATGTATTGAAATCAGGAGGAGATATCATTCATTTTGACGTAATGGATAATCATTATGTTCCTAATTTAACTTTTGGACCTATGGTATTGCAGTCTATTCGCAATTTTGGAATTACATCTATTATCGACGTTCATCTTATGGTTACACCGGTAGATAGTTTAATTGTTCAATTTTCAAAAGCAGGAGCTGATTTTATTACTATTCATCCTGAGTCAACTAATCATTTAGATAGGTCTTTAGAGTTGATTAAAAGTTGTGGTTGCAAAGCAGGTATAGCTATTAATCCTGCTACTTCTTTGGGTGTTTTAGAATATGTTATTGAAAAATTAGACATAATATTATTAATGTCGGTTAATCCTGGATTTTCAGGACAAGAGTTCATACCAAGTACGTTTAAGAAATTATTAAAAGTTCGTAAACTTATTGATAAAAGTAATCGAAAAATTTTTTTAGAAGTTGATGGAGGTATAAATTTAACAAATATTCAAAAAGTTGCGTCGTATGGGGCAAATATTTTAGTTATTGGATCAGCTATTTTTAAATCAAAAAGTTATTTAAAAACTATTAAAGAAATGCGTGATCAATTAGTTTTTTAAAATTGTTACAATTTTATGATATGTTGTATTAAAAAATTATATAATATTTTTATATGGAATAGACATAGTGAATGTTTTAAAGAAAATTGTATTTAGTGCTATACAACCATCTGGGCAGTTAACTATAGGAAATTATGTTGGTGTTATACGTCAGTGGATTAAAATGCAGAATAGTTATACATGTTTTTATTGTATTGCCGATCTTCATGCTATTACTATACGTCATGTGTCTTCTGAATTACGGAAAAACATATTAGATACTGTTTCTTTGTATTTAGCGTGTGGAATTAATCCACGCAAAAATATTATTTTTCTTCAGTCACATGTTCATCAACATGCACAGTTAAATTGGTTTTTGAATTGTTATACTTATTGTGGAGAATTATCACGGATGACGCAATTTAAGAACAAATCCAAAAGAAGTATTAAAAATATTAATTCTGGATTGTTAAATTATCCTGTTTTGATGGCATCTGATATTTTGCTATATGATACGAATGTTGTTCCTATTGGTCATGATCAAATTCAACATTTGGAATTAACTAGAAATATTGCACGTAGATTTAATTCATGTTATGGAAACATATTTACAATTCCTGATAAGTATGTTTTTGGACGTAATTGCAATATTTTATCGTTACTGGATCCTGATAAAAAGATGTCTAAATCTGATTCTAATCGTAATAATGTCATTTTTTTATTAGAAAGTATAGATAGTATTTCTAAAAAAATAGCGTTAGCTGTTACTGATTCAAATAGTCCTCCTAGCATTCATTATGATATAATTAATAAAAAGGGAATATCGAATTTGCTTAATATTTTTTCTGGTTTAACTGATAGAACTATATCTAATTTAGAATTAGAATTTTCTGGAAAGTCGTATCAGGATTTTAAATCAGATATAATTGAAGTCATATCTGATTTTATAAAGAATTTGCAATCTTCATATTTTTATTATAGAAAAAATGAAGATTATTTAAAAAAAATATTAAATGATGGTGCATTCAAGGCGTGCATAAAAGCAGATACAATGCTAAAAAAAGTAAAGAGCGCAATAGGATTAATCTAGATTTTTTTTGTGCTAATTAAATTTATTAAAGATATTAAAAATACAATTCCATATAATATGTTAGATGTTATTAAAGCTGATATAAATCCGGAATGCTTTACAATTGGTCCTGTTACGATAAAAGTTAATAGTGTTCCTATCGTACCACTAGTTAAGATTAAGTTAATAATTTTAGGAGAAGGTTTTTTAGTTTGTTGAGAAGCTAAAGTGATGATAATAGTATAGATTGCGCTAGAAAAAAAACCTAATGAAATTATAAAAAATTGTAGTAAAAAATAACTATGCACGTGGTTGAATATATACATTAATAGTGTTGATATTCCTGTTAAAAATATAATTATGTTCTTTAAATTAAAATATTTTAATATGACGCTAAATACCCACATTCCTATCATGTATGACATCCAGAAGTTACTTACTAGTTTTCCAGATTGAATAATATTTAAATGAATTGATTTTATGACATATTCTGGAATCCATGATATAAAACTTAGTTGTCCTAATATGTACAGAAGTGCTGATATTGATAACAAAATAATGGAAATGTTCCATTGATTTTTATAATTATCGTTTTTAATTTTAGTATATGTTAATTTAGGAAATTTTAAATTTAACGTTAGTATAAATATAATTAAATAAAAAATTCCTATCAGAGGATAAATCCAATACCACGTAATGTGATTGAAAATTAAAAAAGTTGAAATAATTGGAAACGTGATTCCCGACATACTGAAGCATGAATCAGTGAGTAGTAATATAGAAGCTCTCTTGCTACCTTTATATAAATTAGTTATTAAAAAGGTGCCTATTGACATAGTTACACCACTCACTATTCCTAAAATAAATATACTTAAGGAAAACAATGCAATAGTATGGTAAAACATTAAAATCCATATAGCTATTATTGTAAGAAAAAATCCCATTATTAGTTGTTTTTTTAATGTAAAAATATTTATTAACCATGAGTTTAAAAAAATAGCAATTAGGATTCCGGCATTTAAAAAAGTAAAGGTATTACTCATTCTAGCAATAGGTATTCCGAAATATTTAGATACGTTTTCTAAGATTATTCCAGTTACAATAATTAGTGCTCCAGTTAAAGCGTAAGAACAAAAACTGATACAAGTAAGTCCGATAATATTTTTTTTCATTATTTTAAGTTTCCGTGGAATATATTTTTTAATGAATTTCTATATATTATAAAGTTAATAGTATATTTATAATTCTTATAGAACAATGATAACTGTTTATTAATTTAGATTAATACGGATTTTATTTTTTAATAATTTTAAGAATGTTCTTTATTCAAAAAAAAATTGAATTAGTGTATTATAATTTACATATATTAAAATATAATAAATATAGGAAAAGTATATTTTCAAATATTTCGTTGATTGTGTTTTTTTATTTCTTATGTAAAAATTTTACAAGTATTTTTTATGTTTGATGAAGAAAAATTTTTAATTTTTTGGAACGTTATTAAATTGTATTAAATTTTTGAAAAAATATTTAGATTGTTAAGATAAGTTAATGTTTGTGTTAACAAAGCAGTTAAGTTATCATTAGTTTTTTGATAATATTGATAGTATTATATTTATGCAAAACGAGTTAGTGATTTTACATTTTAGTCATGTTTAAAAAATGAATTGTATTATTTTTAAAAGTTTACATAGTTAAGATTTTAATTATACTTCGAAATTTTTATAATTAAATTATATATTATCATGTGAGAATCACATCAATTTAAATGTACTTCATGTAGTATTATGCATGCCTTTTAAAAAAATTTAAAATTTTTCTTTATATTTACAGCATATTGTCAAAAATTTTTCTAGTTTTTATACTTTTTTAAATTTATACATTTAAATAAATTTTTCAAAAATTTGTTATTTTCATATTTTTATATTTTGTATTATTTTTGAAAATTTTTTAATTGTTTAAAATTTTTATTAGTAATTGCACTAGTTAATAATTGACTATTTTGTAAAACAATACTTTATTTTTTTTTTTGGAGAGATCATGTTTTCGTTTTTAATTAAGGGAATAGTAATGTTATTTATGACATTTTTTACTTCTACGATAAATTCTAAAGAAATAGGTTCTACAATAGCGTCATCTTTTTCAAATACATCTGTTAATGAACCTTTTAAGAACGAATTTGATCAATGGTCTTATGCATTAGGTGTTTCTTTAGGAAATTATGCAAGCAATCTTTTTTTAGATCAGAGTAAGTTGGGAGTTTATCTTAGAAAAGATGTTTTTTTATCGGGAATTAAAGATTCGATTTTATTTAAATCTAAATTATCTTCCAAAATGGTTTCTCAAATATTAAATAAATTAGAAAAGAAATTGTCAATTTTAGAGGATAATATAGAAAATAAAATACTCAAAAAGAATGCTATTGAAGGAGAAAAATATGCAGAAAAGATTTTAGTTACAAAACACGCGAAACGTTCGAGTACGGGTTTAGTATTTTTAATAAAAAGAGAAGGAAAAGGGCTAAGTCCAAATAAGAATGATATTGTTACTGTTAATTATATTGGCACATTAACTAATGGTCAGGAATTTGATAATTCTTATAAAAGAGGAAAACCATTATCGTTTCCTTTAAACAGTGTGATTTTAGGTTGGCAAGAGGGATTAAAATATATAAAGGAAGGAGGTCGAATTGAATTAATAATTCCACCTTCATTAGCATATGGAACAAAAGGAGTATCTGGAATTCCAGGAAATTCTACTTTAATATTTGATGTAGAATTAATTAATGTACAACCTAGTTCACGATGATGTAATTAGTGTTCTATTTTAATATATATTTTTTTAAAATAAAGTTCAGGTTATAAGATGAAATATACGATTTTAGTTTCTGGTCCTCCTTATGGAACTCAAAATTCTAGTACTGCTTTTTTATTTTCTCATGCTATTATAGCAAGTAAAAATGAATTATTAAGCGTTTTTTTTTATTGCGATGGAGCATTAAATGCCAATAAATTAGCATCTTTTCCTCCTGATGAATGTAATTTGTTCAAAAAATGGACAAGCTTATGCTGTACTCATTCTGTAAAATTAAATGTATGTGTTAGTGCTGCACGTAGGAGAGGAGTGATAGATACAAAAATTGATAACAAATTCTCAACACGATTAGATGACTCTAAATCATCTTTCTGTTTCTCTGGATTGAGTGAATTAGTAAAATACATAGAAGTTAGTGATCGTGTCATGCAATTTTAGTGATTAATTTCATGAAAAATATAGCTTTTGTTTTTTCTCGTGTACCCCATGGTACTAGTTTAAGTCGAGAAGGATTGGATTCTGTTTTATCTATTTCTACGATTAATCAGAATGTTTCTATTTTTTTTATCGGTGATGGTGTATTTCAATTAATGAAATGTCAGTGTCCTGAGCACATTTTATCGCGAAATTATACGGCATCATTTGGTATTCTTCCTCTTTTTAAAATTAATAAGTTTTACTATTGTAAAAGTTCGTTAATTGAACGCGGATTATCGTATAAGCGTGATTTTTTACTGAAAGTTTTTTTTATAAATAGAAAATGTATACGAAAAAAATTAAATAATTATGATTTAATTATCAATTTTTAAGGGATTAATTAAATATGTTACACATTTTAATGCGTTCTCCTTTTCAAATGGATATAATGTTATTAATAGATTTTTTACGGGCTGAAGACGATTTAGTTGCACTACAAGATAGTGTAATAGTTATGGTAGAAAATAATATTTTCATTAATAAATTATTGTCTATTTCAGTAAATATGTATGCTATAAAACAAGATATTTATGCGCGTGGTATTCAAGGGATGGTGTCTAATGAAGTTAATATTATAGACTATGTGCAATTTGTATATTTAACTAATAAGAATAAAACACAAATGTCTTGGTGATATTTAAAAGTTCAATTTTTATCATGCTAAAAATTATATCATATAAAAATTTTTGTACAAATATTTTAAATAAACAATTAAGGTTTTTATGACTACAATTAATCAATTAGTCCGTAAACCTCGTTTACGAAAGGTTATAAAAAACAATGTTCCAGCTTTAAAAAAGTGTCCTCAGAAGAGAGGTGTATGTATTAGGGTTTATACAACTACTCCTAAAAAACCTAATTCTGCGTTGCGAAAAGTTTGTAGAGTACGTTTAACTAATGGTTTTGAGGTCACTGCGTATATTGGTGGAGAAGGTCATAATTTGCAAGAACATTCGGTAATTTTAATTCGAGGAGGACGAGTAAAAGATTTACCTGGAGTTCGTTATCATGTAGTACGAGGAGCATTAGATTGTTCCGGTGTAAAAGATAGAAAACAAAGTCGTTCTAAATATGGCGCTAAAAAACAAAAATAAAAAAATTAGAATTTTTTAAAATTATGAATATGTTTAAAAGGAATATCAATTTTTAGATAATTATTTATTTGGAGTATATTATGCCAAGACGCCGTGTTATTGGACATCGGAAAATTTTGTCAGATCCTAGATTTTCTTCTGAAATTGTTGCAAAGTTTATTAACATAATAATGGTTAATGGAAAGAAATCTGTTGCTGAAGAGATAGTATATAGTGCATTGAAAGTTCTATCTAAGCATACTAAAAAGAAAGAATTAGAATCTTTTGATTTAGCTTTGGAAAATGTTCGTCCAACTGTTGAAGTTAAGTCTCGTCGTGTTGGAGGTTCCACATATCAGGTTCCGGTAGAAGTTCGTTTAATACGAAGACATGCTTTGGCTATGAGATGGATAGTAGACGCTGCTAGAAAGAGAACCGATAAATCAATGTCTTTAAAACTAGCAAGCGAATTATTAGATGCAATAGATAGTCGAGGAGCTGCTGTAAAAAAACGTGAAGAAGTTCATCGTATGGCAGAAGCTAATAAAGCCTTTGCGCATTACCGCTGGTAGTTACGTTAGTTCAAATGCTATGAGTATTTCAAATTAATTTAGATTTAAATAAGAAGAATTAGTTGTATGAAGATTTTAAATTAGAGGAATATAATGGGACGTACTACGCCGATAATACAATATCGAAATATAGGAATTAGTGCTCATATAGATGCCGGAAAAACCACTACTACTGAGCGTATTTTGTTTTATACAGGAGTTAATCATAAAATTGGCGAAGTACATGATGGTGCTGCTACTATGGATTGGATGGAACAAGAACAAGAGAGAGGTATTACTATAACTTCAGCAGCAACTACTACTTTTTGGTCTGGAATGGCTAAGCAATTTTTGCCACATAGGATTAATATCATTGATACTCCTGGGCATGTGGATTTTACCATAGAAGTAGAAAGATCTATGCGAGTTTTAGATGGAGTTGTTATGGTGTATTGTGCTGTAGGTGGAGTACAACCTCAGTCTGAAACAGTATGGAGGCAAGCTAATAAATATAATGTTCCGAGACTTGCTTTTATAAATAAAATGGATCGTATGGGTGCTAATTTTTTTAATGTAATTAATCAAATAAAAACAAAACTTGGTGCTAATCCTATTCCTATTCAGTTAGCTATTGGATCAGAAGAAAATTTTGTAGGCATTATTGATTTAATTAAAATGAAGGCAATTTATTGGAATAATTTAGATCAAGGAGTTACTTTTACCTATGATAATATTCCTATTTATTTACAAGAATTATCTGAGCAATGGAACCGAAATCTTATCGAAGCTGCGGTAGAAAATGATGAACAATTAATGGACAGATATTTGATGGGACAAACAATTTCAGAGGAAGAAATAAAGTTTGCTCTTCGTAAAAGAACATTAAAAAATGAAATTATTCCTGTTACATGTGGATCTGCATTTAAAAATAAAGGTGTTCAAGCTTTGTTAGATGCTATAATTGAGTTTTTACCGTCTCCTAATGATGTCAAATCTATTAAAGGAATTTCAAAAACTGTACGAAACGATTCAGTTGTTCGTTATTCTAATGATCGAGAACCTTTTTCTGCATTGGCTTTTAAAATTGCTACAGATCCGTTCGTAGGAAATTTAACTTTTTTTAGAGTTTATTCAGGTGTAGTGAATTCTGGAGATGTAGTTTTTAATTCAGTAAAACATCAAAAAGAGCGTTTTGGACGTATTGTTCAAATGCATGCAAATAAAAGAGAAGAAATAAAGGAGGTTAGAGCAGGTGATATAGCTGCTGCTATTGGTTTAAAAAGTGTATCGACAGGAGACACTTTGTGTGATCCTAATCATTTAATTATATTAGAAAAAATGGATTTTCCTGATCCGGTAATTTCAATAGCAATTGAACCAAAAACTAAAGCAGATCAAGAAAAAATGGGAATAGCTTTAAGTCGGTTAGCAAAGGAAGATCCTTCCTTTCGGGTAAGTACAGATAAAGAATCAAATCAGACAATTATTTCTGGAATGGGAGAATTGCATTTAGAAATAATTATTGAGAGAATGAAAAGAGAATTTAGTGTTAGTGCTAATATAGGGCAACCTCAGGTTGCTTATCGTGAAACTATTAAAAATGTTATTAAGAATGTTGAAGGTAAGTATATTAAACAGTCAGGTGGGCGTGGTCAATATGGGCATGTTGTAATCGATTTATCGCCCTTTCGATCAACTGAAGAAAGTTATAAATTTGTAAATGATATTAAGGGAGGTGTCATTCCAGGAGAATATATTTCTGCTATTGATAAAGGAATACGCGAACAGTTAAATTGCGGTCCTCTGTCTGGTTATCCTGTTGTTGATATTGAGGTTCGTTTGCATTTTGGGTCTTATCATGATGTTGATTCCTCTGAAATTGCATTTAAACTAGCTGCTTCTTTAGCATTTAAAAGTGCTTTTAAACAAGCAACACCTGTATTGTTAGAACCTATTATGAAAGTTGAAGTAGAAACACCAGAAGAATATATGGGTGACGTAATAGGTGATTTAAATCGTAGACGAGGGGTAATTGAGGGTATGAAGGATTTATTAGTTGGAAAAGTTGTTTCAGCTCAAGTACCGTTATCGGAAATGTTTGGATATGCAACTGATTTGCGTTCTCAAACGCAAGGTCGCGCATCTTATTCAATGGAATTTTTAAAGTATTTAGAAGCCCCTAAGAATATATCGAATTCTATTATTGAGAAAAGAGAAAATAGATAATTTCTAATTTTATATTAAGATAAACGTTTTGAAAAGGGAAATAAAGTTGTGTCTAAAGAAAAATTTAATCGTTTAAAACCTCATATAAATGTAGGTACTATTGGTCATGTAGATCATGGAAAAACTACTTTAACTGCAGCTATAACTACTGTTTTGGCAAAAAAGTATGGAGGTTCGGCACGAGCATTTGATCAAATAGACAATGCTCCAGAAGAAAAAGCAAGAGGAATTACTATCAATACTTCTCATGTAGAATATGATACTTCTATGAGACATTATGCTCATGTAGATTGTCCTGGACATGCTGATTACATAAAAAATATGATTACTGGGGCAGCTCAAATGGATGGCGCTATTTTAGTAGTAGCAGCAACAGATGGACCTATGCCTCAAACGCGTGAACATATTTTATTGGGAAGACAGGTAGGAGTTCCTTATATTGTCGTTTTTTTAAATAAGTGTGATATGGTTGATGATGAAGAACTTCTTGAATTAGTAGAAATGGAAGTACGTGATTTATTAACACAATATGATTTTCCTGGTGAAAAAACACCAATTATAAGAGGTTCTGCTTTAAAAGCATTAGAAGGAGACGCTGTATGGGAAGAGAAGATTGTTGATTTAGCAAATACATTAGATTCATATATTCCTACACCTGAGAGATCGATTGATCAACCGTTTTTACTTCCTATAGAAGATGTTTTCTCTATATCTGGTCGTGGCACCGTAGTTACTGGACGTGTCGAAAGAGGAGTTATTAAAGTAGGAGAAGAAGTAGAAATTGTAGGTATTAAAGTTACTTCTAAAACTATATGCACCGGTGTAGAAATGTTTAGAAAATTACTAGATGAGGGAAGAGCAGGAGAGAACGTTGGAGTTTTATTGCGAGGTACTAAACGTGATGATATTGAAAGAGGTCAAGTTTTGGCAAAGCCGGGGACGATTACTCCTCATATAAAATTTGAATCTGAAGTGTATGTGTTATCTAAAGAAGAAGGAGGACGTCATACACCATTTTTTAAAGGATATAGACCTCAGTTTTATTTTCGAACTACGGATGTTACTGGATATGTTGAACTTCCGGAAGGAGTTGAAATGGTTATGCCTGGCGATAACATAAAAATGGTTGTTACATTAATTCATCCTATTGCAATGTCTGATGGTTTGCGTTTTGCAATTCGTGAAGGTGGGAAAACTGTAGGTGCAGGAATTGTAGTTAGAGTTGTTAGTTAACTTTTCACGTATATTGTTCATGTAGATTTTAAGTCAAGAAAAGAAGTTAGAATTTAGATCTTTTCTTGATTTCTTTATTAATTTTAAAAAAAATGTTTTGTTTTTTTAAGATATAAATCTTGAAAAAAATAATGAATTTTATTAATTCATGCTTTATAATATTTTGTGTAGTTTAATTTTTTTATATAAAAGAATAGGTTGCAATATTAAATATATGCTTCAGATATGTTCTAATTTTTTGTTAATTAATATTATTGTGTAAAATGACTATTGATTTAAATTTTTAAAAAATAAGAATATTTGTTTTTTTTATTTTGTAATATTATTGTAAAATTTTAAAAAAATTTTTAATTACATTAATTTTTGTAAATTGAAAATTTCATACTAACATACCCTGATTATGTTTGAAAAGGATAATGTTTTATACTTGTTATATTATGGGAGTTTCGGTTTTATGCAGCAAAACCAAAGAATACGAATTCGTCTTAAAGCTTTTGATCATCGATTAATTGATCAATCAACTTCAGAAATTGTTGAAACAGCCAAGAGAACTGGAGCACAAGTTCGTGGACCTATTCCTCTTCCCACACATAAAGAACGGTTTACTGTACTTATATCTCCTCATGTTAATAAAGATGCTCGAGATCAATATGAAATTCGTACGCATAAGCGTCTTATCGATATAGTTGAACCTACTGAAAAAACTGTTGATGCTTTAATGCGACTAGATCTCGCTGCCGGAGTAGATGTACAAATTAGCTTAGGTTAATTACTATATATGTAAATGCTTAGAGGGATTAGAAGTGCACATGATTGGTCTAGTTGGAAAAAAAATAGGAATGACTCGTATCTTTACTAAAGAAGGTACATCAATTTCAGTTACTATCATTGAAGTTCAAGAAAATCATATTGTTCAAGTAAAAACTGTAGATGTTGACAATTACAACGCTATCCAAGTTACTACTGGAACGAAGAAAAATAACAAATTAGTTAAATCTGAGATTGGCCATTTTTTACGTTCTGGAGTTAAAATCGGCCGTGGACTATGGGAATTTAGAGTTGAAAAAAATATATCGGATTTTCAATTGGGGAAATCTATAAACTTAAATTTATTTTTAAACGTTAAAAAGGTAGATGTAGTTGGAAAATCTAAAGGAAAAGGATTTTGTGGAACAGTTAAACGATGGAATTTTCGAACTCAGGATTCTAGTCATGGAAATTCGTTGTCTCATCGAGCACCTGGTTCTATTGGTCAAAATCAGACACCTGGTAGAGTTTTCAAAGGGAAAAAAATGGCAGGTCATTTAGGAAATAGTAGAGTTACAGTTCAAAATTTAAATGTAATTAGGATTGATCTCAAAAGAAATTTGCTACTTTTAAAAGGTTCGGTTCCTGGCCCGAAAGGAAGTGATCTCATTATTAAACCAGCAATTAAGGTTAAAGGAGTGAAAAATAGTGAAATTAGCGCTTAGAGATAAAGAAATTTTTATTAATGTATCTGAGACCGCTTTTAATTGTAATTTTAACAAGGCGTTAATACATCAAGTTATTATTTCTTATTTGTCTAGTCTACGTCAAGGAACTAAGGCTCAAAAAAGTCGTGCGGAAGTGTCTGGATCTGGGAAAAAACCATGGCGTCAAAAAGGAACAGGACGCGCGAGAGCAGGTTCTTTAAGGAGTCCTATCTGGAGGTCCGGTGGCGTAACTTTTGCAGCTAAGCCTAAAAATTTTTCTCAAAAAGTTAATAAGAAGATGTATAAGGGAGCATTGAGAAGTATTTTTTCTGAATTAATTCGAAAAAATCGTTTGTTTGTATTTGAAAATTTTTCTATAGATGAACCTAAAACTCAATGTTTGCTGAGTAAGCTAAAATCAGTACAAGTATATGATGTTTTAATTATAACTTTAATTAAAGATAATAATTTAATTTTAGCTTCTAGAAATTTACATAAAGTACATATTAAAACAACTAATGTTATTACTCCTGTTAGTTTAATTACATTTGAAAATGTTATCATTACTTTCGAAGCACTCAAAAAAGTGGAAAAACTATTGTTATGAATGACGAAAAAAGATTATTGAAAATATTTCTTTCTCCTCATATTTCTGAAAAATCTTCTATTTCTTCAGAAAAGTTTAATACTGTAGTAATTAAAGTTCCTATGTACGTTACTAAAAGTGATGTAAAAAAGGTTGTACAAAATTTGTTTAAAGTTCAAGTTAGTAATATTAATACGTTAATCATTAAAAGTAGAAAATTACGTAAAAATGGCCGAATAGGTTATTCAAGTAGTTGGAAAAAAGCTTACATTACTTTAAAAAAAGGACAAAATTTAAATTTTATTGGACACGAAGAATAAGAATAACAAGGAAAAAAGTAATATATGACAATTGTTAAATGTAAACCCACATCTCCTGGTCGTCGTCACGCTATAAAGTTAGTCAATTCTGATTTATATAAGGGTAAACCATATTCTCTTTTAAAACGAAAAAAAAAGAAAAGTAGTGGTCGTAATAATTATGGATGCATTACAACACGTCACATAGGAGGGGGTCATAAAAGAGCATATAGAATTATTGATTTTAAAAGGAACAAAGATAATGTTTCTGCTATTGTTGAAAGATTAGAGTATGATCCAAATAGATCTGCAAACATTGCTTTAATTTTGTATAAAGATGGAGAACGAAGATATATTCTAGCGCCAAAAGGTTTAAAAATTGGTTCGAAAATTTTATCAGGATTATCATCGGATATAAAAATTGGAAATGCGTTGCCTATGAAAAGTATTCCAGTTGGAACAATGCTTCACAATATTGAGATGAAACCTGGAAAAGGGGCTCAAATAGCAAGATCAGCAGGTACTAGTGTTCAACTAGTTTCAAAAGAAGAGTCATATGTTACTATAAGGTTACGTTCTGGAGAAATTAGACGTATAGAGTCAAAATGTAGAGCAACTATTGGTGAAGTTGGAAATGAAGAACATATGTTGCGAGTTTTGGGAAAAGCTGGTGCTTCTCGTTGGAGGGGAATTCGTCCGACTGTTAGAGGAACTGCTATGAATCCAGTTGATCATCCTCATGGAGGTGGTGAAGGGAGAAATTTTGGGAAACATCCTGTGAGTCCATGGGGATTACAAACAAAGGGTAAGAAAACTAGAAGAAACAAAAGAACAGATAAATTCATCGTAAAAAGTCGTAAAAAATAATTTAAGGAGGAAAGGTGTGTCGCGTTCTCTTAAAAAAGGTCCGTTTATTGATGTATCATTATTTAAAAAAGTAGAAAAAGCTGTTAAAGATCGTGACAAAAAGCCTATACGAACTTGGTCGCGTCGTTCCACTATTTTCCCAAATATGATTGGTTTGACAATATCTGTACATAATGGTCGTCAACATATTCCAATATTTATTACTGAAGATATGGTTGGACATAAATTAGGAGAATTTTCTATCACTCGTATGTATCGAGGTCATGTTTCTGATAAAAAAATTAAAAAACGTTAGGAGAAATATTTAATATGGAAGTATTTTCTAAACATCGAAAAGCTAAATCATCTGCTCAAAAAGTGAGATTGGTAGCTGATTTAATAAGAGGTCAAAAAGCCTTATATGCTTTGAATATTTTAACTTTTAACAAAAAAAAATCATCAATACTAGTTAAAAAAGTATTGCAATCTGCTATTGCTAATGCTGAGCATAACAATAATATGGATGTTCGTAACTTAATAATTACAAAGATTTTTGTTGATGAAGGTCCAACTATGAAAAGAATGATGCCTCGTGCTAAAGGTCGCTCGGATCGAATTTTAAAACGTACTAGTCATATTACTGTGGTTGTTTCTGATTGTTTATAATAGTTGGAGAGACTATAAATGGGTCAAAAAGTACATCCTAATGGAATACGATTAGGTATAATCAAGCATTGGAATTCTGTATGGTTTTCTAACACTAAAAATTTTTCAGAGATTTTAAATAGTGATTTTAAGGTTCGAGAATTTTTAAAGATGAAGTTATTCAAAGCTGCGATTTCTAGAATTGTTATTGAGAGGCCCTCAAAGAGCATTCGGATAACGATATATAGTGCCCGACCTGGAATAGTAATAGGTAAAAAAGGTGAAGATGTAGAAAAGTTACGATTAGCTATTACGAATATTGCTGGAGTTCCCGCTCAGATTAACATTTCAGAGGTTCGAAAGCCAGAGCTAGATGCAAAATTAGTTGCGGATAATATCACTTCTCAACTAGAACGTAGAGTAATGTTTAGACGCGCTATGAGACGTTCTGTTCAAAATGCTATGAGACAGGGAGCAAAGGGTATTAAGATAGAAGTTAGTGGACGTTTAGGAGGAGTAGAAATAGCAAGAAGAGAATGGTATCGCGAAGGTAGAGTGCCTTTACATACTTTGAGGGCTGATATTGACTATAATTCTTCCGAAGCTTACACTACATATGGTGTTATAGGTGTAAAAGTATGGATTTTTAAAGGAGAAATTTTAGGTGGTATCTCATCTGTTCCAAAGTTAGAAAAACCTACTGCTAAAGTAAAGAAGCGCCAGAGAAAATATAAAAAATAAGGAGAGAATTAAATGTTGCAACCTAAACGGACAAAATTTCGAAAAATGCATAAGGGTCGGAATCGTGGTCTTGCTGTTGGAACAGAAATTAATTTTGGATCTTATGGATTGAAGGCGATTGGACGAGGAAGATTGAAATCAAGTCAGATCGAAGCAGCTAGGCGTGCCATTTCTAGATCTATTAAGAGACAAGGAAAGATTTGGATTCGAATTTTTCCAGATAAACCTATTACTCAAAAACCGTTAGAAGTTAGAATGGGTAAAGGTAAGGGTAACGTTGAGTATTGGGTTGCTTTAGTTCAACCTGGTAAAATTTTGTATGAAATTGATGGCGTATCTGAAAATTTATCTAAGGAAGCTTTAAAGTTAGCTGCATCAAAGTTACCTGTAAAAACTATGTTTGTAACTAAGAGAATAATATGATGATTATAAAAAAAAAAACTGTCGAAGAGCTACGAGTAAATTTAATAGATTTGTTACGAGAACAATTTGGTCTTCGTTTACAATTTTCTTCTAAAAAATTACAAAAATCTCATTTGTTGCGATTGGTTCGTCGTAATATTGCTCGAGTTAAATATTTTTTAACTAACAAAGGAAAATAATACGGTGGGTAATAAGATTCGAACATTGTCCGGTTATGTTATTAGTAATAAAATGGAAAAATCTTTAGTTATTTCTATAGAGCGAATAATTAAACATCCCTTATATAAAAAGTTTATCCGACGTACAACAAAATTTCATGTTCATGATGAAAAAAACGAGTGTTCATTAGGAGATGTAGTAGAAATTCGTGAATGTCGCCCAATATCTAAAACAAAATCTTGGACTTTAGTTCGTATTGTTAAAAAGGCTGTTGTTCAATAGTAGATATTATTGACATTAACATGAATAGTATTTAAATATTCGCTATTCATGTTTGTTTTTTTAAATATTTTTTACATTTATATATTTTTTTACATAATAATTCATGTCTATAGGTTAGACATCCCAAATTTTATTGGATGTAATATGATTCAAGAACAGAGCGTATTAAACATAGCTGACAATTCTGGTGCTCGTTCTGCTATGTGTATTAAAGTTTTAGGTGGTTCGCGTCGGAGGTATGCAGGGATAGGAGATACTATTAAGGTTGCTATTAAAGAAGCTATACCTAGAGGAAAAGTAAAAAAAGGAGAAGTTTACAAAGCAGTTGTAGTAAGAACTAAAAAAGGAATAAGAAGAATTGATGGTTCTATTATTCGATTTGATACTAATTCTTGCGTTATATTAAATAATAATGATCAACCTATAGGAACAAGGATTTTTGGTCCAGTTACTCGTGAACTTAGAAATGAAAAGTTTATGAAAATTGTTTCATTAGCTTTAGAAGTTGTATAAAGAGAATTTGAAATTATGGCAGCTAAAATAAAAAAGAATGATCAAGTTATAATAATAACAGGAAAAGAAAAAGGTACAATTGGAATTGTTAAAAAAGTATTTCCTAATAAAAGAGTAATTATAGAAGGTGTAAATATAGTTAAAAAACATCAAAAGCCTGTTCCTTCACAAAATATAGTGGGAGGAATAATAAATAAAGAAGCTAGCATTCATGTTTCTAACGTAGCTATTTTAAATCCCCAAACAAAGAGATTAGATCGTATTGGGTTTAGAATAGAAAATAATAAAAAAGTCAGATTTTTCAAATCTAACAATGTTACTTTAAAGTAACGTGGAGCATTTCTGTGGTATGTTTTCAAGATTATTACAAAACTGAAATATTAAAAAAGCTTGTTGATAAATTTAACTATTCTTCTGTTATGCAAGTTCCTAATATTAAAAAGATTACTTTGAATATTGGTGTAGGGTTAGCTTCAGTAGATAAAAAACATCTTAACAATGCTATTTCTGATTTAACTAAAATTTCAGGTCAAAAACCATTAGTAACTAAAGCTCGAAAATCAATTTCTAGTTTTAAGATTCGAAAAGGATATCCAATTGGTTGCAAAGTTACTTTAAGAGGTAAGCGTAAATGGGACTTTTTAGAACGTTTAATTATGGTAGCAATACCTAGGATTCGTGATTTTCGTGGGTTATCTTTGAAATCTTTTGATGGAAGAGGAAATTATAGTATTGGAATTCGTGAACAAATTATTTTTCCTGAAATTGATTACGATAAAATTGATCGTATTCGAGGCATTAATATTACTATTACTACTACTGCAAAGTCTGATCGTGAAGGTCGTGAATTATTATCTGCTTTTAAATTTCCTTTTAGAAAATAAGGTAAAACCGTAAAATGGCCAAACAATGTATGAAAGCACGAGAAGTAAGACGTGTTAAATTAGCTAATAAATTTTTTTTGAAAAGAAATCGACTTAAAACTATTATATCAGATCGTACTTCTTCAGAAAAAGACCGTTGGGAAGCTATATTGAAATTACAGCAATTTCCACGTGATTCTAGTCCTATTCGTCAACGTAATCGATGTTTTCAAACTGGACGACCGCATGCTTTTTTAAGAAAATTCGGATTAAGTCGTATAAAGGTTAGAGAAGCGGCTATGAGAGGGGAAATACCAGGTTTGAAAAAAGCTAGTTGGTAAAACTTAAAACATATCTTTGGAGTGATGTATATGACTATTCAAGACCCTATATCAGACATGTTAACTAGGATTAGAAATAGTCAATCAGCTAACAAAATGTCAGTAGTTATGCCGTCTTCGAAACTAAAAGTAGCGATTAGTAAGGTTTTAAAACAAGAAGGATACATAAAAGATTATATTTTGAAAAGTTGTGCTTTTAAACCGGATTTAGAACTAATTTTGAAATATTTTAATGGTAAACCTGTAATTGAATATGTATTTAGAGTTAGTTCTCCTAGTTTACGAGTATATAACAAAAAACACAAATTATCTCAAGTTATGGCTGGTTTAGGGATAGCTATAATTTCTACTTCAAGAGGGGTTATGACTGATAAATCTGCGCGTCAAGCTGGTCTTGGTGGTGAAATTATTTGTCATGTAGCTTAAGTTGGAGAAGAATATGTCTCGTATAGCTAAGAAGTTAATTGTTGTTCCAGTTAATGTTCACATTACGTTAATTGGGCAAAAAATTATAGTTAAAAAAGAAAATAATGCTTTATGTTGTACTGTGAATAGTTGTGTATTGGTAACTTATGAAAATAACTGTTTATCGTTTAAAAGTAAGAGTTGCTCTTCTAAAGGATGGGCACAAGCTGGAACTTTGCGATCATTAGTGAATTCTATGATTATTGGTTTGACAGTAGGATTTTCTAAAAAGTTGCAATTGTTAGGTGTTGGTTTTAAAATTTCAACGATTGATTCGAAATTTGTTCATATGTCTTTAGGATATTCTCATTTAATTAAATATCTTATTCCAAAAGGTATTATTGTTGAGTGTTTATCTTCTGTCGAAGTTATTATTAAAGGTGCCGATAAACAGTTAGTTGGGCAAGTAGCAGCTAATATAAGATCATATAAAATTCCAGAATCTTATAAAGGGAAAGGAATTCGTTATAGCGATGAGATAGTCCGCATAAAAGAGGCTAAAAAGAAATAAAATGATAATTGCAATTAATAAAAAAAGTGCTCGTATGCGCAGAGCAGTAAAATTACGATGTAAATTAAAATCGTTTAAGTCTACTAGATTAGTTGTACATCGCACTTCTAGACATATATATGCACAAATTATTTCTTCTGATGGTTTTTCAGTATTGGTGGTAGCTTCTACTCTTGAAAAGAAATTATCACGTTTAGTTAAGTATACAGGAAATAAAGAAGCGGCTACTTTGGTTGGGACAGAAATTGCCAAAAGAGCTCTAAAAATAGGAGTTCAAAGTGTTTCTTTTGATCGCTCTGGTTTTCAATATCATGGTCGAATTCAAGCGTTAGCTGATGCAGCAAGAAAAGTAGGCTTAAACTTTTAAGGGAAAATAATGTAATGTCAATTTATTTGGATAAGAAAAGTAGTACAGATTTAAAAGAAAAATTAATTTCTGTAAATCGCGTTTCAAAGACAGTAAAAGGCGGACGAATTTTTTCTTTTACTGCTTTAACTGTTGTAGGAAATGGTAATGGAAGAGTTGGATTTGGATATGGAAAAGCTAGAGAAGTTCCTGCTGCCATTCAAAAAGCAATGGAAAAGGCGCGTCGAAACATGATTAATATTGTTTTGTATAAAAATACATTACAACATCCAATTTTTGAGTCATATACTGGTTCTAGTATATTTATGAAACCTGCTTCAGAAGGTACCGGAATTATCGCTGGTGGTGCAATGAGGTCAGTTTTAGAAGTAGCAGGAGTACATAATGTATTAGCTAAAGCTTATGGATCGACTAATCCTATAAATGTAGTTCGAGCAACTATAGTTGGATTAGAGAATATGAAATCTCCAGAAATGATAGCGGCTAAACGTAACAAGTCTATTCAAGATATTATGGTAAAGTAAAATGATTGAATATATTAGTATTACTCAAATAAAAAGTTCAATAGGAAGGTTACCTAAACATAAAGCAACTTTAACTGGATTAGGATTACGTTATATAGGTCACACAGTAAAGCGGGAAAATACACCTTCTATTCAAGGAATGATAAAAAAATTGTCTTACATGTTAAAGGTATTTTAAATAATATTACACTATAGAAGAATAAATACATGTATTTAAATAATATTTCTCCAGAAATTGGATCACGAAAGTTGTGCAAAAGAAAAGGTCGCGGAATTGGATCAGGTTTTGGAAAAACTTCAGGACGAGGACATAAAGGTCAAAAATCTCGCTCTGGTGGAAAAGTTAGTATAAGATTTGAAGGAGGACAAACTCCTCTTTATAGGCGAATTCCTAAAAATGGCTTTGTTCCTCTTGGTAATAAAAAAAAAATCGAGATTCGATTATCAGATCTGTTAAAATTTTCAAATGAAATTATTGATTTGAAGTTTTTGAAAAAGTGTAACTTTTTAAGTAAAAATGTCAAAAATGTTAAAGATGTTAAAATAATATTATCTGGAATAGTAACTGCTCCGTTAAATATTCGAGGTTTGTCTCTTACTAAAGGTGCATATAATGCAGTTAAAAATTTTGGTGGAAAAATTTGGAGTGATTAGAACGATATTATGATAAAAAAAAAATTAGGTGTAAATACTCAAAATAGTATCTCTAAATTTCTTGAATTAAAAAATAGGATTTTTTTTGTTATTTTTGCATTGATAATTTTTAGAATAGGATCATTCATTCCTATTCCTGGAATCGATACTGTAGTTTTATCAAATTTATTACAGAGTCAACAGGGAACTCTTGTAGAGATGTTTAACATATTTTCTGGAGGAGCGTTGAGTCGTGCATCAATTTTTGCATTAGGAATTATGCCATTTATATCGGCCTCAATCATTATTCAAATACTTACATTAATATATCCAAAATTCATTGAAATGAAGAAAGAAGGAGAATCAGGACGTAAAAAAATTAATACATATATACGCTACGCTACTTTAATACTTGCTATATTTCAATCTTTTGGAATTTCTATAAGTTTACCAAACATATCAGGATCGAATAGTTTAGTTTTTAATCCTAATATTTATTTTTATTGTATTTCTATTGTTAGCTTGGTAACAGGTACTATGTTTTTAATGTGGTTAGGCGAACTAATTACAGAAAAAGGTGTGGGAAATGGAATTTCAATAATAATATTTTCAGGAATTGTAGCTAGTTTACCTGATGCTATTGGACATACATTCGAAAAAGTTCGACAGGGTAGTTTGAGTTTTTTTTTGCTTTTATTAACTATAGTAATAATTTTTTTGGTTACGTTTTTTGTTGTGTTTATTGAAAGAAGCTATAGAAAAATTAACGTAAATTATGCAAAAGGTTATCATACTCGTCGTGCTTATTCAGAGCATAGTACACATCTTCCTTTAAAAATAAATATGGCAGGTGTTATTCCAGCAATTTTTGCATCTAGTATAATATTATTTCCAATTTCTATTGTTTCATGGTTTGGTGGAGGACACCATTGGAAATGGTTAACACAGGTTGCTTTTTATTTGCAGCCTAGTCAACCGTTATATATTTTTTTTTACACGATTACTATTGTTTTCTTTTGTTTTTTTTATACTGGGTTAGCTTTTAATCCTCGTGAAACTGCAGATAATTTAAAGAAATCAGGTGCTTTTGTTTCTGGAATTAGGCCTGGAATACAAACAGCTAAATATATTGATAAAATCATGCTAAGATTAACTTTAATAGGATCTATTTACATGATGTTCGTTTGTTTAATACCAGAAGTTATGCGTGTATTTATTGGAGTCCCATTTTATTTTGGGGGAACTTCATTATTGATTGTAGTTGTTGTTATTATGGATTTTATTTCTCAAATACAAACGTATATCATGTCTGCTCAATATGAATCTGTATTAAAAAAGGCTAATTTAAATCTTTAATATGATTAGTTTTAGTATTTATGTATTATAGGTAATAATTATGAAAGTTCGAACTTCAGTGAAAAAACTTTGCAGAAATTGTAAAATTATTCGTAGGAACAGTGTTATTCGTGTAATTTGTAGTATTGATCCCAAACATAAGCAGCGTCAAGGATAAATATTATAAAAAATTAATATAATTTATGAATATATTTTAACAATTAAATTTGTTATTAGAAATTTATAATACATTTAGATTAGTGTAGTATTCGAAATACGATACAATTATAGGGGTTTCATAGTGGCGCGTATTGCAGGAATTAATATTCCAGATAACAAACATGTGATTGTTGCATTAACAAGCATTTATGGAATAGGGAAAAAAAGATCTAAGCTCATTTGTGCTTTAACTAAAATTTCAGAGAACGTTAAGATAAAGAGTTTAAATGAAGATGAAATAGAACTATTAAGAATCGAAGTATCGAAATTTGTAGTTGAAGGTGATCTTAGAAGAGAAGTAAATTTAAATATAAAACGGTTGATAGATCTCGGTTGTTATCGTGGTTTGCGTCATCGAAAAAACCTTCCAGTTCGGGGGCAAAGAACAAAAACTAATGCTCGAACTAGGAAAGGGCGTCGAAAGTTGGTAAAAAAGTAGGACTATTATATGGTTAAAAAAGATTCAATTCGTGTTAAAAAACGTATTAAAAAACAGATATTAGATGGTGTAGCTCATATTCATGCTTCTTTTAACAATACTATTGTAGCTATCAGTGATAGACAAGGAAATGTTTTAGGATGGGCTACTGCAGGAGGTTCTGGATTTCGAGGATCGAGAAAATCTACTCCGTTTGCAGCACAAGTAGCTGCTGAACGTTGTTCAGAATTGGTAAAGGAGTATGGCATTAAAAATTTAGAAGTAATGGTAAAAGGTCCTGGACCAGGAAGAGAATCAACTATTAGAGCTTTGAATGCTGCTGGTTTTCGAATTACCAATATTACTGATGTTACTCCTATTCCACATAATGGTTGTCGTCCACCTAAAAGACGTCGGGTATAATTTTTCTTAGATTAGGAGATAGAAAGTGGCAAAGTATTTAGGACCGAAATTAAAATTATCCCGTCGAGAAGGAACAGATTTATTTTTAAAATCTGGGATTCGAGCAATAGAATCTAAATGTAAATTGGAACAATTTCCAGGTCAACATGGTTCTAAAAAATCACGTGTTTCAGATTATGGTATGCAATTGCGAGAAAAGCAAAAAGTTCGTCGTTTGTATGGAATTTTAGAATCACAATTTCATAACTATTATAAACGTGCTGTAAGATTAAAAGGTAACACAGGGGAAAATTTATTAATTCTTTTAGAATGTCGTTTAGATAACGTAGTGTATAGAATGGGGTTTGGCGCTACAAGATATGAAGCACGTCAGTTGGTAAGTCATAAATCTATTTTAGTGAATAATAATATAGTAAATATTCCATCTTATCAAGTTTCTCTTAGAGACATTATTAGCATTTGTAAAAAATCACACAAACAAACTCGTATCAAGGCAGCTTTAGAATTGTCAGAACAGCGTGAAAAGCCCTCTTGGATAGAGATTAATACGTCTAAAATGGAAGGTATATTTAAGAAGGTTCCTGATCGTTCTGACTTGTCTTCGGAAATCAATGAACATTTAATTATCGAGTTTTACTCTAAATGAGATGCTGTTTTGTAAAGGAGATGGCATGCAAAATTTTATAAATGGGTTTTTGAAACCGAGGTTAGTAGACGTTAAGCATATTAGTGTTACGCATACTGAAATTACTATTGAGCCATTAGAGCGTGGTTTTGGACATACTTTAGGTAATGCTTTGCGTAGAATTTTGTTATCTTCTATGCCAGGTTGTGCAGTAACAGAAGTGGAAATTGAAGGAGTACTTCATGAGTATAGTACTAAAGAGGGAATAAAAGAAGATATTATCGAAATTTTGCTAAATTTAAAAGGATTAGCAGTAAAATTATACGGAAAAAATCAAATTGTTTTAACTTTAAAAAAATCAGGTATAGGGGCAGTAACAGCATCAGATATTGAACATAATAGCGATGTTGAAATTATTAATCCTAATCATATAATTTGTCACTTAACTTATGACAATGTTTCTATAATAATGAGAATTAAAATAGAAAAAGGGAGAGGTTATGTAACTGCTGCTTCTAGGATGGGAATAATAGATAGAGAACATTCTATAGGAAAATTGTTAGTAGATGCATGCTATAGTCCAATTGAAAGAATTGTATATAATGTAGAAGCTGCTAGGGTTGCACAGAGAACTGATTTAGATAAGTTAATTATAGAAATGGAAACGAATGGTACTATCGATCCTGAAGAAGCTATTCGTCGTGCCGCTACAATTTTATCAAATCAGTTAGAAGCGTTTGTAGATTTAAAAGATGTGCGTGAACCAGAAATTCAAGAAAAAAAACCTGAATTTGATCCAGTTTTATTGCGGTCAGTAGATGATTTAGAATTAACAGTACGGTCTGCAAATTGTTTAAAAACAGAATCAATACATTATATTGGAGATTTAGTTCAAAAAACTGAAGTAGAATTGCTTAAAACACCTAATTTAGGGAAAAAATCTTTAACTGAGATTAAGGATGTTTTAGCAGCACGGAGTTTGTCTTTAGGTATGCGTTTAGACAATTGGCCTCCTATAAGTATTTTAGACGATTAATAAAAGTCATATATCGGATTGTATATAGAAAGGTTAAGTGCTAATGAGACATAGAAAAATTGGTAGAAAGTTTAATAGAAATCGTTCTCATGTTAAAGCTATGTTAAATAATATGGCATGTGCATTGTTAAATTATGAAGTTATAAAGACAACAGTAATTAAAGCAAAAGAATTGCGCCGTATAGTAGAACCTTTAATAACGCGATCTAAAATAAGTTCTATTGCTAATAGGCGTTTAATTTTTTCTAAAATTAGAAATAATAATATAGTATTTAAGTTGTTTAACGATTTAGGTCCACATTTTTTAAATAGATTAGGTGGTTATACTCGAATATTGAAATGTGGCTATCGATGCGGTGATAAAGCACCTATGGCATATATTCAATTGATAGATAGATTAAAAGACAAAAATCGAGATATGTCTAAAAAAATAAAATAATTAAATAAAATATGTTTTATATAATATATTTGTTTATATTGGAATTAAAATTTTGTCTTTTGAATAACAAACGGCATTACATGCCGTTCTGTTTTTTTTGCATATGAAATTCTTTATATCTGTTAATATTACATGTATTTTTTGGAAGACGAGTGTTAATTAAAAGTTTTATTATTCGAAAATAGTTATATTAATTTTTTTATTTTTATGAGAAGTTCTAAAATATTGGGTAATCTTATATATGCGGTATATCTGTTTTTTAAAGAGTTAATTCATTTTTTAAAATTTAGCTTTATGTTAAATAATGATTAAACTAATTGCACTCTTGGAATTAAAAATTTTTTTTTAAAATTTTTTAAATTGTGTGCATGCATTATTGTTTTTCCGGGAAGTTGTAACTTTATGATATTAAGTACATTTCTTTTAGTTTGTATCTGTAACCCATTTTTATTAATTAATATTATTTCTCCTTCTTTGTATATGTTGTTATGATATTGCATAATAACATTAGCTTTCCAAACTCTAATTAGTTTGTTATCTATTTTAAAAAAGCTTATTGGCCATGGATTAAAAGCTCGTATGCATCTTTCTAGAATAATTGCATCTTTTGACCAATTTAGTTGTGCATCCTGTTTTTTTATTTTACTAGAATAAGTTATTAGTTTGCTTTGTGAAACATAATGATCATAACTTAATGATAGCATTTTTAGTGCTAGCAGTGTTGTTTTATAACTTATAATACTAAGTTTATCTTGTAAACTTGCACTAGTATCAGTATTTTTAATTTTGCAAGATGAGGAACATAATATTTTTCCAGTATCAACACCTTTTTCCATCTTTATAATACTTATACCTGTTATTGAATCTCCGTATAGAATTGCGGATTGTATTGGAGTTGCTCCTCTCCATCTAGGTAATAAAGATGCATGTACATTAATACACCCTAATGGAAACATGTTTAGTATGTTTTCTGGAAGGATTAATCCATATGAAACTACTATCATTAAATCGGCATGAAGTTCATATAATTGGGTATGTAATTGTGTTATGTTTTCAATTTCTGGTTGAAAAATAGGTATTTTATGTTTTTTAGCAATTTTTTTTACAGGAGATTCTAGTATTAATTTTCCTCTTCCAGAAGGTTTGTCTGTTTTCGTAAGAACTCCAACAATTTTGTATTTGGCACGAATTATTTGTATTAAATGCTTAGCAGAAAAATCAGGTGTTCCTGCAAAAATAATTTTTAGTAGTTTTGAATGTTTCATTCTTGTTTTAGAATAGTAGTTTTAAAAGTTTTTAGAATACTTTTGGTAAAATATTACTGTTTAGATCTTTTTTGTAATCTATTAGCAATTTTCCAATTAAGTGATCGATTTCGTGTTGTATGCAAATTGCTAAAAGAGAACTGGCTTGTATTTTAATTTTTTCTCCAAAGTAATTTAGAGCAGTTACAACAATATCAGATGATCTAGGTATTAATGCTTTGTAATTTGAAATAGACAAACATCCTTCTTGTATACTTATTTTCCCGCTAGTTTTTACAATTTTAGGATTTATTAATGTCATTGGGTTTTTTAGTTCTGGAATATTATTAATTACTATAATTTGTAAATGAACGTTAACTTGAGTAGCAGCTAATCCGATTCCATCTTCAGAATGCATAGTTTCAAACATATTGTTAACGATTTTTTGCACTGATTTAGTTACCTTTTCAATAGGTTTAGCAACGATTCGAAGACGGTCATCTGGATACTTTAGTATTTTCAGTATAGACATATAACTTTTGAAATTTATATTTAAATTGAGGACGATATTTTATTATAAACATTTTTTTTTTGATTAATAGTTAAAGATAGAATCTTTGTTTATTCATATTTTTGGAAATGGATAGAAAATATAATATAATTAAAATGAAATTTTAGAATAATTTATACGAGTTTTTTAAATTTTATTTTAATTATATCATGTAAAAAATAGTTTTGAATTTTGGAACGCAAAATGGAGATAAATAGTGCATCATTATTTAAATGTGTTAATGTATTAAGAAATAACGATATTATTGCTTATCCAACAGAGTCAGTATTTGGACTTGGTTGCAATCCTCATAATAAAAACGCAATAATGAAATTGTTAAATTTGAAGAAAAGAATTCAGAGTAAAGGATTGATATTAGTAGCATCTCATTACAATCAAGTTAAATCGTATATTTCTGAACGAGATTTATCTTTTCAAAATAAAAGTATATTACTGAAAACTTATTTAGTTCCTATTACTTTTTTAGTACCTGCAAAATCTTGTGTACCATTTTGGTTAACTGGAAAATCAAAATTTTTAGCAATTAGAATTAGTTCTCATTTTTTTATAAAAAAACTATGTAATGAATTTGGAACAGCTATAGTATCTACAAGTGCTAATTACTCTGGTTCTAAACCATGCAAAACTCATGCGGAAGTTATAAAAAATTTTGGAAAAAATATTCCAATATTTCATGGAAAATTAGGGAATAGTCAGAATCCTTCTAAGATTATAAATCTTATTAGTGGAGAATTAATACGTGACTCTTAAAAAACATTTGAACGAATTTTCAGTTTTTGGAAATCCTATTAATCACACTAAATCTCCTTATATTCATCAATTGTTTTCTATCCAAACTAATATTGTTCATAACTATGATTATACATTTGTACCTATAAATAAGTTTCATACATGTGTCATTAACTTTTTTTCGAGTATAGGAATTGGGGCTAACGTCACTATTCCATTTAAGGAAGAAGCATTTTTGATTTCGGATACATTAACTAAACATGCTCAATTTTCAAGGTCGGTCAATACTTTAAAAAAATTAAAAAATGGGAAAATTATAGGAGATAATACAGATGGAAGAGGAATTTTGTATGATTTAAGGCGTTTAAAATTTATAAAATCTTGTGACAATGTTTTGGTAATAGGTTCTGGAGGTGCTGCTCGTGGAATAATTTTTTCACTATTATCTTATGGTTGCAATATTTTTGTTTTTAATAGAACTATTGATAGAGCTAAAAAATTAGTTAGTTATTTCAAAAAATTTGGTTCTATTTTTCATATTTTAGATATAGATTATAAAAATATAAAATTTAATGTAGTAATTAACACTATTGCTAATATAAAATCCAACAATTTTTGGAATACTATTGCATCTTTAATAAAAAAAAATGTTTATTGTTACGATATTAATTATTCTGAAAAAAATAATTATACTACTTTTCTTTCGTGGTGTAAAAAACAAGGTGCGTTATTTTTATCTGACGGTATTGGTATGTTAGTCAGTCAGGCTGCTTATTCTTTTTTATTTTGGCATGGTATTTTTCCTAAAATTGAACCAGTTATTTTAAGATTTCGATAGTTTTTTGTTTAAATTTTTATTTTTAAAATGATTGTTGTAAAGTTAAAAATTTTTAAAAAACTCTTGACTCTTTTATTGTGTTATGTAACATAGATATTATATATAATTCGAAGTATTATAAAAAATAAATTTTTATTTAAAATTTCTATTGAATTGTATTGCCAATTTTGTCCCCTTCGTCTAGAGGACTAGGACATCGCCCTTTCACGGCGGTAACAGGGGTTCAAATCCCCTAGGGGACAAGTTTTAAAATATTACAATTTATTTGTATACTATATTATATTAATGTGTTATTCTTTGTTTTATTTGTTAAACACTTACGAATATAAGTATATTAAATTTGTAATTGAGTTCTTTAAAAATTCGGAAGCAAAAAATATTTTATTGAATTATAAAATAAACATCTGTGGGTTGTAAGGTTAAGCATAAAAGCGTATATGGTGAATGCCTTGGCAGCCAGAGGCGAAGAAGGACGTGCTAATCTGCGAAAAGTATCGGTAAGTTGATATGACACGTTATAGCCGATAATATCCGAATGGGGAAACCCGATACCTATTCAAAATAGGTATCATTGTTAATTGAATTCATAGATTAACAAAGCGAACCGAGAGAATTGAAACATCTTAGTATCTCGAGGAAAAGAAATCAAACGAGATTCCCTAAGTAGTGGCGAGCGAAAGGGGAACAGCCTAGAACAAAATTACATTTTAGTTTTTAGTGGAAAAATTTGGAAAAGTTTACAATAAAAGGTGATAGTCCTGTACACGAAAATTACTAATTTTGTAAGTTCGAAAAGTAGGGCGGGACACGAGAAATCCTGTCTGAATATGGGGGGACCATCCTCTAAGGCTAAATACTACTGACTGACCGATAGTGAACTAGTACCGTGAGGGAAAGGCGAAAAGAACCCCGGTTAGGGGAGTGAAATAGAACCTGAAACCGTATACGTACAAGCAGTAGGAGCCTGTTTTTTAGGTGACTGCGTACCTTTTGTATAATGGGTCAGCGACTTGTATTCTGTAGCAAGGTTAACCGATTTTAAAGTAGGGGAGCCGTAGGGAAACCGAGTCTGAAATGGGCGATTTTTAGTTTCAGGATACAGACCCGAAACCCGGTGATCTAGCCACGGACAGGTTGAAGGTTAGGTAAAACTAACTGGAGGACCGAACCGACTGATGTTGAAAAATCAGCGGATGATCTATGGTTAGGGGTGAAAGGCCAATCAAACCGGGAGATAGCTGGTTCTCCCCGAAAGCTATTTAGGTAGCGCCTCGTGAATTCATCTTCGGGGGTAGAGCACTGTTTCGGTTAGGGAGCCATCCTGGTTTACCAATCCGATGCAAACTCCGAATACCGTAGAATGTTATCACGGGAGACACACAGCGGGTGCTAACGTTCGTTGTGGAGAGGGAAACAACCCAGACCGCCAGCTAAGGTCCCAAAGTCATAGTTAAGTGGGAAACGATGTGGGAAGGCATAAACAGCCAGGATGTTGGCTTAGAAGCAGCCATCATTTAAAGAAAGCGTAATAGCTCACTGGTCGAGTCAGCCTGCGCGGAAGATGTAACGGGGCTAAATTATGCACCGAAGCTGCGGCAATGAATCTTAAAAGTTTTATTGGGTAGGGGAGCGTTCTGTAAGCCGATGAAGATTTACTGTAAAGTATTTTGGAGGTATCAGAAGTGCGAATGCTGACATGAGTAACGATAAAATAGGTAAAAAACCTATTCGCCGAAATACCAAGGTTTCCTGTCCAACGGTAATCGAGGCAGGGTAAGCCGACCCCTAAGGCGAGGCCGATAGGCGTAGTCGATGGACAACAGGTTAATATTCCTGTGCTTAATGTTATTGTGAAGGGGGGACGAAGTAGGTTAAGTTAGCTAGGCGACGGTTGTCCTAGTTTAAGCGTGTAGGTATAAAAATTTGGCAAATCCGGTTTTTTTTAATCTGAGGCGTGATGACGAACTGTTTTTAAAACAATGAAGTAACTGATACCAAACTTCCAAGAAAAGCCTCTAAACTATAGATAATGTTAAATCGTACCCCAAACCGACACAGGTGGTTAAGTAGAGCATACTAAGGCGTTGAGAGAACTCGGGTGAAGGAACTAGGCAAAATAGTGCCGTAACTTCGGGAAAAGGCACACTGGTATTAGGTTAATAGAATTTACTTTTATAAGCTGAAACCAGTCTAAGATAACAGCTGGCTGCAACTGTTTATTAAAAACACAGCACTGTGCAAACACGAAAGTGGAAGTATACGGTGTGACGCCTGCCCGGTGCCGGAAGGTTAATCGAAGGAGTCAAGGGAAACCTAAAGCTCTAGACTGAAGCCCCGGTAAACGGCGGCCGTAACTATAACGGTCCTAAGGTAGCGAAATTCCTTGTCGGGTAAGTTCCGACCTGCACGAATGGCGTAATGATGGCCAGACTGTCTCCACCCGAGACTCAGTGAAATTGAAATTGCTGTGAAGATGCAGTGTACCCGCGGCAAGACGGAAAGACCCCGTGAACCTTTACTATAGCTTGACATTGAACATTGATTTTTAATGTGTAGGATAGGTGGGAAACTATGAACCTTTTACGCTAGTTTAAGGGGAGTTGACCTTGAAATACCACCCTTTAATAGTTAATTTTCTAATCTAGTACCGTTATCCGGTATGGAAACAGTGTCTGGTGGGTAGTTTGACTGGGGCGGTCTCCTCCCAAAGAGTAACGGAGGAGTACAAAGATTGGCTAATTACGGTTGGAAATCGTAAGGTTAGTGCAAAGGCATAAGCCAGTTTAACTGTGAGCGTGATAACGCGAACAGATGCGAAAGCAGGTCTTAGTGATCCGGTGGTTTCTGTATGGAAAGGCCATCGCTCAACAAATAAAAGGTACTCCGGGGATAACAGGCTGATACCGCCCAAGAGTTCATATCGACGGCGGTGTTTGGCACCTCGATGTCGGCTCATCACATCCTGGGGCTGAAGCAGGTCCCAAGGGTATGGCTGTTCGCCATTTAAAGTGGTACGCGAGCTGGGTTTAGAACGTCGTGAGACAGTTCGGTCCCTATCTGCCGTGGGCGTAGGAAGATTGAGGAGATCTACTTCTAGTACGAGAGGACCGAGGTGGACGCATCACTGGTGTTCGGGTTGTCATGCCAATGGCATTGCCCGGTAGCTAAATGCGGAAAAGATAAGCGCTGAAAGCATATAAGCACGAAACTTACTCCAAGATTAGTCTTCCCTGAAACATGTTAATGTTTACTGAAGGGACGTTGAAGACTACGACGTTGATAGGCTAGATGTGTAAGTGTAGTAATACGTTGAGCTAACTAGTACTAATGACCCGAGAGGCTTAATCTTACAACACCAGAGATGTTTAAATAATTATTCAATAAACAATTTTTTCAATCCGATTTTGATTATTTAAATACCAATATATTCAAATATTTAAAAAGCCTGGTAAAAATAGTGTTATGGTACCACCTGAAACCATGTCGAACTCAGAAGTGAAACATTTCAACGCCGATGGTAGTACGAGGTTTCCTCGTGTGAGAGTAGGACATTTCCAGGCTGAAAAATCCGAATCGTTTCGGATTTTTTTTTATATAAAAATAATTGCAATTTTATGTATAATGTTTAATTTTTATTTAAAAACATTAATCTTAAAAAACACTTTTTAAAAGTGTAAATTAATATTTATTCTATTTTTGATCTAAGATTTGTATTTGTTGTTAATACTGTTTTATTGAAGTTTATAATAAAATAATCAATAATCGTTGTACTAGCTTGTTATTTAAGTTTAGTGTATATTTTCATGTGAAGGTAATATAGATGTCTAAGATTAAAGGTAATGTGAAATGGTTTAATGAATCTAAAGGGTTTGGTTTCATTACTCCTGAAGATGGAAGCAAAGATGTTTTTGTTCATTTTTCAGCTATCCAAAGCAACGGGTTCAAAACCTTGTCCGAGGGTCAAAGTGTTGAATTCGAAATTACCGAAGGAGCAAAAGGTCCATCAGCGGCTAATGTTACTAGTTTATAATATTTACTAAAATACTTATAAATATTTTAAATTTTGTAATGCAGCTAATTGCTGCATTACAAATTTTTGTATGTTAAGGTTAGCTAATTTGTTTGTTTTCTTTATTTTTTATATTTGAGTAAATTTTTATGAGAAAAATATATTGTACTATAATTGTATTTATAATACCATTCGGACTATATTAATATTATTAAGTTCGTGATATAAACTTTCGATTTGTTTAAAATTGTTTGCACAAATGGTAATAGAAATAGATAGGTAATTACCTTTATTGCTAGATTTTATTTGAGGAATATAATCTCCTGGCAATTTGCATTGAATAACTTTTATTATTCGATCAATGAGTTCAGGTTGTGCTAGTCCAATAACTTTATAAGTAAATAAACAAGGAAATTTTAACATTTTTTCAAGTTTATTTTTCATGTTTGTTCCTATGTTTATATTTTTGAAATTAAACTGCATGTATTTTATGCAGCGAGTAATATTTTTAAAAATTAAATAATAGATAGTTTGAATTTTTGTATTTTTTCACTGATGATTTAATATTTTTGAAAATTAATTAAATATTTTAGTTTATTAATAAATGTTCGTTGAAAATGTATGTAATATGTTTAATAATTTTATGTATTTAATAATACGTTTATGTTTTTTAAATTTTAGTTTTTTATTATAAAAAATATAAATTAGTACTTATATTATGTATATAGACATTTAAATAAACAAATTATATTTTTAAATATTATTAGTTTTTTAGAATTTAAAAAAAATTTGTGTCTAGTAATTTAAAAAAAATTAAATGTTTTACAAAATCGTATTAGAGTATAAATAAAAACTTTTATACAATTTTTACATTATGAAAAGTTAGTGTGCTTAGTATAAAAATATTAATTACTTTTTTTACAATTAACATATTTTAAAAGATAATTATGCTAAATATTTTTAATTCTTTTACAAGAAAACGCGAAATTTTAAAAATAAATTCAGATAAAATGATTAAAATGTACGTATGTGGGGCTACCGTTTATGATTTTTGTCATATAGGTCATGGTCGAACGTTTATATTTTTTGATGTAGTATCTCGCTATTTACGTCATTGTAATTACAAATTAAAATATGTTAGAAATATTACAGATGTTGATGATAAAATTATTTCTAGGTCTGTTGAAAATAATGAAAATATCTCGGATTTATCTAACAGAATGATTTATCAAATGAATCAAGATTTTCTTAAATTGAATATTGATATTCCAGATTATGAGCCACGTGTTACAGAAAACATAAGTTGTATTATTAAATTTATAGCAAATTTGTTAGAAAATAAATTTGCATACATATCGGGAAATGGAGATGTAAAGTTTTCTATCGATCGATTTCCAAGTTATGGAGAATTGTCTCAGCGACGTGTTGAACAGTTTAATATTAGTAAAACTGCATTTAAAAGCAATAGTGAACGAAATCCTTTAGATTTTGTATTATGGAAACTTAAAGCGAAAGATAACAAATATAGTTGGACTTCTCCTTGGGGAAGAGGACGACCTGGATGGCATATTGAGTGTTCATCGATGAGTACTTCTATTTTGAATGACAGAATAGATATTCATGGTGGTGGAAAAGATCTATTATTTCCTCATCATGAAAATGAATTAGCACAGTCTACTTGTATTAATCGAAAATTTCAAGTACACCATTGGATGCATACTGAACTAGTCATTATTAATAATAAGAAAATGTCTAAATCTTTAGGAAATGCTTTACTTCTAAAAGATCTTTTAATGAATTATGACTCAGAGAGTATTCGACTTTTTTTATTGTCCACTCATTATCGTCATCCTTTGTATTTTTGTGAGTCTGGTCTAAGAAGATCTGAAATATTGTTAAGAAAATTATATTTCTCTTTGAGAAACGTTAATTTAACTTTGTTAGACGAATCTGGAAATAGTCATTTTAAATTGGATTTTTATAAAGCTTTAGATAACGATTTTAACATTCCAATAGCTTTGTCTATTTTATTTAGAATATCTCGTGAAATAAATATTTTAAAATCCAAATATAGTTTTAAAAATAGTAAAATTATAGAATTAGCATTTTTATTAAGAGAATTAGGTAGTATTTTAGGAATATTATTTCATGATCCAGAATTTTTTTTTCAAAAAAATGATCAGCCATTTTCAAATGAAGTTAAAAATATTAATTATTTTATACAAAAACGAAATAGTGCACGCCGTCAAAAGCAATGGGTTAAAGCAGATAAAATACGAAATTATTTATTAGGTTTAGGTATTATTTTAGAAGATTCTAAAAATAATACTTTTTGGAGAAAACTGAGATGATATTTTTTAAAATAGAAAATTAATACTTTTTAAAAAAAAATTGAATATTATAATTTAGTTATGTTCTATACAAGATTTTAGTGTATTTTTTAGTAACATTACTATAGTCATAGGTCCTACTCCTCCTGGTACAGGAGTTATATATGATGCATTTAAAATTGCTGATTTAAAATCTACATCTCCTACAACAGTTCCATTTTGTAATCTGTTAATTCCTACATCAATAACTATAGCTCCTGGTTTAATCCATTTTCCTTTCAAAAAGTTTTTTTTTCCTATTGCAATTACTACTAGATCTGCTTGTTTGACAAAATATTTAATATTTTTTGTAAATCTATGAGTTATTGTAGTCGTGCATCCAGAGAGTAATAGTTCTAGATTCATTGGTCTTCCAACTGTATTAGAAGCTCCTATTATAACAGCATGTAAACCTTTTATTTTAATATTGTAATGTTTAAGTATAGTAATAATTCCTAATGGAGTACATGGTCGCAATTTTGGGTATTGTTGACATAAACATCCTATATTGTATGGATGTAGCCCGTCTACATCTTTTTTAGGACTAATACTATGTAATATTTTTTTTGTATCAATATGATCAGGAATAGGTAATTGTACTAATATCCCATCAATATTTGCATCTTTGTTAAGAATATGAATAAGATTGGTTATTTTGTTTTCTTGAACATTTTTTGGAAATAACCAAACTTTTGAAATGAAACCTACTTTATTACAAGCTATTTGTTTATTTTTAACGTAAATTTTTGATGCGATATTGTCGCCAATTAATATTACTGCTAGTCCTGGAGGTCTCTTTCCTAGTTTTGATCTATCGTAAACTACTTTTTGAATTTTAGATTGTATTTCTTCAGAAATTTTTTTTCCATTTAGAATTTTTGTAAGCATTAAATTAACTCGATTGAAGTTTTTTTTATTAAAAATATATTTATAAATTTGGCAAAAAAGATTTTTTTAATACATGCAATGATATATACTATTCTAGTATTAAATTATTCTGTAGTAAATATTTTTTATTTATAAAAAATATTTACTATTTGTAAGTTCATAATTTTGAATTTTATAAAATTAAATTTACTAAATTGCGCTCTTAGCTCAGTTGGATAGAGCAACGGCCTTCTAAGCCGTAGGTCATAGGTTCGAATCCTATAGAGCGCATAAAAAGTTATACATAAAAATGAAAAGCTATTTAAAATTGTGTTATATATTGCTTTTTAAAATTCTAAAAATGTTTTTACGAATACTGTTTATATCCTTACTTCCATCTATAGTATGATATTCAAAATTTTTAGTTTTTGTGTATTTTTTAAAATATTTTATAAGAGGAATTGTGAACTTTTCATATTCTATTAATCTTTTTTTGATTGTTTTTTTATTGTCATCAGTTCTTTTACTTAAAATATTATTTATTGAACACTTTTCATTTTTTAGATGGTATATTTTTCCTGAAGTAAGGTCTATTCTTCTTCCTTGAATTCTTTCAAAAATAATTTCTTTTGGTATTTCGAATTCAAAAATATAATTGATAATTATTTTTTCTTGTTCGATCATTTGGGCTTGAGTAATTGTTCTAGGAAATCCATCAAGTATAAATCCTAGTTTGCAGTCGGATTTAGAAATTCTGTTTCGAACTAATTGAATGACTATTTCATCTGAAATTAATTTTCCATTGCGCATGAAATGTTGTATTTTTTGATTTAAAAGGGAATCACTATTGGCTATTTTTCTTAATATTTCTCCGGTAGATATTTTTGGAAGGTGATATTGATTTTCAATAAATTGAGCTTGTGTTCCTTTCCCTGATCCTGGTGCTCCAAGCAAGACAATGCGCATGATTTTTTATACCTATAAATTTCAGATTATTACATTTTTTAAAATTATAACAAATATATTAAATTTTTTATGTTTTTACATTTTAATTACAGTGTATTAAAAATTTGTTAATTCTATTTATAAATTTGTTAGGATCGTCTAAAGTATTTTTCTCGACAAGTAATGATTGTTCAAATAATATTTTTACCCAATTTTTAAATTTTTTGCTGTTAGTTTCGGTGCTTATTTTCTTTATGAGTTCATGATTTGGATTAATTTCAAAAATATATTTTATTTCAGGAATTGATTGTCCTGCAGAAGAGAATAATTTTGCCATTTGTGTAGTCATATCGTTAGAATCTGTAGTAACTATAGCAGGTGTTTGCGTTAGTTTATGAGTAAATCGAACATCTTTTATTTTATCTTTTAATATTTCTTTAACTTTGTTTAATAATAATTTCACATTTTCATTTATGTTTTTTTCTTGATCTTGAACATTATTATTTAATTTTTCGATAGATTTATCATATTTGCTTACTGATTGAAAAGATTTGCCTTTAAAATCAGTCATGTAGTTCATCATCCATTCGTCTATTTTATCGGTTAGCAATAATACATCAATATTTTTTTGTTTAAAAAATTCTAAATGAGGACTATTTATAGCAGAAGCATAACTATCTGTTGTAATATAATAGATTTTTTCTTGTTTTTTTTGCATATTGTCGATGTAGTTTTGTAATGATATTAAATTTTCTGATAAGGTAGTCTTTATTGAACGAAATCGTAAAAGGTTAGAAATAATTATTTTATTTTCAGGATCTTCAGCAGGACCTTCTTTTAATATTAAACCAAATTGAGACCAGAATAATTGATAAGACTCAGTATTTTTAGAGAGATTTTCTAATAATTTTAAGATACGTTTGGTGAGTGCTTTTTTTAAAGTTTTTACTAATTCATTTTCTTGTAATATTTCCCGAGAAACGTTTAATGGTAAATTGTTTGAATCGATAATTCCTTTTACAAATCTAAGATAGTTTGGCAGAAATTGTTCTGCATTATCCATGATGTATATTCGTTTTACATACAATTTGAGACCATGTTTATTTTCTCTATTCCATATATCCCAAGCGGATTTGGAAGGGATAAATAATAGAATTGTATATTCTTGAACTCCTTCGACTTTGTTATGAGTCCATGTAATAGGATCATTTGAATCATTTGTTAGTTTCTTATAAAAATTTTTATAATCATCATCTTTAATTTTAGATTTTTCTAAAGTCCATAGTGCTTGAGCTTGGTTAATTTGTTCCCATATGCTCGTTTTTGTTTTTTCATCATATGTATATATTTCTATTGGAATTGCAACATGATTAGAATATTTGTTAACAATTCTTTTTATATTCCATGATTCTAAGAAATTCTGTGCTTCTGATTTTAAGTATAAAGTTATTTTTGTTCCTCTATTTTTTTTAAAAATTTTTTTAACTTGATATTTTCCTTTTCCTTCAGATTCCCAAAGGACTCCTTCATTTTTATCTAATCCTCCAAATCTGCTTTTTACTAATACTTTTTTAGAAACTATAAATACTGAGTAAAATCCGACTCCAAACTGCCCAATTAAGGAGTTTTTTTCTTGAGTAGTTTTATTATAAGTTTGGAGAAATTCTTTTGTTCCAGATTTTGCTATTGTCCCTAAATTGTTAATAATTTCTTTATGTGTCATTCCTATTCCGTTATCACTGATAATTAAAGTATTGTTATCTTTATTTATACGTATTCTTATACATAAATTGGTATTGTTTTCGTATAATTCAGGTGATGATATTGTTTGAAACTTTAATTTGTCAATAGCATCTGAAGCATTAGAAACAAGTTCTCTTAAAAATATTTCTTTATTAGAATATAATGAATGAATCATCAAATGTAGTATTTCATTTGTTTCTGATTGAAATTCATATGTTTCCATTATATTAGTATTCATAAAGATTCCTTTTAACAAAAGTTTAGATGAAATGTTTTTTTTATTATTATAGTATTCATTTTACAATTTAGAATGTTATTTTTAGAATTAACATAATATCTCAAATAGAACGTATTTTCTAAAAGGATGTATCCAATTCTCTATTGAATGGAATTTCTGACGAAATAGAGGACATCTTTTTTTTGCGCAATTCTGACATTTTGCGAATTGCGTCATTAAAAGCTGCTACTATAAGATCTTCTAAGATTATTTTTTCGTTTTTTACAATTAACGTTGAATCTATTTCAATTTTTTTACAATTATTTGTGCCGATTAATGTCACTTTTACAATTCCAGCTCCAGATTCTCCAGTGACTTCTATACTAGATACCTCTTTACGTATTCTTTGCATTTTTTCTTGTATTTCTTGCGCTTGTTGCATTAAATTGTTTAATCCATTATTTGAGAACATTTTTTTTTGTTTCCTTCCACAATTATATTTAAGAAAATGGTATATTTTTTATTTACATCGTATTAATCTTAAATAGTTTTTAATTTTAAACTAACTTGTTTGATACTATTCTTAAAATTTTTATATGTTTTAAACGTTTTAATTATATTATTTTTGTTAATTATAAATTATATATTTTAAGAATTTTATTCTTAATTTATATATGTTTTATAGGATCTATATCAAGATGTAGCGCGCGTAGTATAGTCATTTCTACACCGATTTGAAAATTAGGAGCTATGCTTAATTCTTTTTGTCCTATTAGTAAAGTATGATAATATAGTTGAATGTCAGCATATTTTGATATTCTAGAGATTTTATATATTTGTTCATTATTGTTTGTATCTTTAAAGAATAAGTAATTTTGATCTATTTTTGGAAATGAAATTAACATAGATATTTGATACAATAATTTAAGCATTTCTATTAGTATGTTTTCCCAATTTATGTTAATTTTTCTTATATGTTCTAAAATTGATAAAATTTCTTTAAAATCTTTTCTTAATAGTGCTATAGTAATTTTTAATATTTTTTTATTATCTAATTTTCCTAACATATTATATACATTTTTAGTAGAAACTATTCCATTTCCTATAGAAATTGCTTGTTCTGTTAAGTTTAATGCGTCTCTTAAACTCCCTTCGGATTCTATAGATAGTAGATTTATCGCTTCTTGTTCAAAAAGTATATTTTCTTTAGAAAGTATAAATTTAACTCGTTCTGATATTTCAAATATACTTATAGGTTTTAATTGAAAATGCAAACAACGAGATAAAATAGTTTTAGGAACTTTCTCTAAATTTGTAGTAGCTAGAACAAACTTAATATGCTTTGGTGGTTCTTCGATAGTTTTTAAAAGATAATTAAAACTATTTTTTGAAAGCATATGGACTTCATCTATTAAATAAATTTTAAATTTCCCTTTTACAGGCGAATAATGAATATTATCTAGTAATTCTTTCATATCTTCTACTTTAGTTCGAGAAGCTGCATCTATTTCATACAAGTCAATGAATGTTCCTTTTTCTATTTCTTTACAGTTTGAGCATATTCTGCATGGAATGTATGAAATTCCTATCTGACAATTTAAACTTTTAGCAAGTAATCGAGCAATTGTCGTTTTTCCTGTTCCTCTCATACCATATAATAACCATGAATGATGTATACGTCCTAATTTTAATCCATTTTTTATAGCAGAGATAACGTTATTTTGTCCAACGATACTTTTAAAATATTTAGGACGCCATTTATTAGCTAAAATTTGATAGTTCATTATAATGAAAATTATAAAGAATTGATTAAGCATGTTAACATAAATAATAATTATAAAAAAGTTTTTGAATTTAGGTAGTGTTTTAAAATTTTATCAGTAGCTATGTTATGTTAAAATTTTACGAAAAAAAATTGCAATTAATAAAAATTGTATGTATAGTTAATATTAGAATTCTCTGTTAGTGTTTTAATGCTGTAATCTTAAAAAACTGGTCAGGATCGGAAGATAGCAGCCATATTAAGTAATTCAGGTATTATAATTTTACTAACAGAGGTTCTTTTTTTAATATTAATGTTATTTTAAAATAGTTTTAGTGTGTACTATAATTTTTATATAGTTTCCAGTAATGTTCTTTTTTGCTTATTAAATAGTTATGAGTACCTATTTCTACTATTTTACCTTTATAAAATACTAATATTTTATCTGCATTTTGTATTGTAGATAATCTATGGGCGATGACTATTAGTGTAGTTTTTAATTTTATAGAAGAGAGTATTTTTTGAATTTTATTTTCTGTTGCTAAATCTATGTTAGAAGTAGCTTCATCCAATATTAGTATTTTTGGGTTATGTGCTAAAATTCTAGCAATAGATAATAATTGTTTTTGTCCTATAGATAACGTATTTCCGTGTTCTCCTAGAAATTCATTTAATCCTTTTGGGAAAGATTGAACTAAATCAATAAGATGTACTTTTTTTAAGATTTTCCAAATTTTTTCTTCAGAAATTTTTTTTCCTAAAGTAATGTTTTCGAAAATAGAATCGTCTAATATAATTGGATCTTGTTGAACAATTGATATACCATTTCTTAAAACAGTTTTATCCAATGTGTTTATGTCTCTTTTATCTAGATAAATATGTCCATTTTTAACAGGATAATGTCCCATTAAAACTTGTGCTAAAGTACTTTTTCCGCTTCCTGTATATCCCACTAATGCTATGAACTGTTTTGAAGAAATGTATAGATTTATATTTTTTAATACATTATTATTATTTTTTTTGTAACAGAAGTTAAGATTTTTAATGCGTATTTCTCCTGTTTTTAAATCGTTATTATCTTTTCCATAATTTTGTTTTTTAGAATCTATTATTTTAAATATTCTTTCTCCTGCTACAATAGATTGTTGTAAAATAGATTGTTGAGAAGCAATAGTAATTAGTGGTTCATTAAGTCTTCCCAAATATGTTATAAATGCATATAATGTTCCAATTTCAAAGAATCCTGAAGGGTAAAATCCAAATAATAGTATTAATTCACACAATATTATAGATGAAAATAAACTAAGTAATGGTCTTAATAATATTCCATCTAGTTTAAGTATTTTCATACGATTTAAATAGTGTAATTCGCTGTTTTTTTTTATAGACTTTCTAAATTGTTCTTCTAATCCAAATTGTTGAATTACACTTATTCCATTAATAATTTCATTAAAAATATTGTATGTTCTAGTTGTATATAATCGGATTTTTTCTAACATAGGTTTACTATAATATTGATATAACAACATTATTATACATACTAATGGGAAAATAGTTATTGCTATGCTAGCCATTCTCCATTCTAATGCAAACATTGCTATCAAAGTAACACTAATTAATATAATACTTCGTAATAATGTAGCAATGAAAGTTTCATAAAGTTCTTTAATAATTTCTGTATCGTTAGTGACACATGAAATTAATTGTCCAATAGGTTTTTCATTGAATTGGTTCATAGGAAGTTCTAATGTTGATGACATTACGTTGAATCGCAATTTTTCAATAATGTTTATAGATATTTTGTTAAAAATCATATCTTGGAGATAGTTAAATAATGTTGATATAATTTGAAGAGAGATATATATAGTTGTTATAAAAAATATAACAGAAATGTGTATGTAACGTTTAGATAAACTAGTATGTATAAAATAGCTAATTAATATAGGACCTAATACTTCAAATATTGATGCTACTATTAAGTAAAAAAATCCTAATAGAAAATATTTTTTAAAATTTTTTCCATAATATAATAAACGCTTTAATATAGGCCAAAAATTTTTAAAATTTTTCATTTCATAATTTTTCCTTCACGTTTTTACTTTCTTTGCAATGTTTTTTGAAAAGAACATATAGAATTGTACCATTTTTCTGTTTCTTGAATTAAGGTAATATGTGTTCCTTTTTGTGTTATGGTACCATTTTGTAAAACTATAATTTCATTAGAATTAATTAATGTAGGTATTCGATGTGTACACATAATTATTGCGAGGCCATATTTTTTTAGCATATTCAAATTTTTTAATATTATTTTTTCAGTGTCTCCGTCTACTGCAGATAGAGCATTATCTAATATTAATATTTTTGATTTTGATAATAATGCTCTAGCAATAGCCACTCGTTGTTTTTGCCCGCCTGATAACATAATTCCTTTTTCACCTACTATGGTATTATATCCTTCTGGAAATTGAGCGATGTCTTGATGCAAATGTGATAAAAATGCTGCTTTTTCTATTTCTTGTTGAGAAGCGTTTTTTTTTCCTACCGCAATATTATTGAATATTGTGTCTGAAAATAGAAAAGTCGTTTGATCTACTACTGAAATTTTCTTTCTCCATTCTTGTATTCTAAATTGAGAAATAGGTATATCATTATATAATATCGTTCCATTAGACATCGAAAACTTTTTTTGAATTAGCTTTAATAGAGTACTTTTCCCTGATCCAGTAGGTCCGCAAATTCCTAAAATTTGCCCTGGATATATTGAAAAATTGATATTTTCTAATATTTTTATTGCACATTTATAATAATAAAAGTTTTGAATGTTAACTTTTAGCTTTTTAAAGTTAATTGGAATTTCTATATACTTTTTTTGAGGTGCTTTAATGCTCTTTAAAATCGACTGTATTCGTAGCCATGCTGCACTTCCTCTTTCTACTATATTGAACATCCATGCTAAAGCAAGCATGGGCCAGATCATTAGTCCGAGGTACATTATAAAACTAGTTAATTGTCCCATACTAATAGATCTTTTCCAGAATAACCATCCTCCAACTATTATTACTAACAAGTTAGATAATGAAATAGATAGATGTATTACTGGATCGAACATGGCATCAATTTTTGCGACGTTTTTGTTCTTTTGTCTCAAGTGTTTTAAAATTTTACAAAACTTTTTTATTTGGTATTTTTCTAATCCAAACGATTTAATTAAACTAATGCTACTTAAACTTTCTTGTGTATGATTGTTAAGATATGCGAATGCTTTTTGAGATTTTTGAAATCTATAATGTATTTTTTTTCCTATTTTATTTATTATGATAGCCATGATAGGCATTGGAAGTAGAGAAAATATTGTTAGTTTCCAACTAATTTGTGTAATCATAACAATTAGAACAGATATTCCCATAACCATGGAATCTATTAATGTCAATACTCCTTCTCCAGCTGCAAAAACAACTTTATCTACATCATTAGTTATTCGTGTCATTAAATCGCCTGTTTTATATTTAAAATAAAAAATTTGACTCTTTTTAACGACATGTTCATAGATTTTTATTCTTAGTTCTGAAGCAAGTTTATAAGCTGCTCCAAATAAAAAAATTCTCCACATATATCTAAGAATATAAATTGCAATAGAGATGCATAATATTATAGTGATCCAAGATAATGTTTGCATTCCATAAACTTTTTTTTCTACGATAGAATCTATCAAAATTCCTATTAATTTTGGTGGAAGCAATTGTAAGATAGAAATTAGAATTAATAAAAAAATTGCTGTTAAATATTTTTTCCATTCTCGTATAAAATACCAACCTAGTTGTTTAAATAAATACACGTAAATATCCTAGAAATTGTATAAAAAACATTTTTCGCGTATGCAACATTTAAAAAATTTTTAACTTTTTTTAAATATTCATTTAAAAATTAATAATTTTAAATTAATTTTCTGATAAATGTCTGCTATGTCTTGTAGTTTTAAAGTAGTTTGTAGTAAAAACTGTGTTTTAAATATTTTTTTGTTAATGAATTAACAACATTTATATTCAACATTTTAAATATTTTAATTTTAAATGTATATAATGTTGCACAAGTATGATTTATAGAAGACGTATGTAGTAGTGTTAATTTTTAAACAATTACTTAAAATTAATTAAACTATTATATTCAATTTGAGCTTGTGCATACAAGTTGTTCATAATAGAATTTAACGTCATATTTACATTATATTGTAGTAATTGTAATGCAATAAATTTCTTCTGATTTTCGGATAAGTTTATGTGTGTCATTTTAAAAAATTTTGCTATATATAAATTATTATTATCTTTAACAATAATAAAATAAACATTTTTTTTTGCATTAGGTTGTGGAAGATTGAATATTAATTTACTAAATTTGTTATTGTCGAATCTTGAAATTAATTGAGGTTCTTGAAATTTTAAATTTATTTTTTTTAATAATTTACTAGGTTTATGGTTTAATAGGTATATTATTTTTTTTGCGATAAAGAAATAATTTATATTATTTTTTTTGATTTTAGGAGTGAAATTAGCATTTCTATAGCGATTTTTTTCTATTTTTTTATTTTCTTCAAAGAAGTTTAATTTATTTACAGGTGCTATTGAAATCATTCTTCCTTGTGAAAATAATTGGTTAAAACGTGTAGTTTCGTTTTTTAAAGAGAATATAGAATTTATAATAGAAGATATGAACTTGTTTATTTTTAAATGTGTTTCAATTATATTTATATATTCTTTAGAACTGATACCTAATGTATTTAGAAAGAAATAATATTTTTGTATGTCAAAATTTTTATTTCTTGTAAAATTTTTTTGGTTATATATATAATTTTGAACATCATAATGTTTAATAGATATGTTTAATCTCTGAACATATTGTTTTAGTAGAGTTTCGTGTATTATATCTAACAAAACTTTTTTATATATTTTTTTTTTATATTTGTAAGAATATGCTTTATTTAATGTTTTTGTGTTAGAGTATGCATTACTTTTAATCAATTCAATTGCATATCTTCTTTGAAATTCTTGTAAACCAATTTCTTCATTATTAACTTTAATAATATATTGTTTATCATTTTTTGAACGGTAATAGTTTGATTTGGTTGTAATTAGAGTAAAAGAAATTATTATCAAAAATACTAGCATTATTATATTATACAGTATTAATTTTATTTTTTTTTTATTTATCATGAGTAGTTTTAATTTTTTTTAATATGATATTTTTTTAAAACGTTATTTTGACATTGACTGGCAATAATATTTAAATTTTTTTTTGCCAGTCTTTTTTAAGTTTTAGAAAATGTTGTATAAAATTTTTTGTTTATTTTTTATATGGTTTATTTTCTAATGATAAGTTTAAAACTTCTTCGATGTACTTCACTGGATGAACACAAATATTTGTAAGAATATTTTTAGGAATTTCTTCTAAATCTTTTTTATTTCCATGAGGAATTAGTACTTTTTTAATTCCTCCTCGATGAGCAGCCAATAATTTTTCTTTTAGACCTCCTATAGTTAAAATTTGTCCTCTTAATGTTATTTCTCCGGTCATAGCTATATCTGATCGTACTGGATTGTTTGTTAGACAAGAAACTATTGCTGTACACATAGCAATTCCAGCACTTGGTCCATCTTTTGGAGTAGCGCCTTCTGGAACATGTACGTGAATATCATGTTTTTCATGAAAATTATTTTTTATTCCTAATTTGTGTGCATGTGATCGTACTACAGTTAAAGCAGCTTGAATAGATTCTTGCATCACTTCTCCTAAAGATCCTGTATAAATTAGTTTTCCCTTTCCTAATATGCAAGCAGTCTCAATAGTTAATAGTTCACCACCAACTTCAGTCCAAGCTAAACCAATTACTTGCCCAATTTGGTTTTTATTAATAATTTTCCCATAGTTAAATCTTTGAACGCCGAGATAATCGTGTAAATTTTCGTTATTTATATGTATTTTTTTGAGTTGTTTTTCTAAAACTAAAGTTTTAACACATTTTCGACATATTTTTGAAAGTTCTCTTTCTAAACCGCGAACTCCTGCTTCGCGTGTGTAATATCTAATAATATTAATAATAACGGAGTCTTCTATTATTAATTCATTACTTTTTAAAGCGTTTCTTTTAATTTGTTTAGATTTTAGGTAAGATTTTGCAATGTTTAGTTTTTCATCTTCAGTGTAACCAGAAATTTTAATAATTTCCATTCGATCTAGTAGCGGTGCAGGAATATTTGTAGAATTAGAAGTTGCAATGAACATTATTTCAGAAAGATCATAGTCGATTTCTAAATAATGATCATTAAATGTAACATTTTGTTCTGGATCTAATACTTCTAACAAAGCAGATGTTGGATCTACTCGCATGTCATAGGACATTTTATCTATTTCATCTAATAAAAATAGTGGATTTTTTACTCCTGCTTTTGCAATTTTTTGAATTAATTTGCCAGGCATGGAACCTATATATGTTTTTCTATGTCCTCTAATTTCTGCTTCGTCTCTAATTCCACCAAGAGCCATTCTAATGTATTTCCTTCCAGTTGCTCGTGCTATAGATTTTCCTAAAGACGTTTTTCCTACTCCAGGCGGTCCTACTAAGCATAATATGGGTCCTTTCATTTTGCTAATTCTACTTTGAACAGCTAAGTATTCTAAAATTCGTTCTTTTACTTTTTCTAAACCAAAATGATCTAGATCAAGAATTTGCTTTGCTTCTTGTAAATTTTTTTTAATCTTACTTCTCTTATTCCAAGGAATTTGTAGCATCCAATCTATATAACTTCTGACTACAGTAGCTTCAGCAGACATAGGTGACATCATCTTTAATTTTTTTAGTTCAGCTTCTGTTTTTTCTTTTACACCCCTCGGCATTTTAGAAGAATTAATTTTTTGTTTAAAAATTTTATTTTCGTCTAAAGTATGATCCATTTCGCCTAGTTCTTTTTGAATTGCTTTCATTTGCTCATTTAAATAGTATTCTCTCTGACTTTTCTCCATTTGTTTTTTAACTCGATGTCGAATACGCTTTTCTAAATTTAGCAAATCAATTTCTGATTCCATAATCGCCATTATATGTTCCAGTCGGTCATTTGTATGGTACATTTCTAGAATAGATTGTTTTTCAGATAATTTTAATGGCATATGAGTAGCAATCGCATCTGATAACTGTTCTGCATTATCTACCTTAGACAAAGTATTTAGTATTTCTAATGGGATTTTTTTATTTAACTTTATGTATGTTTCAAACTGGTTTAGAGTAGCTCGAATTAATACTATTTGTTCTTTTTTAGGGATATTTGGAGCAATAATGGGTTTAATATGTGCAATAAAATAATCTCCATTATTTTTTAGAGTTTTTATATTTGCACGTTGCAGTCCTTCTACTAACACTTTTATGGTTCCGTCAGGAAGTTTTAGTGTTTGTAATATAGAAGCAGTTGTTCCAACTGTAAATAAATCTTTATCAGTAGGATCATCTATTTCAGCTTTTTTTTGAGCAACTAACATTATTTTCTTATCATTTTTAATAGAAGCTTCAATACATTTAATAGATTTTTCTCTTCCTACAAATAGTGGAATGACCATATATGGATAAACTACTACATCTCGTAATGGTAAGACTGGAATTTCAGTGTATTCAGAATGTTCTAGATTCATAAAACTCTCTCTTAGTTTCAATAATTTTTTAAATCTTATATTTAACTATCAATTTTTATTGTAGAACTATGATAAGTATGAGTGTTTTAGAGTTAAAATCTGATACTTAATTCTAAAATATTAAAATATAAAATAGAAAGTATTATTTTTGAAACTTTAACAATTTTTCAAAATTTTTAAAAAATTTATTACGAATTATTTTTTTTATATATTATTTTTGGTTTTGTTTTTCCATTAACTACTAATTTACTAATTAATACTTCTTTAACATTGTCCATAGAAGGTAAGTTATACATTGTATCAAGTAAAATAGATTCCATAATTGAGCGTAGTCCACGTGCACCTGTTTTTTTATTTATAGTTTTTTTTGCTATACATTTCATTGCTTCTGTTTGAAATTTCAATTGTACCCCTTCAACTTTGAATAGTGTTTGATATTGTTTTATTAGTGCATTTTTTGGTTTGCATAATATATCTATTAATTCTAATTCATTTAATTCATATAACGTTGCGAGAACTGGAAATCTTCCTACAAATTCTGGAATTAGTCCAAATTTAATTAGGTCTTTAGGCTCTATTTCCTTTAGTAGCTTTTTGTTTACATATTTTTTATTATTTTTACTAATTTTTGCGTTAAATCCAATTTCTGTTTTTATTTTTTTTCTTTTAAAAATAATTTTTTCTAATCCAAAAAAAGTTCCTCCACATATGAATAAAATTTTAGAAGTATCAATTTTGAGAAATTCTTGTTGTGGATGTTTTCTTCCACCTTGCATAGGAACTGAAGCTATAGTACCTTCAATTATTTTTAGTAAAGCTTGCTGTACTCCTTCTCCAGAAACGTCTCGAGTTATAGATGGATTTTCAGACTTTCTGGAAATTTTGTCTATTTCATCTATGTAAATAATTCCATTTTCTGCTTTTTGTATGTCATAGTTACATTCTCTTAACAGTTTTTGAATAATGTTTTCTACATCTTCTCCTACATATCCCGCTTCTGTTAAAGTTGTAGCATCAGTTATAGCTAATGGAACGTCAAGAAATTTTGATAATGTTTCTGCGAGCAATGTTTTTCCGCTTCCTGTTGGTCCAATAAGTAAAATGTTACTTTTTCCTAGTTTAATTTCAGATTTTAAATATTGTATACGTTTATAATGATTATACACTGCTACTGATAGAATTTTTTTAGTTTCATCTTGTCCTATAATATAGTCATCTAGATGTTTTTTTATCTCATGCGGTTTTGGAATGTTGTATTTTCTATTTTGTTCAGATGTATCGAATTCTACACTTTTATGAATAATATCGTTGCATAAGTGTACACATTCATTACAAATATAAATAGATGGTCCTTCTACTAGTTTTTTAACCTCTTTTTGGCTTTTTCCACAAAAAGAACAAAATAACAGTGCTTTATTATTATTTCGAGTATTGTCTGTCATTGTTTTTCCTTATGTGATTTAATAATATGTGGCAAAGAATATTATAATCTGCTTATATTCTATAGTTATGGAAATAACAATATTATATTAGTTTTAGATTTTTTAAGAGAAATTTATTTTCGATGATGTAAGATAGAATCAATTAATCCGTATTCAATTGCTTCTTTAGCGGAAAGAAAACAATCTCTTTCAGTATCTTGTTCTATTTTTTGCAGTTTTTGTTCAGTATGAATAGATAATAGTTTATTCATTCTTTTTTTAATTGTTATAATTTCTTTAGTGTGAATCTCGATATCTGAAACTTGTCCACTATATCCTCCTAACGGTTGATGAATCATAATTCGAGAATTTGGTAAACAAAATCTTTTTCCTTTTTCTCCTGAAGTTAAAATCAATGCAGCCATTGAACATGCTTGTCCAATACAAATTGTATTAATATTTGGTTTTACAAATTGAATAGTATCATAAATAGACATACCTGAAGAAATTGTCCCTCCTGGTGAATTTATATATATAAAAATATCTTTTTTTGGATTTTTAAATTCTAAGAATAGAATTTGAGCTATTATAGAATTTGCTAAATTATCTTCAATTATTCCAGTTAAGAATATAATTCTTTCTTTTAGCAATCTTGAATATATATCATATGATCTTTCTCCATATAGTGTTTTCTCTATTACCATAGGGATTAGTAATGCATTTTTGTTTTTTTTTTTGTTTTTTATGTTATATGACATAATTATACCGGTATATTTTATATTAAGGGTAATATTACATTGAGATAATATGCTTTAAAATTTTTTGTTTTTAAATTATGTAGTGTACAATCGCTTTTTATATCTAGAAAAATAAACTTTTCGTATGAAAAGTTTTGAACATAATTTCAATATATTATTTATTATTCAACGTATAGTATTGTTATTTTTTAATTTGTATTACAGAATTTTTTTTCTGCTTCATAAAAATTATATTCTTTTTCTTTTTTAATGGAATAGTTTAGGCATGTGGATATTATTTGCTGTTCTAAATCTATGTTGTTGAAGTACTGATTAATTTCTTTATTTTCATGATACAGTTTAATTAATTTTTTTTCGTGGTTATTAGATATTTTAATTTCTTTTATTAGCAATTGTATTGTTGACCAATTAGGTTTTAAAGAATAGTTTTTTATAAATTGATTAAATAAAATTTTAGAAAAAGCATAATATTTTGATTTCTCAATTAAATTTTGTTGATAAGTGGTTTTAAAGACATTTTTCTTATCTTTTTTATAAGAATTAATTTTTTTTGATTTTAAAATTAAAAAAGTATTTTTTATTATTGTAGAAGGGATATCAATAGAATTATTACATTTCATAAAATATTTTGTTATTTGTGTTTTTATTTGGTTATTAATAATAGTTTTTGCTTGATTGTGTAATATGTTTTGAATAGTTTGATATTGTTCTTTGTTTAATTGTAGTTTTTGATTGTTATAATAATTTTTTAAATTTTTTTTAAGTTTCTCAACTTTTTTTATAATAATTTCTGTTTTAAGTGTTGTTCCTGCGATATTTTTATCACAATGATGTTTTGAAAATGTGATGTTAATAAAAAAAGATTCGTTAACTTTTTTATTTAATATTATCCTCTCAATTTCTGGGAGTATTTCGTTTCTTCCAATAATAAATTGAAAATTGTGTAAATCATATTTTTTAAAACTATTATTGGAGTTGTGGTTGATGCAGGTAATAGTAACTCTGTTTTTTAGATTGATATAATTAAATGTTGTTTTCCATTCATTATTTTTTAAAAACTTTTGAGTTGCTTTTTGGACATCTGTTTCAGTAATATGAATTTTGGGAACGTTTATAATTAAGTCTTTCATATTTAAAATAATATTTGGATATATTTCAAACTTTATTAAATAATTGTAATCTTTTCCTTTTTCATAGTTTTTTAAAATAAATTCAGGTGTTCCAGCTACTTGAAAACTTTTTTTTTGAATTATTTTTGTGAAATGTTCTTTTATTAATTTTTCTAATATATTTTTTTTGATATTTTTTTTATAATAATTTTTTAAAATGTAAAGTGGTGCTTTTCCTATTCTGAATCCATCAACACGTATGGTATCTTTTAATTTTAAAAGTTCTTTTTGTACTGATTGTTTTATAATATTGTTTGGGATAGTAACATGAATATTCCGAGATAATTTTTCATTTCTCTTAATTTCGAGTTCCATCGTATTTCCTTAAAAATATTTTTAAATAATGTTGTAATTTTCATTTACAAAATATTTTAAAATGTAGTTTGTTTTGCGATTTTTAACAATTTTGAATTTTATATTTTTATTAAAAGTATTTTATACAAATAAAATGTTTGATAGATAATCGTTTTAAATATAATAGTTTTATATTTTTTATTTATAAACGTTTCTTTTAAAATAAGTTTAATTATATTAGATTTCTTCTTTTAAATTTTATTTACTATTTTTATATAATATATATTATTTTATGCATTTAGGAGAAAATAAATTTTTGTTTATTTTACTTTTCCATTCATATATTGTATATGTATGCAATGCTATCCCATGAATTTTATATTGAGTAATGCATTCAGACAACAAGTGGTATATTTTTTTATGTCTTTTTAATAAATTATAATTAACAAAGTCATCACTTACTACGACAATTTTGATATGTGAATAGTTAGAAGACAATTTATGTTTTTTGCTTTGATTAAATACTTTAATAATTTGTACATTAAGTACCGATGTTAATATATCTTTTATTTTTTTTATAATCATTTTTATATTTTTAGTTAGTGATAATCAATTTTTTATATTGAAATTATTTATTTAATTATTTTTAAAATATTGGGTAGTTTATTTCCATCATTTATTTTAAAATTTTAAATATAATTAATTTTTACTAAATTTTAGAGTTATTGTAAAAATTAAAAATATTTATTTTATAATTTTTAAAATTAAGTAAACATTTCTATAATGATGGAGTTTTCAATGAAAATTTAGTTGGTGCAAATATAATCTATTATTAATTACATGTCTATATTTAAAGATTTTTATTAAAATAATCATTTTATATAGGAAAAATTTTTAATTTAAGAATTTTAAAACAATATAATTTTTTAAGCACAAACATTGAGGTTATGAATGAAATTTTTAAAATGTCGTACATGCATTTTAAATTTTTTTTTGACAAGTTTTATTTTTACTTTATACGGATGTAGTAATGGGGTTTTAAATCCAAAAGGTTACATTGCTGTAGAACAACGATCTTTAATATTAACAGCTTTTTTGTCAATGTTATGTATTATCATTCCAGTATTTTTTATGACATTATTTTTTTTGATAAAATTTAGAGAGAATAATAGTAATGCTAATTATAAGCCAAATTGGTCAAATTCTCATATGATTGAATTGTTAGTTTGGGGTTTTCCAATTTTAATTATTTGTTTTCTTTCAATTTTATCGTGGAAATCATCACATGATTTAGATCCAAAGAAACTAATTATTTCTAATGTTAGACCGATTAAAATATACGTAGTATCTTTAGATTGGAAATGGTTATTTATTTATCCAAATGAGAATGTTGCTACTATTAATGAATTAGTATTTCCTGTTAATACTCCAATAATATTTGAGTTAACTTCTAATTCTGTAATGAATTCATTTTTTATTCCTTCTCTTGGAAGTCAAATATATACTATGGCAGGAATGAAAACTAAACTAAATTTAATTGCTAATGAATCTGGAATTTATAAAGGTATATCTTCTAATTATAGTGGAGTTGGATTTTCAAATATGAAGTTCAGAGTAATAATAACTAAAAACTATTTTTTCTTTAAAAAGTGGATACAAAAAGTTAAAAATTCTTCAGATAGATTAGATTTTTTATTAGGTTTTAGAAAAATAGCATATCCAAGTGAAAATGAAACGATTAAATATTATAAAAATGTGGAAAAAAACTTGTTTAACATAATTGTTAAGAAAAGTCAAGATATAAAAAAATAGTTTTGTTTTTTAAAAAAATGTCATTTTAAATGAAACGTAAGGATTCATATACTATGTTCGGTAGATTGAATTTAGATGCAATTCCATATCATGATCCTATCATAATGATTACATATTCTATGATTATTGTATGCTCTGTTTGTATAGCGATAATTATTACTTATTTTAAAAAATGGAATTATATATGGAGTGAATGGTGTTGTTCTGTAGATCATAAAAAAATTGCGATTATGTACATTTTTCTTGCTTTTGTAATGCTATTTCGTGGTTTCGTTGATGCTATCATGATGCGTGCTCAACAAGTTTTAGCTTCTTCAGAAGAAGGAATAGGATTTTTATCATCTCAACATTATGACCAGATATTTACGGCTCATGGTGTTATTATGATTTTTTTCGTAGCTATGCCATTAGTTATTGGATTAATGAATTTAGTAGTACCATTGCAAATTGGAGCTCGTGATATTGCGTTTCCATTTCTTAATAATTTGAGTTTTTGGTTAACTGTTAGTGGTGCTGTATTAATAAATCTTTCGCTCGGAATTGGAGAATTTGCACGAACCGGATGGTTGGGCTATCCACCTTTATCAGAAACAGAGTTTAGTCCTGGAGTTGGTGTTGATTATTGGATTTGGAGTATACAGTTGTCTGGTATAGGAACGACTTTAACAGCTATTAATTTTTTAGTCACTATTTTAAAAATGCGAGCATCTGGCATGTCTTTGTTTAAAATGCCTGTTTTTACATGGACTTCGTTATGCGCAAATGTTCTTATACTTGCTTCTTTTCCAGTTTTAACTGTTAGTTTATTATTACTTACTTTGGACAGATATCTTGGATTTCATTTTTTTACCAATGATTCTGGTGGTAATGTAATGATGTATGTTAATTTAATTTGGATTTGGGGTCATCCGGAAGTTTATATTTTAGTACTCCCCGTTTTTGGAGTTTTTTCTGAAGTAGTAGCTACTTTTTCTCGAAAAAGAATTTTTGGGTATGTGTCTTTAGTTTGGGCAACGATTGCAATTACTATTTTATCTTTCATAGTTTGGTTACATCATTTTTTTACTATGGGTGCGGGAGCTAATGTCAATTCATTTTTTGGAATAGCTACTATGATTATCGCAATACCAACTGGTGTAAAGATTTTTAATTGGTTATTTACTATGTATAATGGAAGAATTCATATGCATTCTTCAATGTTATGGACCATAGGTTTTTTGATTATTTTTTCAATAGGTGGAATGTCAGGTGTTTTACTTTCTTTGCCTGCAGTCGATTTTGTGTTACATAATAGTGTATTTTTGATAGCGCATTTTCATAATGTTATTATTGGTGGTGTGGTATTTGGATGTTTTTCTGGAATTTCATATTGGTTTCCGAAAATGTTTGGGTTTACATTATCTGAATCATGGGGGAAACGTGCGTTTTGGTTTTGGATTTTTGGATTTCTTTTCGCGTTTATGCCGTTGTACATTTTAGGTCTCATGGGAATGACTCGTCGTCTTAGTCAACATATAGATCATCAATTTCATTCTATGCTGATTTTATCTGCTTTTGGTACTTTTTTAATTTCAATTGGGATTTTATGTCAGATTATTCAATTGTTAGTGTCTATTCGAGATCGAAGTATTTGTAGAGATATGACAGGCGATCCATGGAATGGAAGAACACTAGAGTGGTCAACCTCTTCTCCTCCTCCATTATATAATTTTTCTATTATGCCTAAAGTATGTGTTCGTGATTGCTTTTGGGAATTTAAAAATGATAGCAGGAAAATAAATTTAAAAAATGTTGAGTATTCTGATATTCATATGCCTAATAAAACTAGTTTAGGGATTTTTATTAGTTTGTGTTCTGTAATTTTTAGTTTTTCATTAATTTGGAACATTTTTTGGATGTGTATTGTATCTTTTCTAATAATTATATATTTGTTAATAAGAAAAGGGTTTTATATTGATAATGGTTATATAATTTCTAAAGAACACGTAAAAAAAATTGAAGAAAAACGTATTAATGATCTTAAAAAATTAGGACTTAAATAATGGTTAGTAATTTAATAAATGAAAAATTAGATACAACTAAATTCAAAATTAGTGCTTTAAGTTCTAATAAATTTTTTGGATTTTGGTTATATTTAATGAGTGATTTTGTAATTTTTATAACATTGTTTTCTGTTTATATAGTTATGAAAGATAATATTGCTTATGGTCCATCTGGACCAGAGATTTTTAATTTTTTTATGATCATTTTAGAGAGTTTTTTTTTGTTGTTTAGTTCTTTTGCTTGTAGTTTTATTTTTATTAATTCAGAAAAGGATTATACGGGGAAAATTATATTTTGGTTAAGTATAACTTTTATTTTAGGTTTTTTATTTTTAGCATTTGAAACTTATGAGCTTTATGATCTTGTAAAACAAGGGCATGGTCCGTCGTGTAGTGGTTTTTTATCAGCTTTTTTTATGTTGTTAGTTACTCATGGTGCTCATGTTATTATAGCACTTTTGTGGATTTTAGTTATGATAAAACAATTAATTAAGTTTGGTATTACGTTAGAAGTTTATACGAGAATTATTTGTTTAAGTTTATTTTGGCATTTTTTAGATATAGTTTGGATTTTTATCTTTTCTATAGTTTATTTATTTGGAGTAGTAAAATGATTTGTTCATGTTTAAGAAAAGTTTTAAATTCAAAAAGTAAATATCTTTTTCAGTTTCTAAAATTTTTAACATTAATTATATTAACTATACTTCCATTTTTTTTAGTTATCAAACAAATATTTTTTAAAGAATTGACATATTTTTTAGTAACACTTTGTTTAATGATTCAAGTTTTGATTCATATAAAGTATTTTTTACATTTAAATTTTTCTAAAAAATACAAGTGGAATATTATATCAATAGTATTCACATTTTTAATATCAATTATTATTTTTTTTGGATCGTATTGGGTAATGAAAAATTTAAATCATAATTTATATATTAAAATAGTATGATATTACTTTTTATAGAATTGTTAAAACCAAAAATAATTTTTGGGAACTTAATATCTTCTTTAGGTGGTTTTTTGCTAGCTTCAAAAGGAAGTATAAATTATAAATTATTATTTTTAAATATGATTAGTGTATCGTTAGTCATTGGATCTTCTTGTATTTTTAATAATATTATTGATTCTGACATAGATAAATACATGAGTAGAACTAAGAACAGAATTTTGGTTACTAATACGTGTTTTTATAATTTATCTATATTTTTCGGTATTTTTTTAGGAATATTAGGGTTTTTAATTTATGGATATTTTGTAAATGTATTGTGTATGTTATTATCTTTTTTGGGTTTTATAATATATGTGGTATGCTATAGTTTATTTTTAAAAAGAAAATCGATATATTCAACGTTAGTTGGAAGCATATCTGGAGCTATTCCTCCTATTTTGGGCTATTGTTCTGTAACTAATTATATAGATTTGTGTGTTTTGAATTTGTTTTTGATTTTTTTTGTATGGCAAATTCCTCATTCTTATGCGATTTTTATTATGCATTTTAACGATTATAAGAAAGCTAATATACCTATTTTCCCTTCTTTTAGATCATTTTCAGAAACTAAAATTCATGTAAATATATTTATATTTTTGTTTTTAACATTTTCTTGCTTATTAACAGTTATGAAGTATGTTGGACACAAATTTTTCATTTGTATATTTTTTTTATCTATGATATGGATTTTTCTTTCAGAAAAAAAATATAAAAATGATTATGATCATGTTTTATGGGCAAAAAATATTTTTTATCATTCTATTTTACTAATTTTTGTGACAAATATCATGATGGCTCTTGATTATATTAATTAAAAATGTTTTATTAAAATTTTTTATATTATTTTTTAAAGACAATTTGATGGTTGTGGAACTCCTGCTATTTTACTTGCTTGTTGAGTTGGACCGAGAGGAAATAATTTAAATAGATAACAACTTGTCATTTTTTCAGTTTTTTTTTTAAAATTTTTATTAAAATTCTCATGGATGGTGTTAAATTGAATTTTAAATAAAAATCTCGAATAGTATATATAACTATCCAATGGTCTCGAGTAATAGTAATAGATTCTTTTTTTGCGATTTCTTTAGCTATTTTTTCACTCCAATTTGTATTTTTCTTAAAAATTTTGTCATTCATATAATTTTCTCACTTTTATATATTATAAAGTTTGTATATTTTTAAATTTTTAAAAGTAAAATTTTAATATTACAATATTTGATTTATTATATTAAAAATTACTTTTATTGCAATAAAAAAATGATTCATTATGAATATACTTAATTTTGATTTAAAGGAACGAAATATAATCATAGGGATATGTATTATTTTTTCTTTACGAGTAATTGGCATGTTTATAGTTTTGCCTGTATTTAGTACTTATGGAATTTTTTTAAAAGATAGTACTACATTTTTAGTAGGTGTAGCAGTTGGAATATATGGACTTTTTCAAGCTATTTTTCAAATTCCATATGGATGGTTATCAGATAAGATAGGCAGAAAATTTGTTATTATTTTAGGACTATTGTTTTTTTTTATAGGAAGTTGTATATGCTTTTTAAGCAATTCTATTTTTGGAATCATATTAGGACGTAGTTTACAAGGATCGGGAGCAATATCTTCGGTATGTATGGCATTATTGTCTGATGTAATATCAAAAAAAAATAGAACAAAAGCGATGGGATTATTAGGTATTAGTTTTGGAATAAGTTTCATTATTTCTGTGGTTATTAGTCCAATTATAGTTCAAATTTTTGGTTTTCGATATTTGTTTCTTGTAGGAATTTTATTATCTATAATATGTATTATAATAGTTTTTTTTGTAATTCCATCTTTTGTATCTTTTACCGAAAAATTTTATTTGAAGGACGAATTTAAGAATTTTATATATATATGCAAAAATTTTAAATTGTTTCAATTAAATTTAAATATCTTTTTTTTACATATGATATTAGTATTATATTTTTTCTTCATACCATTACAATTACGTTTTTATACATATTTTAGTCATATTTCATGGATTGTATATTTTATTACTATTGTGATTTCTTTTGTGATTGCATCACCCATTAGCAGTTATTTTAATAAAAACGAAAACAAAAAATTAGTAATTTTATTATCAATATGTGGATTAATGTTATCTAACTGTATGTTGTTATTATTTGAAAAAAATAGTTTTTTTCTTATTTTTGCAATACAAACGTTTTTTGTAGTTTTTAGCTTTTTTGAAATGATACTTCCAATTTTAGTGAGTGAAAATGCTCCTATACGTTATAAAGGAACTTCTATGGCAGTATATTCTATTAGTCAATTTTTAGGTTCTTCTATAGGGAGTGTTTTAGGAGGATTTTTTTTAAATAATTTTAATAGTTACTTTTTACTTTTTATTACTTTAATTTTAAATTGTATATGGTTTTTTGTTAATTTTTTATGTTTAAAAATGTAGTTTTCTTAAAATTTTGTTGGTATAGATATTTTATGTAATAGTCATAAATATTTATATATATAAAAGTATAATAACTATATATATAATATTAATATTCTAGGTTATGGTATAATGCTATTGAAATATCATTTTTAGAATTTTCTAGAGAGATGTTATTTTAATTTAGCTATGTTTTTTATAACGTGTTGTATTATGCAGTATATTAATATATATTTTATTTAAATTTGTTTGAAGTTAATTTCGTAGGTATTAAAAATGGATTTTTCGGAATTTTTGAAAGATAAACAAAATAGAATTGATAGATTTATATTAAACTTTTTAGAAAATTTGCCTTTTCAAGACACTTTATTGTTAGGTGCTATAAAATATGGAGTCTTTTCAGGAGGAAAAAGAATTAGACCTGTATTAATGTATATTCTTGGAGAAATATTTAAAATTCATATAAGCATTACAGATCATCTTGCTTCTTCTATTGAATTTATGCACTCGTATTCTTTAATACATGATGATTTGCCAGCATTAGATCATGACGAATTTAGAAGGAATAAGCTTTCTTGTTATAAAAAATTTGGAGAATCTACTGCTATACTAGCTGGAAATGCTTTGCAATGTTTATCTTTTAATATTTTAGCTCGTCTACATTTAAAAGAAATATCTGATAGTAAAAAAGTAAACATGATTTTAAATTTATCAAATTCTTCTGGAATATTAGGAATGTGTGCAGGTCAATTTTTTGATTTAGAATTTAAACGTAAGTCTGTTACATTAAATGAATTAGAACGAATGTATTGGTACAAAACTGGATCCTTAATTGACGTTGCAGTGCGATTCATGTTAACTTTTTGTTGTCAAGAAAATGACAAAATATTTTCAACATTTTTACAATATTCTAAAAACATTAGTTTTGCCCTGCAATTAAGAGATGACATTATTGATTTTAAAAATGATAAAACTCGTATAGATTTTTACCGACGGTCTGGTGAGAATTGTGTAGGAAACACTTTTCCTTTAATTTTAGGTTTACATAAATCCAAAGAAAAGTTAGAAGAACTTTATAAAAATGCATTACTATGTTTAAAAACGTTATCGGATGAATATATAGATGTTAAGTTATTAGCAGAATTAGCACATTACGTAATTATTTTTGATAAATAACTGTTATAATGAGTTTTTAATGATTATTAATCGTAAAAAATATCCGATATTACATTTTGCGCGTTCAGTTAAAAAATTAAAGTTGCTACCTATTGAAAAGTTACCTCAGTTATGTTATGAGTTACGTCAATATTTAATAGATATTGTTAGTAAATCTGGTGGACACTTATCTTCTAGTTTAGGTGTTATTGAAATAACAGTCGCATTACACTATGTATTTGATACTCCTTTCGACAATTTAATTTGGGATGTTGGTCATCAAACATATCCTCATAAAATTTTGACTGGAAGAAGTGATATTCAAGATATTAACAAAAAAAGTAAATTACATCCTTTTCCTTATAGGAAAGAAAGTAAATACGATGCTTTTGGTGGAGGACATGCTGCTACTTCCATTAGTGCTGGAGTAGGTATGGCAATCGCTTCAAACAAAGAAAACAAAAATAGACGAACTGTATGTGTTATTGGAGATGGAGCAATCACTTCTGGTATGGCTTTTGAAGCTATGAATCATGCTGGACATCATAATATCCATTTATTAATTATATTAAATCATAATAGTATGTCTATTTCTAAGAATGTTGGTGCTTTAAATTTATGTTTTTCAAAAATTTCCATTGATCATAATTTAATAAAAAAATATAAAGAAAGAAAAAATTTTTGTATTAAATCTGATTTTTTAAATAAGGATGTAGTATATCAAAAAGAGTATTTAAGAGATATGAAATTTTATAATACTTTTTTTAATGATTTTGGATTTCAATATTTCGGACCTTTGGATGGTCATGACATATTTTTATTAATTGATTTTATTAGTAGATTAAGTAGTCAAAAGTATACTAGCGTACTTCATATAATAACTAAGAAAGGAAAAGGTTATTTTCCTGCTGAGTTGAATCCGACAGAATGGCATTCTGTTCCTAAGTTTGATATAAATACTGGAAAAATTTGTTCTACTAGAAAAGATATTCTTACTTATTCTGAAGTGTTTGGAAATTGGTTGTGTACTATAGCTAAAAAAGATAAAAAGTTAATAGGAATTACGCCTGCTATGACAGAAGGTTCAGGAATGGTTAATTTTTCAAAATTTTTTCCTGAACAATATTTTGATGTTGCAATAGCAGAACAACATGCTGTAACTTTTTCTGCTGGTTTAGCAATTAGTGGATATAAGCCTGTTCTAGCAATTTATTCAACTTTTCTTCAGAGGGCATATGATCAAGTTATACATGATATAGCATTACAAAAATTACCAGTTTTATTTGCGATTGATAGAGGTGGAATAGTGGGACAAGATGGTGAAACGCATCAGGGAGTATTTGATCTAACTTATCTTAGATGCATACCAAATATTGTAATCATGACTCCAAGCGATGAGAATGAGTGTTTTCAAATGTTATATACCGGATATTGTTATCGCAATGGTCCAAGTGTAGTTAGATATCCGAGAGGTATGGGAATTGGAACATCTTTAAAATCAATGAATATTATACCTATTGGTAAAGGCATCATAAAACGATTTGGAAAAAAAATTGCTATTTTGAATTTTGGGCCATTATGTATTTTTGCCGAAAAAGTAGCTAAAAAGTTAGATTTTACTTTAGTAGATATGCGTTTTGTAAAGCCTCTTGATATCAATTTAATCTTATGTTTGACTAAAAATCATCATTTTTTTGTAACTTTAGAAGAAGGAATGGTTTCAGGAGGTGCTGGAAGCAGTGTAAATGAGTTTTTTATGAAAAATAAAATTACTATTCCTATTTTAAATATTGGAATTCCAGATATATTTGTTCCTCATGGCGATCAATCGGAAATTCGTAGAAAATATGAATTAGATTCAGATGGAATTTTGAAAAAAATTTTGTCATGGTTAAATAAATAATGTTACTATTTGTTTAATTTTTATGATTTCTAATATTTGCGGCAGCTTTGTCCAAAACACCATTAATAAATTTATGACTTTCTTCTGCTCCAAATAATTTTGCTAATTCTATTCCTTCATTTATTGTTACTTTGTAAGGAATGTCTTGTCTTTTTTTTAGTTCATAAAAAGAAATTCGAAGTATTGCTTTTTCTATCTGCCCTAGTTTACTTATTTCTCGAGATAAGTAAGGTTCCATTAATGAATCTAAGTACTTTTGATGTTTTGTTATTCCTACGATCAATTCATGAAAATATACTTTATCAATATTTTTTAAATTTTTTTTTTCAAAAAATTGATTTTCTATTTCTTCGATATTATTTTTAGTTAATTGCCACGAGTATAGCGCTTGTACTGCACATTCTCGCGCTTTTCTTCTAGCTAGAGGTTTCATAAATAAGTTGTATTTCCTTTTTTATTTTTTATTAAAATTAGTCTTATATCTTTTCCTATTTTTTTAACATTTTTGAAACTGAATTGAGGTACTAGTTGCAATTTTTTATAATTTTCTAACATAAATAATGGTTTTGAGTAGTTTCCTAACATTTTTGGTGCCATGTAAATTATTATTTCATTTACAACATTTAGTTTTAGAAAAGCTCCGGATAGTGATGCCCCTGTTTCTATTAAAACTTTATTTATTTGTCGCTTTCCTAATAATTTTAGAAGATCAATTAAATTAATTCTAAATGTATTGTTTTTTAATATTACTTGTTCTACATTTTTAGGCCAACGATTTCTGTCATATTTGAGACGTATTAATAATATTTTTCCGGGTTCTTTGATGCATCTATGAAATGGTGTCATGCGATTTTTACTATCTATAATAATACGGAGTGGTTGTTTAATCGTTTCTTGATTTTTTAAATATTTTTTTTTATCTTCTATTCTATGAATTTTTCTAACAGTTAATAAAGCATTGTCCATAATAACGGAGTGACTACTGCTAATTATAGCATCAGATTTTTTTCTATATATTTGAACATCTTGACGTGATTTAGATGACGTAATCCATTTACTTATTCCGTTTTTTAAAGCAGTTCTTCCATCTATTGAGCTAGCTAGTTTTAATTGAATCCAAGGTATTCCTATACGCATTCTTTGGAAAAACCCTTTATTTATACTCTCAGCTGCATAAGATATAATTCCTACTTTTACTATAATTCCTTCTTTTTTAAGCCATTGAATCCCCTTCCCAGATACCATAGGATTAGGATCTAAGGATGATATTACTACTTTTGCAACGCCTGCTTTAATTAATGCAATACAACAAGGAGGAGTTTTCCCAAAGTGACAACATGGTTCTAAAGTAATATATACTGTAGATTGTTTTGCTTTTTCTCCTGCTTTTTTCAAAGCATATATTTCTGCATGTGGTTTTCCAGACTTTTTATGCCATCCTGTCCCGATAATTATGTCATTTTTAACTATTATACATCCTACATTTGGATTAGGCGATGTAGTTAACTCTCCTTTTTTCGCTATTTTTATTGCTTCTTTCATGTAAAAGATGTCTTTCGCATTATTTTTCATAATTTTTACAGTAATAATTGCACAGATAAAAATAATTTTTAATCGTCTTATGAAATATTATTATATTGTACTAATCAATATTTATTCATTATTTTTTAAAAAATGGTTATATCCTTTACATGAAAAATTTATATTTTTTCCACGATAAAATATATTATATCCATTTTTAATGTGATCAATTTCTCCAATACAATTATATTGTATTCCTAGATGATTAATAGCATTCTTTAAGTTTGATATATTTTTTTTTGGTATAGTAAAACATAATTCATAATCTTCTCCAGAATTGGTAGCAAATTTTAACCATTTTTTTTTCGAAAAGTTTTCTTTTAAAACGTTAGAAATTGGTAACTTATTTAAATTAATATTTGCCCCACATTGACTAAAATTTAAAATTTTTTGTAAATCTGAAAATAATCCATCTGATATGTCAATAGCAGAACTAGCAATATTTCTTAATAATTGTCCATGCATGATTCTTGGAATTGGTCGTAAATGTTTTTTTACAAGATAATTGAGACTTTTTGTCATAGTTTTAGGTTTGTTTTTGAGTAAGAATAAACCCGCTGCGCTATCTCCCAGAGTACCAGTAACATATATTAAATCTCCAATTTTTGCTTTGTTTCTTAGCAAAGCTTGATTTTTGGGAATTATTCCATAAATACTTGCTGTTATGCTTAGCGGTCCTCTAGTTGTATTTCCTCCTATTAACTTCATATTATATGAATCTAATGTTTTGAATAAACATTCACTAAAGTGTTTTATCCAAAGAGCATTAATTTTTGGTAAGGTTAATGATATTGTAATCCATTTAGGTTTTGCCCCCATAGCAGCTAAATCACTAAGATTTACTGCAACAATTTTGTAACCTAAATCGGAAGGATGCATGTCTTTAAGAAAATGAATCTTTTCTGTTAACGTATCAGTACTGATCGCGAGAACATGATTTTTTGGAATTTTTACAAGTGCGCAGTCGTCACCAATATCTTGTATTACGTTTTCATCAAATTTTTTTAACGTTTTACTAAAATATTTTTTAATTATTTCGAATTCATCTAATATCATATAATATTGTAGTATCTTTTTTAATGTATATTCGATTATTCTATAAATTTATAAAGATTTTAATCTTAAAAAAAATATATCTTAATCATTATTAATTTTATTAATGATATTAATCATTTCTAATGTTACTAATGCTGATTCTGAGCCTTTATTTCCCATTTTTGTTCCTGAACGTTCAATTGCTTGCTGAATATTATTAGCTACAATTATTCCAAAAGAAATTGGAATTTTATATTGAATACTGATACTAGAAATTTTTTTGCTAATTTCATTCGAAAGTAGCGAAAAATGAGGAGTTTTACCTTTTATAATCGTTCCTAACACTATTATGGCATCGTATTTTTTTTGGCTAGCTATAATATCTGCAATAATTGGTATTTCAAAAGTTCCTGGTACGTGTATTATAGTTATATTTTCAGATTTGACTTGTCCAATTCGTTTAAGAGTATCGAGTGATCCACTTAGTAAATTTTGATTAATAAAATAGTTAAATCTGCTAATTATTATAGCAATTTTTTCTGTTTGTGCTAAGACAGTATTTTTAATTATTTTCATATGCGTAGTTTATATTTTATTTTGTTTTTAAAATTTTCATTGTTATTTTTTATTTTAATATCCAAACATATCCATAATGGTTATAAAACCCAGCTTTTATTCCGGCATGCTTTCCTATTCCTTGGTAAATATCTATTTTTTGTCCTTTAATTGATCCACCTACATCTAATGAAATTAAAATTCTATTTTCATATTTATTATTAAATTTTCCAAACTCATCTAGAATCGGAATTTGAGCTAGTATTATATTTCCTGGTTTTATGACATTTTTGTCTGTTGCTATAGAAGTTTTAGCAATTAAAGGTACAGAACTAGAGCCACATACTAATGTATTTTTGACTTGTTTAAAAAATACAAATGAGTTATTTATTTCTAACAAGTGTTTTGCTTCTAATGATGTGTGTTTAGAAAACCATTTTATTATAGATTTCATAGACATGTCTTCTTTCTTAATATCGCCATTTTTAATAAGAAAGTTTCCAATGCTTTTATAAGGCCATCCGTTTTCTCCAGAATATTTAAACAAAGTTAAAGGTTTATGAAAACCGTAATCAACGATTCCGCTACCTTGTATTTCCATAATGAAATTGTCCACTAATGAATTACTATATGCTAAAATATATTTTTTCTTTAGGATTCCATTATATATATTTTTCCTATTTGGTAATCGATTATATTTTTTTTGAAAGCTAGGCATAGCATAAATTGGATATTGAAATTTTTTTTCTGGTTTTTTTTTAGCGTGTATAATTGGAGTGTAATAGCTTGTAATTTTTATATTACCATAATTATTAATATTTTTTAATTTAAATAAATTTATTCCAAATAATTTTAAATATTTAATATCTCTATTAAATTTTAACCATTTATTTACTGATTTATACAATTTTATGTTTTTATTGTATAACTTTGGAGAAAATTTTTTTATTTTTTGAATTTGTCTTAAAACATCTTCTAAATTAGAGATTTTTCCATTAATAGCAGTATTAAGATTTTTTTTTTGTATTGTATTATTTATAACGTTGGGTTTATGAACTTTTTCAGAATTATTTTTTTTAAATGAACATAAACTTAAAATTGACGTTATTAATACTATAATAATTTTATTTTTCATGTTTTTAAAGTTTTTTTAAAAAAAAGATTGCATCTTTATTATAATATAGTATATTCTTAAATATAAGACGCGGGGTGGAGCAGTATGGTAGCTCGTCGGGCTCATAACCCGAAGGTCGTCGGTTCAAATCCGGCCCCCGCAACCAAATTTTTAATATTTGTAGTTTAAATAATAATTAGATATTAAATATAATATTAAACGTTTTAAGAATTTTTTAGTATTTTAATTTGTATTTAGTATGAACATTCATTTATAGAAAGTCCACTGCATCTTTTCGTTTCTTTTTGTATAGATCTTAAAAATATTTTTTTACTACTGTATACAGTTAGTTTTTTTTTAGGTCTTGTAACAGCAGTGTAAATTAATTCTTTAGTTAAAATTTCGGAATCAAAATTAGGTAATACTAAAGTTGAATGATAAAATTCTGATCCTTGGGTTTTATGTACTGTTGTAGCCCAATTTGTTTGAAACTTTGGTAGTAAATTAATTGGTATAGATCGTGTTTTTTCTTTATGATTACAAAAAAATGCTTTTAGTTCTTTGTTGTGATCATACATAATTACTCCTACATCTCCGTTATACAATTTTATTGTATAATTATTTTTTAAAATTAATATCGGTTGTCCAAAATATATTTCTTTACTATTAACATCGTTATTTTGAATGAATTTTAATTTTTTCATTCTTTTTTCTATTTCTTTATTTAAACCTTCGACTCCAAATGGACCATTTTTAAATATACACATTAATCTATATTTTTTAAAATTTAGTATTGCATTGAGAGGCATGTTTTTTTCTTTTAGGATATTCCAATAATTTTCATAATTTTCAACTAATTTTGAGATCATTTTTTTATAATCGTCTTTAGTTTTCAGAGAATAAAATTTAATATCACGATAGTTATTTAGAAATAATTTTTTGAAATTATTTGACGTATTCTGTATAATTTTTTTGGATACTTTAAAAATATTAGATTTAATATTAAAACGATAGTTTTTCGTTAAAATGCATATTTTATCGTTTATGTTGGAAAATTTGTAACCATTAACATGGTTAATTTCAAAAATATTAAAGTAATTTATAATTTTGATTATATTTTCGCTATATCCATGTTTGTAGTAGCTGTATATATCTTTTAAAACGTGTCCACAATTTATTGAAGGAAGTTGGTTGTGATCTCCTAGAAATATGATTCTAGTTTTTTTTGATATATTGTCAATTAATTTTTCCATAACAAAAATGTCAATCATAGAAGATTCGTCTATAATTAGTATGTCTATATCTAAAACAGTATTCTTTTTATCTGAGTACGTGTTTTGAATATTATTTATTTTTAAAAGTCTATGTAAAGTAATTGCAGGAGATATTAGAATACGTTTGTTGTTTTTAAAGAGAGGTATATTTAACATACATTTTTTAATAGATTCAGTAAGGTGATTTGCTGCTTTTCCTGTCGTAGCTGCTAATTGAATTTTTATTTTTTTTTTAGAAATAGTCATCATAACTTCTAATATATTTGAAACTATTGTGGTTTTTCCTGTTCCTGGACCTCCTATTATGAATGTTATTTTTTTAACAGTTGATAAAATAATTGCAATTTTTTGTGAATTTTCTGTACATTTTTTTAATAAAGTAATTATTTTTTCTTTAATAGAAGTTAATTGTTTTATTTTAATATTATTAGATTGAGAAATGAATTTAAAAATTTTTTTTTCTGCTATCCATGTTTTATAAAAATATATTTTTTCATTGAGAAAAATAAGAGGAGTAGCACGATTTCCATTGCTTATTATTGAACTTTTAAATATTTCTGGCTTAAAATTTTTTGACAAATTTGCCGTTTTCCATATTTTTTTAATTAAAGCATTGTTTTCTTTTTTATAAAATATTTTTTGTTCTTCAAAGTAAGATATTGGGAGACATGTATGTTTCATTCGAATCCAGTAATGTATACAAGCAGATAGTAACATAATTTTTTGAGATTCTTTTTGAGCTACAGAACAACAAAAAAAATAATCCAATGGGCAAATTATCTTTCTCGAAATAGCTTTTTTTAATAAAAATAAGATGTTCATATTATATTTTATTCGATTTTTTTAAAAAAATTGTTAAGTTCTATTATTTTATTTAATTTAGGTAATGTAAAGAACAGACCTGTATTCAAATTTCTATTTTCTATAGCTCTCAAGAATAAAACGTATATTCCTCCAAAATGTTTGAGAAAACAATAATTTTTAATTCTTTGTTTTAAATATCTGTGTAATGCAATACTATAAATTTGGTATTGCAAGTCGTAGTAGTTGGAAATTATTGCACTTTCTATATTTTCTATTGCGTAGCAATAGTTTGAATCTCCTAACCAGTTTGATTTATAATCTAATAAATAATATTTCTTCTTGCGTTTAAATACCAAATCTATTGATCCTGTGAACATGCCTTTAATAGGGTTTAAGTGCTCTGGAAAAAAGTTTTTATTTGGTCGATTTGACATCTTAAAAATTTCGTATAATTTTTTATTTGTTAATTGGTTTTCTATAGGAAAAAAGAATTTTAATTCTTTTATACAGTTTTCTTGGGATAATTTAGATAGTACAAGATTATCAGAATTTAGTGGTGTGTGTAATATTTTTTTTATCCATTTTTTTATTGATTCAGACCACGTTTTGCTAAAGTCATTTTGTATAAGTTGATGAGATATCCAATCATTATTAATTTTTTTTTTAAAATTAATGTTTTTTAAAATTTTATGAATAAATATTCCAAACTTTTTCCCTTTTGGAAAAGCATATGATGTTAGTTGAACTTTTTTTTGAGGTATTTCAGGTTTATTGTAATTAGTATTAGTATATATTTTTTTTGTTGGTAATATGTTTGATTTATATTCTTTTTTTAAATTTGAGTAGCTAGTTATTATATAGTTGCATTGAAATTTTCTTGTAAATATTTGATTACTTAAAGTATTAACTTTTACGATTTTTTCTTTATCTTTAATTTGAAATTCTGGTATTTTAGAAGTAGTTCGTATATTTTTGTTAGGGTCAATTTTTTTAAGTATTTCATTTAATTCTTCAAAATTTAACTTTTTATCTATTTTTAGGATATTTCCTAGAGCATTTTTATACAAATTTGAATAGTAATTTTCATGTTTTTTTACTTTACGTGTAATGAATGCAATTCCTACAAAACAATGTACTATTGCACGGGTTAATGCTACATATAGTAGTCTCATTTGTTCTGACAATAGTGTTTTTTCGTTTTTTAAATTTAATTTAATGTCGTTAAAAAGTTTGGATGTGTTATGATTATTGTAGTGAGTTGTGAAAAATGGAATACATACTATTGGATATTCGAGTCCTTTTGATTTATAAATAGTTACAATTTGCACATAGTTATTGTTATTTTTAATATTTATATAATCTTTATAAGGAACATCATTTTTGTTTACTATTTTTTTTTCTAACCATGATATTAGAATATGTTTGCTTTTATTTTTATTGCTTCTAATTTCTAATAGTTTGGTAATTTGTAATATATAATCAATGTTAGGTACATTTTTCTTTAAAGTATCATTTTGATGTTTTACTCTATAATTTATTATTATTTTATGAATAACGTGTGTAATGCCGAATTTTTCCCAAATGATTAAATATTTGTAAAATTGATTTATCAAATTTGACCAGAACGAATGTTTTTGCGTAATGCAATCGATTTTTTTGCTTTGAATAGATATAATCGTTGTTGATATCGCTCTTTTTAATGTAGCTTCATTTTTAGGATTTAAAATTGCTTGAAGAATCCATAATATTTCTATTGCTTCATTAGTGTGAAATACGCTTTCTCGTTTTGAAAGATATGTTGTTTTAATGTTTAGTTCTTGTAAAGCTATTTGCATAATATATGCTTCTTTTTTGTTATTTACTAATATACAAATATTTTTTTCAGATACAAATTCCGTTTTATTTTTATATGTAATAGTAGCATTTTTTGTTTTACCTTCGTTAATCCAAAACGAAATATATTTTGCATAGCTTTTAGATATCCATTTTTTATAATCACTGATTGTCGTTATTCTTTCTTTATTTAACAAAAACCGTAGAGCTGGTTGAATTTTTCCATTTATCTCAAATTTTATTTGTTTGTATTTATATCTTGATTTTAATGAAATGAATTTAATTCTAGAGTGCATAAAAATATTTTTAGTTCTTGAAAATAGTAAGTTTATACTGTCTATTATTTCTTTAGACGATCTCCAATTAATTTCAAGATGGTAACGTTGTTTTATATTTTTTGTTGCTTTTATGTATGATGAAATATCTGCTCCTCTAAATTCATAAATAGCTTGTTTAGGATCGCTGATTAAAACGAACAGATGTTTATTTGATGAATAAATTTTTTCAAATATTTTATATTGTTTATAGTTTGTATCTTGAAATTCATCAATTAACAATGCTGGATATTTCTTAGCGAGTGTATTTATAAAACTTTTATTTTTTTTTTCTAAAATTGAAATAACAAATTGAATTAAATCGTCGAACTCAAATATTCCTAATTGTTGTTTTCTTTGAGTAAAATGTTTTTTTATTTTTATAATCGTTTCTATTATAAATGCAGATTTTAACGAAAAATTTATTTTTAGAAATTTTTCAGTAATTTCAAATATCTCGTTTTCAGAAACACTTTCAGAATAATTTTTTTCGATTAAGTATTGTTTTTGAAAGTATTTTAGATCTTTTGGAATGTTAAGATTTTCTGATTTTGTTAAAGACCAAATTGTAATGTTATTAACCCATCTGTTTAAATTAGACTTAGTATAAACTTTTTTATTTGCTTGAGATTTATTAATTATACTAAATATTGTTTTATGATATTTTAACCATGTGTTTTTAAAGATTTTTATTTTTTTAATTAATATGTCATAACTTTGGACAATGTTTAATTTATTCTTAACATATTTTTTTTTTACAAAACTTTCATTTAACAGGAATGGAAATACTTTTTTTAACAAAAAACTTGGATTTTTAAAATATTTCAAAATAATGTTCAAAATATTTTTTGGTAAGTTTTTGAAGCATTCGTTCCAAAATGTAATACTAGATTGTAGATATAAATGATATACATTTTTTGCTATTTTTTTTTGAAAAAAAATATTAGATAAAAATTTGTTAATTTTTAAGGCTTGGTAGCAAAATTCATGTATAGTGTACACTTCTAATGTATGAATTGATTGTTCTGCTTGTGATAATAAATATATAGCTTTATCCAAGTTTTTAATTTTTTTAAATAAATGATATAAAATACAGTTTTCATTTTTTTTTAAGCAAGTTTTTTTGAAATCATGAATATATATTTTTATTCTATTTTTTAGTTCTTTTTTTGTATGCTTTGTAAATGTTATTACTAAAATTTCTTGAACTAAAAATGCTTTTTGAACTGAATTGTCTTTTCCAAGTCCTAGCAATAATTTTAAATATAAAGTAACTAAAGAAAATGTTTTTCCTGTTCCTGCTGATGCTTCAATTAATATTTTTCCTGATAGTGGAAAATGATTTGTATTTAAAATAGGTACAGATTTTTCTGATCTCATAATTTTCTTAATTATAAATTAATTTTTTATTGTATATTTTAATAGTTTTAGTTATTTTTTTGAGTATATTGTATTATGGGTAGTATCCATTTTTTAGCTGTTTCACATATTTTAGAAATATTCTCTTTGCTTAAAGTAGTTATTACCTTTTTTAAGTACAAATCGTTTTTTTCTCCCGAATTCCAATTATTTCCTTCCCATGTTTCGATTATTTTTTTTTTACTTTCAGAAATGCTTGTTTGTCTTTTTTTATGAATACATTTTAACCAATTAATTCCTGAATTTGTTAGCAATATAGGTTTGTTCATACCTTGAAAATATCCATGAACATATTTATTTAAAAGATAATTTGCTTTTTTACTTTCTAATTTTGTGAAAGACAAGTTGTCTTTGTTAAGTCCGAGTATAGTACTATTATTTCCAGTTGTATGTATAGAACAATAAATTAAGTGTTCTATCCATAGAGCAATTATATCTTTATTTTTTATAACAGTTGGTGTCCAACGTAGTAGTCCCTTTGGACTTATGTTTTTTAATGATCCAAAAAGTTCACATTTTTTTGTTTGTATAAAAATTTTCTTATGTGTCAACTTTTCTTTAATAGATTTTATTGTATTGTATAGTGGTATAATCTGAGATAAACAATTTTCCCAATATATCTTTCCTAAATTTCCAAGTGGTATAATACCTTTGTATCGATAGTATAGAAATAATTTTTTTATATTTTTTTGTTTTAATAAAAAATTTAGTATATCAATACTAATCCAGTAATGATCAATTTTTGTAATTGAATAATTTTCTTCATGTAAATTGATAGTTGTAATTGGATTCAATCTAATACCCAGTCGTTTATTAAAAAAATATTTGACTGGATGTTTCCAAAAAGATATTAAATCAGAAACATTAATTATATCACTTTGGATTTTTGGCAGAGTTTTATTAAAATTATTTGTGTTTATTTTTTTAAGTTGAGAAATTTTTAACCATGTTTCATTAAAACTTTGAAAATTAAAATTTTTAGAAAAATTTTTAGTATCGTATGGTTTGTTTGTATGGACATGATATAAATGAGAAAATAATTCTCTAGTATTTTTTTTTTCGCTTTTTTCTAATATGTAAAAATTTTTTGATATATAGGACAATAACTGGCTTATAATTATAGATGGTTCATGTGTTTCATAGTTGTTTTCAGAGTTTTTATAGTAACTGATTGATAGTATTTTTTTTGCAGATAAAAGAGTTTCTAAAAAGAAATATTTGTATTTGTGTTTTCTATTAGGATCACATATTCTTGGATATTTTTTTATTAAATTGAAATTTCCAGTTAATATTTTTTGAAAAACAAAGTTTTCATTCATTCCTAGTATATGAATAACTTTGAATGGTATATTTCTTAGTATAAAGCCATTGCAGAAAGTTACTTTTCCAAAGGCATGATTATAAATGTTTATTTTTTTTAAAAGATTTTTTTCTAACTCGTTTTTTAGTAAATTAATAGGAATTTTTTTTTCGTAATTTTCTTGTATTCCAGGATTAATAATTGTATCTAAAATTTTTTTTATATAATTTATTTCTTGATTTTCTATTTCATCCTGTACAAAAAGTTCATTAAGTAATTTTCCGAAAATAGTTTTCCAAGATTGTAGTGATTTTTGAGTAGACAATTTTTTTTTCCATTTTTTTAAAAATGATATAAATGTAACGAATTTGCTAAAATTCTCATAATCTTTAGAACTCAATTTATTATAAGGAACCATTTTGTTCCATGTAACGTAGTTAATATCGTTCATCGATTTTCCAAGAAAAATTTTTGATGCTTCATTACTAAAATCGCAAATTTTTATATTTTTACACGATTTATGTGTATTGAAATTTGCGTTTTCTTCAAATTGTATTTGAGATTTTTGAAGTATTTTACGTAAATTTTCTATTTTTTCTTCTGGTATTTGAAACTTTTTAAGTATAAAAGGATTTTCCAACAAACTAAAAATTTTCTCGTTATTAAGAAAAGTATCTGGAAGACTTAATATTTTAATAATGGTTTTTAATATCGTATATTTTTTTTGATGATTGTTGGATAGAATACAAAATGGAATATGATGTTTATTATTAATAGGATTAAATACAGATTTGATAAATGGAATGTATGAACTAATATCTTTGCTAATTATTAGTATATCGTGAAAGAATATGTCATAGTTGGAATTAAGTATACTTAACAAATTATCGTGTAAAATTTCTATTTCTCTTTTTAATGTTGAACACTCATGTATGGAAATAGATTTGTCATTTTTAAAGATTATATTTTTGTTTTTCTTTGTATTTTCGATATTTTTATAATTTTGAAGGTTGAAATCATTTTTTATTATTTTTTCTTGTATTTTTTGTAGTAAACAAGCAGGTTTTTTGATCTTGAATAGATTTACTTCTTTCTTTTGTATTAGGTTTGTGAGAATTGTGTATTCTAATGCATATTGTCCAAATGTTGAAAGATCGTTAGTGTTAATATTTGATTTTTCTTTTATGGATGTTTTGAGTTTTCTCGTGTTTTCAAAAAAGTGTAATATGTTTTTTTTTGTTAAATTAGTGTGGTATTTTTCTTGTTCTTTTTCAAAATTTTTTAGAATCTTTTTTTCTTGTTTATATGGAGTTACATAAAAAAAATGTATTTTACATATTGATTGTATTTTTTTTAAAAATATTAAGTTATATGGTGTTAAAAATTTATTTCCAAAAATAAAAATTCTAGATGGAAATTTATTCATATTATTTTTTTTTGTTTTTTCGTTAAATAGAAATAGAAAAGTAGAGAGATTTTGAATAGATTGATTTCTTGCTTTTATGTATTCTATGAGTGTTTTCCATAAACTTTCATATGATTTTATAGAGTTAGATTGTGTTCTTTTTTTTTTAAGTTTGTAGTCCATTCATATATCCAATCTGAACGATATAGTAAAAATTTTTCAAATTGTTTTGATAAGTAAGATACTATTTCGAACAATTTTATTTTTGAATTGCTTTTACTAATGAAGTTAGTAAAATTTTTAACATTTTTTATATTCATTATTTTCCAAATAATATGATATCTTTCAAATTCTAATTTCAAATTATTTCTAGAATTAACTTTTTGAAATATTTCCAATATAAAGTTATTAAATTGCAAAAATTTGATATTTGCAACTATTGAGTATTTTTTTGCTATGTAAATGTTAATCCAATGTTCTGTTTCTTTATTTGGAATTATAAAAAATTCTTGTTTAAGTGGATTTTTTAATGGTTTGTTTATAAAAATAGAACATGCTTTTTTTAAAAGAAGGTGAAAATTGTAAGATTTGTATAATGTAAACATATTTTTTACTAAGTTAATTGAATTTATTAATTGTTTTTTTTGTGACAACATATTTCAATTTTTGAATGAGAAGTACTTATATTGTTTAGATCTAATGTTTTTTTAAATTTTGCCATTAAATCCCAGTATACTATATTCAATTCATCTGTATTACTCCAACAACGTACGATAAAATTTAGTGAAGATGGAGTTAATTCACTTAATCCTACGACTATGTCTTTATTTTTTATAACTCTCTTATCTTTTTCTAAAACATTTTTTAATACTTTTATTACTAGATCAATGTCAGAGTTGTGTGCAACACTGATAATAAATTCATTTCTTCTAGTTTTTTCTCTGGAATGATTTATTATATTTCCTGATATAATTTTTCCATTGGGCATAACTACAATTTTTCCATCCAATGTTCTAAGTGTAGTGTAGAATATATGAATATTTAAAACTGTTCCAGATATGTTTTCTAGATTTACATATTCTCCAATTCGAAGTGGACGTAATATTACTAACAATACTCCTGCTGCAAAATTTGATAGTGATCCTTGCAAAGCTAATCCAACAGCCATTCCTGCAGCACCTAATATTGCTATGACAGACGTAGTTTGAACTCCAATACATCCTAGAGACGCTATTAAAAAAAATGTGATAACTATATATTTTGCTAAGGCAGAAAGAAACCCAGAGATAGTAAAATCAATATTTCTAGTGATTAAAATTTTTTTGATAACATTTGAAATTGCTTTAGCTATGAAAAACCCTATTACTAGAATCATGATAGATGACACAAGATTTATAATGTAACTTAATATTAGTTCTTGATTACGTATTAACCAATTTCCTGCGTGATTAATATCATCAACTACATTTATTTTTTTCATAATATTTATATTTTAAAAGTGTTTCTATTTTGATGTTATAACTTTATATAGTTAGTATTATATAGTGTGTATAAATGAATTTAAGAACATATAATTCTTATTTTTTAATGTAATTATATATAATTATTTTTATAAAGTATTATAAGATTTTAGTATTTTAAACATTTTTTGCAAATAGTTAAATATTGATATTTGAGAATACCGAATCCAAGTTCTGGGATCATAGTATTTTTTATTGGGTTTGTCTAATCCTAGTGGATTTCCTAATTGATTTTGTAAATAAATTTGATTCTTTTTATAAAATTTTAGTATTCCTTTCCAAGTTACCCATTGAACATCAGTATCTATATTCATTTTAACAACTCCATATTTAATAGATTTTTGAATATCTTGTAATAAAGATCCTGATCCTCCATGAAATACAAAATTCAACGGATTAAAAGATAAATTGTGTTTTTTTCTAACATATTCTTGTGATTGTTTTAAAATATTAGGTTTTAAATGAATGTTACCTGATTTATAAACTCCATGAACGTTTCCAAAAGATGCTGCAATAGTAAAGCAAGGATCAATTAAAGATAGTTTTTCATATGCAGTATTAACATCTATAGGTTTAGTGTATAATAAAGAATTGTCTATATCGGAATTATCAATTCCATCTTCTTCTCCTCCTGTGCAACCTAATTCTATTTCTAACATCATGTTAATGTTTTTAATTTCTTTTAAATATTCTGCACAAGTATTCAAATTGAATTGTAAGGATTCGTTTGATAAATCTATCATATGTGAAGTGAAAAGAGGAGTTTTATAAGTCTTAAAATATTTTTTCCCTTTTTCAATTAATTCATCTATCCAAGGTAATGTTTCTTTATTACAGTGGTCAGTATGTAAAATTACAGGAATTTTGTAGTATTTTGCCATTAGATGTACGTGTTGAGCACCTGATATAGCGCCTAGTATTGCTTGTTTATGTAATTTTTTTGTATTTAATCCTTTTCCCGCAATAAAGGTTGAACCTCCATAGGAAAATTGTACTATTATTGGGCTATTTGCTTTTTTTGCAGATTCTAAAACAGCATTTATGGAGTCAGTACCTACGCAGTTTATTGCAGGTATTGCAAAAAAATTTTTTTTGGCTATTTCGAACATTTTTAGTGCGTCAAGTCCATTAATTACACCTGGCTTTATAAAATTTAAAATTTTACACATATTAACATCCTATTGAAGAATAATAGATGGTAGCTATTTTTTAAATACGGCGTTCTAATAGTTTCATTATTGGAAGCTTTTTTTGTTCTAAAATTTTTAAAAGAGAACCTCCTCCGGTGGATACATAAGAAATTTTATTTTTTATATTTAATGTTTCTATTACAGATAAAGTATCTCCTCCTCCTGCTATTGAAAAAGCATTGTTGTTTTTCGCAATAGTTTCAGCAAGTGTTTTTGTTCCTTGTTGAAAGTTTTTAAATTCAAAAACTCCTACTGGTCCATTCCAAAATATGGTTTTTGCATTTTTTAATATTAATATCATATTTTTTATTGTATTTTTTCCAAAATCCATAATTTCTTCATTTTCTTCAATGTTCGAAACTTCTTTATTAACTCCTATACTATTTTCATTAAAAGTAGTGCTAACAAGGGAATCTGTTGGTATAAAAATATTATAATTATCGCGCAATGATTTAGCTTGATTTATAAAATTAGGTTCGTGTAGAGATCTACCAACGTTATTGTCAATCGCTATGAATGTATTAGCAATACCTCCACCTACTATTAATGTATCTGATATTTTTGCTAACGTTTTTAAAATGTTAAATTTAGTAGATACTTTAGCACCTCCAACAATTGTAACCATAGGTTTTTTCGGATTTTTGAGAATATTGTTCAATGTTTTTAGTTCTGATTCTAGTAGTAATCCAACACATGCAATTTTTGAATATTTTGAAAGTCCATAAGTAGATGATTCATTTCTATGTAATGAACCAAAAGCATCCATTACGAATATGTCACATAAACTGGCATATTTTTTAGATAGATGAGTATCATTTTCTATTTCGCCTTTATTAAATCTTACATTTTCTAATATGGCTAGTTCTCCTGAACATATTTCTATTCCATGTAAATAGTTTTTTAGAAAATGTACTTTCGTATTGTTAAATTTTTTCTTAAAATATTCATAAATAGGGCGTAATGATAGTTCTGAGTTGTATACTCCTTCTATTGGTCTTCCTAAATGAGAAGTTATAATAACTTTTGCATTTTCTTTTAATGCTAATTCAATAGTTGGTAGTGACGCATGAATACGAGCATAAGAAATAATTTTTTTATTTTTAATAGGTACATTTAAATCAGATCGTATGAGAACTCTTTTATTTAAAAGTTTTAAATCTGTTATTTTAATAGTTGACATTTTCTTTCCATATATTTATTTTTCATTAAAATTAAATTTTTAAAAGGTATACCAAATTTTAAGTTTATATCCTTTTCACGTACAATTATTTTTTAAAGAGATTTTTGTTTTAAAAATTTTTGTTGAAATTAGAACGTATATAGATATTTTTTGGTCTTTATTTTTAGCATTTAGAAGAATTTAAAATTATTGATTTTAAAGTTATATTAATATTTTTACATGTTTTGTTAATATTTGATATTGTGTTATAAAGTACAGTATATATTAAATTTTATAGGTATTAATTGTTAATTCTGAGTTTTTAGATTTTAAAGTATTTTTTTTATATTTTTTTTTTACATTAAAATGTATTTTATATACATTGTTAAATTTGAAACCAAGATTTTACACCATCTAAAAACATTTGAGTTGATAGCATAATTAAAATTAGTCCCATTAATCGTTCTAAGGCATCAACTCCTTTAGGTCCGAATAAACGTAAAAACATATTTGATAGTAATAAAATTATTGCCGTGCATGTCCACGCGATTAATAAGGATATCGTTAGATATGTTAATTTACTTAAGTATTCGTGTGACAATAATATTAATGTAGCTAAAAGTGATGGTCCTGCTATTAGTGGAATTGCTAGAGGTACTAAAAATGGTTCTTCATTTTTATTTTTTGTATTATTTTTGTTATTTTTAGAAGGGAATATCATTTTTATAGCTATTAGAAATAAAATTATTCCACCTGATATAGACACTGTTTCGGTTTTTAGATTTAAGAATTTAAGAATGTTTTCTCCAGAAAATAAAAATAATAACATTATTAATAAAGCTATTAACATCTCTCTAAGTAGTACAATACGACGTCGTTTTGGTTCAATGTTTTTTAATATAGACATGAATATTGGGAGATTTCCTAATGGATCCATGATTAGAATTAGTAAAATAGTCGAAGAGATCATTTCTTTCATAATTTAATTTTATTAAAATACTTTTATTTTTTTCAAATGCGTAAACATCATTTTTTAGATAGAACTAATCATAGACAATATTTACAAATTTCAATTTGATTAGAATTTAAAAGTTTAATAATTATAATGTTTTGGGTTATTTATTAGTATATATATTTGTGTTCATAAAGATATTAAAAATTAAAAAATATTTTTAATAACAATTAATTTTAAAAAATATTATATTAAAATTTTTTCAAGTTTTAATTTTTATCTTATTTAAATTAAATTTCATTAATAAAATCAACATTTTTTGTAAAAAAGAAGTTATATTATTTTTTAAGAGAATTTTATTAAAATTTCAAATTGAAGTTATGTGTGGTAATTTCTTTTTTTGCATATTTTTTTATGTTAGTGCGCATTAAAAATTTTTATTATAAATTTAATAATTCAGATTATTAATAATTTTAAGCTATTATTATATGGTGAAATAAATAGGAAATGAGAAATTCTGTGGGTTTAGTTGGATGGAGAGGAATGGTTGGATCTGTACTAATGGAACGCATGGAGAAAGAGAACGATTTTTCAAGTTTTAATCCGGTTTTTTTTTCTACATCTCAAATTCATGAAGAGGGACCTACTTTTAATGGAAAATATTATGGAAATTTAAAAAATGCTTATGATATTGATATATTGAAAGAATTAGATATTATTGTTACATGTCAAGGCAGTGAATATACTAATAAAATATATTATAAATTGAGAAAAAGTGGTTGGAAAGGATATTGGATAGATGCTGCTTCTTATCTTAGAATGAAAAAAGAATCAGTTATTGTTTTAGATCCAATTAATTTATCTGCAATTCACCAAGCTATTGACAACAATTGCAAAACTTTTATAGGTGGTAATTGTACAGTTAGTTTGATGTTATTGTCATTAGGAGGTTTATTTTCGAAAAAATTAATTGATTGGATGACAGTTTCTACTTATCAAGCGGCTTCTGGGAGTGGAGCCTCTCATATGGTTGAGTTATTAATGCAAATGAACGCAGTTTGCAAAGGTATTTCGAGTGATTTAAAAAATCCAGCTAAATCTATTTTAAAAATAGAAAAAAAAATTAATAAAATTAGTTTATCTGATGGTTTTCCAACTAACTGTTTTCATGTTCCATTAGTCGGAAATTTAATTCCTTGGATTGATGTTAAAACTGAAGATGGAAGAAGCAAAGAAGAATGGAAAATTCAATCTGAAGCTAATAAAATATTACTGTCTAAAAAAAATATACCTATAGATGGTTTATGTGTTCGTATTGGATCATTAAGATGTCATAGTCAATCGTTTGTAATTAAGTTAAAAAAAGACATTTCTTTATCAGAAATAGAAAAAATTTTGTCTCACCACAATCGTTGGACAAGATTAATTCCCAATGACGTTGATGCAACTATTAAAAATTTAACGCCTCTTTCAGTAACTGGAACTTTGTTCACCCCTGTTGGAAGAGTGAGAAAGTTAAACATAGGGAAAAAATATATATCTGCATTTACTGTAGGAGATCAATTGTTATGGGGTGCTGCAGAGCCTTTAAGAAGAATGTTGAAAATTCTTGTTAATCAGAAACTTGATTAAATTTTCTTAATTTGATTTTTTTTGCATCGTTTAAAATTATTAATACTATTCTAACAATTATTATGTATATTAATAATTGTTAGATATTTATCTTTTAATCTAATTTTTTAATATTTATAAAGAATTTCAAGATTTTTAAAAATATTTGAGTAACATTTTTGATTTTATATAACGATATTTTTGTTTTTAGGAACACATAAAGATAGTTTTCCCTTTTTTATCAAATATTGATAGGGTAATTTGTTAGTTTTAGAATTTAATAGAGAATGATTCATAAATCGACAAAAGTTCGGAACGTCTCTTATAGTTGATGGATCATCTGCTAATATTAGTAACATTTTTCCGGTACAAATTTCTCTAATTTTTTTTCTTAATAACATGAGAGGTTCAGGACAGTGAAGATTTCTTAAGTCTAAAGTTACGTATTTTTTGTCTTTTTTAATATTCATTTTTCATATTTTGACTTTATTTTTTTTTAAAATAGATGTATTAATTGTACAAATGATGTTTTCTTATATAATTGATAACTGGAATTGGCAACAAGTGCGAACAAGGAAACTTATTTTTTAAAAAGTAGCGAATTTTTGTAGAGGAAATGTCAATTTTAGGAGTTTGCGAAAAAAAAATATATCCTGAAGGATTATCATGTAATAAATAATAGTTTTTAGTTATATGTTTTTTCATCCAGTTTTTTAAAATTCCATTAATCACGTTATTTTTATGTAAAGAACGTTTTAATATTATTAAATGACACCATTTTAGTAGTTCTTCCCATTTATACCATTTATTTAAAGTAACTAAATTATCAAATCCGATAATGAATCCTAACGGTTTCTTGTAGCCTATTTTTTTTCGTAGTTCTTTTAATGTATCAATTGTATAAGATATTTTTTTTTTATTTCTAGATTGTTTATTTTAAATAGTGGTTTATTTTTTACAGCTAATTTGAGCATGTTAATTTTATGTTTTGTTAAGATATCTGATTTATGTTGGTAACTAGTATAGTTAGGTAGTAAAAATATTGTTTTAAAAAGAAGTTTTTGTGCTAATATTTCTGAAGTAACAGTATGACCATAATGAATTGGATTGAATTTACCACCTAATACTACGTATAATGATGTCATTTTTTTTTCCATATTTAATGCAAATTTTTTCAATTATTTTGACTAATTATATGTAATAAAATTTTTAATTGATTCCATATAAATTGTGTATGTTTTTTTTTAACATTAATTTCTATGTTCATGAGTAGTTTAATAGATCGATTTATATTATTTAAACTTTTATGACGAGCAATATTTATTAAGAATGAATGTCTATGCTTTGAAATTTTAAATTGTGTTAAAATGTTAATAAAATTTGTGAATTTTTGACGTTTTATCATTAATATTGCAAGTAAATTATTTTGTAAACTTCTTAATAGTACTGGATAACTATTATTTTTTATATAAAAATTATTTAAAATTTTTACAGATTTCTCAAAATTCCCGATTAAAATTGTATCAATCCATTCTTCTAATGTAAAGATAGCTTCGTTACTTATTATATTCTTAACATTATTGATATCTATTAGCGAATTTGGCCATATTAATTTTAGGACATTTAATGAATTATATAAAAACTCGATGTTATTTTTGTAAACTTTAAGTAGCAATTTTATTGCATCTTCTTGGATATTTATTTTTAAATCATGTATTTTATTTTGTGTCCAGACACTTAGTTCTTGATTTAGTAAATTTTCACATCTTATAATTGTACCTTTTAATTGAAATATTTTAAACCAAATATTGTTTGGCATATATTTAGATATATTTGTTTGAATAATTAAAAGCAAGTTGGAATTTAAAAAAATAGATAAGTTAGATAATTGCTTTTGGATTTCTGCAGTAAGTGTGTTTTGAGGTATATGTAGTATAATAATTTTTTTTTTAGAAAACAAATTATTATTTTTAAAAGTAGATATTATAGTATTAGATTTCAATTGGAATTGTATTTGACTTAATGTAGTTTTTAAAAATCCATTTTTTTGAGCTATAGAAAATATAATTTTTTTGCTTTCTTGTATAAAAAAATCGTTATTTCCGACAAGAACATAATAAGGTTTTAAACTTTTAAAAAAAATTGGAAATAGTTGTTTTGAATGAATTATATCCATAATGTAATTTTAAAAATTATTATAATTATTACTAATATAATAATGTTTATTAGATTTTTAATTGTTATTTTTGGATGTTGCATAGTTTATTATTTAAATAATTTAGATTTAATCAAATTTTTAAAAGATTTATTATTGCACAATTCTTTATAAATTATTTTAATTTCTAAATTGAAATTCCAATATTTTCATGAATAAAAAATATTTATTGTTTAATCGTTAATAACTAAGTTTACTAGTTTTTTTTCAACATATATTACTTTTTCTATATTTTTATTATTAGTGTATTTGAATATTTTTTTTTCTTTTAATATTTTTTTTAATAGTTCTTGTTTAGAATACTCTTTATCTATTAAAATTTTATGACGGAGTTTTCCATTTATTTGTATAATTATTAAATTAGAATCATTGAACATGAGATTTTCGTTAATTTTTGGCCATAAAATTTTTTGATAGTTTTTTGCATTTTTCGACAAATTGTTTAATAACATATAGCTAAAATGAGGAACGAAAGGATACAACATTTTTATTATGCATAATAATGTTTTATGTATTAACTTTTTATTTTTAGATTGACTTGATAAAGATATTTCAAAAAGTGCATTAGTTAATTTTATTATGCTTGAAATTGCTGTATTGAAAGCTTGCTTTTTACTAATATTATTTTCTACTTGTTTTACAACTTTATACAATAGCGAACATAGCTTTTTTTGATTTTTATCTAAATTTTTATAGTTTATTGGTACATTGGTTTCTTCGTATTCTTGTATATGATTATAACAAAATTTCCATAATTTTTTTAAAAATCTATACATTCCTTTAATTCCAGACTCTCGCCATTCTAATGATGCTTCTACTGGTGCAGCAAACATGATAAACAATCTTGTTGTGTCTGCTCCATATGTATTAATTACACTTTTCGGATCTACTCCATTTTTTTTAGATTTAGACATCTTGATCATGCCTGCATAGAATATTTTCGTTCCATTGTATGTAAAACTTTTTTTAATGCTTCCATCATGATTATATTTATAATTATTCGAATTAACATTTATCCAATGTTGATAATTATTTTCGTCAAAATAATAGAAAGCATCGGATAATACCATTCCTTGGCATAACAATTTTTTTACTGGTTCATCGGATTTTACTAATCCAAAATCTCTTAGTACTTTATGAAAAAAACGAAAATACATAAGATGCATTGTAGAATGTTCTATTCCTCCAACGTATAAATCGATAGGCAACCAGTGCTCAGCTGATCGTTTATTTATTATACTTTTTTGATATTGAATACAGGTATATCTAGCGTAATACCATGATGATTCCACAAATGTATCTAATGTATCAGATTCGCATGTTGCTATTTCCCCATTTATATTTATTGTTTTTTCTTTTTGTAAATTTAAAAAATCTTGATAAGACTCTGAATTATTAATATTTTGTGATAATTTTATTGGAAGATATTTATTTGGTATAGGTATAATTTTTTTATTTTTTAAAGTTGCCATTGGGATAGGAACTCCCCAGTAGCGCTGTCTTGAAACACACCAATCTTTCAAACGATAATGTATATTTTTTTTTCCTATTTTATTTTTTTCTAAATCTGACATTATGATATAACGTGCTTCTTTAGTACTTAAAAAATTATACTTTTTGGAATTGAATAAAATTCCTGATTTTATCATAGCTACTTTTTCTATTTTTGGAATTTTTCCATCTTTTTCGAAAACAACTGGTTTAATTGTTAGGTTGTGTAGTAAAGAAAAATTAAGATCATATTGATTGTGTGCTGGTATACCAAATATTTCTTCAGTTTCGTATTTTAATAACACGTAATTAGAAATCCATATGGGTATTTTTTCATTAGTTAGCGGATGTAAAGCAAATTTATTAGTATGAATTCCTTTATTTTTTTCAAATCTGTTGTTACATAATTTAGAATGATATTCATTTTTAATAAAAAATCGAATGTTTTCATTGGTATAGGATAGGATTTTAGATAATTCGTGAAATGGTGAAATAGCTATGTATGTTGCTCCCATTATTGTTTCAGGTTGAGACGTAAAGATATTAAGTGTTTCTATCATAGAATTAATTTTTACATTAATTGTAATTCCAGATGACTTTCCTATCCAGTTTGATTGCATTTTTTTAACTTTTTTGGGCCAATGTGGTAATTTTTTTAATCCATCTAATAATTCTTCAGCATATTTTGTAATTTTTATAAACCACTGAGAAATTTTTCGTTTAGCAACTCTTGTATTACAACGCCAACATAATCCATTAATTACTTGTTCATTTGCTAAGACTGTTTTATCTTTTTTACACCAATTAACTAATGATTTTTTTTTATATACTAACTTTTTTTTATACAATTGTATAAAAAACCATTGTTCCCATTTATAATATTCAGGATTACAAGTGGTAATTTCTTTATCCCAATCGTAACTAAATCCTAATATTTTTAATTGGTTTTTCATATATTTTATATTTTTTTGAGTCCATTCGTATGGATTAACATTATTTTGTATTGCTGCTACTTCTGCGGGTAATCCGAATGCATCCCATCCTATTGGATGCAATACATTTTTACCGATCATACGTTGATATCTAGCTACGACATCGCTAATAGTGTAATTTCTAACATGTCCCATATGCAATTTTCCAGACGGATAAGGGATCATAGAAAGACAATAATATTTTTCTTTTTTTGTATTATTAATATCTGAAAATTCATTATTGTTTTCCCACATTTCTTGAATTTCTGTTTCTATGTCTTTAGGAACGTATTCTTTTTTCATGTTTTTTCTTTTTTTTTAAAACTTTTCAAATTGATAAATAAATTGCACACATTTTATAATTTTTTTAAATAGAATATTTTGAAAAATATATAAGAAAATATTTTATTATACATTTTTTAATGAAAATTTTAAAACTTTAGAGAACATTGTGTTCTTATTTTCTTATCTTACCAGTAGAGTTGAATATTTATAATTTTTTAATTGTGTTTGGTGATTTCATAAGTTTTTAAATTTTTTTTAAGATATAACAAAGTTTTTAAGTGATATGCTGTTTTTTAAATAGTAAAAAAAATTTTATCTATAGATTTTCACAAAAATTAGAACTTTATAACATTTTATATTTTTTAATAATATTTTCATTTTTATTATTTTCTAATATATTTATTTATTAAATAAATGTTTTTGTCTTTATAACGTTTTGAAAATGTTTTAGGTATATTGTAATAATGATTTTCAAGGAAGTTAAGAAAAGATTTTATTTTTTAATTTTATATTACATAGGAATTAATTTTTTATATGAACCGTATTTTAAATGTAGAACAATAATATATTAGAATTTCAAATAAATAAATTGCTCATTAATGTTATATAAAAGTAATGTCAATAATTTTAGTACATGCGTATCTCTTTTTATTATAAATTTCGTTTTTTCATAAATTGTTTATAAAATATAAAATTATAATAAATTTACTTTAAAGAATAATGTTTTTTGCATTTATAGCATAATTATTTTCTTACTTTTTATAAAGCATGTTTTTTAATTTTTAGATATGTACTTTGATGGATTTTGTATATGATAATACATTTTACATTTTTTTAAGTCGGCGGAAATTTGAAGTAATAAAAATGTTATTTAAACATTTTTCGTTTGTTATATTATTTCTTCTCTAAAAGTTTGGGAAATTCGTTGTTTTTAGGAATAGTGACTTTTAATTGTATTATTCTTCTTTTATTTGCTACATGAACTTTAAATTTATATTCTAAAATGTTGATGGATTCACCTTTACTGGGAAGATGTCCAATTTTTTTCATAACTAATCCACCAATGGTGTCTACTTCTTCAGAATTAAAATTGGTTTTAAATGCATCGTTGAATTCTTTTATAGAAGTAAAAGATTTTATTATAAAATTATATTGATCTATTTGACGAATGTTAGATTCGCTTTTATCGTACTCATCATCAATTTTCCCTACAATTAATTCTAGTATATCTTCAATTGTAACTAGCCCTGAAACAGCTCCAAATTCGTCTATTACAATTGCCATATGATTTTTTTGTAATCGGAATTCTTGTAACATACAACTGACATGTTTGCTTTCAGGAACAACAACAGAAGGACGCAACATTTTTTTCATATCAAAGGAATTAGACGAACTTTTTATAAAAGGTAGAAAGTCTTTTGCGATTAGAAATCCTTCAACGTAATTTTCATCATAGTTCATTACAGGAAAACGTGAATGAGCAGATTTTATAATTATATCTAAACATTTTTTTAATGAGTAATTTAATTTTAGAGTTATCATTTGTATTCTAGGAATCATTATATCACAAATTTTTTGTTTTTTTATGTCAATTACTCCTTCTAACATATCACAGGTATCTTGATCTATTAATTTGTTCTTTTTTGAATATTTCATGAGTTTTAACAATTCTTCTGTACTTTTTGGCTCATCATGAAAAATTTGGTTTAATAAAATAGAAAAAAAGTTTTTTCTATTATTTTTATTTTTGTGTATTGAATAGTCGTCATTCATGACATCTTAGTTTAAATTTTATTGTATGTTAATTTTTTAAAAACTTTTTACAGAAGTTTCAAAGTTTTTATTTGAATTCAGCTGTTTTATATTGTAAGGATTTTGAAATCCTAAACGTAACATTGTTTTAATTTCTAAGTTTTTCATTTTTTTTAAGTTTTGTTTGTTGTCGTGATGATATCCTAATAAATGTAATGTTCCATGTATAATCATGTGTGCCCAGTGTGATTCTATTGATTTATGTTGTTCTTGAGCTTCTTTTTTAATAATTGCACTACATACTACTAAATCTCCGATGTATTGAGATTTGATTATGCGATTAGTAGTAGCTGGGAAAGATAATATATTCGTAGTTTTATTTTTTTTTCGATATTTAAAATTTAAAAATTTAATTTCAGATTTTTTAACGATTCGTATTGTTATTTCAACGTTATTTTTTTTTTAAAATAGATTGTATCCATTTTGCATACTTTATTCTTTTTGGAAAGTATTTTTTTTTTGAACAAGCTATTTGCAAATTTACAATGATTGATTTCATTAAATGTTTTTTTGTATTTTATGTGATTTAAAATTATTTTATGTAGCATTACAATACTTTTTAAAATTTTATCAAACTTTTTTTATGTATACTATTGTTTTTTAGTGTTTTATTAAAATAATTTTAGCATTTATTTTTAATGTAAAAATTAGTATTTAGCATTCTATTTTACAAATTTTTATTGCTAAACTTTTTAGAATAATACCCTTTAAGAGAATTAGAATTTATTTTTGTAATTTTTACATTAATAAATTGACCTATCATATTAGGCTGTCCTTCAAAATTAACTATTCGGTTATTTTCTGTTCTTCCATATAGTTCCATGGGATTTTTCCGAGATGGTCCTTCTACTAGAATAGATTGTATACTTCCTAACATTTTTTCATTCCACAATTTTGCATTTTTATTAATAAGCTTTTGAAGTTCATAAAGCCTATTTTTCTTTTCTTCTAAAGGTAAATTGTCTGGTAATTCTGCTGCTGGTGTACCTGGACGAGAAGAATATATAAAACTAAAACTCATATCAAAATTTATTTCTTTAATGAAGTTCAATGTTTTTTCAAAATCTTTTTGTGTTTCTCCCGGAAATCCAACAATAAAATCTGAGCTAATTTGAATATTTGGTCGATTCTTAGTTATTTTCTCAATAATTTTTTTGTATTCTTGAACACTGTGAGCTCTCTTCATTAATTTTAAAATTCGATTAGATCCACTTTGTACAGGTAAATGAAGAAAGCTAACTATTTTTTTCGTATCTAAATATGCTTCAATGATATCATCAGTAAATTCAATTGGGTTACTTGTTGTAAATCTAATTCTATCAATTCCGTCTATCAATGCAACTAATTTTAACAATTCTGAAAATTTACAAATTTTCCCGTCAAAAGTTTTTCCTCTATATGCGTTAACATTTTGTCCTAATAGATTAACTTCTCGAACTCCTCTTTTAGACAACATAGAAATTTCTAACAAGATGTCGTCAACTGGTCGGCTAACCTCATAACCTCTAGTATATGGTACGATACAAAAAGAACAAAATTTATTACAACCTTCTATTATAGTGACATATGCTGTTATTCCTGGAAAGTTTTGATATTCTATAAAATCAAATTTTTCAATTAGTGGAAAGTCTATATCAATAACATGTTTTTTGTTTTGTTTTACCATTTTTATCATATTTGGTAATCTATGTAGAGTTTGTGTTCCAAATATAATATCTACATAGTTTGCGCGTTTTCTAATTTCTTCTCCTTCTTGCGTTGCTACACATCCACCTACTGCAATAATAACGTTGGGATTATTTTTTTTTAATTTTTTCCACCTTCCCAATTGATGAAATACTTTTTCTTGTGCTTTTTCGCGAATTGAACAAGTATTAAGAATTAAAACATCAGCTATTTCAGGTATATATATTCGTTTGAAGTTGTGTTTTTTTTCTAATAATTGAGTTATCATAGATGAGTCATATTCGTTCATTTGACAACCCCAAGTTTTTATATAAATATTTTTTTCAGTCATAATTTAGTTATTCCGCTTTAACTCGTTCTTTAAAGAAACATAGTTTTATTTTGTGTTAAGCAAAATATTAGAAACACTTTTAGTTATGTAAATACGATTTATGAGGTATTTTATGCAAAAATTTCATTTTGAATAGTTAAAATGTTTTGTTTATCACTTTCAATTCTGAATATGCTATCTTGTTTAATATTGATTTTGAGTACTGCTTGTATCCATATTATTTTTGAGCAAATATTAACAGCAGATAAAACATATCCAATTTTTTTCCAATTAGTAATATCATTTTTAATTTCTATTATTGTTCCAATTTGTACTATTGCATTAAATTTCCCAGTTAGCCAGTGTAATTTATATTTGTTAAGTTTTTTAAAATGTGATTTAGAAATCATTTCTTGTCCGTAGTAGCATCCTTTTTTAAGATCTAATCCGAACAAATTTTCTAAGTTTAGTGCTTGTGGGAAGAATTTTCCACTATTTTCTTTGTCTAGAATGGGGAATTTAGAAGCAATGTCTAATGCTTCCCATGTTTTTTCATCATTTGTTTCTTTTTTTAATGTTAATATGTCATTTAAAACAATATCATTTTTTTTCGTAATTAGTAAAAATCTTTCAAAAGGAGAGTTAAACCATAACAATATGCTATTATTATTCTTACAAAGAGGAAAATTTTTATTTGGAATTTTTTTAAAATAATTTGATAATTTTATTTTTGTCTTTGCTCCAAAAATTCCTAATAAATATATATCGTTAGAATAAGATATTTTTATGTCGGAAAAGATAGAGTATTTTTTAAATTCTTTAATTTGCTTGTCTGAAATGCTTTTCCTTTGAAGGTACATATAATTATTATTAGTAATTTTAAATATTCTTAAATTACTATAAACTTTTCCATTTATATTACAATGTGCGCATATTTTGTGATTGTTTTCATTCAATGAATTCACATTAATAGTAATTTGGTTTTGAAGATATTTTTGACAATCTGAACCGGATATTTCTATTAAACTCCAATTATTTAAATTAGTTAAGATTATATCTTTTTGAGAAAGTTTTAACAAATATTCATCATTAAAATTAGACGTTTTCATATATGTTGTCTTATTATTATAGCTATTAAGAAATGCATTTTGAACATTTTTAGGTTAATAGATAGTTTTTCGTATTTTGGAAAATTAAAAGTGCTTTTAATAATTAAGTTTAATTTAAGTATTAGAGTATTAGTTTTTTGAAAATTTTACTAATGTTTTAGCTTTACGTAAGATAGCATTCAAAACGTTAAATTATTTTTTAAAATAATTATTTTGAAAATATATTTTTTGTTTTTAATACAAATATTTTTTAAAATGTAATTAAGAGAATTATAAATGATATATGAAATTAATGTAATAAAGCATCGTATTCAAATTTGTTTTAATAAAATTTATAATTTAAAGGTATTTCTTTGACTATGAAAATAAAAATATAAAACTTTCCGAAATAAATCGTGAATTAAAATTATGTCAATCTTGGGAAAATTCTAATTTAATAATTAAATTAAATCAAGAAAAAGGAATTTTAACTTCTTTAATTAATTCTATAGATCGTGCAGAATCTGATTTAAGGATGATAACAGAAATTTTAGAACTATCGATTAAAGAAAAAAATTCAAATTTATTATGTGATATCGTCGATGAGTTGAACATAATAGAAGTTACTATTAAAAAATTAGAATTAAATTATTTTTTTTCGAATAAGCATGATCGTTTGAATTGTTATTTAGATATACAATCAGGCTCTGGAGGAACAGATGCTCAAGATTGGGCTAATATGTTATTTCGAATGTATGTTAAATGGTCTTGTTACAAGAATTTTAAAATAGAAATTATTGAAAAAACTCATGGTGAAATAGTTGGTATAAAATCTGCTACGATTCAAATATTAGGAAAATATGCTTTTGGATGGTTAAGGACCGAAACTGGAATTCATCGTTTAGTAAGAAAAAGTCCATTTAGTTCTAATAATCAACGTCATACTTCTTTTGCTTCGGTTTTTGTATATCCTGATATTGATAATACTGTACAGATAAAAATAAATTCTTGTGATTTAAGAATTGATGTATATCGCGCATCTGGCGCTGGAGGACAACATGTAAACAAAACTGAATCTGCAGTGAGAGTCACTCACATACCTTCAGGATTAGTGACTCAATCTCAAAGTAGTCGTTCTCAACACAAAAATAAAAATATAGCATTGCGACAGTTAAAGTCAAAATTGTATAAGATGACTATGAATAAAATTAAAAGTGAAAAACAAATTTTGGAAATCCAAAAGTCAGATATAGGATGGGGCAATCAAATACGTTCATATATATTAGATAGTTCTAGAATTAAAGATTTGAGAACAGGAGTGGAAGTAAGCAATACTCAATCTATTTTGGATGGATTCTTAGATATATTTATTGAATCTAGCTTAAGACATGGTTTATAACATATTATATCATTGTTTTATTAAAATTAGTTAGAGGTTATATATATGAATGGATGTAATAATGAAGAAGTTCAAAGACGTAAAAAATTGTCCTTTATAAAGAAAAATGGTTTTAATTTTCCCAATGATTTTAAACCGAACATAAATTCTATAGAAATTAAAAATACATATAAATCTTATAGTAATAATAAATTAAAAGTATTAAAACTTTTTTTTAGTGTAGCTGGTCGTATTTTAAAGAAACGTGTTATGGGGAAAAGTTCTTTTTTTATTTTAAAAGATTGTGAAGGAGAAATTCAGTTATATGTTTCACAAAAAAATATTGTAGATAAGTTCTATGAAGATATGATTAAAATACTAGACTTAGGAGATATTATAGGTGCTGAAGGGAATTTATTTAGAACTCAAACAGGAGAATTATCTATTAATTGTAAAAAATTAAAATTGTTAACTAAATCATTAAAGCCATTACCAGATAAATTTCATGGATTATACAATAAAGAAGTTAGATATAGAAAAAGATATCTGGATCTTATTAGCAATAAGAGTTTGAGTTCTGTATTTAAAACTAGGTCAGATGTTATTATTAATATTAGAAAATTTATGTTAAAACATAAATTTTTAGAAGTAGAAACTCCTATGATACAAAATGTTCCAGGAGGTGCTACTGCTAGACCATTTGTTACTTATCATAATTCTTTAAATTTGAATTTGTATTTAAGAATTTCTCCTGAACTATATTTAAAAAGATTAATTATTGGAGGATTTGAACGTATTTTTGAAATTAATAAAAATTTTCGTAATGAAGGTATTTCAACTCGTCATAATCCAGAATTTACTATGATGGAAGTTTACATGGCTTATTCAGATTACAAAGATATGATGATGCTAACTGAAAGTTTGTTAAAAAAGATTGTGTTTTCAGTTTTAGGTAGTTTGAGGTTTGTATATGGAGAATATGAGTTAGATTTTGAAAAAAGTTTTCATAAATTAACAATGAAACAAGCAATATTAAACTTTAATTCTAATATCAAATTATCTGATTTGGAAAATTTAAAGTGTGTTTTAGAGATAGTGAATTCTCTTGGAATACAGGTAGAGAAAAATTGGGGAATAGGAAAATTAATATTAGAAATATTTAATAAAACAGTTGAGAAAAAACTAATTCAGCCTACTTTTATAACTGATTATCCTATAGAAGTATCTCCGTTGTCTAGACGAAATAATGTTTGTTCTGATGTTGCTGATCGATTTGAGTTGTTTATTTCTGGGTTTGAATTAGCTAACGGATTTTCAGAATTAAATGACTCAGATGATCAAAAAAGTAGGTTTTTGGAGCAAACAAGCAATCAATTTTCTAAATCTGAAGATAATTCGATATTCTATGATAAAGATTATATAACTGCTCTTGAATATGGATTGCCTCCAACTTCTGGAATGGGTATAGGAGTGGATCGATTAATAATGATTTTAACAAATCAAAAAAGTATTCGTGATGTTATTCTTTTTCCTATTCTTAAACCTATTTAGTTTTAAAAGTATATTTTAAATCGTTTATTTTTATAATACGTTGATACTTTAATATTAATAAAATTTTTTAATAATTTTATTAATTTCTATTTAAAATTTTTTGTACAAAATAACGTAAAATTTTTGAGAAATAATATGCTTAATTATAAAGAAAAAAAAAATATAGTTTTTAGTGAAACTAATATATTAAATTTAGTTAAACAATATGGTTCTCCCATATGGATATATGATTCAAATATTATTGTTAATAGAATTAGACAGTTACGTCAATTTGATATAATTCGATTTGCACAAAAATCTTGTTCTAATATTCACATTTTGAAACTTTTTCGCAAACATAGAGTAAAAATTGATGCTGTTTCATTAGGAGAAATTGAAAGAGGGTTAATTTCTGGATATAATTGTACTAATCAAGATATTATATTTACAGCTGATGTCATTGATAGATACACATTGGAAAAAATTGTTAAATACCATATCCCAGTAAATGTAGGATCTACAGATATGTTGAAACAAATTGGAACAGTATCTCCAGGACATTCTATCTGGTTAAGAATTAATCCGAAATTTGGTCATGGACATAGTACAAAAACAAATACAGGAGGAGAAAACAGTAAACATGGAATTTGGGATGTCAGTTTAGCAATACCACTTATAAAAAGATATAATTTGAAGTTAATTGGTTTACACATGCATATTGGATCTGGTGTTGATCATAAATATTTGTATAACGTATGTCGAGAGATGGTACAACAAGTTTTATATCTTAATCATGATATAGAAGTGATATCAGCGGGAGGAGGATTAACTGTTCCTTATAAGGAACGTGACGAGGTGTTTGATGTTAACAAATATTTTATGTTATGGAATATAGCACGAAAAAAAATTGCTGATTATTTGAAACATCCTATTAGATTGGAAATTGAACCTGGAAGGTTTTTAGTAGCAGAATCTGGGATATTGGTTTCTGAAGTGAGGTCAGTAAAGCGAACTAGTTCTAAATTATTTGTTCTTATTGATGCTGGATTTAATGATTTAATGAGACCGGTAATGTATGGAAGTTATCATCATATATCTGTTCTTCCAGGAGATGGACGGGAGATAGATAAAAACGATATTATAGAAACGATAGTAGGAGGCCCCTTATGTGAATCAGGAGACGTTTTTACTCAAAATGGTAAGGGCGATCTTAAAGTTAGAATGCTTCCTAAAGTTAGATTTGGAGATTATTTAGTCTTTCATAATACCGGAGCATATGGAGCTTCAATGTCGTCTAATTATAATAGTCGTTTACTAATACCAGAAGTTTTATTTCAAAATGGAACTTTTCGTTTGATTAGGAAACGTCAAACTATAAATCAATTGTTGGAATTGGAAAAGAGTTGCAAATAATTTAACAAGATATTCTTAGAATTATTCTTATTTACAAAAATGAAAGTATAATATACATTTTAGTCTATTAAAGTCTAAAAATTTTGTTAGACAAAACGGAATTAAAATAAAAATTTATGAATTATACTTACATATTATTTCCTAACTTTAACCCTGTAATTTTCTCTATTTTTAATATTTCTATGAGTTGGTATGGTTTCATGTATTTCTTAGGTTTTCTTTTTGTTTTATACAGAGGAAAAGTTTTTTTATCTAAAATAGGATTATTATATGAAGAAGTAGAAAGTATTATATATTTTGGTTTTCTTGGTTTATTTGTTGGTGGAAGAATAGGATATATAATTTTGTATAATCCATGGTTTTTTTTAAATAATGTTTCACATATTTTTAAGGTTTGGGAAGGTGGAATGTCTTTTCATGGAGGTTTGTTGGGGGTAATTTTAGTAATTTTTTATTTTTCTAAAAAATTTAATAAAAATTTCTTTTTAATTTCTGATTTATTGGTTCCTTTAGTTCCTATTGGATTAGGTGCGGGAAGACTTGGAAATTTTATTAATGGGGAATTATGGGGTCGAGTTGCACCAAATTTTCAGTTTTCTTTTTTGTATCCTACGTCTAAAGAAATAGATTTAGAAATGTCTAAATACGATTTTCAGTTAAAAATGTTAATGAGCAAATTTGGAGCTTTGCCTCGACATCCATCTCAAATTTATGAGTTTTTTTTAGAGGGCGTTGTTTTGTTTATTGCTTTACATTATTTTTCAAAAAAAATAAAAACTGTTGGAGTAGTTTCAAGTATATTTTTAATTTTATATGGGATTTTGCGTATTATAGCAGAGCTTTTTCGTGAACCGGATTATCAGTTAGGGTTCTTTTTTAAATTTTTTACAATGGGACAAATTTTATCTATTCCTATGATAATAGTAGGCTTTATAATAATTTATAAGTGTTATAAAAAAATAATCAAGAATTAGGTAAAACATGAATATTTATTTGCTTTTATTAAATAAGGTTTTGTGCGAAGGAATAAACAAAAAAGATCGTACTGGAGTAGGAACATTATCTATTTTTGGTCATCATATGAAATTCAATCTTAAATTTGGTTTTCCATTAGTTACTACTAAAAAATGTTCTTTCTCTTCTATTGTTTATGAACTTTTGTGGTTTCTTAACGGAGATACAAATGTAAAATATTTAAATGATAACAAAGTATTTATCTGGAATCCATGGGCAGACAAATTTGGAAATCTTGGTCCTATTTATGGTAAACAATGGAGAAAGTGGAAAACTGTAGATGGTACAGAAGTTGATCAAATAAAAAATGTTATCGAACAAATTAAAAATGATCCAAATTCTAGAAGACTTTTAGTTTCTAGTTGGAATGTTGGGGATCTTAAAAAAATGGCTTTATTTCCATGCCACGTATTATTCCAATTTTATGTCGTGAAAAATGTTTTGAGTTGTCAATTGTATCAGCGTTCTTGTGATGTTTTTTTAGGACTTCCTTTTAATATTGCTAGTTATGCTTTGTTAATGCATATGATAGCACAACAATGTTGTTTAGAACTCGGTGATTTTCTTTGGACTGGAGGGGATATACATTTATATAAAAATCATATCATACAAGCTAAAGAACAGTTATCGAGAGTACCGTTTCCTCTTCCAAAATTAATTATTCATAATAAACCTAAGGAAATATTTGATTATTCTTTTTGTGATTTTAGTTTGTTGAAATATAAATTTCATCCTGCTATTAAAGCTGATATAGCAATATAAAAATTACTTAAAAATTTTAAAAATGTTATTATTCATTTTAAATCATTATAAAATTTTAAACTTATTACATTTTAAAAAAAATTATGGTTAAAGGAATACTATTTATAATTTCTGCGCCTAGCGGAACAGGAAAATCTAGTTTGATTCAAGAGGTATTAAATACTAATTCATTATTTAAAATACAAGTATCAATATCTCATACTACTCGTATGATTAGACCAGGAGAACATAATGGAAGACATTACTACTTTATTTCTATTAACGAGTTTAAAACTATGATTAAAAACAAGAGATTTTTAGAATATGCAAAAGTTTTTAATAATTATTATGGAACGTCTCGCAAAAAAGTTTATAAATTGTTATTAGATGGTAATGATATCTTTTTAGACATTGATTGGCAAGGAGCGCAACAAGTACGTCATATAATTCCAGATTCTAAAAGTATTTTTATATTACCTCCATCTAAAAACGAATTATATAGACGATTGCGTAAAAGATCACAAGACAGTGATATTATAATAAATAAGAGAATGGAACGAGCAGTATCTGAAATGCAGCATTATGTTGAATATGATTATTTAATTATTAATGATGATTTTAAAGTAGCATTGTCAAATTTAAAAAAAATTGTTCAAGTAGCACATTTATCGAGAAAACGTCAAATTAAAAGTCATAATATTCTTATTAAAAATTTATTAAAAAAATAGGTACAATTTTTTTAATAAATTTTTAATAAGAATATTATTACATTTCTTTATAATTATTATAAATTACAATAATTATTTTTTATATATTTTTAAAGTTTTAAAATTTTCCAACACATTTAATAAATGTTATACATGTTTGTAACGTATGTTTAAATTACTGTTTTCTTAAAGCAACTTTTCTTTCATTTTCTTTCAGATACTTTTTTCTTAATCTAATTGATGATGGAGTTACTTCTACTAATTCGTCGTCGTTTATGAAACTAATAGCATATTCTAAATTAATTTTTAAAGGTTTTGTTAAAGTTATAGCTTCATCGGAACCAGATGCTCTCATGTTAGTTAATTTCTTTCCTGATAAACAGTTAACGGTTAAGTCATTTATTTTATTGTGAATTCCAATAATTTGTCCTTCATATACTTTTTCTCCGTGTTTTATAAACAACTTTCCACGACTTTGTAAGTTAAATAAAGAAAATCCTACTGAAAATCCTGTTTTATTAGATATTAATACACCGCTTTTCCGATGTCCAATATTTTCAAATTTTACTTTTTCATAATGACTAAAAGAGAAATCAAATGTCCCGTATCCTGAAGTGAGGGTAATGAATTCTGATTTAAATCCAATTAGTGCACGACTACTAAGAATACAATTAATTTTAATTCTATTTGTTGAATCTGTAGAAATATGAATAATTTTCCCTTTTCTTTCACCTATTAACTTCATAACAAGTCCCTGGTGATCTTGTTTTATGTTTATCATAACAGTATTAAACGGTTCTTGTATAATTCCGTTTATGTTTCGTTTAATAACTTTAGGACGTGATACTTCTAATTCAAATCCTTCCCTTCTCATATTTTCAATTAGTATTGACAAATGCAATTCTCCACGTCCAGATATTGAAAAAATATTAGAATTTTCAGTTTCTTTAATTTCTAAAGAAATATTATTAATTATTTCTTTTTTTAATCTATTAAGAATTTTTCTAGACGTGATGTGTTTGCCTTCTGTTCCTGAAAATGGAGAAGTATTTGTAGAAAACATCATTTCTACAGTTGGTTTATCGACTTTTAACTTTGGTAATGGTTGCACATAACTATTATCACAGATAGTATCAGAAATGTTTATGTTTGAAATTCCTGTAATTGCTACTATGTCCCCTGATTGAGCCAAATTAGTGTCTATTTTGTTTAAACCACGATAATTTAAAACTCTTCCTATTTTCCCAAAAGTTTTTAATCCCATATTATTAATTATAGTTACATTTTTGTTAGGCGTTATTGAACCTTGAGAAATTCGACCAATTCCAATGGTTCCTAAATAGTTATCATATTGTAACTGAGAAATTTGCATTTGGAATGGATTTTTGAGGTTAGTTTTTGGAGAAGGTGTATATTTTATCATAGCTTCATATAACGCTGACATGTCATTTCCCATGTTCTTGTAATCTATTCCAGATGTTCCGAGTAGTGCAGAAGTGTAAATTATAGGAAAATCTAATTGTTTATCAGTAGCATTGAGGTTTATAAACAATTCAAAAATTTGATCAATTACCCAATTGGGTCTCGAATTCTTTCGATCTATTTTGTTTATTACTACAATAGGATTTATTCCATAATCAAACGATTTCTGAGTAACAAATCGTGTTTGTGGCATTGGTCCATCTAATGCATCAACTACGAGTAAGACTGAATCTACCATTGATAAAATTCGTTCTACTTCTCCTCCAAAATCTGAATGACCTGGAGTATCAATAATGTTAATTCGGTATTTTTTCCATGTAATTGCAGCATTTTTTGAAAAAATAGTAATTCCTCGTTCTTTTTCGAGATCATTCGAATCCATTATTCGATCAGAAGTTTCTTTGTAACTTTTTAAAGCTCCTGATTGTTGTAATAATTTATCTATTAAAGTAGTTTTTCCATGATCAACGTGAGCAATAATAGCTATGTTTCTTAGATTTTTATTCATCTTTTTATATATCGTAAAAGAACAAAGAAATAATATTATTCTAAAATTTTTAAACAACAATTTAAATTTTAATTTTACCATATTTGTTTTGGAATAGTAATAATTTTGAAGTTTATTTATAAATTTAATTTTTCAAAATAAGTATATTGATTTTTTTTGAATAATTTTGCAATAATAAATGTAAACTTTTACGTTATATTTATAATGTAAAATTTTTATTTTTATGCAATAATTTTTATAATAAAGTTCGTTTTTGTAGTAAGGTTACAGGAATTATATTTTGTTTGAAAAAAATTATAATAGTACTATATTTTTAAAAAGTATTTTTAATATAAAAAAAGATAAATATAATCATGGATCTGAAGTAGCTTTCGTTGGATATTCTAATTCTGGAAAATCAACTGCTATTAATATTTTAACTAATCAACGAAAATTAGCTAGAGTAAGTAGAATTCCAGGAAGAACACAATCAATTAATGTTTTTCAAATTATTCCAGGAGTTCGTTTAATAGATTTTCCAGGTTACGGCTATTCTAAAGTTCCTTTAAGTATTAAATTAAATTTAAAGAATATGATTTTTCAATACTTAAGAGTACAGAAATGTTTAAGAGGGTTGATTATGTTAGTAGATGTTCGACGTTCTATTAGAGTTTTTGACAAAATTATAATCAATTTAGCAAAGTCATACCATATACCAGTGTTAATTTTGTTAAATAAAGTTGACAAAGTAATTTTTTCGGAACGACAAAAACGTCTAAAAGTTATACGTCAAGAAGAATTGATTTTATTAAATCATATAAAAGTAGAATTATTTTCTTCATTAAAAAAGATTGGATTGAATGATTTAAAATGTCAATTAAACTCTTGGATATTTGATAAAGCAAAAAAATAATGTTATTTCATTATTTTAATAACAATATTTTTTAAATTTTAAAATTATTATTTTAAAATATAAAGTATTTATATTGAATGTATCTTTTTACACTTTTATTTTTTTTATTATATATTTTATAGTTTTAAAATAAAAAATTTTTTACTATTTTAACATAAATTCTTATATTTTAAGAAATAGTATTATATTTTACTAATTTTCCTTGTTTTAGTAGCTTTACAAAGTTATAAAATTTATAGTGTTTAAATATATTTAATAATTCGTGGATAGACGGTTCAAACATTTTGAGTTCATTCAAAGATTTTTGCATTGAAACGTCAGTTCTTATTGTAGCAAGATTTTTTGAAATAAATGCTAAATTTTTATTTTTTATTAATTTTTTTACTATATTTTTAGCCCCTCTTAATGGATGATTAGTTATTTCATTAGTATTTATGTATATGTTTTTTAAAGATCCAAAAGTTTTCAAAAGAAAGGTTGCTGTTTTTTTTCCTATTCCCGGAATACCTGGAATATTATCTGATCTATCTCCCATTAATCCAAACAAGTCAGGTATTAATGTTGGATTTATTCCATATCTCTTTTTCATTTCTTCTATACCTAATATTTTGTTAGATTTCGTTTCCAGTATTTTTATATTGATACTTACTAATTGTGCGAAATCTTTATCATTAGTGCTAATTAAAGTAAATTTTTTATTCTTTTCTGCTTCACAAGCTAATGTTCCAATAATATCGTCAGCTTCGTAATAAGGAACAGTGATAACTGGGAATCCTATCATTTTTATAATTTTATACAATGGTTCAACTTGCACTCTTAGATTTTGTGGCATTTTTGGTCTGTTCAATTTATAGGAGTTAAATAAAGTATGTCTAAACGTTTTAGTAGGGGAGTCAAATATTAAAATTATTTTAGTTTTTGGATATTGAAACGATAGTTTTTTAAGAGTATTTATAAAACCATATATAGCTCCGGAGGGTACATTGCTATTATTTTTAAGAAATAGAGATGAATAGTACGCTCGATATAGACAAGGTGTGCCATCTATTAATAGATAATGAACATTATTTTGATTAAAAGTCATAAAATTTACAAAAAAAAGTTAAGTTCGTTTATAAAGATTATACTATAATTTTTAAAATATCAATTTAATGTGTCAACGTTTTTTACTTATAATACGTTATATATTATGATATTTACGATTCATTATTTATTTTTTTAATAAAGATTTTATTATATTTATATACTCTGCGATAAAAATTTTTGGTGATTTATAATTTATACTCTCATTTTTTACTATGTATTTTCCATTAACAATCATGAAAGGAACATAATTTAAATTTATTTCATTTTGAAGAATATTTTGATTATATATTATAGATTTCATAACAAAACTGTTCCAGAGAAATTGGAATTCTTTCTCAGTTATATGTGTTAATTTTAAAAATTCTTTTTTTAGAGTAACAAAATTTTGAATAGTTTTTTCTTTTTGAACTTTTTCAAATATAGTTAGTATAATTTTTTTTTCTACTCCGAGCATTTTAGAAATTTCCCAAATGTGAGTTAATGAATCACCTAGTTCTCCTCCTAGAAAATTGACATGGTATTTTTCGATTTTTATAGAATTAGAAAAACTTTTTTTAATGTGGTAATCGAGATTGTATTTTTTTTCTAGAATATAGCAATGCGGACATAAAAAAGAAAAAAATTCTATTATTGGAGGAGAATTTTTAATTTCTTTTTTAAGTATGCTGTATTTTTCACATTCCACTGAATGTGCGAAAGTACTTTTAAATCCCAGTATTAATATAATAGAAATCATTAAAAATTTTTTCATATATGTTTCAGTATTTAGAATTGTTTTAAAGTTTTGTAATTTTTAGAATTTAGATTTTATTATAGGAAAGATTAAACACATTTCATAAATTAATATTATATTAAAGTTTACTTTATTATATTAAATATAAAAAATGCGTATAATAATGTTAAAATTTTGCATATTTTTTATGGCTTTTATTACTTTTTTAATTTTTAAATTAAGTGAATTTTATGAATAAAAAAAATATGATACTTGATCACACTCCAATGATAAAGCAATATTTATCAATAAAATCAAATTATTGTGATATATTTTTATTATATAGAATGGGAGATTTTTATGAACTCTTTTATGAAGATGCTATACGCATATCTAAATTATTGAATCTTACTCTTACTAAAAGAGGATACTCTTTAGGTTCAGAAGTTCCTATGGCTGGTATTCCTGTAAGTTCATTAAATTATTATTTAAAAAAAATAATAGATTTGAGAGAATCTGTAGCAATATGTGAACAGAATGGAATTAAAAAATCATCTTCAGGATTGATTGATCGTAAAGTTGTTAAAGTTATTACCCCTGGAACAGCAGTAGAAGACTTTTTATTAGAAGAAGATAAAGATAATTTATTAGGTTCTATTTATTATAAAAATAAAAAGTTTGGATATGCTATATTGAATTTGTGCTCTGGAAGTTTTTGCATTTCCGAGCATTTATCCTGTGAATCGTTTATTTCTGAAATACATAGAACAAATCCCGAAGAATTATTGGTTCCTGAAAATTTTTCGAATAGTACGGTCATTCTAAATCGAAAGGGAATCCGATACAAATCATTACGCGAATTTGATTTTAAGTATGCTTGTAAGCAATTAGAAATTCAATTTGGCTTTGAAAGCATTTTAAATCTTAAAGAAAAAAATCTTGATTTGGCTATTCGAGCTTCAGGATGCTTACTATCTTATGCAAAATCAATACAATGTTTTTATTTACCTCATATAAAATCAATTAGTGTAAGATGTGATAACGATTATATTTATATGAGTGATGTAACGAGAAAACATTTAGAAATTTTTTTAAATGTTTCTGGAAAAAAAGAACATACACTTTTATCTATTCTCGATCATACTTCAACTTCAATGGGAAGTAGGTTGTTAAAACAATGGTTGAGTTCTCCTATTAAGGATACTTCTGTAATAAAGAATAGACATGCTGTTATTAAAGCGTTAAAAACTGTTTTTTTTTTATTAAAACCGCTTTTAAAGAAGATTGGTGATTTAGAACGAATTATTTCGCGTATTTATCTTAAAACTGCTTGTCCAAGAGACTTAATTTTAATGCGTGTAGCTTTAAATCAATTTTCTAAAATTAATTTTATATTAAATAATACAAACTGTTCATGTTTAAAAGATATCAGTTATTCAATTAAAGAGTTTAATTCGATTAAAGAATTATTAGAACGTTCTATAAAAGATTTTCCTTCGAGCACTATTCAGGAAGGGAATGTTATAGAGGATCGTTACAATTCTGAGTTAGATAATTGGAGATCTATAAAAGAAGGAACTTGTAACTATATCAAAAGTTTTGAGATAAAAGAACGTAATGATCTAAATATAAGTTCTTTAAAAATTAGATATAATAAAATCATAGGATATTATATACAAATTAGCAAAAGACATTTTGGGCTAGTTCCTGATCATTATATTCTTAGGCAAACGTTAAAAAATTTTAAAAGGTATTCTACTCAAAAGTTAATAGAATACGAATATAATATTATAAATGCTAGAGAAAAAGTATTAGAAATTGAAAAAAAGTTGTATAACGAAATTTTTGATTTCATTTTTCCTCATTTAGAATCTTTACAAAAGAGTTCGTTTTCACTATCCAAATTAGATGTTTTAAATAATTTGTCTGAACGAGCATGTACATTAAATTATGTATGCCCTATAATCCATAACAAATATGGGATATTGTTATCGAATGGTAGACATCCTGTTGTAGAAACTATTTTAAGAACTCCATTTATTCCCAATTCTGTTCATTTATCAAAGGAACAAAATACTTTGATTATAACTGGACCTAACATGGGTGGAAAAAGTACTTATATGCGACAAATAGCATTAATTGTTATTATGGCATGGATAGGTAGCTTTGTTCCAGCTAGTTATGCGAAAATTGGATATTTTGATAAAATTTTTACTCGAATTGGTTCTGCAGACAACGTAGCAAATGGAAAATCTACTTTTATGACAGAAATGGTAGAAATGTCTTATATATTAAGAAATGCTAATAAATATAGTTTGATTTTAATTGATGAAATAGGGAGAGGAACATCTATTAACGATGGTTTGTCTTTAGCTTGGGCTTGTATGGAATTTTTTGTAAAAAAAATTAAATCAATGACATTATTGTCTACTCATTATTTTGCATTAACTGATTTTAAAAATAATTTTTCAAATGTAAAAAATGTATATTTTGACGCTTTAGAATATAATAAGAAAGTTTCTTTTATGTACTCTTTAAAAGAAGGATCATATCGTAAGAGTTACGGATTAGCTGTTGCTGAATTAGCAGATTTTCCATCTTCTGTTATTGAAATGGCTAAAAAAAAATTTCAAGAGTTATCTAGCAGCGAGTAGTTATCCTTTTTGTAATATATCAATAATATTTAAATAATAATGTTTTAAAATATAAATTAGTTTGAAATATTAAAAGTTGTTCTAATTTTTTAAAAATTTTGAGGAGTTTTAATTTTTTAGATGAAATAATAATTACAATTTTAATAGCAATCACGACTCTCTAAATTATATTAAAATTTAAATTAATTTTAAAATTTTTAAAAATTTGTTATTTTAATGATTTTGTTAGATTTTTTTGACATTTTTTAAGATAGACGATGTCTACATATGTTATTTATTTTTTTCCAATGAAAGTATAAATTTATGTATATCTTTACTTTAGATAGTTCAATATTTTTCAATAAAAAATTAATTTTATGTTTTAAAAATCTAATTTTTCATATGCGTGTTAAAAGATGAAATGGTAAAATTGTATTTTTTGTAGTTACAAAAATTTTTTTATTAATATTAACTTTTGAAATTATTGTTTATAAAATTTATATAAAAATGTAAAGTTTACAATGATTATATATTTATATATAAATTTTATTATACCTTGAATAACATTAATAATATACGATTACAAATATTGAATTGCTAATTGAATATTTTTCAGAGTAAAAAATATGGTAATTGCAAAGATAAGTTTAATAGTTTTGTTTTTTTGGTTGCAAGTAAACTTTTTTATAGGAAAAAATGGATTATACGAGTATGTTCAATTATATAATAAAAATTTAAAAAAAGAAGAGAATATTTTAAACGTTCTAAACAGAAATAAAGAACTTTTATTAGAGATACAAGATTGGAATACTAGTGATGAACTAAAAGAAGAATTTGCAAGAAGTAAATTAGGAATGATAAAGAAAGGTGAAACTTTTTATCGAATTGTCTAAAATAGTAGTACTAATAATTTAAGAGAACGATACGTTTATAGAAATTTAAAAATAATTTTATGAATACTATTAATTTACTGCATTCTAGAATTTTTGCTGTTATTCCCGCAGCTGGAATTGGTAGTAGAATGTTATTAAATATACCTAAACAGTATTTAAAAATACAAGGGCATACTATTCTTGAACATAGCGTGAATTTTTTTTTGTCGCATTCTAATATATCTAAAATAATTGTTGTCTTAAATAAAAAAGATGTTTTTTTTAATACATTACCTATTTCGTCTCATCCACGCGTATTTTCTGTTTTTGGTGGGCGATTACGAATTCATTCTGTCTTATCTGGATTATTAGCAATTTCTAATGCGGATTGGGTAATTGTTCATGATGCTGTAAGGCCATGTTTAAATATTAATGATTTAAATAAAATTTTATCGTTAGTTAATACTAGTGCAATAGGTGGAATATTAGCGACTCCAGTATCTAATACTCTTAAATATAGTACAAATAACTCTGAAATTTTTAGCACTATTAATCGTAATCGATTGTGGAATGCGCTTACTCCACAGTGTTTTCCGTTAAAATTGTTAACGTTTTGCCTTAAAAAAGTAATAGATTCAGGAATTAATATAACTGATGAGTCATCAGCTATGGAATATTGTGGATATTTTCCTAAATTAGTGCAAGGATGCAGTAGTAATATTAAAGTAACTTATCCAGAAGATATTTCTTTTGTCAATTGTTATTTAAAAAGTAAATTTCATGAGAGAAGTAGCATATGAGAATTGGTCATGGATTTGATGTGCATGCATTTGGTGGTTACAAACCTTTAATTATTGGAGGGGTAATTATTCCTTATACGTATGGTTTAATTGCGCACTCTGATGGTGATGTTGTTGTACACACTGTTATAGATGCGTTAATAGGTGCTTCTGCATTAGGGGATATTGGCTCAATTTTCCCGAATACTAAAAAAGAATACAAAAATGTTGATAGTCGTATATTACTGCGGACAATATGGAAAATGATTTCAAAAAAAGGATATGTTGTTTCCAATATTGATATTACAGTAATTGCTCAAGCTCCAAAAATGTCAATTTATCGAAATATAATGAGAAAAAACGTTGCTATGGATATTTTATGTTCCATAGAAAATGTAAGTGTTAAATATACTACTACTGAAAAATTAGGATTTATTGGAAGAAAAGAAGGAGTAGCATGCGAATCCGTCGTAATGTTAAAAAAGAGATTTGATTAAACAGTGTTAAATATGCATAATAATAATTATTAAAACAATGTCTTTAAATATATTACACTTTTTTGTTTTATAAAAATCACGGTTTTTGTACATAAGACATAGCACATAAAATTTTTTTGAATTTTAAATTCTTAATGTATTACCAATAACCTTTGTAAAGAAATTATTAGATTTTTTTGAAGTCAAGTAATAATATGTATATTTTCTTACGTTTATAGTAAATTTTAAATAAAAATTAAAATTTGACCTTAAACAGTTTTTAACAACTTTTTTTTATTATATTAAAGTAATAGTATTTTCAAAAGTTTTTGGAATCAATTAAATTTTAAAATTAGTAAATTGTAATAATATCTTTATTTTTAATTTTCAAAATATATTTTTGGAAATATTAAGATTTAATAATATTAATAGTTTTTTGTGCGTAACAAATAGCAAATTGTTATTTTAAATTAAGTTTGCTATTTGTTACGATTGATAATTTGACGTTACATATTGATTTTAGGTGATTTAGTTACGTTTTTTGCAAAATTTTGAATTATTATTTAGTTGTTCTTCTATTCGTATCAATTGATTATATTTTGACGTGCGTTCAGATCTACTCATAGATCCAGTTTTAATTTGAGTAGATGCAGTTCCTACAGATAAGTCAGATATAAATGTGTCTTCTGTTTCTCCGGAACGGTGTGAAATAATTACAGCATAATTGGCTTCTTTCGCAATTTTTATGGTTTCCAATGTTTCGCTTAATGTTCCTATTTGATTTAACTTAATTAAAATAGCATTTGCTATTTTTCGATTTATTCCTTTTTTTAATAAGATCGGATTAGTAGCAAATAGATCGTCTCCAACAATTTGAATTTCTTTTCCTAATACTTTTGTTTGGTAAGAAAATCCATCCCAATCTGATTCATCTTGCCCATCTTCTATGGAAGTAATAGAGTATTTTTGAACTAAATTTTCTAGGTAATGTGTAAACTCCTTAGATGTAAAATCTTTTTTTTCTCCTGATAGTACATATTTTTGTGTAGATTTATCATATAGTTCAGAAGCCGCACAATCTAATGCTAAAGTGATATCTTTTCCTAATGTATATCCAGATTTTTCAATAGCATCTTTAATAATTTTTAGTGCTGATTCATTAGATTCTAAATTGGGAGCATATCCACCTTCATCTCCAACGGCTGTACTTAATCCTTTTATTTTTAAGATTTTTCCTAATGTGTGAAATATTTCCGACCCTATTCTAATAGCTTCTTTAATTGTTCTAGCATTTATTGGTTGTATCATAAATTCTTGTATATCTACGTTATTATTTGCGTGTTTTCCTCCGTTTATTATATTTATCATTGGAATAGGTATGGAAAAATTTTGTGAAGTTTTATTTAATTGTGAAATATGTTGATATAAAGGAATTCCTTGATATGCTGCTGATGCTCTAGCTGTTGCCAATGACACAGACAGAATAGTATTAGAACCTAATTTTGATTTATTTTGAGTACCATCTAATTTAATCATTATATTATCAATTTCAGTCTGATTATTAGAATCTTTATCTTTTAATTTTTTTAAAATGGTATTTTCAATTAATTTGACAGATTTGGTTACTCCTTTTCCAAAAAATCGTGAGTTATCGTTGTCGCGTAATTCTAGAGCTTCTTTTGAACCTTTTGAAGATCCAGAAGGTGACGAGGCTAATCCAAAAAAATTTCCAGTTACATGAACTTCGGATTCAACTGTTGGGTGACCTCGAGAATCTATTATTTCTCTAGCAATTATTTTTTCAATTTTAGACATAAACATGCTTCTCTATTATTTAATATATTTTTTAGAAGTTAAATAGCGTACTTTAAGTTTGATAATTTGTGTTACATTCATTTTTGTATTTTAAAGCTGCCTTAATAAAACTGGAGAATAGTGGGTGTCCATCTCTAGGTGTTGATGTAAATTCTGGATGAAATTGGCATGCAAGAAACCATATGTGGTTTGATAATTCAATTATTTCAACTAATGCTTTATTTTCAGATATTCCTGTGACAAATAATCCATGTTTTTCTATTTTTTTTAAAAAATAGTTGTTTACTTCATATCTATGTCTATGTCTTTCTAATATAATATCAGTTCCATATATTTTTTTACACAAACTATTTTTCTTTAAATGACATATTTGACTGCCTAATCTCATAGTACCTTGAAAATTATTTTTTACTTTTTGTCTTTTTGATGTTTTTCCTTGCTCCTGAATTAATGAAATTACGGGGTATTTGCATTTTGGACAAAATTCTGTAGAATTAGCTTCTCTTAATCCAACAACATTTCTAGCAAACTCTATTAATGCAATTTGCATACCTAAACAAATTCCAAAAAATGGAATGTTTTTTTCTCTAGCGTATTGTACAGATATTATTTTCCCGTTAATACCATTTTTTCCAAATCCACCGGGAATTAAAATTCCATGAAGGAGTTCGAAAGCATTTAAGTTTAATATGTTGACATTTCTGGAGTCGATTAACTTTATTTTGATAATTACACGATTTTTCAATCCAGCATGTTTCAATGCTTCTATAACAGATTTATAAGAATCTGGTAATTCGACGTATTTTCCAACAATTCCAATTGTTACTTCTGTTTTAGAGTTGCGTTCGTTGTATACAACTTGGTCCCATTCTGATAAATTAGCTTTGGGAGCAAAAATTTTAAAATGTTTACAAATTATATTATCTACTTTTTGCATACTTAATAGCTTAGGAATAGTATAAATAGATTTAACGTCTTTTAAAGAAATGACTGATTTTTCTGATACGTTACAAAATAAAGCAATCTTTTTACGTTCAGAAATAGATATTGTTTTTTTTGATCGACAGATCAATATATCTGGTTGTATACCAATTGATAATAGTTCTTTTACTGAATGTTGTGTTGGTTTAGTTTTTATTTCTCCTGTTACGGATATATATGGTACTAAAGTTAAGTGAATATATATAGTGTTTCTTTTTCCTAAATCGACGGCCATTTGACGAATTGCTTCTAGAAAAGGAAGAGATTCTATATCTCCGACAGTTCCTCCAATTTCAACGAAAATAATATCTTTATTTCTACCGCATGATAAAATTCTATTTTTAATAGCATTAGTAATATGTGGAATAACTTGAATAGTAGATCCAAGATAATCTCCATTTCTTTCTTTTTTAAGTACTTCGGCATAAATACTACCTGTAGTAAAATTATTTTTTCGAGTCATTTTATTTCTAATAAATCTTTCATAGTGTCCTAAATCTAAATCAGTTTCTGCTCCATCTTCGGTAACAAAGACTTCACCATGTTGTATAGGGCTCATAGTTCCTGGGTCTATGTTGATATATGGATCTAACTTTATAATAGTTACGTTGAGTTTTCGTGCTTCAAGAATTGCAGCTAAAGAAGCTGTTGTGATACCTTTTCCAAGAGATGATACTACACCTCCAGTTATAAAAACATAATGTGTTGTCATGTCCAACCAAAATTAAAATATTGTATTAAATGAGATTATTAAAAATAAAACAATAATATAATTTTAACGTTATATTAAATTGTTTTTTGAGTGGATTGTGCATAGTATTGTAATTAAAATATATTTATTGAGTATTACAATATGATGGCATTTATTGTTTTTAAATTTTTATATTTATGTGATATTTTTAAAATAGATTTTAGAATTTCAATATGAGTTAATAGTAATATTTGAAATTTTTTTTGTAATAAAATTGTTTATATTAATGAAAAATTGTTTAAAATATGGTTAATAAAAATTTTAACATGTTAATTTAGTTTTTTGATAAGATGCAAATTTTTAGAGATTTATTTATTAAGATTTTTAAAATTTTTTTTTAATTTCACTATTCTGTTGAACGTTAATTTTTGTTTAGAATCACAGTTTTTTTCAACGCAAAAATATCCTTCTCTTTCAAATTGGTATGTTTTTTCAGAAATGTTATTAAGAATACTAGATTCAATAAAGCCATGTTTAATAATTAATGAATTTTTATTTATATATTTTAAAAAATCTTCTTTAGATTCAGGATCTTTTAATATAAATAATTTTTCGTATAAGTTAAATTTAGCTGGTATCGCATTTTTTTTTGCAATCCAATGAATAACTCCTGAAACTTTTTTATTTATAGGATTTTTTCCTAACGTATTTTTATCATATGTACAAATAATTTCAGTAATATTATCATTATTATCTTTGATAATCTTTTTTGCGATAATAGTATATGCATGTCGTAATCTAATTTCGTTTCCAATTTTTAATTTTTTTTTAAATTGAGTTCTATTTTCACAAAAATCATAGCGATCAATATATATCGTATTACTAAAGATAGTTGTATGTGTTCCCATTGAGCTAATATTAGGATGATTAGGTACAGTTAAAATTTCACTATAGTTGTCTTCTAAATTAGAAATGTATACTTTTATAGGATTTATTATTGCCATATAGCGTGAAGTGTTTAAGTTTAAATCATTTCTAATACAAGATTCTAATAATGATAACTCTATTATATGATTTTGTTTTGTAACTCCTATTTTTTCACAAAATGTTCTTATGGAAGATGAAGTATACCCTCTTTTTTTTAGTCCAGATATTGTTGGTATTCTAGGATCATCCCATCCGGATACAATTTTATTAGTTACTAAATGCTTAAGTTTTCTTTTAGATAATACGCAATATTCTAATTTTAATTTAGAAAATTCGTATTGATGTGCGCGATGAGAAATACTAATATTTTTTAAAATCCATTCATACAATTTACGGTTGTCTTGAAATTCTAGTGTGCATATAGAATGTGTTATTTTTTCTAAAGAATCAGAAATACAATGTGCAAAGTCGTATGTAGGATATATACACCATTTATTTTTAGTTTGATGATGTTCTGAGAATAAAATTCTATATAATACGGGATCTCTTAGCACAATGAATGGTGACTTCATATCGATTTTGGCTCTTAAACATGCATCTCCTTCTGAAAAATGCCCATGTTTCATTTTTTTAAATAATAGTAAGTTTTCTTTTACGGTTTGCTTTCGATATGGACTGTTAATTCCAGGAGATGTTAATGTTCCTCTATATATTCGAATTTCTTCCTTAGTTAATTGGTCGACATAAGCTAATCCTTTTTTTATAAGCTCTTTTGCATATTTGTAGATAATTTCAAAATAAGAAGAAGTATAAAAAATATTGTTTTCTAAATTGCATTGTAACCATTTTACGTCTTTTATAATATTTTTAATATAATGTGCATTTTCTTTTTTTGGATTAGTATCATCAAATCGGAGATTAAATGTTCCATTAAATTGTTTAGCTAAAAAAAAATTTAAAAATATAGATTTTGCATGACCTATATGTAAGTATCCGTTGGGTTCGGGAGGAAATCTCGTTCTTACAGTTTTTACTCTTTTATTTTTTATATCTTTTAAAATTATTTTTTTTATAAAGTTTTGATTTTTTTGATTTTCGTTATTCATTATATTTCCTATAAACATAATCTTAAACAATAAACAAGACTAGAATAGAAAAATGTAGTACTATTTCTTGATGTTATTTTAATGTAATAAATATTGTTTTTTAAAAAATTGAATTTTAAAAATTCAATTTGTTTAAGATCATTGTTGACATTATTATTATAACACAGCATAATTTAAAGTATAAAAAATTTTTATATTTTTGGCTACGTAGCTCAGTTGGATAGAGCACAGCACTCATAACGCTGAGGTCACAGGTTCAATTCCTGTCGTAGCTATTTTTACTTGTAAAATAATTTTTTAATGCGGAAGTGGCGAAATTGGTAGACGCACCAGATTTAGGTTCTGGCACTGTAAAGTTTGCGAGTTCGAGTCTCGCTTTCCGCATTAACAAAAATTTAAAAATGTTATGTTTTGGGGTATAGCCAAGTGGTAAGGCACCGGTTTTTGATACCGGCATCCCTGGTTCAAATCCAGGTACCCCAGATTGAACATATAAAGAATTTTAAAAGTAGTTTAAGTTTCATTATAAAAATTAAAATTATATTTCTTATCTATTTAGATATTTTATTTTGATTAAAAAAATATATAGTTATTAGAATTCAAAGTAAATCAAATTTTTCTAAATAATTAAGTTTAGAATAGGTATTATTCTATGAATTCCAATGAATTAAAGAAATCTGTCGCAATGGCTGTATTGGACTATATTCATCCTGGAGAGATTATTGGAATTGGAACAGGATCGACCGTATATTATTTTATTAAAGCATTAAGTACGGTTAAAAATTTAATTCGTGGAGCTATATCGAGTTCTAATTCTTCAACTTTTTTTTTAAAGAAGTATGGAATTCCTGTTTATAATTTAAATGATATGAAATCATTAACATTATACATTGATAGCGCAGATGAAATTAACTTTAAATTACAAATGATCAAAGGAGGAGGTGCAGCATTAACAAACGAAAAGATTATAGCTTCTGTAGCTAAAGAGTTTATTTGTATTGCAGACGAATCAAAGTTGGTACAAGTATTGGGAGAATTTCCGTTACCGGTTGAAATTATACCCATGGCTACTTCTTGTGTACTTAATAAATTAAAGATGTTAGGAGGAAAACCTAAAGTTAGGAAAAATGTTATAACAGATAATGGAAATATTATTATTGACATTTACAACTTTAAAATATCAGATCCAATTGCAATGGAAAAAAAGATAAATTCTTTTCCTGGAGTAGTAAGTGTAGGATTATTTGCAATTCGTAAAGCAGATGTTGCATTGATTAGTACAGCATCTGGTATAAAAAAAATTACTAGAAATTAGTTCAATTGAAATAATTGTAAAAATATTTTAATAATGTTTATCCTATATTGTTAATTGTATAGCGTTTTTGGGGAAAATAGTTTTTTAAACAGAGAATTAATTATTTGTATTAGGTAGTATAAAAAATGTCTGTTCAATGCATAGATATAAAAATTTTTGGTCAATTTTTAAAAGTTAATTGTCCTAATGAGTTAAGAAATGATTTAAAAGTTGCAGCTAACTATTTAAATAAGAGATTACAGGATTTAAAAGTTAAAACTGGTGTTTCTAACATAGAACAATTGGTTTTAGTAACGGCATTAAACATTTCTTATGAATTAGAAAAAGAAAAAATAAAAATTAAAAATATTATTGTAAGGTCAAATAACATGATTTCTAAATTAAAAAAGCACAAAATTATTTGAATTTAAATATAGTTAATTTTTATATGTTGATAAGATATTACAACATATTTTTTTAATTTTATGGAATTACAATATATGATTAATAAGAGTCGCTATTTTCAAAGACAATATTTTAGGAATATGAGAAAAAAATTAAATATAGAAGATCGAAAAGAATTTTCTGATAGAGCATCTGATATAGCTTTTAATTGCAATGAATTGTTATCCTCTAAAAATGTTGCAATATTTATGTCTTTTGATGGAGAAATTGATACTAGTCCATTAATTTTAAAGTTGTGGCGTAAAAATTATAACGTTTTTTTACCAATTATTCATTCTTACTTGGAAAAAATATTGATGTTTGTACCATATTTTCCTGATACGATTGTAAAGTTTAACAAATTCAATATTATCGAACCAGAAATTGATAAAAAAAAAGATGTTTTGTTTTCTAAAAAAGATATGGATGTTATTATTGTTCCTTTAGTTGCCTTTAATAAAAATGGTTATCGCTTAGGGATGGGTGGTGGATTTTACGATAGAATTTTAAAAAATTGGAAAAAAGAAGAATTTGTTCCAATTGGATTAGCATATAGTTTTCAATTGTCAAATGAAATTATTCCTTCCTATTGGGAAGTTCCATTATTAAAAATTGTTACTCCTGATAAGTTATGGAGTTGGAATATTAATAGAGCATAAACTGTTTTAAAAAATTTTTTATGTTTATTGAAATGGTACAATTTTTATAATATACGATATTGATTTACTTATGTTCTTTAGTTTCTAGTACTGTTAGCTATTTTTTTAGATTTTTTTAGTTTAAACAGTAGAATTCAGAATTTTTAGTAATTTTAATTGTATGCAGTAATGAGAGTATTTTTTTAAAAAAATCTTTCATTACATTTAACAAATTTATTGGAATATTTTTAAAGATAATTTTTATTGAAAATTTTAGAATATTATTCTATCTTTTAAAGCAGTAGGAGTTTATGTAAGAGTTATGATTTCCTTGAATTTTAAAAATTAATTTATCTCTTTTGCATTCCCAATCACTAATTGGATATTTTTTATTCCATTCTTCAAATAATTTTTTTTGATCTTCTGAAATATTTAACTTGTACGTATTATTCATATATAGATAAGTTCTAGCAATAGCACCCTTAGAAATATTTGGAGGTTCGGCAATTTTTTTTTGAAAATCAATTTTCATAGAACACTGTCCATATTGATGTTTATTAGAATTATTTAATTCTCCATACATAAAATTACTGCGATCTGCATTAACTTCTCCAATTACAGGTTGTAAATTATGAAGATCTGTTTCTATTTTTTCATAATTTTCATCGTGATTACAATTCTTTCTTCCACCGTTTTTCCAGCATTTTTTTAAATGTCCAAATTGCCAAGCTGGCACTACATGTTCCCATTCTATTCTATTTGCTCTATTTTTATTTTTTCGAATTTTGTAACCGCATGATTTTAATTGAGGTATTCCTTTCTTCTTAGTCCATAGTATTTTACATCCACAATAAAAAGAACTTGGTGCATTTATATGAATTTTTTGTGCTAAAATTTTAATTTGACGAAAGTTTTTATAATGATGTTTTTGAATTTTGTTACTAGTTACAGAAATTGATATTAGTAAGAAGATTAATATGAAAAGAGCTTTAGTAAACATTTTAATTTGACAGAAATAAAATTAAAATTTTAGCAAAATATGTTTAATTTTACAATATTATTAAAAATATAAATAAAATAATTGTATATTTTATTTTCGGAAAATATGTTTTATATTTTTTATATATAATGTTTTGTAAATTTATTCGTTCTACTAAATGATGTTTTTATATTTGTGTTTTTCATTGTATTCTATTTCAAGTTGCATAATATGAGAACGATTTACTTCATTTATAAAATCATTTTCTTTTATTTTTTTAAATATTTCATTTTTTAATTTTTTTTTATTTTTAACTGCTAACTTCATACCTACATTTTTTATACTATCATTTATATATTTGTTTAAAATTCTTTCAGAATAAGTGTGATCTGTATGATCAAAACATATAAACATTTTTTGACAAATTTCTTTGTAATAATGTTTTTTTGATAAAATGTCTAAAATTTCTGCTATTTGAAATAAGTTTTCTATTAATTGTTTTCCAATTGATTCTAGCATTTTTCTTTGATTGTAAGTATTAATATATATTTTTTGTTGTGGTTTTCTACCTTTTAGATGAATAATTTCCCAGTTTTTTAAACAGTATTGAAAATCTTGATCAGTCATTTTAGGAGAATTAGCAATGGTGCACCAAATTAAGAATAAATCTAAAAATAATATTTGACTTTTTGTAATTCCGATGCATGAGAAAGGATTGATGTCTAAAGATCGTATTTCCACATATTGAATCCCTTTAGTTTTTAACGAATCTAACATATTTTCATTAGAAGATAACGCTCTTTTAGGACGAATAAAGGTATATAATTCATTTTCTGTTTGAAGAATATTAGTATTTATTTGTTTTAGATTACCATAAATATCTTTAAGTCCTAATTTTTCAAATTTTTTTGAGGGTGTGTTTATACCATATTTCAAAGATAATACGTAATCATTTAAAGAATTAAATGTTAATTTTAAATTTTTAATTGATTCATTTGTATGGCCGAGTTTACTTGATCTTAGAGAAGTTGACCATGGTAAATATAACATCCCATTTTTATTGCAAAATTTTAAATTGTTCTTTTTATTTTTGATAAAAAAAGGTTCAATAGCTGGAGATGCGCCAAATAAATATGAAATGATCCATCCGAAACGATAAAAGTTTCTAATTAAGCATAAATATCCATTAGAAATGGAATTTTTTTTAATATTTTTATTATTAATCCATTCGTTCCAAAATTCTTGAGGTAATGAAAAATTATAGTGTACTCCAGAAATGATGTTCATATATACACCATATCTATGTTTTAGTCCTTTTCTGTATAGTGTTTTCATTTTTCCAATATTAGATGTACCATAGTTTGCTAAAATTATAGAGTCTTCAGAATTTGAAAATGGAGGAAAACTAAATGGCCATAAATATTCTTTTTGTATTCTTTTCGTAACAAATATGTGAATATCCTTCAGAATTTTTAGCGTGGAGTTTAAATTATTTTTGGGAGGAGTAATAAATTCTAATAGTGATTCAGAAAAATCGGTAGTAATCCATTTGTTAGTTAACGCTGATCCTATAGAATAAGGATGACTGTTTTTAGAAATTTCTCCTTTTAAGTTTACACGCAAAGTTTCTCTTTCAATTCCTCTTAATATATTTTTTACGATATTTGGATTAGATTTTAACCAATGAATTTTTTGAAATATCTTCGGAATCAAATTAACCTCTTTTATAAATGTTAGTAATGTTAAGTATGTATGATCGTAATATTGATATTAGAATGCTATAAATTTTTTTAAACTTAGAATATATATACTGAATGGTTTTAGATGGGTATATAATTTTTATTTTTGTATATGCATCCGGAAGGATTTGAACCTCCGACCTCTCGGTTCGTAGCCGAGTACTCTATCCAACTGAGCTACGGATGCTGATTACAGTTTTAATTGGTGAGAGAGGGATTTGAACCCTCGATGCGAGAACATCGCATACTCCCTTAGCAGGGGAGTGCCTTCAACCACTCGGCCATCTCACCTGAAGTATATATTACTTATTTTAACATTTTTTTTTTAAAAAAGTTCATAATTTATACTTTGATTTAAGTCAGATTATCATATTGATTTTACATTGTATAGTAATTTTATATAAATACTAAGAACTATTTAAACTGTAAAAATAGTTCTTAGTATTTATATAAAATTATGAAATAAAGTGGTAAAAGCCAATATTTACAGCATCTCGCTGAAAAGAAATAGCAAGATGCTGACATGTTTAGCAGCTAGGTTTTTGGTTTTTTTCAGCTTGAATTCTTTGATATATTTCTTCACGATGTACTGAAATTTTTTTAGGAGCATTTACGCCAATACGTACCTGATTTCCTTTTACACCTAATACTGTTACAGATATCTCATCACCAATTATCAGTGTTTCGCCTACTCGACGAGTTAAAATAAGCATGTATTTTCCTTAAAACTTTAAAAAGAGTTTAGATTTATCTAAAAATCATTGGTAGCATTCCTAATTCTAGGCTAAACATAAATTTTAATACTTTGTATTTTTGTAAGTTTATTTTCTTAATATTTATATGTATTTAAATATCATTAATTAGAGATACTTTTCATAAATTAGAACTTATCCAATTTTTTATATTAGTAATTTCTTCCCTTAATGCGATTAAATTTTTTACGCTACCTTCAGCAATAACATCTTTTCCTCCTCCCTTTCCATTTAATTTTTTCAAAAATATATTTAGTAATTTGGAAGCAGAAATTTTTTTTGATACGTTAGAAGTAATTCCTATGATAAATATTGCATGGTCCTCAAAAATATTTACTAATATAATAATAGCTGATTTTAACTTGTTTTTAAGTTGATCTATTATATTTCTTAGAGTTTTAGAATCTTTATTACTAAACGTTTGCATAATAACGTTGACATTCTTAACAATAACGCAATTATTTGCAAGTTTATTGACTAATTTGCGGTTTTCTTTTGTGTATAAATTTTTTAATTTTTGTTCTAATTCTTTATTTTTTGAAATGATTTTTTGAATATTATCTTTAACATTTTTGCTTTTTGTTTTGAGAATTGTAGCAATATCTTCTAGTTCATTTTCTTTTTTATGAATAATAGATATAGCTATTTTTCCAGTTACTGCTTCGATTCTTCTAATTCCAGATGATACGCTTTTTTCAGAAATAATTTTGAATAAACCAATGTCTCCAGTTCTTTTGACATGAGTACCACAACATAGTTCAATAGAAAAATTGTCGATAGATAATACACGCACTTTTTCACCATATTTTTCTTGAAATATAGCTATGATGTTTTTGTTTTTCGCCTCTTTAAATTCCATAATTTCTGTTTTTACTAAAATATTTTGGTTTATCTTTTCATTAACTACGCTTTCAATTTTTTGTATATTTTGTAAATTGATAGAAGAATGGTGAGAAAAATCAAATCGTAAAAATTGATTTGTGATATAGGATCCTTTTTGAAAAATATGATTTCCTAATATGTTTCTTAATGATGAATTTAATAAATGAGTAGCAGAATGGTTAGATTGAATCATTGATCTTCGTCCAGAATCAATCGTTGCGTGAACTATATCGTTAATACTAAGATTTCCTGATATCAATTTTCCTATATGTCCAATAACGTCTCCAAACTTTTGGGTATCATAAACAGCAAATATTCCATTAGTATTATAAATTTCCCCAATATCTCCTATTTGACCTCCAAGTTCTGGGTAAAATGGAGTATTATCTAAAATTAGCATTCCTTTTTTATGTTTATCTTTTGGAACAGTTTGCAAATATGTGTTGTCAAAAATGATATTGGTAATAGAGGATTTTGATGTTTTAATATTATATCCTATAAAGTTAGATGATATACTATTTTTCCTTGGAATTGTAATTCCCGTATCATTTATAAAAAATTGTGCTTTTTTTGCTTTTTTTTTCTGGTTTTTTAAATTTTTTTTAAATTCTAACATATCTACAGAAATTTTTTTTTCGTGACATATTTCTGTAGTTAAATCTATTGGAAAACCGAACGTATCGTATAGTTTAAACGCTATTTCTCCTTTAAGAACGTTGTTCTTAAGTTTTGATATTTCTATCTCTAATAGTTTTAAACCTTTTTCAAGAGTATTAATAAATTTACTTTCTTCTAATTGTAATATACTTTCAATTTGTTTTTGTTTTTTTTCTAATATAGGTTTATATATTCCCATTGAGTTTATTAGAGTAGGAACAAGTTTATGTAAAAATAAGCTTTTTATTCCAAGTTTGTGTCCATGTTGTATTGCTCTTCTAATAATTCTTCTAAGAACATATCCATGTTTTTCATTGGATGGAACAATATTTTCAGATATGATGAAGGAACTGGATCGGATATGATCTGCAATAATGTTGATGTGTATGTTATTTAAATTATTTGTTTGACTCATTTTCACGATTAAATTAATTGTTGGTTGAAACAAATCGATTTCATAATTAGATGTTACATTTTGCATAATTGCTGCAACGCGTTCTAATCCCATTCCTGTATCAATTGCATGTCTAGATAATTTTACAATATTTCCATTATTTAATTTATTGAATTGCATAAACACAATGTTCCAAATTTCAATAAATCGTATTCCGTTGTTTGAATTATTTCCAGGAGGTTTTCCAAAAAGATTATTTCCTTTATCATAAAATATTTCTGTAGAAGGACCACATGGACCTGTATCACTCATTTGCCAAAAGTTTTCTGAAGTGTATTTTTGTTTGTTTTTGTTTCCTATTTTAATAATTTTTTCTTTCTCAATTTTAATAATGTTTTTCCATATATTATACGATTCTAAATCATGCTCATAAATAGTGACCCATAAATTTTTTTTAGGTAAATTTAACCATATCTTAGATGTGAGAAACTCCCATGCGTATATAATCGCTTCTTTTTTAAAATAATCTCCAAAACTAAAATTTCCTAACATTTCGAATAATGTATGATGTTTAGATGTATATCCTACATTTTTGAAATCATTATGTTTTCCTCCTGTTCGTAAGCAATTTTGAGTTGTTGTTACTCGGGTATATTGAGGATTAACTGTTTTTTCTAAAAATAATTTTTTAAATTGATTCATTCCAGAATTGGTAAATAGTAACGAAGAATCGTTTTCTGGAATTAATGAGCTTCCTGGAAGGATAATGTGTTTTTTTTCTTTAAAAAAACACAAAAACATTTCTCTAATTTCATCAGTTGTTTTTTTCATGTTTTTTGATATAGACTTTTTTTCAAAAGTGATTGTAGTTTACACTTAATACAAAAATTTTTGATATCATGGTATTTGAAAACTTTTATAAACATTTTATACAAATACTCTTTAATTAAAATGTATTCTTATGCATCAATATTTTATAGATTAAAACTCTTTTTAAAAAGTTTCTGTTCATGTGTAAAATATTAAAAATATTTTTTTAAAATATTTTAAAATGTTGTAGTATTATATACTAATCAATTTATAGTCATAACATTGCTTTTTTGAATATTACGAATTATTTTTCAATTTCATTATATTAAATCAATTTTCAGTTTTACATTTTAATTTTTTCATTTTTTTGGAATGTTTTATGATTAATTTTAAGAAATTTACAGTGATTGTTTCGAACACGTTTTCAAAAAAAACTCGATTAGATAAAGTTTTATCTAAGTTATTCTCTCAATATTCTAGAACTTGTATTAAAAAATGGATTGTAAATTTTAGAGTTAATGTAAATGGTAAAATTTTTGATAAGCCTAACATGTACGTTTCGTATGGAGATAAAATCATTGTTAGTATAGTGAATGAAAGCAATAATTTTGATAGTCCTCAAAATATCTCTTTGTGCATTGTCTATGAAGACAAAGATATTTTAGTAATCGATAAGCAAACTAATTTAGTTGTTCATCCTGGAGCAGGAAATAAGTGCGGTACTTTATTAAATGCATTGTTATATAGAAATAGTAGCTTTATGCACATTCCGCGTTCTGGAATTGTACATAGACTTGACAAGAATACTACTGGATTAATGATAATTGGGAAAAACATTATTTCTTATAATGCTTTAATTGAACTAATGCGATCTAGAAAAATTATTCGACAATATGAAACTGTTGTTCATGGACGAATGATTTCAGGAGGTACTATCATACGACCTATTGCAAGACATCCAACTCGACGAACTATTATGACTGTTAGTACTTCTGGAAAGAAAGCTATCACGCATTATAGGGTTATTAAACGTTTTTCTTATCATACTCATTTAAGAGTTAAATTAGAAACAGGACGGACTCATCAAATTAGAGTACATATGCTGGACATCCATTATCCATTGATAGGAGATCCAATTTATGGAAAAAAATATCAAAGTTTGAAAAATATATCTAAAGAAACATTTAAGATGGTTAAAGAATTTCCTAGGCAAGCTTTACATTCTAGTAAGTTATGTTTAAAACATCCAATTACAGGAGTACAAATGAAATGGAATAGTTGTTTACCAAATGATATGCTTCATTTATTAAAGCAATTAAACAAAAATGATATCGAACAATTTAATTATAATTTTTAGATATCAAATCTAACATATAATTTATATACATTCACACAATTCTTAAATTTTTATTTTTTATTAATAATTATATTTAAAAGGTTTACATAATTTTGTCTGAGAATAGATAATTTTAATTTATAATCTATGTAATTTTATTTTTTTATATTTTTAAAATTTTTTAAACTTTTTTTTGAAAGTATAAAAAATATTATATGATTACACATTATATTTTTTATACATATTTTTTTAAAAGCACTTTCTAATATTCAAATACTCAGAACTTTATTATAATAAAGTGCATGGTTTGGTATTGAATTTTTTAATATTTTTAAATTTTATTTTTTTGTGTTCTTTTTACAGCCGTTTTTAAAGCCCAAAAATACCCATCTAAACCAAATCCACAAATAACTCCAGATGAAATGTCAGATAACCATGAATGTGTTCGAAAGTTTTCACGAGCATATATATTTGAAATGTGTACTTCTATAAAAGGTATATTTATTCCAATTAATGCATCACGTAATGCTATGCTAGTATGTGTGAATGCACCTGCATTTATTATTATGTAATCTATTTTTTTTTTAGAGTCGTGTATTGCATTAATTAAAGTACTTTCTGAATTAGATTGTATATGATGTATTTTTGCATTTAATAGTTTTCCTTTATCGTTTAGTTTATTAATTAAATGCGTTAACGTATTTTTTCCATAAATATGAGGTTCTCGTTCTCCTAAAAGATTAAGATTTGGACCATTTATAATTAAGATATTAATAGGATGTTTCATGTTTTTACTTTAATGACATATTTCAATATATGAATTAAAAGTATTATATATTATTATATACGTATATATACTCTTTTATTACTTTTATTAAAATTAATTTAACATTTTTTAAGTTTTGACTTCTTCTGAATAGAATTCAAAACATATTAATTACAATATTAATATATTGTTTTGGTTTAGATACGTAAAATTTGTAAAATACTTTTTTTAGTTATGTATTCGAATTAGTGTATAAATGTCAAGTTTTTTTACATGTTTAAATTTCAAATAAGTGAGTGTAAATGGTTCTTCATTTAGTTACCGAATGTTTATTAACTTCAAATAAAATTACTCATCAAAATCTTTATGAAATTTTAAGTGATATTTCAAAAAATAAAATAGATTATTCTGATTTATATTTTCAATCTAAAAATTGTGAGTCATGGATATTAGAAGACAATATTATTAAGAGAGGAACATTTAATGTTAATCAAGGAGTTGGAATTAGAGTTATATCCGGAGAAAGTACTGGATTGTCCTATTCTAATGACATTACGCTGAATGCTTTAAGAAAATGTTCAACTTTAGCTAATGGTATTTCAAATAAAAAGTTTTTAACTTTTGTTAAACCTTTTTCCACAGTTATTAGTAAACCTTCATATACTTCTATAAATCCGTTAATGAATTTTAGTTCTCAGGAAAAAATAGAAATCCTTCATCGAGTCAATTCTATTGCAAGATCTTCTGATCGTCGTGTAATTAGTGTTAATGCGGTTTTAAGTAGTGAATATGAACAGGTGTTGGTAGCGGCTACAGATGGAGTTTTAGCAGCAGACATTCGACCTTTAGTTCGTCTTTCAGTAAATGTTGTTTTAGAATACGACGGTAAACGTGAATGTGGTTTTAGTGGGGGGGGTAGTAGGGATGGATACAATTTTTTTTTAAAAAATTACATTTCTAATGTTTCTTTAGTAGAACATTATGCGCAAGAAGCAGTGCGAATTGCCTTGGTTAACATATTTGCCAAAAATGCTCCTTCAGGAACTTTTCCAGTGGTATTAGGTCCGGGTTGGCCTGGTATCTTGTTGCATGAAGCAGTTGGACATGGATTAGAGGGAGACTTTAATCGGCAAGGCACGTCAATTTTTTCTAATAAAATCGGTCATAAAGTTGCTTCAACTTTATGCACTATAGTAGACGATGGAACAATTGAAAATAAAAGAGGATCCTTGACTATTGATGATGAAGGTGTTCCAAGTCAATACAATGTGTTAATTCAAAATGGGATTTTAAAAAGTTATATTCAAGATAAATTTAATTCTCGTTTAATGGGTGTTAATTCAACTGGAAATGGTAGAAGAGAATCGTATGCTCATTTGCCTTGTCCTCGTATGACTAATACTTATATGATTTCTGGAAATTCAATACCTAAAGATATCATTGATAGTGTAGAATATGGAATATATGCACTAAATTTTAGTGGTGGTCAAGTTGATATCACTTCAGGAAATTTTGTGTTTTCTACTTCTGAAGCATATTTAATAAAATTTGGAAAAATAGTTCATTCTATAAAGAATGTTATGTTAATTGGATCAGGTAGTAGTATTATGCAAGGAGTTTCTATGGTTGGGAACGATTTTTTAATAGATGGAGGGGTTGGAACGTGCTCCAAAAATGGACAAAATGTTCCAGTAGGTGTAGGTCAACCTACAATAAAATTAAATAATATCACAGTAGGAGGTACTTCATAGCGTTTTTAGATATTTCTCGATTAATTTTACGATTTCTACAAAATTTTTTAAATATTTTTAATTTGTGCAGTCAAATTGTGGTAAATATGACTGCATGATATTATTTTAAAAAAAAAGAAAAAATAATTAGTTTAAAGAATGTCATTTTTTAGTTAATAGTTCTTTAATTTTAGCTGATTTTCCTATTCTATTTCTCAAATAGTATAGTTTTGATTTTCTAACATCACCCCTTTTTTTAATGACGACGTTTCCAATGTTGTAAGAATTGATGTGAAATACTCGTTCTATAGCGTCGCCATTAGATATTTTTCTAACACAAAATGAAAAATTAAAGTTCCTGTTACGTTTGGATATAACTATACCTTCAAATAGCTGAATTCTTCTTTTAGATCCTTCTGATACCCATACTTGCACTTCTATTGTATCTCCTGTCCTAAATATAGGGATATTTTTTTTCATTTGTTCTTTTTCTATTATTTGAATAATATTCACATTAATAACGCCTTTTTTATATTATCATAAGTTTTTTTATTTCTATTTTACTTGTAAAATATCTTTTTTGAATTGCTCGAGTAAGTCAATTTTTTCTTGCGTAAGTACAATTTTTTTTAATAAATCTGGTCTTTTTTGCCAAGTTTGACCTAGTGATTGTTTTAATCTCCAGGTTTTTATTGCTTTATGATTTCCCGACAATAAGATGTTGGGAACAGATATATTTTGAAAAACTTTAGGTCTAGTGTAATGTGGACATTCTAATAATCCATTATGAAAAGAATCATATGATTTTAATCTATTTTTTCCTAAAGCTCCGGGAAGTAATCGACATAACATATCGATTAAAATCATAGCAGGTAATTCCCCCCCACTGAGTATGTAATCTCCTATAGAAATTTCTTCATCTATAATTTTGCTATGTATTAATCTTTCGTCAATTCCTTGATATCGTCCACATAATAATATTATTCGTTTTTTTTTTGATAGTACTGAAATTTTTTTTTGATTTAATTTGGATCCCTTGGGCGATAAGTATAATACTTTCGCACTGGATTTTATAATGGATTTAGCATGTTCGATAGCTAGTTTTAGTGGTTCTGCTTTCATTAGCATACCGAATCCTCCTCCGTAGGGACGATCATCAATGTTTCGATATTTATTCTTTACATAGTCTCTTGGATTTAAGATATTAATGTTAATAATATTTTTTTTTATTGCTTTTCTAGTAATTCCATAATTAATAATAGTTTGAAACATTTCTGGGAAAATGCTAATTATTGCTATTTGAAAAGGTGACATTGTTTTTTCAAGAATTTTGCTATTCAAAATTGTAATTCCAATCTACTATAATTGTTTTTTCAATGATGCTAACTTTTTTAATAATTTTTTTTTCAATAAAAGGTATTAATATATTTTTATTTACTTTAATATTATTTTTTGATTTATTGCTAATAACAAGAACATCATGAGCTGGTGTCTTAATTAAATTAGTTACTATTCCTAATTTTTGGTTTTGTATATTATATATAGAACAGGATATAATATCTTTCCAATAGTAATCTTCATTTTGAAGCTTTGGTAATATATTTGAATTAATATATATGTGACAGTTTTTTAATGTATTAGCCATACAACGAGTTTGAATATTTTCGATTTTTATTACAAAATACTTATTCCTATCTTTCCAACTTTGAACATGAGTAATTTTTTTTTTATTTTGAATGTACCAAGGAAAGTATTTAAAAATGTTTTTTTTATTTTCTGTAAAAGAAAAAACACGAATCCATCCTAGTATTCCATTAGGAGATCCAAATTGTGCAATTATTAAGTTTTTAAAACATTTATTTGTGGTATTTATAATATAATTTTCCTTTAAGTATTTTGTTTTTTTGAAAATGTTTTTACTAAATATTTTACTTTATTGGACATTAAAGCACCATTTTGTAACCAGTACTGTAGCCTTTCAAAGTTTAGATTGATATTTTTATTTTTTTTTGACGCTATCGAATCGAAAAATCCTATTTTTTCTATGAATTTTCCATTTCTTGGACATCTGCTGTCGGCAATTACTATTTTATAAAATGGACGCTTTTTAGATCCAATTCTTGCTAATCGAATTTTTACCATAATAGTTAAATCCTTTTGATAATTGTAATTGTTTTGAAATAGTATAACTCAAAAAAAAATATATAAAAACATTTCATTTTCTTAAAGATTTATTGTTAACAATTTTATTTATTCCTTTCATCATTTTACTTATCCCACCCTTTTTGATAGTATTTACCATCATTTTTATATTATTAAATTGTTTTAGTAACGAATTTATTTCTTGTATCGATATTCCTGATCCTTTTGCAATACGTCGTTTCCTCAATCCTTTTATTAATTCTGGTTTTTTTCTTTCTTCTATAGTCATCGAATGAATTATTGTTTCCATTTTAAATAGTAATTGTTCGTTTATATTGTATTGAATATTTTTAAATATTGTTCCTGTTTTTGGTAATTTATTTAATATTTTAGTAACGTTTCCGATTTTTTTAATTTGTTGTATTTGTACTAGTAAATCGTTATAACTAAATTTGTTTTGACTTTTTATTGTATGAGTGAATTTTTTAATGTTTTCTTTATTAATTTTATTTTTGATATTTTCTATTAGAGATAACATATCACCCATCCCAAGAATTCTGTTAACAATTCTATTAGGATGAAATATTTCAAATTCGTTTAAACTTTCTCCATGACTGATAAATTTAATTGGTTTCTTTGTAATAAATCTCATTGATAATGCAATTCCTGCTCTAGTATCACTATCTGTTTTAGTTATAATAAATCCGGTAATAGACATGTTTGTGTTAAAGTTATTTACAATATTTATTGCATCTTGCCCTACCATGGCATCGATTACTAGAAGAGTTTCAATGGGTTGAATTTTTTTTTGTATATTTGTGACTTCATCAATCATATATTTATCAGTATGGAGGCGACCAGCAGTATCAATCAATAGTATGTCATAAAGTTTTAATGCAGCAAATTCTAGTGCTTTAGTTACTATTTGTATTGGTTTTTGATCAATGTTAGAAGGATAAAAATCAATTTTTGCTTTTTTTGACAACACTTCAAGTTGCTTTATTGCAGCTGGACGATAAATATCGGTAGATACTAATAATATCTTTTTATTTTTAGTATTTTTTAACATTTTTCCTAATTTTACTATACTTGTAGTTTTACCGTGTCCTTGTAGTCCAACTATCATAATTACTGATGGATTTTGAGTTGATAAATTTAAATGATTGTTTTCTTTTCCTAGTATTTCTATTAATTCTTGCTTAACTATTTTTATTAACTCTTGACCTGGAGTAAAACTTTTTTCAATACTTTTTCCAATACAACTTTTAGATATAGAACTCGTAAAATTTTGAACTACTGATAATGCTACGTCTGCTTCTAGTAATGCTTGTTCTACTTCTCGTAGAGTTTCTTTAATATTTTTTTCAGTTAATTTCCCTTGGTTAGATAATTTATTAAATATTTTTGAAAATCGTTCTGTTAAATTTTTAAACATAATTTTTTACTCAACAATTAATTTATAAGTTTTTTGAATCAATTTTGTTAAAAATAGTATTTTTATTAGATCTATGACTTTGTGTGTATCATAATACATACTCTATTTTACCTTAGTTAAATAGAGTTACATTTAAAACTATGTAAAATTATTACTTAATAAAAATTTTGAAGGTTATTCGTCAATTGGATAACATCCTAATATTTTTATTATGGAAATATTATTTAATTTATGCAAAATATGTTTTATTTGATTTGTATTAACGTTATTTTTGATGTCAATAAAAATTGTTAATTCTGATGATGTTTCTAAAGTTTTATATGATTTTAATTGTCTTATCTGTAAATTATATTCTTTAATTGTATTTATGATCTTTTTAACTAACATTTCTTTATTTTTTATTAATACCATAATTTTTGTTATAGATGGGATGTTTTCTGGAACATCAATTTGATGTTTTTGTAATATTATAAATTTAGTTATATTTTTTGATATATTTGAAATGTTTCTAGATATAGTTTTTAATTTATATATTTTTTCACATTTTTCATTACCTAACGCAGCAGATGTATAGTTTTCACTTCTAGAAACTTTTTTCATTGCATCAGTAGTACTATTAGTATATTTTATTTTCCAATCTGGAAAGTGTTGAATGAATTTGCTACATTGTATAAAGGGTTGCTTATGACTATATATGGTTTTTATATCCATTAATTGAGTTTTTTTGTGAGATAGTAAACAATGATGTATGGGAATGTTGACTTCACTAATAATTGATAATTTTGTACTTTTTAAAATAGAATATGTTTCATCAATTGATCCTGAAGAATTGTTTTCTATTGGTAGTACTGCATAATCAGAATTGTTATTTTCAACATTTTCAATAACTTCTTGAAAAGTATGACAGAAATCTTTAGTAAAAAATTGGCATTCTTTATTTGCGTATTTTTTAGTAGCATCATAGGAATATGATCCTAAGTCGCCGAGAAAAGAAAATTTTTTTATTTCTTTTTGTTTACAATAATGATTTTGTATCCAATTTTTTTGAGTCAATACTGAATTTTTAATAATTATTTTGAACAATTTTTTAATATATGTATTTTCAAGGTTGCATTCTTTTCCAAATATAGTCAAATTATTTAATAAAGATTGTTCTCTTTCTACATCTTTTATGGGGAAATTTTTTTGTACTTTTATTTTCGCTATTTTTATTGCTATTTCTGTTCTTTTAGCGAGTAAGGTGATTAAGTCTTTATCTAATGTATTAATAATATTTCGTAATGCTAGTAAAGTACTCGTAGACTTCATATTTTACTGCCTTTCGCACTAATTTTGAGTATATGATTTTGAGAGAGCTATTTTAAAAATTTTAATTTTTATCATGATTTTAAAAAATATTAATTTCAGAATAGAAATCTTAACTAAAATAGCGGCATTTTAAATTAAAACTTTTTAATATTTATGAGTTTAAATTTTTTTGTATAATTTCATTATATATTTGAAAGTACAAAATATTAAAATGAATTCAACATTGTACTAATGTTTTTTATTTTAAAAATAATGATACATGTTAACTATTTTAAAGTATTTTTAATTTTTTTGTAGTATTATAAATACTCAAATTTAATAAGAATATGTATAATATATCTTTATCTTTTAAAATCCAAATGATGTCGATTAGTTTACTACAAAATATTTTTATAACATTTTTAATGTTGTTCTTGATTAGACTTTTTATAATTTTATTTTTATTTAAAATTGTTACAAAAATTTTTTAAAATTTGAATTTTATATGGACTCATTGAATATGAAAAGTTTTTCTGCAAAAACTCAGAGTATCGTAAGAACGTGGTATTGTATTGATGCTACAGGAAAAATTTTAGGACGATTATCTTCTTATGTTGCAGCAAGACTGCGTGGAAAACATAAAGTAGAATATACTCCTCATGTTGATGTTGGAGATTATTTAATTGTCATTAATGCTAGCAAAATATTAGTAACTGGTAAAAAGTATATTAATAAATATTATTATCGTCATACTGGATATGTTGGTGGTATTAAAAAGTTTACATTTAAAGATATGATTTCTCGATTTCCTACTAGAGTAATCGAAATAGCTGTTCGAGGAATGCTTCCAAAAGGTCCTCTTGGTCGCGAAATGTTTAAAAAGCTTAAAGTTTATTCGGATAATGATCACATACATATAGCACAAAATCCGAAAATGTTGATTATTTAATTAGGAAAAATAATGAACCGATATAATTATGGAACTGGTCGTAGAAAAAACTCTTCTGCTAGGGTGTTTCTCAGATCCGGGACAGGTAAAATTACGATTAATAATCGTACATTAAAAAATTATTTTAGTTGTAAAACGACTTCTATAATTATAAAAAAACCTTTAGAAATAGTTGATATGTCAAAAAAATGTGATTTATATATTACTGTTAAAGGTGGTGGAATTTCTGGACAAGCTGGTGCAATTCGTCATGGAATTACTAGAGCATTAATAGACTATGATGCTTCTTTTCGAAGTGATTTAAGAAAACTAGGATTTGTTACTCGTGATTCTCGTAAAGTTGAGAGAAAAAAAGTAGGATTGCGGAAGTCAAGAAAACGCCCTCAATTTTCTAAACGTTAATTTTCTCAAAGAAAATATTTAAAATTTTGGAATATTTATGCCCGGAGTTCCGGGTGGTTTTTTTTTATTTTCAATTATTTTGATATAAAAAATGTATAATATTGTGATTGTGTTAATTTTAAAAAAGATTAATAAAAATATTGGTTTTTTTAAATTTGAATAATAATATTATTATTTTAATTTTTAGTTGAGGATAATAAACATATTTTAAATTTTATTTTGATAGAATTCAGATTCTAAGATATTAGTACAAAATTCTACATTTCTAGAGAAAACATTTTTTTTTGAAAAATGTATGATGATATCTTTACACATTTGTTCGATACCTAACTTGGTTATAGAGGAAATTAAATAAAAGCGTGTTTGAATAGGATGTATTCTTTTTTTAATAAATATTGTGATAATTTCTATATCTCTTTTCTTTAATAAATCAATTTTATTAAATATTATCCATATTGGTTTATTTTTTAAATTTTTGTCATAATTTCGTACTTCTTTTAAAATTGTTTTTATGTTATTTAATATAATATATTGATTTTTTATTGAAATATCGACTATATGTAGTAATAGACGACATCTATTCAAATGTTTTAAAAATTGTATACCTAATCCTTTTCCTTGAGAAGCTCCTTCAATTAAACCCGGTATATCTGCAATTACAAAACTTGTACTTTTGCTAATTCTTACAGTTCCTAAGACTGGATTCAGTGTTGTAAAGGGATAGTTTGCTATTTTAGTTTTTGCTGAAGACATACTACTTACTAGTGTTGATTTTCCGGAATTCGGTAATCCCAATGTACCTACATCAGCTAATAACATTAGTTCCAATTGAATATCTCGTTGTTCTCCTTTAGTTCCTATAGTGCATCTTTTTGGTGTTCTATTTGTAGAAGATTTAAATCTTGTATTACCTAATCCATGCCATCCTCCTTTTGCAATTAATACTAGTTGCATATCTTTTACAACGTCGTCTATAATTTCTTTAGTATTATTGTCAATTATTCTTGTTCCAAGCGGAACACATATTATAATATCTTTTCCTTTTTTTCCTGATTTCTTTTTATTTTTTCCATTTTCTCCGTTTTGTGCTTTAAAAATTTTTTTAAATCTGAAATCTACGAGAGTATTTAAATTTCTATTAGCTTTTATCCATACATTTCCTCCGTTTCCTCCGTCTCCTCCATCTGGTCCTCCTTTTGGTATGTATTTTTCTCGTTTAAAACTAATGCATCCATCACCTCCATCTCCAGCTATAATACAAATTACCGCTTTATCTAAAAATTTCATTTTTTTGATATCCTTAGAGTTATATGTATTTTGAAAACCTTTTTATATTTTTGATACAATAACAATTGTTTTTAAAATTTATTATTATTTTAAATTTTCAAAAAAATTTTTATTTTTTTCACAAATTAAAAGTACCCTTGAAATGGATACTTTTAATTTGTGAAAAGTTTTTTTAAATAATGTTTCAGTTTTTACATGGAATAACATTTACAACTTTTTTTTGAATTAATCCTTTTCTTTGAAATTTTATTTTTCCTTTAATTTTAGCAAATAAAGTGTGATCTTTTCCGCAACCTACGTTTTCCCCTGCATGAAATTTTGTACCTCTTTGACGTACTATAATGCTTCCTGGTAATATTAATTCCCCTTCAAAACGTTTTACACCTAATCTTTTAGATCGTGAGTCTCTTCCGTTCCTAGTTGATCCACCTGCCTTTTTATGTGCCATTTATTTTCCCTTAATTTTTACAAATGTCTGTAATTAAAATTTTAGTATAAGATTGACGATGACCTTGATGTTTTAGATAGTGTTTTCTTCTATTAAATTTAGTTATATTGATTTTTTTATGACGTCCGTGTCCGATAATATCGGCTGATATAATACTTTTTCTCAGTATTGGATTTCCTATTTCTATCGTATTCTCATCTGAAATCATTAAAACATCTTTAAATTGAATTTTTTTTCCAACATCGTAATTTAATTTTTCCAGTTTTATAATTTGATTTTTCTTAACTTTATATTGTTTTCCACCATTTTTAAAAATTGCATACATAGCATTTTCCCACGTTTTTAACGTATTCTAAAATTTTAACGATTTTGTTAAATTTAAGTTGTACACTTTATTTTTAACATTGTCTAAATATAAATTTTAAAAAAAATTAAGGTTTTTAAAAGTTTTGTTGAAAATTCTAATTCAAAGTGTTTAAAAATTGTATTAGAAAATATTAGATTGTTTAGTTAATATAGTTTTTAAAAAAATATTTTTTTTAAATAACAAATACATATTTTCAAAATGTAAGTTAAGGACAGGCTATGAATAGAATTTTAATTTCAACATATTAACATTATTAAAATAAAGTTTTACTTGTTTTTTATCTTAGCACCTATGATCTTTAGTTTACTATAGAAATTTTCGTATCCTCGCGTAACAAAATTAGAATTTTTTACAATAGTGTTTCCATTTGCAATACATCCAGCTAATATTAAGCTAGAAGATCCACGCAAATCCGACGCAATAATTTTAGCTGAATGCAATTTTTTTACTCCGTAACAAAAGACTGAATTTTTTTTTACAATTGCTAGTGCTCCCATTTTTATTAATTCAGGTATGTGTATAAATCGATTCTCAAATATAGTTTCAGTAACTTTGCTGTTTCCAGTAGCAACTAAATTCAATAATGTAAATTGTGCTTGCATATCAGTTGGAAAACCTGGATATGGGGATGTTACGATATTTATAGCTTTTGGATTAATGTTAGACATATTGAGACTAACCCAATCATTTCCAGTTCTTATTCGTGCTCCGGTTTTAGTGAGCTTTTTTAATAAACAGGTTAACATTTTAGGCTTAGAATTATAACAAATTATATTTCCTTGAGAGATAGCTGCTGCTATTAAGAAAGTTCCTGTTTCAATTCTATCAGGTATAATTTTGTATGTGCCTCCATGTAATTTATTTACTCCTTTGATAATAATTTTATGACTTCCCGCACCGATAATTTTAGCTCCTAAGTTATTGAGAAAATTTGCGACATCAATAATTTCTGGTTCACGCGCAGCATTTGAAATAGTAGTTATTCCTAGAGCTAGAGTAGCTGTGCTCATAATTGTAACGGTTGCTCCTACACTTATTTTAGATAACGTGATGTTCGCACCTTTTAGTTTTCCTACTACAACTCCTATTATGTGGTTTTTGCATATTTTAATTGTAGCTCCTAACTTTTTCAATCCAAATATATGTAAATCAATTTTTCTTTTTCCTATGTTACATCCACCTGGAAATGATATTTTTGCATAACCGAATCTTGCTAAAAGTGGACCTAATATCCATATAGAAGCGCGTGTTTTTTTTGTCATATGATTGGATATAGCACAATTTCTTATTTGTCCAGCATTTAAATACATTTCTTTTCCGACTTTTATTTTAACTCCTAGTTTAGATAATATTTTGATTATATTTATAGTGTCTTGGAGTATTGGAACATTATACAATTCTATTGATTCTTTTGTTAATATTGATGTCAATAATATTGGTAATGCAGCGTTTTTTGAGCCAGATATTTTTACTTCTCCAGAAAGACTAGTAGGACCAGTTATATAACATGTTTTCATTGATTCTTAAGTAATAATTTTTTGTTATTCTCCCATTCTTTTAAAGAATATGTTTTTATTGAAACGGAATGAATAGTTTTATTTGAAATGTAGTCCATTAGTTTTGAATAAATCATTTTTTGTTTTTCTACTTCACTTTTATTCTGAAAAATATCATCAATAGCTATTATTTCAATGTAATAATTATCTCCTTTTACTTTAACTTTTTTTAATGATAAAGAGTTTTTTAATAAATTTTTTATTGATTCTATAATCATAAATTGAACGTTCCCAAAGTTTTATTAATTACATAATATCAGAACGTAACTTATGAATATATCTCTAATTTTTAGTCATGAGAAACATATTTAAGTGATTAAAACTTTTAATTTTTAATAAACATTAATGTTTTAGATTTTTAAATATTTGTAAAATTTCTAAAAAGTATATAAAAAATTATGAAAATACAAAATTATTTTTTATAATAGAATTCTGTTTTTAATTATATTTTCATTTTTTATATTTAGAAAACACTAAAATTAGTTTTTTATGAAAATTTAAAATATTTTAACTTGTACTTTTTAAATAATTTATTTTATATTTTAAAATGGTTTAATTTTAATTAAAACGTTTTTTGTCTTTATTTAATTTTAGTAATTTCTTAAATAATTTCTATAATTAATATTATTATATAGTTAAAATTAATGAAGAAATTTTAACTTTGTTACTAGTTTCTTATGGAATATTTTAAGGTGAAAAGATGAATAATCGAATTCCGATGACTTTACTAGGTTCTGAAAAGCTTCGTAAAGAACTTGAAACTCTTAAAAAAGAAAAGAGACCTAAGATAATAGCTTCTATAGTAGAGGCGCGTCAACATGGTGATTTAAAAGAAAATGCAGAATATCATGCTGCAAAAGAAGAACAAAGTTTTTGTGAAGGAAGAATTAAAGAAATTGAATTAAAATTATCCAAATCTCAAATAATTGATATTAAAAAGATGAAAAATTGTGGAATCGTTGTTTTTGGATCTACAGTTACTATTTGTAATTTAAGTATAAAAAAAACGTTTACTTATTGTATTGTAGGAGATGATGAATCAGACTTCAAATTGAACTTAATTTCTATTAATTCTCCTATGTCTCGTGGATTAATTGGTAAAAAGGTTAATGATATTGCTGTAATTCAAACTCCATCTGGAAATATAAAGTATAAGATATTAAAGGTAGAATATAAGTGAAGGTAATTGTTTAGTTATAAGAGACAATTTAAAGTACGTTTTTTTTGAAATATACATTCCTAAAAAAAAAACCAATATGATATTATTTATTTACAGTATTATAAATGTAATAGCTTTATTATAACATGAAAATTGCGAAGTTAATTTTAATATTTTAAAAATATTTATTCGTGTTTCACGTCTATTCAAATTAAATTGTTCTAAAAATTCTTAAATATTGTATAATTGTGATTATTTGTACATTATTTTTTAAACTATTTTTTGAAATAAACATTTTTAAGCGTGGTGTCATTAGTGTCTAAATCTCGTTCTTTGAGTTCTAAAAATTGGTTAAAACAACATTTTCGAGATCAATACGTAACCTTAGCTTTTAAAAAGAATGTTCGTTCTAGAGCTTACTTTAAATTAGAAGATATAAATAAACAGAATAAATTATTTAAAAAAGGAATGACTATAATAGATCTTGGTTCTTCTCCTGGAGGTTGGTCTGAATATGCAAGTAAAATTGTGAGAAATTCAGGACATATTGTAGCATGCGATATATTACCTATGTTGCCTGTTAAAAACGTTTATTTTTTGCAAGGTGATATTAAAAATTCGATTTTTTTAAACTCTTTATTATCTTTTATAAATAGAAAAGTAGATTTAGTTATGTCAGATATGGCTCCAAATATGACTGGATCTCGTTGCATTGATAATCCTCGTTTATTAGAATTAAATCGATTAGCGTTAAAAATCTCTAAAAGAGTATTGTGTAATCATGGAAAATTATTAATAAAATCGTTTTATGGAGAACAATTTAATGTGCTAGTTGAAGAAATAAGAACTTTGTTCATTAAAGTAAAAATTTTTAAACCTAATTCTTCTCGAACACGTTCTAGGGAAGTATATATTATAGCATCAGAGCGAACAAAATAATTATTTTATTTGTTTGTTTAATAGTTTTAAATTGTGAGGTTAATCTCTTGAGCGATATGGCTAAGAACTTAATTCTTTGGTTAGTAATTGCAGCTGTAGTGTTATCTATTTTTCAGAATTTTAATGCTAATAACATAAATTATCGAAAAGTAGATTATTCTACTTTTTTATCAGAAGTCAATCAAGATCAAATTCGCGAGACGTATATTAATGGGCGTGAAATTAATGTAGTTAAAAAAGACAACAGTAGATATACAACATATATTCCTATTCATGATCCTAAATTATTAGATACTTTATTAGTTAAAAATATCAAAGTAGTAGGAGAGATACAAGAAGATCCTAGCTTTTTAACTTCTGTTTTTGTCTCATGGTTTCCTATGCTGTTATTAATTGGAATCTGGGTTTTTTTTATGAGACAAATGCATATTGGTGGTGGAAAGGGCGCTATGTCTTTTGGAAAAAGTAAAGCTAGAATGTTATCTGAAAATCAAATAACAATTACTTTTTCTGATGTAGCTGGTTGTGATGAAGCTAAATCTGAAGTAAAAGAATTAGTAGATTATCTCAGGGAACCGAGTAGGTTTCAAAAGTTGGGTGGTAAAATTCCAAAAGGTATTTTAATGGTGGGTCCACCTGGAACTGGGAAAACCCTTTTAGCTAAAGCTATTGCTGGTGAAGCTAAAGTTCCTTTTTTTACTATTTCAGGATCTGATTTCGTCGAAATGTTTGTAGGAGTTGGTGCATCAAGAGTTAGAGATATGTTTGAACATTCCAGAAAATCTGCACCATGTATAATTTTTATTGATGAAATTGATGCTGTAGGTCGTCAAAGAGGAGCTGGATTGGGAGGTGGGCACGATGAACGGGAACAAACATTAAATCAAATGCTAGTAGAAATGGATGGTTTTGATGGAAACGAAGGAGTTATTCTCATTGCAGCTACTAATCGTCCAGATGTTTTAGATCCCGCTTTGTTAAGACCTGGTAGATTTGACCGCCAAATTTTTGTTGCATTACCAGATATTCGAGGTCGTGAGCAAATAATAAAAGTACATATGAAAAAAGTTCCTTTAGGAAAAGATGTTAATCCTATGATTATAGCTCGTGGAACGCCTGGATTTTCTGGAGCAGATTTAGCTAATTTAGTTAATGAAGCAGCTTTGTTTGCAGCGCGTACTGATCGTCAAGTAGTCTCAATGTTCGATTTTGAGCGAGCAAAAGACAAAATTATTATGGGAACTGAAAGACGTTCTATGGTAATAACTGATAAGCAGAAAGAGTCTACAGCATATCATGAAGCAGGGCATGTCATTGTAGGAAGATTAGTTCCAGAACATGATCCTGCTCATAAAGTTACTATTATTCCAAGAGGTAGAGCATTAGGAGTAACGTTTTTTTTACCAGAAGATGATGTATTAAGTTTAAGTAAAAATAAGCTAGAAAGTCAAATATCTACTTTGTATGGGGGTAGACTTGCAGAAGAAATAATTTACGGTTCTAATAATGTGTCTACTGGTGCTTTTAACGACATTAAAGTTGCGACTAGCTTAGCTAGAAATATGGTAACACAATGGGGATTTTCAAAGAGATTAGGGCCTCTTTTGTATTCTGAAGAAGAAGGTGAAATTTTTTTGGGTAGAACGGTAGCGAAATCAAAACATATGTCGGATGAGACAGCAAGAATAATTGATGAAGAAGTAAAATTGTTAATAGAGAAAAATTATCAAAGAGCAAAAAAAATATTGCGTGAAAATTTAGATATTCTTCATGCTATGAAAGACGCTTTAATTAAGTATGAAACAATTGATTCTTGTCAAATTAACGATTTAATGGAAAGAAAAACTGTACGCACTCCAGATGGATGGCATGAAAATAACAATTAAACTATATTTAAATTATTAATTTTTCTTTATTTTTAATTTTTAAAGTTATAATTAGTTTGATTTTATACAATGTTGTGTTTTTGATTTTAGTAAAACACATTTTAAGATGTTATTTTTTAAAATTTTTATTGCTATCTCTTATAAACATTTAAGAGATAGCTTACGATTATGAACAAAATTTTAAATATCATTTAAAGTCACGTTGCTTTTGTAATTTTTTCTCTAAAATTGTGTATTATAAGAATTTTTTTACAAAAGAATCATATAATTTACATACTTTTTTTATTATGAAATTTGACACTATTTTAAAATTTAAATTTTGATATAATTATAAGGATTAAAACTTGAACTCTAAACAATATTTTGGAACTGATGGTATTCGTGGAAAGGTTGGAATTTTTCCAATTACTCCGGAGTTTTTTTTAAAACTTGGAATAGTTATAGGAAAGTTATTATTTAAAAATAGTATTAGAAAAGTAATAATAGGAAAGGATACTCGAATTTCTGGTTGTATGTTAGAATCTGCATTGAGTTCGGGTTTATCCGCCTCTGGAGTTTATGTAATGTCTTTAGGAATAGTATCTACTCCAGCTGTTGGTTATTTAACAAAATTTCTAAGATTAGAAGTTGGTATAGTGATATCAGCGTCTCATAATTTGTTCGTAGATAATGGTTTGAAATTGTTCTTAAAAGAAGGTTTAAAAGCATCATCTTTTGTAGAACAAAAAATTGAAAAGGAATTAAAAAAACCTATAATTTATAGAAATATGATTCGTTGTTCTTTAATTAAGAAAGTGAATTTTGCGAATAAGGAATATATTAAATTTTGTAAATCTATTTTTCCATTTTACTTTAATTTAAACAATATTAAAATTGTATTAGATTGTGCTAATGGTTCAGTCTATAAGGTAGCACCTAGAATTTTTAGGGATTTTGGAGCAAATTTGATAACGATATCTGTTCGTCCTAATGGATATAACATTAATAAAAATTGTGGAGCAATTAATACTAATAATTTAAGAAAAAAAGTTTTATTTCACAGAGCAGATATAGGTTTAGCTTTTGATGGTGATGGAGATCGTGTAATTATGATTGACCATTTGGGAAATAGAGTAAATGGAGATCATATTTTATATATTTTAGCAAAATTTTTATTGTATTGTAAAAATAAAAAAGAAGGTGTAGTTGGTACTGTTATGAGTAATAATGGTTTGTTAATAGCTCTAAAAAAATTAAGGATTCCTTTTGTTAAAACTCAGTTAGGAGATAAAAACATAATAAAAAAATTGAAAGAAAACGAATGGACGTTTGGTTCAGAAAGCTCTGGCCATGTTATAATGTTAAATAAATCACCTACTGGAGATGGTGTTATTACTAGTCTACAAATTATAAAAATTATGGTCGATACTCGTTTAAGTTTATTTCAATTATGTTCTGATATAAAATTATTTCCTCAAGAAATGACGAATATAAAATTTTCGGAACATGATGTTGTTTTACAATATAAAAAAATTGAGTTTATTGTTTCTAAGTATAAGAAAACTTTAGGGAGATTTGGTCGTATACTTTTAAGACGATCTGGAACAGAACCTTGTTTTAGAATTATGATAGAAGATGAAGATAAAAACATTGTTTCTTTTATTTCTCATGAGTTAAAAAAAGAATTTTAGATTTGTTTCTACATTTTAAATTTGATTTTTTAAAATAATGAGGAAGGATATATGTATAATTGTTGTTTGGGAATTTTTATTTTTGTTTCTATTTTTTTAATATTTTTTATTATGATTCAAAATGGAAAAAATAGTGATGTAAATACTGTTTTCGGTTTAGAAAAATCGAAACAAATAATAACAAATTATAGCAATAATACATTAACTAAAATTATTAGTATATTAGCTTTTTTATTTTTTTTAATTAGTTTAATAATATGTAACGTTAATTATAATAATATATTTTAAATGATGTCTTAAGTATTTTTATTGAATAAATAGTTTTTAAATTGTACCGAGGTGGTGAAATTGGTAGACACGCTATCTTGAGGAGGTAGTACTTTTATTTAGTATGCGGGTTCAAGTCCCGTCCTCGGTAATTTTAATATAACAAAATCCCCGAACTAAACGGGGATTTTGTTATATTAAAATTACCGAGGACTTAAAAATTTAATAAAATTAAAATAATTTTTTAAATTCTAGTTATAATATTTAAAAATATTTTTATTAATTTAAGTGAAATTTTATTACTAATATGTAAAATTTTTGTTTTTGAAATTTTTATTTTTAAAAAACAAAATATATTTTTATTTTTAAAAGTTTGCCATGAGATATTTTAAATTCCACAATATTATTTTATGAATTGAGGTAAACTAAGATGAATAAAGAAGTCTTAGCTGTTGTGGAAGCTGTTTCTAATGAGAAATCTCTACCCCGTGAAAAAATTTTTGAAGCTTTAGAAAGTGCATTAGCAATAGCAACTAAGAAAAAATATAATCAAGATATTGATATTCAAGTAAAAATTAATCGAAAAAATGGAAATTTTAAAACGTTTCGTAGATGGTTAGTTGTTAAAGAAGTTTTAAATCCAACGAAAGAAATTACATTTGAAGCTGCTAAATATGAGAACGAATTAATAAAAATAAATGATTATGTAGAAGATGTACTAGAATCAGTTACATTTGATAGAATTACCACTCAAACAGCAAAGCAAGTAATTGTTCAAAAAGTTAGAGAAGCTGAAAGGTCAATGGTTGTAAATCAATTTAAAAGTCATATTGGCGAAATTGTAACAGGAATAGTTAAGAAAAATAATAGAGATAGTGTTACTTTAGATTTAGGAAATAATGCTGAAGCATTAATTCTAAAAGAAGAAATGTTACCGAGAGAAAACTTTCGGATAGGAGATCGCATAAAAGGTGTTTTATACTCTATTCGTCCTGAATCTAGAGGTGCACAGTTATTTGTTAGTAGATCTAGACCTGAAATGCTAATTGAACTCTTTAGAATTGAAGTTCCAGAAATAGGAGAAGAAATTATTGAGATAAAAGCAGCAGCTCGTGATCCAGGATCGAGATCTAAAATTGCAGTTAAAAGCAATGACAAGAGAATTGATCCAGTGGGTGCATGTGTAGGCATGAGAGGTGCTCGTGTACAAGCAGTTTCTAATGAATTATGTGGTGAACGAATTGATGTTGTGCTTTGGGATAGTAACTCAGCTCAGTTTGTTATCAATTCAATGGCTCCAGCAGATATTTCTTCTATTGTAGTAGATGAAGAAAGTCATTCAATAGATGTTGCTGTGCATTCCGAACATTTAGCACAAGCTATTGGAAGAAATGGTCAAAATGTTAGATTAGCTTCTCAACTGAGTAGTTGGGAAATTAATGTTATGACAACTGATGATTTGAAGTTAAAACATCAGAAAGAAGCTGATAAAATTTTAAGTATTTTTAAAAAATATTTAAAAGTTGATGAAAAATTTTTAAAAATTTTAGTTAAAGAGGGATTTTCTTCAATTGAAGAGTTAGTTTATGTACCTTTTAACGAATTATTAAATATCAATGGATTTAGAGAAGAATTAGCATTTTTAATTCGTTCAGAAGCAAAAAAAGCGCTAATTTCTATAGAGCAAGAAAATAAAAAAAATTTAGATAAAAAAAAACCTAGACAGGAACTTTTAAATTTAAGCGGTATGAATCAGGTAATTGCTGAAAAACTAGCAAAAAAAAATATTTATAGTTTGGAAGAATTAGCTGATCAAGGTATAGATGATTTAGTAGATATTGAAGAACTTAATGTTGATACAGCTGGTGCTTTAATCATGAAAGCACGGAATATATGTTGGTTTGGTGAAAAGGTATAAAATAGGAATAATTACAATTATGGAAATAGACATAAATATATTATCTAAAGAAATGAATATTTCAGTAGAAAAATTAGTACAAAAATGCGTTAAAGCAGGTATTATTAAAGATAATTATAATTTTTTAACTAAAAATGAAAAAAAAATTTTAGAAAAATATTTTAAGAATACTAACCATGTTTTAAAAAATACATTAACTTTAAAACGAAAAACCCGTAGTACTTTAAATATATCTAATATGGGAGGTAAAAACAAATGCGTATATGTTGAAATTAGGAAACATAAAACATATACGAAACCTAAAGAAGGTATTAATAATAGTACATTAGATGATGTTTCATATAACTCTATTAAAAACGAATATGAGTTATTGTCTAATTCAGAACAAAAAATTAGTCATTTTCATCATTCTGCTAAGAACGTTTCTAAGAAAAATGACACTTTAAATAATATAAAAAAAGATGTAAATGTCAATAATGCAGAAAAAAAGGTAAATTCTATATTCCAAAATATTGGTTGTAATAATGTTTCTTCTAAAAAAATAGAACTACAATATAATGAAAATGTTTTAAGTCCTATTCTCAAAGAAACCAAAAAAAACAAAGATAAAAAAAATAACTGGTCTAAAGATTTAATTCGAAAAAAATCACGTAATGTTTCTAATACAATTAGTGCTCGTAATTTTAATCGTTATACAGGGATAAAAGACAATAATCGTCTACATCATCAAAAAAAAATAAAAAATACAAATAATAGAAACAATAAAACGTATTTAGATAAAAAATTTAATCATGAAAATTATAAGAGTTTTAGTAATTTAGAGAAGAGTAATAAGGTTTGTCAAAATAGTACTTTACAACAAATATTTATGAAACCATCATGTGTTATTAATAGAGACATAACTATTAATAATGTAATTACGGTATGTGAATTAGCAAATAAAATGGCTGTAAAAAGTTCTGAAATAATTAAAAAAATGATGAAGTTAGGTTATATTGTCACTATTAATCAAAGTTTAGACAAAGATATGGCGCAGTTAGTAGCAGAAGAAATGGGTCATAAAGTTACTATATATCATGAAGATAAGTTGGAACAAGATATCATGAAAAATCGTGATATTAGTAATGAACGTGTACAAATTCGTCCTCCTATAGTAGCTATTATGGGACATGTAGATCATGGAAAAACTTCATTGTTAGATTATATTAGATTAACTAAAATTGCTTCTCAAGAAGCAGGTGGAATAACACAGCATATAGGTGCTTATCATATTGAAGTAAGAAAAAAAATAATAACGTTTTTAGATACTCCAGGACACGCGGCTTTTACTGCTATGAGGTCTCGTGGTGCTCAAATTACTGATATAGTGGTTTTAGTAGTAGCTTCTGATGATGGAGTAAAACCTCAAACTATTGAAGCGATACAACATGCTCAAGCAGCATCAGTTCCCATTTTAGTTGCAATAAACAAAATAGATAAACCTAATTCAGAACCTGAAAAGGTTAAAAATGAATTAATAAAATATAATATTCTTCCAGAAGAATGGGGTGGTGATAACATTTTTGTGAATATTTCAGCTAAAACAGGAGAAGGAATAGATAATTTGTTAAAATCTATTTTATTGCAATCTGAGATGTTGGAATTAAAAACAACAATTTCTGGAATGGCTACAGGTTTAGTTATTGAATCATTTTTAGACAAAGGAAAAGGTCCTATTGCTACAATTTTAATCCAAGAAGGTACATTAAAAAAAGGAGACATCGTATTATGTGGATTAGAATATGGGAAAATTCGTGCTATTAAAAATTCTTTAGGAAAAGAGGTGCAGTTTGCAAGTCCTTCTATTCCGGTTGAAATATTAGGATTATCAGGAATCCCTATAGCTGGAGATAAAGTTGTTGTTGTTGGTGATGAAAAGAAAGCTAAAGAGGTTTCAATATATCGCCAAATGAAATTTAGAGAAAAAAAGTTAACAAAAAAATCTTCGTTTAAGTTATCTAACATTTTTGAAAAAATTAAAAAAGATAAGATTTTGGAATTAAATATTGTTTTGAAATCTGATGTTCAAGGTTCGTTAGAAGCTATCTCAGATTCTCTTAATAAATTATCGGATAGTAATGCAAAAGTAAATATTATAGGAAAGGGAGTTGGAAATGTTACAGAGACTGATGCATATTTTGCTTTTGCTTCTAAAGCTATAATTATAGGATTTAATGTTAAAGCTGATTTTTCTGCACAGCGTATTATTGAATCTGAAAATTTAGATTTTCGACATTATTCAGTTATATATCACATTATTGATGAAATAAAAAGGTCTATACATGGTATGAGATCTCCTACATATAAACAAGAAATAATAGGATTAGCAGAAGTAAGAAATGTATTTAAGTCTCCTAATTTTGGTAGTGTTGCTGGATGTATGGTTATAGAAGGTATAGTGAGAAGACATGATTTAATTAAAATATTGAGAAAAAACAAAGTAATTTATGAAGGAAGATTGGAATCATTAAAAAGATTTAAAGAAGATACTAGCGAAGTTAGAAATGGAGTAGAATGCGGAATTGGAATAAAAAATTATAGCGATATTTGCGTTAGCGATTTAATCGAAACGTTCCGTTCGTTAGAAATTAAGACAACTTCACAATAATTTTTAATTTTTTTTGGTAATAGTGAGTGGAGAATTTATAGAAATGTTTCAATCAAATCGTCTTTTTCGTATATCTAAAGAATTACAAAAAACGATATCATGGATTATTCGTTATTCGTTAACAGATTCTCGCTTTAAAAATTTGATAACTATATCAAGAGTTAAAATTTCGCGTGACCTTTGTCATTCTAAAATATATGTTAGTATATTCGATAACAATGATAGTAATATGTCTCATAAAAATATTATGCTAATGTTGACAAAATCTTCACGATACATAAGATATTTATTGGCACAAAAAATTTGCTTACGTGTAATTCCTATTTTAAATTTTGTTTATGATGATTCGTATATTCAGGGTGTCAAAATTAGTAATTTGATTAATAGATCTTTTAAGAAATAAAATTGTTTAATAAACAAGGATAGTTAAATGTTTTTTAAAAAACGTACTATTATTAATGGTATACTTTTAGTAGACAAGCCAAGTGGTTTTTCTTCTAATCAAGTTTTGCAAACAGTAAAAAAAATTTTAAATGTAAAAAAAGCAGGTCACACAGGATCCTTAGATCCTATTGCTACAGGAATGTTGCCAATTTGTTTCGGGGAAGCAACAAAATTTTCTCAATTTTTAATTAATTCTAATAAACATTATCGAGTAGTTGCCAAGCTTGGACAAACTACAAAAACATCTGATTCTGAAAGCGCGATTATCAAATTTAGAACAATAAATTTCACATTTTCAAAATTAATTAAAATTTTGAATTCTTTTCATGGAATTATTGATCAAATCCCCTCTATGTATTCTGCGATAAAATATAAAGGAAAATCATTATATACATATGCTCGGAGAGGGGTTTGTATACCTAGAAACAGTCGAAAAATCGTAATTTATAAGTTAAAATGTGTTAATTACGAAAATTTTTGTTTAGAATTAGAGGTTTTGTGTTCTAAAGGAACTTATATTAGAACTTTAGTAGAAGATATAGGGGAAAAGTTGGGATGTGGTGCACATGTAATTAAATTACATAGAATTCAAGTAGGTAATTATCCTATTTCTCAAATGATTACAGTTAAAAAATTACAAGAGTTATATGAAAAAGATAAAAAATTTGTTTTAAAAGAGTTAACAAAATTTTTTATTCCTTTAGATTTTCCTGTGTTAATTTTCCCAGAATTAAACTTGTCTTTTGATAAATCAAAAAAAATAAAAAACGGAGAAAAAATAAAAATTTTTTATTATATTTATAGTCCTTTTGTTCGTATTACAGAGGGTGAAAATAGAATTTTTATTGGATTAGGAAAAATAAATAAGTTTCAAGAGTTATTTCCTTATCGTTTAATTTCTACTAATTTTTAAAATTTATTCTTAATACAAAAATTATATAATAATGTCTTAGATAATATGCTTCAAAAACATGAGTTGTAAGCTTTTTTACATTATTAACATATATTACATGGAGTATGGTAAAATGTCTCTTAACATTGTTTTTAAAAGTAGTGAATTGATTAAAAAATTTGGACTTAATGAAAAAGATAGTGGAAAATCTGAAGTACAGATTGCTTGGTTAACTAATAAAATTAATTGTTTACAACGACATTTTTCTGTTCATAAACAAGATCATTGTAGTCGACGTGGATTATTAAATATGGTGTCACATCGTCGAAAATTATTAAATTATTTGAAAAATAAAAATATATTACGTTATACTAATATAATTGATCAATTAGAATTGCGTCGCTAATCGACAAATAAAAATATGTTGTCTATATTAAAAATTTAAAAATTATTAAAATACTTTTTTAAAAGGGCAATAGCCCTTTTTAAAAAATTTTAGCTTTTTAAACATAAAATGTTTTAAATTTTTTAAAATCTTGAAAAAATTTAATTTATTTTAGAAACTATTACATTTTTTAGATGAACAAGGATTATAAGTATTAATTTATGTTTTGTAAATATGCAAATTGTAATATATTAAGGACATTATTTTGTTAAACCCTATTATACGTAAATTTCAATATGGTCAGAATACTGTTACATTAGAAACAGGTTTAATAGCAAGACAAGCTACTGCAGCGGTAATGGCTAGTATGGATGATACTTCAGTTTTAGTTACTGTTGTTAGTCAAAAAAAAATATCATCTGATCAAAATTTTTTTCCGCTAACTGTAAATTATCAAGAAAGAACATATGCTGCAGGTCGAATACCTGGCGGTTTTTTTAGACGTGAAGGTAGACCTAGTGAAAATGAAATATTAATTGCTCGTTTAATTGATCGTCCTATTCGTCCTCTATTTCCAAAAGGATTTTTCAATGATGTTCAAATTATTGCAACAGTTGTTTCATTAAATCCTCAAATTAATCCCGATGTTGTCGCTATAATTGGTGCATCTGCTGCTTTGAGCATATCTGGATTACCATTTTTCGGTCCTATTGGTGTTGCTAGAGTTGGTTACTTAAATCATAAATATATATTAAATCCAAATGTTGAGCAAATTAAATCTAGTAATTTAGACTTAATAATATCTGGGACAAAAAAGTCGATTCTTATGGTTGAATCTGGATCTAATATGTTTTCTGAAGATGAAATAATGGAAGCTATTACTTTTGGACATCAACAACAGCAAATAGTTATTCAAAACATTAATATTTTTGCTAGTAAAGTTACTATACCTATGTTAGACAATTGTTTACATACTATAGATGAAAATTTGAGATTACGAGTTATTGATTTATCTAAAGAATGTATCAATAATGCATATAAAATTATTGATACAAAAGAAAGAATGAAAACATTAAACAAAATTAAATTAGATACAATTTCTATTTTAACTAGTGAGAATTCTTTGATAAACGAGTCAGAAATTAAGTCCGTAATTCTCGATATTGAAAAAGATATAGTTAGAAACCGTATTTTGAATAGTAAGTTGCGCATAGATGGTAGAAAAAAAGATATTATTCGAGATCTAGACATTAGAACAGGAATATTACCAAGGGTACATGGATCTGCGTTATTTACGAGAGGAGGAACACAATCTTTGGTATCAGTAACATTAGGAACGTCTCGAGATGCTCAAAATGTAGATGAATTACTTGGAGATCGAACAGATAATTTTTTGTTTCACTACAATTTTCCTCCTTATTCTGTAGGAGAAATAGGTATTACAGGTTCTCCTAAACGTCGTGAAATAGGTCATGGGAAATTAGCAAAACGCAGTATATTATCAATAATGCCAAAATTGGAAAAATTTCCTTATACAATACGTGTTGTATCCGAAATTACTGAATCTGATGGTTCTTCTTCTATGGCTTCTGTTTGTGGAGCTTCTTTGGCTTTAATGGACGCAGGTGTTCCTATATCTTCAGCTATAGCTGGAATAGCTATGGGATTGATAAAAGAAAAAGACAATTTTGTAATATTATCTGATATCTTAGGAGATGAGGATCATTTTGGAGATATGGATTTTAAAGTCGCTGGAAGTGAAGCAGGAATTACTGCCTTGCAAATGGATATAAAGATTGAAGGTATTACTATCAAGATTGTAAAATTAGCACTTTATCAAGCTAAAAAAGCTAGAATACACGTTTTAAACGTTATGAAAAAGACATTAGAATTTCCAAGAAAGGATATTTCTGAGTTTGCACCTCGAATTCATACAATTCAAATAAATCCTGAAAAAATAAAGGACGTTATTGGCAAAGGTGGTTCAGTGATTCGCATGTTAACTGAGGAAACAGGAACTACTATTGAAATTGAAGATAATGGAACAGTTAAAATTTCTGCAATGATAAAAGAAAAAGCTAAAAATGCTATTCGTAGAATTAAAGAAATTACAGCTGAAATTAAAGTAGGTAAAATTTACACTGGAACAGTAACTCGTATTGTTGATTTTGGTGCATTCGTATCTATTGGATTTGGAAAAGAAGGATTAGTTCATATTTCACAAATTTCCAACAAGCGAATAGAGAAAGTTACAGATTATCTGTGTTTAGATCAAAAAGTTTTTGTAAAGGTATTAGAGATAGATAGGCAAGGAAGATTGCGATTAAGTATTAAAGAGAATCAAAAAGTATTATATTAAATTCTAGTTTATGTTAATAATATTTTGTGTTATAAAATATTTAAATAAGCATATTTAAAAAAAGAATAAATATATAGATTAACGCAATATATAAATATTAATTAATATAATTGTTTTAATTTTATTTGAAAAAGTATTATAAAACTTTAAGTTTTTTATACTTTATATATATATTAATAAAAAACACATTTAAACATTCAATAAAATTCATATCTTTCTTTATATATAATGGTTTGTATTTTATGAAACAAAATTTCTATAGTGTTTTATTTGATGCAAAAATAATTTTATTGTTAAGCTCTTTCATAGAGTTTTAGTGTTTTCCCAAATTATTTATTTTTGAGCCGGTTAACATTGTACAATGAAAATAAAAAAACATTGTTATTATGAGTTATGTAAACTGGCCACTGTAACTTAAGAGGCATATGCATTTGCATGATCCATATTGATAAAATAACGTTTTCTAGTTTAGGTTTAAATTCATCTATTGTAAAATCGCTTGATGATATGGGATACATAGAACCATCTCCCATTCAAATTGCGTGTATTCCACTTCTTTTAAAAGGTAGAGATGTTTTAGGAATGGCACAAACAGGAAGTGGAAAAACTGCTGCTTTTGCGCTACCTTTTTTAAATAATATTAAATTACATTTAAAAGCACCTCAAATTTTAGTATTAGCACCTACTCGGGAGTTAGCAGTTCAAGTAGCTGAAGCTTTTTCGCTTTTTTCTAAAAATTTAATTGGGATTTATGTATTAGCTTTATATGGAGGACAAAGATATGATTTACAGTTAAAAATTTTGCGTCAAGGTCCTCAAATTATTGTTGGAACTCCAGGTAGACTACTTGATCATCTTAAAAGAGGAACACTTAATTTATCTAACTTAAGCAGTTTAGTATTAGATGAAGCTGATGAAATGTTAAGGATGGGGTTTATAGAAGATGTAGAAGCTATTATGACTAAAATTCCTGCTCAACATCAAACTGCATTATTTTCCGCTACTATGCCTGACATTATTCGAAGAATTTCTAAAAGATTTATGAAAAATCCTAAGGAAATCAAAATTCGATCTAATACTATTACTCGCCCTGATATTAAACAAAGTTTTTGGATAGTATACGGGAGAAAAACTGATGCATTAATTCGTTTTTTAGAAGCTGAAGATTTTTCTGCTACTATTATATTTGTACGTACTAAAAGTGCGACATTAGAAGTTTCTGAGGTTTTAGAACGTAATGGTTATAATAGTGCTGCATTAAATGGTGATATGAATCAGTCTCTTAGAGAGCAAACATTAGAAAAATTAAAAGACGGAAGATTGGATATATTAATAGCTACAGATGTTGCAGCGCGTGGATTAGATGTTGATCGTATTAGTTTAGTTATTAATTATGATATTCCTATGGACGCTGAATCTTATGTCCATCGTATTGGTCGAACTGGACGTGCAGGAAGGACAGGAAAAGCACTTCTATTTGTTGAAAACCGTGAACGACGTTTGTTACGTAATATTGAAAGAATAATGAAATTAACTATGACAGAAGTTCCATTACCAAAAGTTGAATTATTAAACAAGCGTCGTTTAGAAAAGTTTTCTAAAAAAGTTCATATACAATTAGATAGTAAAGATTTAGACCAGTATCGATATTTGTTACCGAAATTGCAACCTGAAAATGAAATAAGTATGGAACTATTAGCAGCTGCATTATTAAAAATGGCACAAGGAGAACGTCTGCTCATTATGAAGCCTGATTCGTTGATGCATGTATCAGCTAAAAGCAAATACTCGAGAAGTTCTTACAATGGGAGTGATAAAAAGAGTAATTTTCGATTTCGACGCGAAAATAAAGAAAGTGGAAATATGGATTTATATCGAATTGAAGTTGGGAGAAATGATGGTGTAGAAGTTCGCCATATTGTTGGGACTATATCTAATGAAGGGGATATTAACAGTAGGAATATTGGGAGTATTAGATTATTTTCTACGTATTCTACTATTGAACTTCCAAAAAAATTATCAAAAAATATACTAAAATTGTTATTTCGTACTAAAATACTTAATAAACCAATCAACATAAAGTTATTTTATAATGTACAACGTAAAAAAAATTATTCTTTTGAAAGTGCAAAAAGAAAACGTAGTAACAATGTACATTGTACTTCTTCTAAATTAGTTGAATCAAGAAAAAATGTTAAGAATATTCCAAGAGACAATACAACTTTATTATCAAATCGTCGAAAAATATCTAAGTAGTTTTTAAATGTTAGAGACTAATATTATTTAATATGCTAAACATTCTTTTCTTAAATAAAGTTTAAAATTTTTATTTATATTTTAGATATATATGTTTTTTAGAATTTTAGTATTTTTAAATAATATTTATTTAATGAATTAAATAAAGTTACTAATATTAAAAATACATTTTTCATAAATTTAAACTAATATATAGTAACAAGGCAAAGGAAAACATTATTATTTCTTTGCCTTTTATATTTTATATAGTTATCTATTTTTTTTATAAGCAATTGTTTCAATTTCAATTGAAGCATTATAAGGTAATTTTGATACTTCAATGCAAGATCTAGTAGGAAATTGATTAGAATATTTCATAAAAAATTTTTTATATATGCTGTTTACAGAATCTAAGTTTTCTAAATTAGTTAAAAATATAGTAGTTTTTATAATATCTTTGACTTTTGCGTTATGGTTTTTTAAAATAGATTTAATGTTATTTAATATTTCTTTAGTTTGAACAATAATATTATTTTGAGTTTTATTGAATGTTTTAGAAATTTGTCCAGATATAAAAATTAGATTTTCAACTTGTATTGATGTTTTATAAGGGCCAATAGGATCAAAGTTTTCATTTAAATTTGTTGTAACTGTCATAGTTTTTTCTCTCTTAATGTTTATAAAATTTTAAGTTTTAAAACAATTATCATAAATGATATAATAAAAGTATTAGCATTGATTCATTAAAATAATATTTTTTTGAAATTCTTTTTCGCAATATTTACAAATTAAGTAAACGTTATTATTTTTTTTAAATTTAAAGCTAGAAGAAATTTCTAAATCATTACTAACACAATTACTATTAGGACACACTAATATTTTATTTATTCTGCTAGGTACAGTAGGAAAAATTTTTCCTATTAGATTATAATTATAAATATGGTTTACTGTAGCACATGGTGCATAGATAGAGAGTTGATTAATTTGATCATCTGTTAAAAATGTATTTTCAATTTTTATAATATCTTTTTTTTTTAATTTTTGTGAAGGAAGATTTAAACCTATAGTTACTCTTTGTTCTGTTTCAGTAAATTTAAATAAAGTTAGCAATTTAAAGCCAATTTGTGAAGGGATGTGGTCAATTACGCTGCCACAATTGATTGCTTCGACTTTTAATTTTTTAATTTGATTCATTATATATATCCTTATTTAATACTAGTGCTAATAATGCTTGTCGAGTATATATTCCATTTTTTGCTTGTTGAAAGTACCACGCATATGGTGTCTTATCTACATCTTTAGAAATTTCATTTATTCTAGGCAATGGATGCAAAATTTTAAGATTTTTCTTAGCATTTTTTAAATCAATGGCTTTTAAGACACATTTCGTTTTTATATTGACATATTCTGTAGATTCAAGACGTTCTTTTTGTATTCTTGTCATGTATAAAATATCTATTTTAGAAATAATTTCTTTAATATTATTGTACTTATTCCAAACAATTTTTTTTTCATGCAACATATTGTTAATATAGCTAGGCATTGTTAATGTATTTGGAGAAATGAAGAAAAAACGATTATTATTGAATTTTGATAATGCTTGAGTGAGAGAATGCACTGTTCTACCATATTTTAAATCACCAACCATGCCTATATTTAAATTATTCAGTTTTTTTTGGGTTTCACGAATTGTGAATAAATCTAGCAATGTTTGCGTGGGATGTTGATTAGCACCATCTCCAGCATTTATAATGGGGATTTTATTAGAAAATTCAGATGCTAATCTAGCTGCTCCTTCTTTAGGATGTCGAATAATAATTAAATCAACGTAGGTACTAATTACTGAAATAGTATCAGATAAACTTTCTCCTTTTTTTCCAAAAGAAGTATTATTTCCATCGGAAAATCCAATTATTGATGCTCCTAGCTTGAGTATAGCAGTTTCGAAAGATAATCGAGTTCTAGTAGAAGCTTCAAAAAAGCAAATGGCAACAATTTTATTTTTTAGTAATTTTAGATGATTTTTTTTTTAAGAGTATTAGCAATGTTTAAAATTAATTCTAACTCTTGTTTGCTTAAATCATTAATAGATATAATGTTTTTTAAATATAACGATTGATTCATTTTAAATTTTTTCCTTATTAGTAATAAGTATAAATGAATATAATTAATATTATATTTTGGAATAGATATAAAACGTTTTTTAAATTAAAAAATATTAATGATTTAATGTTAGATTCAATAATTTTAATAGTAAAATATTTTAAATTTTTACAAAAAGAAATTTTGTGTAAGACTAGTTATCATTAATGCTTTAATTGTGTGTAATCGGTTTTCAGATTGTTCAAAAATAATTTTTGAATTAGATTCAAATACTTGATTTGTAATTTCTATTCCAAATTTTAAGTTATTGTTTTTAATTATTTTTTTCCCCATAATAGTGTCTTTATCGTGAAATGCAGGTAAACAATGTAAAACTTTCGTATTAGAATTTTTAGTTAAATTTAACATTTTGGAGTTAACTTGATATTTTTTTAATAAATTGATATGAGTCTTCCATTTTGTTTCCGGCTCACCCATAGATATCCAAACGTCAGAATAGATAAAGTCCACATTTTTTACACCATCTTCGATATTTTCTGTACAAATTATGTTTCCATTATTTTTTTGTGCTTGTTCTCTACACTTTAAAAAAAAAGTTAGTTTCGGCCAAAATTGAGATGGAGAAACTAAACGTAAATCAAAACCAAAAAGTGCTGCAGCTTCTAATAAAGTGTACCCTATATTATTTCTTACATCTCCTACATAAGCAAATTTAATATCAGATAGACACTTTCTTAATGGTAATGTTTCTTGTATAGTTAATAAATCAGCTAATATTTGTGTAGGATGAAATCTTTCTGTTAATCCGTTCCAAACCGGAACTTCAGAATATTGTGCTAGGGTTTCTATTGCATGATGACTATGTCCACGATATTGTATTCCATTATACATACGGCTTAACACTCTAGCAGTGTCTCGTATTGATTCTTTATATCCTAAATGTGTACTTCCTGGTCCTAAATATGTAACGTTTGCTCCTTGATCAAATGCTGCCACTTCAAATGCACATCTAGTTCTAGTAGACTCTTTTTCGAAAATTAACACAATTTTTTTGTTTTTTAAATATTTTATTTCTCTTTTATTTTTTTTTGCACTTTTTAAAATTCTAGCAACGTTAATAATGTGCTTAACTTCATAAGTTTGAAAATCTAGTAGTCTAAGACAATTTCTTTTATATAACGAATTCACTTTATTGTCCTTAATCGAAAACTCAGTTTTTTATATATTTTTGAATGTTGAAATTTCTTATAACTTTTTTATATTAAGATAATAAGTTTATTTTTTTCTCATATTTGTTAATTTAAAATTATTATATTAAGAATAAAAAATTAACATTAAAGATTTTAACATTTTATTGATTACATTAATGGTTTTTTAAAAAATATTTTATTTTTTAATGCGAGTTCTTATGGTGTATTAAGTTTTTTTAAGTGTAAAATGTGTTATTGTATATTTTTTTTCTTTATTTATGTAATATTAATAAAAATTTTATAGAATACGATATTACCATATTCAAATTTTAATTTAAATTAAAATATATTTACAATGAATGAACTAATCATTATTCAAGTGTTTAAAATACTTTTTAAGATTGGTTAATAAAAATTAACGTTTTTATGTGAAATTTTTAATAGTTTTTTAATTTTTATTATTTCATAATGAATTTTATGTTAATTCGAGTGATTTTTTTAGTGTTTTAGTTTTTTAATAATTTATAAAATTATTAATGAAATCCAAACGTATATTTGCATTTTTAGGAGCGATATGAAATATAAAATTAATGACAGCAATTTTGATAATATAAATTCTGATTGTTTAATTTTTGGACTTTTTGAAGATTTAGAACTTTTTGGATTTGTTAAAGAATTAAATAAAAATTCTAATGATTATATTAGAAAATTGATTGAAAAAAAAGAAATGTCAGGAAAGTTAGGTCAATTTTTACTTTTATATAATCTTCCTAATGGTTTTTCAAAAAAAATCATTTTAATTGGATGTGGAAAAAAAGAATTTTTTGGTATTGATATATATAAAAAATTCTTTGAACATAGCTTAAATATTGTTAAAAAACTCCCTATTTCTAACATTAGTTATTTTTTTTCTGATTTGCATACAAAAAAGTTAGACATATATTGGAAAATTAGATTCGCTATTGAAACTATTCAAAACGTTTTATATTGTTTTGATAAGTTTAAAACAAGAAAGAAAAAATTGTTCAATTTTTTAAAAAATGTTATTTTTAGTATTAAAGAAAGTGACGATATATCATTAGCTAAAAAAGCTATTCTTCATGGAATGGCAATTTCAAAAGGTTTAAAATGTGCTAAAGATCTTTCGAATACTCCACCTAATATTTGTAATCCGTCATATTTGGCTCATAAATCAAAACAACTATCTTTAAAACATCCTCATTCGATGAAGACAAAAATTGTTGATCATAATGACATGAAAAATTTAGGAATGAATGCATATTTATCTGTTGGAATAGGATCCAAAAATAAACCACTTATGTCTATTATTAAATATAATGGAATTCAAAAAAATGATTTAAGAACAGTTGTTTTTATAGGAAAAGGAGTAACTTTTGATTCTGGAGGAATTTCCATTAAACCTTCTTCGCGAATGGATGAAATGAAATATGACATGTCTGGAGCAGCAGTTGTTTTTGGACTTATGGTAGTTGTTTCTGAATTAAAGTTACCTTTAAATGTTATAGGAATATTAGCAGGTTGTGAAAATATGCTAAGTGATAAATCCTTTCGACCTAGTGATATATTAACTACTATGTCTGGGAGAACAGTAGAAGTTTTAAATACAGATGCTGAAGGAAGATTGGTGCTATGCGATGTGTTAACATATGTTGAAAAATTTAATCCTAGCGTTGTAATTGATATTGCTACTTTAACTGGTGCTTGTGTCGTCGCGTTAGGAAATGATGTTACCGGATTGATGTCTAATAATACTATTTTAAAAAATGATATAAAGAGAGCTAGTGATCAAAGTAATGACAAAGTTTGGGAGTTGCCGTTATTTAAAGAATATTATAAATACTTAGAGTCTAATGTAGCAGATATCAATAATACTGGAGGAGCAGTCGCTGGTGCTATAACAGCAGCATGTTTTTTATCCAAATTTTCTAAAAAATACAATTGGGCTCATTTAGACATTGCTGGAACTGCATGGACTCCAGGTAAGAATAAGAGTTCTACAGGGCGTCCTGTGTCATTACTATCTCAATTTTTATTGAATATGCTTAAAAGTTCATAGAAAATTTTTGGATGTATAATTTTTAAATTTTTATTGAATATGATACTATTACTTTTTTACTAATTACTTTCAAAAAATGAAAAAATATTTCAATCCTATAGATATTGAAGAAAAATTATATGATTTTTGGGAAAAAAATGGTTATTTTAAGCCTGATTTTTCATGTAATAAGTCAAATTTTTGTATAATATTACCTCCACCAAATATTACTGGAAATTTACACATAGGTCATGCGTTTCAATATACTATTATGGATATTTTAGTACGATATCATCGTATGCAAGGAAAAAACACTTTATGGCAAGTTGGTACTGACCATGCTGGTATTGCTACTCAAATAGTTCTAGAAAAAAAAATATTATTAAAAGAAGAAAAGACTCTTAAAGAATATGGAAAAGAAAAATTTATAAAAAAAGCATGGGAATGGAAAAAAAAATCTATTCACAAAATTACTTATCAAATGCGTAGATTAGGTATTTCTGTAGATTGGACGAGGCAAAAATTTACTTTAGATCCTGAAATATCTTATGCAGTTAAACAAGCGTTTATAATTTTATTTAATCAAAAGTTGATTTATAAAAGAAAAAAATTGGTCAATTGGGATCCTATATTAAAAACGGTAGTATCTGATTTAGAGGTTCAGAATCGTAACTCTATAGGTAAAATGTGGTATATAAGATATACCGTGATAAATAACAATTCAGATATAGATAACGATGATATAAGTAACGAATATTTAACAATTGCCACAACTCGTCCTGAAACATTATTTGGAGATGCAGCAGTAGCTGTTCATCCTGAAGATAAGAGATATAAAAAATTTATAGGAAGAAATGTTTTAGTTCCATTAATTAATAGAGTTGTTCCTATTATTGGAGACTATTATGTTCAAATGGATAAGGGAACTGGATGCGTTAAAGTTACTCCTGCTCATGATTTTAACGATTTTGCAATAGGTGTTCGGCATAATTTGCCAATAATCAATATTTTTACTCTTGATGGTGACATTTCTGATACTGTACAGGAATACTGTTTGGATGGTAAACCTTCTAACATATACGATAAAGAAATTCCGTTAAAATATCGTAAAATAAATAAATTTTTAGCTAGAAAATTAATTATAAATGAACTAATTGAGAATAATCAATTAGAAAAAGTCGAAAATTACAATTTAACCATTCCATATGGAGATAGAAGTAATGCTATTATTGAACCATTGTTAACAAATCAATGGTATTTGAGCGTTTCTTCATTATCGAAGAAAGCTTTAGATTCTGTAAAAAATGGGGATATTGAATTTATTCCTAGAAGTTATGAAAATATATATTTTTCTTGGATGAGTAAGATAGAAGATTGGTGTATTTCTAGACAGCTGTGGTGGGGGCATCAAATTCCTATTTGGTATGATAAAAAAGGCAATATGTATGCTGGACATTGTGAACGCCATGTGAGAAAAACGTATAGTCTTTCTAAAGAAGTTGAACTAATTCAAGATGATGACGTATTAGATACGTGGTTTTCTTCTGGTTTATGGGTACTTGCATCGTTGGGTTGGCCTAAAGATATAAGTTTTTTAAAAAAATTTTATTCTACTGATGTTATTGTTAGTGGATTTGATATAATTTTTTTTTGGATATCTCGAATGATAATGTTAAGTATGCATTTTATGACAGATAAGCAAAAAAAATTAACAGTTCCTTTTAAAAAAGTATATATCACTGGTTTAATTTGTGATGAAAATGGAAGAAAAATGTCAAAGTCTGAGGGAAACGTTATTGATCCAATAGATATGATTGATGGGATTACATTAGAATCGTTAATCAAAAAACGTACAAAGGATATGTTATGTTCTAAATTGGAAATTCAAATTCAAAAAAGAACTAAGATTATGTTTCCTAATGGCATTAATGCTACTGGAACTGATGCATTAAGATTTACTTGTGCAGCTTTAGCTAGTCCAACTAGATATATTAATTGGAACGTTAATCGTCTTTTTGGTTATCGAAATTTTTGTAATAAATTATGGAACGCTAGCCGGTTTTTATTATTAAATATTGATATTGCAATGAAATTTCATGATGATAAAAAGGTACTTTCGATAGCTGACAAATGGATATTATTAAAATTTAACACTACAGTTAAAGAGTATAGATATGCCTTAGATACTTATCGATTTGATTTAGCTTCAAGTGTATTATATGAGTTTGTTTGGAACATATTTTGCGATTTTTATATAGAATTAGTAAAACCATTTATTGTATCTTGTTCAGATTTAGAATTAGTGGGAACTAAGCATACTTTGTTATATGTATTAGAATCAATATTACGGTTGGCTCATCCAATTATTCCATTCATCACTGAAGAAATTTGGCAAAAAATTCGAATTTTTTTAAATACAAAAGATGTCAATACTATTATGTTGTGTTCATTTCCAAAGTACAAAAAAAATTTTAATGATAATAATGTTTTGAAAGATATGAAACGAATACGATCTATAATAGAAATTGTACGTCAATATCGGAATAATATAAAATTGACTTATAAGACTCTGATACCTATATATTTTTACAATACTAGTTTAAAAATTAATATGTTAATAGAAAGTCATAAAGAGTATTTAAAAAAAGTTTTGTATTTAAAAGATATAACAATATTATTCGATAATAAAAATAGATCATCTTATCTATCATACTCATTTTTCGGATCGGAAATATTAATTCCTATATTAGGTAATTTTTCTAAAAATATGGAATTTGAACGGATTTCAAAAGAAATACTTAAGACAACTTTAAAAATAAAAAAAATAAAAAATCAATTATTTAATAAAAATTTTTTAAAAAATGCTCCACAAGAGATAATAAAAAATGTAAAAAAACAATTTAAAGATTTAAATATGAATTTGGAAAAGTTACTTTTAAAAAAGGATCAACTTCTCTAGAAATTTTTATTTGTATTTTATTATTTAAATTATCGAAATTATTTATATAAACATTACATAAAACATTGGAGCATCAAGTATATCATGATTATTTTACACAATTCTATTTCTAATAGTGAACTAAAAAATAATATGCTGTGTGATAATACTCCTAGAACCACTGTTTCTTTTTATAAATATTACTTTATTCAAGATCCTTATAAATTTAGAAATGATTGGTACATAAATTTTAATAATTTTAATGTTTTTGGAAGAGTATATGTTGCTCATGAAGGTATAAATGCGCAAATAAGTATTCCTCGTGCTAAATATTGTAGTGTTAAAAATTTTATTTATAATTATAGTAATGAATTGAAAAATATACATATTAATTATTCATTAGACGATAGAAAGTCTTTTTGGGCTTTACGTGTAAAAGTTCGGAATACCATCTTATTTGATAATTTGCACAAAAGTTCATATGATTTGAATTATATTGGAAAATATTTAGAAGCTAAAGAAGTTAATAAAATGTTAGACACAAAGGATGTAATATTTTTAGATATAAGAAACAATTATGAGTATAGAATTGGGAATTTTAACAATTCAATAAATTTTCCTGTGAATACGTTTAGAGAACAATTACAAAACATAGTTATTTTTTTAAAAAATAAGAAAGATCGAATAATTGTTATTTATTGTACTGGAGGTATTCGATGTGAAAAAGCATCATCGTGGATGCTTTGTAACGGATTTAAATATGTATATCAGATAAAAGGCGGAATTATTGGATATGTTAATGATGCCAAAAGAAACAACATTCCTATTAAATTTAGAGGGAAGAATTTTGTTTTTGATGCACGTATGAGCGAAACAGTATCGAATGATATTCTATCAAGTTGTTCTCAATGTGAAAATTTATGTGATACATATAAAAATTGTTATAACGATTTGTGTCATCGCCTATTTATTCAATGTATTCAGTGTTCTAAAAAATTTAATAATTTTTGTTCTGAAAATTGTATGAATATAAGACGTTTTAAAAATATATAAATAATGTATTTTATAAGTGTTAAGAATTTTAAAGTTTAATAGAATTAAAGAAATTTTTTTATTGTTTATTAAAACCTTACATTGGTTGTTGTTATGTCAAATAATTTTGTATATAGTTTAATAAAAATTTATTAATTAAGATAATAGCATTTTATTTCTAAAGTTTAAAAATTTTTAATTATAAATAGTAATTATTTTTGTTTTCATGAAAATTGTAGGTATAATTTAAAATTCGACATATTTTCATTCTTAAAAATTAAAGTTATTATAAATTTTATGTAAATTTTTATTCACAAATGTTTTTATCGTTGTGTGTTTCTAAGTATTCCCATCTTGAAAAATGTTTTTGTAAGTCTTTTTCTTCCATTTTTAATTGGGTCAAAAAATTTTTTTGTTCAGATAATGGTTTATGAAAAAAAAATGAAGTATTAATCTTATTTTGTAGTTTTTTAATTCGGATTTCTATTTGTTCTATTTTTTTAGGTATATTTTTTAGTTCTTTTTTTAAGTTATAATTTAAAGTTTTATTTTTTAAATTATTTTTAATTTTTGATAAATTATAATTTGTTTTTAGGGTAACATTTTTTTCGAATGATTTTTGAATATTTTTAGTACTATTTATATTTGGGAAATTTAAATATTTTTTAATTATTCCATTTTTTTCAAAATTCCAATATTTGTTTGCTATATTTTTTATAAATGTTTTATCGTGGCTTACTATTAATATTACTCCTTGATATTTTTTTAACGAGATTTCTAAATTTTTCAATGATTCTAAATCTAAATCATTAGTGGGTTCGTCTAATATTAAAATATTACTTTTTTTTAAAAACACTTTAGCTAACAATAATTTGTTAATTTCACCACCTGATAATTCTTTAGCTTTTAATCTTAATCTATCTTTTGAAAACAAAAATTTTTCTAAATATTTAAATTTATAGTATTTTTTATCATTAACAACAACCTCTTCGCTTTCATAGGACAAATTATCTAATACAGTTTTTTCTAAATTTATTAAAACTCTTTTTTGATCAAAATACGATATCTTAGTGTTAGGATTAGAATAAATGTTCCCAATTTTTGGTTGTAATGTTCTTACTATTAATTTTAATAATGTACTTTTTCCGCTTCCGTTTGATCCTATTAATGCAATTTTCTCGCCTTTTTTTATTACATCGGAAAAATTGTTTATTAAAATAGTTTTATTTTTATAAAAGTGTATATTTTTTAATTTTAAAAAAATATCCCCTTTATAATTTTCTTCATTAATTAGAATGTCTATTTTTTTTTCAGAAATTTTATTAATTTTTTCCATGGTTAGCATTTTTTTAAATCGTGTAATTCGATTTTCGTTTTTAGTAGAACGTGCTTTTACACCACTCTGAACCCATAATTTTTCTTTTTCTAGTTTTTTATTGAATTTTAAATTTTGTATTTTGATTAAATTTTTGTTAGTATTTTGAAAGTTTAAAAATGAATTATAATCTCCACTCCATGAAATTAAACATCCAGAATTTAAGTTAATAATTCTGGTGGATACTTTATTTATAAAAGATCGGTCGTGGGATACAAATAGTACACTTTGAGAATTATTTACTAAAAATTTTCCTAACCAATCAATTGCTATTATGTCTAAATGATTTGTAGGTTCGTCTAATATTATTAAATCAGGTTTTCGGATTAAAATTCTACCTAATTCTACTTTTCTCAAACATCCTCCAGAAAGTGAAGATAATTTCAAATTGCTATTTAATCCGAAGGTTTTTATAATGTTTTCAATTTTCTCTTTTTCTTTCCATAGTTCGTTTCTATTAGATTTTTCTTTTAATTGAGTTAATAATTTCAAATTATGTGATGATTTTTTCAATTTTTCGTTATTTAATTCGTAAAAGTAGTTTTTAAGATGCTCAGAGTCTTGTTCAAGGCCTTCATGAATAAATTCATATACAGATTTTTCATGATCTTCAATCATAGTTTGCTTTAAATATTCTATTTTTATGTTTTTTTTATGTATAATGAGTCCGTGATCTAAAAGTTCTTTTTTGGTAATAATATCAAGAAAAGTTGATTTACCTGTCCCGTTTCTTCCTATTAAACAAATACGTTCTTTTTTATTTATTTGAAAGTTCACATTATTTAATAATTTATTTTTATTAATAGAAAATCTTGCATTTTGCATGCAAATTAATGGCATAGCATACCTCTTTAAAAATTATTGTTATTCATAATTGCCTTAGACAAATAGTGTTCAAATAATTACTTTTAGTATTAAATTAACAATTTTATAAGTTTTCGAGAAAATATTTATTTTAATAAAATTTAACGATGTTTCAAACATATAAATATTAAAGTTTTCAAAATTTAAACATTATATTTAAAATGTAGTTATTGTGTTTATGTGTTTATTGTTTTTAAGTACATCTTTATAAATATTTTATTATTTTTTTTACGATCTTTGGACCTTTATATATTAATGAAGAATATATTTGAAGTAAGTGCGCTCCTGCATTTATTTTTTCTCGAGCTGATATTAGTGAATCTATCCCTCCAACTCCAATGATAGAAATTTTATTTTTTAGTTCTTTACTAAGTTTTTTTATTATGTTTGTACTTTTGTATTGTAATGGTCTGCCACTTAATCCACCAATTTCAGAACTATTTTTAAGTCCTGTTATAAGTGAAAAGTCTGTTGTAGTATTTGTTGCTATTACAGCATCGATATCATATTTAATTAAATTACTTGTAATATGAATAAGTTCTTGTTTGGATAAGTCTGGTGCAATCTTTATTGCAATAGGAACATATTTTTTGTGTAGTATTCTTAATTTTTCTTGAGTATGTTTAATTCCTAAAAGAATTTCTTCAAATAGTTTTCCATATTGTAGTTCTCTTAATTTATTTGTATTTGGAGATGATATATTTATAACAATATAGCTAGAAAGATGGTATATCTTTTTCATACAATAAATGTAATCCAATATTCCTTTTTTTATTGGTGTATTTTTATTTTTTCCTATATTTACTCCAATTACACCTTTAAAAACAGTTTTTTTTAAATTTGAAACAACTTTTTCTATTCCGTGATTATTAAATCCCATACGATTTATGAATGCGTTAGCTGGAGTGACTCGAAATAAACGTGGTATATCATTTCCATATTGCGGCTGTGGAGTAACAGTTCCAATTTCTATAAATCCAAAACCTAACATAGACAAAATATCAATATATACTCCATTTTTATCTAATCCTGCTGCTAATCCTAAAACATTCTTAAAATCTAATCCCATACATTTTACAGGTTTGCATAGATCTTTTCCAGAACTGATAAAATTTTTTCTAAAATGTGTTTTAAATTTTAAAAAATTTAGTGCTATTTTATGAGATCTTTCTGGATCAAAACAAAATAATATTTTTCGAATTAAATTATACAAATTAAAATACCTAAATTATGTATGTGCTTGAAATATAATACTTTTATAATTTTGTTTTACAATTCTATATAATTATATTGAAAAAAGTTACGATTTAATAATTTTATAAAATATACGATTTTAGAATATGAAAATCAAAAATTAAACATTAAAAATTATAATAATTATAAAACAATTTTTTACATATTATATCAATATATTACTAAAATATTTTATAATATTTAATTATAAACAGTTATTTGAAAATTTATTATGAAAATATGTAACCACCCAATACTAAAAACTTTTTTAGATACTGATGCTTATAAGTTTCATATGCAACAGGCTATTTTCTATTATTATCATAATGTTACTGTTTCCGCGCAATTTTTATGCAGAGGACACAACTTATTTGGAAAATATTCTGATACGTTAGTAAATCAAATTGAAATGATGTCTGAAAATTTGTATCTTACTGATGACGAATATACATACATGTCTTCTTTCCCTTTTTTTAAAAAAAAATATTTGTTATGGTTAAAAAATTTTCGATATAATTCTAAGCAAGTAAACGTGTGCAATAAAAATGGTGAATTATATATTCGTATACATGGATTATGGAAAGAAGTAATATTATGGGAAGTTCCTCTATTATCATTAATTAGTGAAATTGTTCATAAATCTGAATCTCCTAACATTAATTCAAAAATAGCTGTAGATTTTTTAAAAAAAAAATTGTGAATTTTTATAAAGCAACAAAAGATTTAGATATATCTAAATTAAAAATTATAGATTTTGGAACTCGAAGAAGATTTTCATATAATGTGCATTTTTCCGTTGTTGAGTTTCTAAAAAATAATTTTTCATGGTTAGTAGGATCAAGTAACTATCATATTTCTAGAATTCTAGGTATAAGCCCGGCAGGGACTCAATCTCATGAGTGGTTTCAAGCACATCAACAAATTAGTCCCGTTTTAAAGAATAGTCAAAAAATGGCATTAAAAGTCTGGTTGAAACAATATCCTAAAAAGTTAGGAATTGCTTTGACTGATTGTATTTCTATGAATTCTTTTTTAAAGGATTTTAATTTTAGTTTGGCAAGTTGTTATCAAGGATTAAGACATGACTCTGGTGATCCATTTAAATGGGGAAAAAAAGCTATTAGTCACTATCAATCTTTAGGAATTGATCCATTAACAAAAACTTTATTATTTTCAGATAATTTAAATTTTACAAACATATTACGTTTATTTCGTTTTTTTAATAAAAAAACTAATATAGTTTTTGGAATAGGAACACGGTTAACTTGTGATATTCCAAACGTAAATCCTTTAAATATCGTTATAAAATTGATAGAATGTAATGGAAAACCAGTTGCTAAATTGTCAGATAGTCCAGGTAAAGTATTTTGTTTAGATAAACTTTTTATAAAGGATTTAAAAGAAGCTTTTAATTTGTAATGCAAATACAATTTATTGAGTTCTTATCGTAATAAATAAGGGTGATATTATGGATATAGTTTCTATCTCTGATTTACATAGTAATAAGGTTAAAATAAATTCGAGTGTCATAATTAAAGGATGGGTAAGGCACAATAGAAGTTCAAAATCTGGAATTTCGTTTATTGACATGTATGATGGATCTTGTTTTCACACAATACAAATAATAGCACGAAACATTTTAGTTAATTATTACCAAGAAATTATAAAATTAACAGTTGGTTGTTCAATTGTTGTTTATGGAAAATTAATAGAATCATTAGGAAGGAATCAAGTATATGAAATTAATGCTAAAAAAATACAAATTGTTGGGTTAGTTAAAGATGCTTCTAATTATCCGATGTCGTCTAAGAATCATACAATTAAACATTTAAGAAAACATTCTCATTTAAGACCGAGAACTAATTTTATTGGTTCTATATCTAGGATTAGAAATGGTCTATTTCATGCATTGCATAAATTTTTATTTGATAGAGAATATTATTGGATTTCAACTCCTATTATTACAGGATTAAATTCTGAAGGAGGAGGTGAAATGTTTAGAGTTTCTACTTTAGATTTTTCAAATGTTCCTAAAAATAATTTTTCAAATGTTAATTTTGAACACGATTTCTTTGGTAGAGAAAGTTTTTTAAGTGTATCTGGACAATTAAGTTTAGAAGCATACGCATGCTCTTTGTCAAAAGTTTATTCTTTTGGTCCAATCTTTCGAGCAGAAAACTCTAATACTAGCAGACATCTTTCTGAATTTTGGATGTTAGAAGTAGAAACTGCTTTTTCTAATTTAAACGATTTAATAGTGTTATCTGAAAGTATGCTTCAATATTCTGTAAATTTTATATTAGAAAAATGTTCAGTAGATCTTGAATTTTTAAAAAAAACGTTGGATTTAAATATAATTTCTAGATTACAAGAATTTTCTAAAAGAAAATTTATTGTGATAGAATATAAAGAAGCCATAAGTATATTAAAAAAGTCGAACGAATTTCCTAATAAATCAATATTTTTAAATATGAATTTATTGTTAGAACATGAAAGATATTTAGTAGAAAAACATTTCAATTTTCCAATTATTATTATAAATTATCCTAGATCTCTCAAAGCTTTTTATATGAAATTAAATAAAGATAATGAAACTGTTGCAGCTATGGATTTGTTAGTTCCTAAAATTGGTGAAATTCTAGGTGGTTCTGAAAGAGAAGAAGAACTAAAAAATTTAGATGAACGATTTTCTGAATTTTCACTTAAAAAAGATAGTTATTGGTGGTATAGAGATTTACGAAAATACGGTACTGTTCCACATGCAGGATTTGGTTTAGGGTTTGAGCGTTTTTTGTCTTATATAACAGGAGTTAAAAATGTGAAAGATGTTTCTCCTTTCCCTAGAACTATTAAAAATTTTAATATTTAATGATCTTATTTATTATTTTTAAAACGTAATGTTGTAAATAACATTAACAATGCAAAAAATTTTTAATAACTTTTTTCTATTTTTAAAAAATTAAATTTATTTAAATTTTAAACGTATTTAAATATTTATATTTTAATTTCAATAATAGATTAAGTATTATAAATATTAAATTATTTAAGTATTATAATAATTTTGTTTTTTTTTGAATTTTTTAAAATTTTTATGGAAATAAAATAAAATTTGGTCTTCAAAATTAAACATTAACTTTTTTATATAATGTTATTATTTTATATTTTAAATTCGAAAATATGTATTATTTTATTAAATAATAATAATATTTTTTATTTTTTAACTTTATTAAAATATTTTATAGATTGTATATTAAAATAACATTTTTCCTAGTTTTTTTCCTCCTAAAAGATGTAAATGCAAGTGAAATATTTCTTGTCCAGCGTGTGAGTTACAATTGATAATTAATCGATATCCATTTTCAGAAATCTTTTTCTTTTTAGCTAAAACAGTAGCTATGTACATCATATGTCCTAATATATGCTTATTTTTCTCATTAATTTCATTAGTAGATCGTATTAATTCATTTGAAACGATGATTATGTGTACAGGAGCTATTGGATTAATATCGTTAAAAGCAGTTACATCTTTATCTTGGTAAATTATCTTAGATAAATCGTTTTCCTTTATTATTTTGCTAAAAATACTTTGGTTTTTCAAACTATATGCCTCTTATAAGAATTTTATAAAAATATTTAAAAATTTTAAGAATGTGTATTGATTTTTTAAAAGTATAAAGCATTTTAAAACAGTTTCTAAAATTTTTTAATTGTATTAATGGTTTAAAATATAATTATCAATTTCTGTCTTAATATTATCTGATTTAGTTCCGAATACTATTTGAACTCCTAACCCTGAAATAAGTATACCAGATGCTCCAAGATCTTTTAATTTCTTTTTATCAATATTAGATGTATTAACTACTGTAATGCGCAATCTTGTAATACAAGCATCTAAAGAAGTAATATTATTTTTTCCGCCTAAAGCTAATACTAAAATTGGAATCATTTCTTTTATATTTTTATATGATAATGTACTTTTGAAATTCTCTCTTCCTGGTGTTTGTAAATTAAATTTTTTTATAGCTATATAAAAAATTATATAATAAGTCAGTCCATATAACACCCCTATAATGGGAAATAACCATAAATTGTTACTATTTCCACTTAAAACTAGAAAATCAATTAATCCATGAGAAAAACTAGTTCCTGAACGCATATTAAAAAGAATGCAAATAGGAAATGACAATCCAGATAAAATAGAGTGGATTATATATAATATAGGTGCTACTAATATAAAGGAAAATTCGATTGGTTCAGTAATTCCAGTTAAAAAAGATGTTAACGCTCCAGATATCATAATACTTCCTATTTTTACTTTATTTTTTTTATGAGAACATTGCCATATTGCTAAAGCTGCAGCGGGTAAACCATACATCTTGAATATAAAACCTCCAGACAATTTTCCTGCAGTAGGGTCACCTGCCATATATCTAGCTACGTCTCCGTGAAATATTTGCCCTATTGAATTACTATATTCTCCAATTTGCATTTGGAAAGGAACGTTCCATATGTGGTGTAATCCGAATGGCACTAATGCTCTTTCCACTATGCCATATATTCCGAATGCTAACGTAGGATTTTGATATGCAGCCCATATAGAAAATATTTTTATAACATGTTCTATAGGAGGCCATATAAACGATAATGTTAAACCTATTAGAATTGCTGATAAACCGGAAACTATTGGAATAAATCGTTTTCCAGAAAAAAAACCTAAATAATCTGGAAGTTGAATACGATGAAATTTATTAAACATGTATGCAGAAATAGAACCAGCTATGATACCTCCTAATATTCCAGTATCTAAAAGATGCTGTTGATTTAGTTCTGTAATTGAAATTTTTAAAAATATAGAAGTCATTAATGAAAACGTTTTAGTCATGATTCCGTAAGAAATAACAGCAGCTAAAGCAGATACTCCGTCGTTTTTAGTAAATCCTAATGCTATTCCAATAGCAAAAATTAAAGGCATGTTAGCGAATACTGATCCTCCAGATTCAGACATAATACGTGAAACAATATTCGGAACAAAGTTAAAATTTGCAGATCCAATACCTAATAATATTCCAGCGATAGGAAGAACAGAAACTGGTAACATCAATGATTTTCCTACTTTTTGGAGATTTGAGAACATATTTTTAAACATGTTTTTTCAATTCCTGTAAATTATTATATTTAAAGTGATTATCAGAAAAAATATTGTATTTATGAGAGTATGTGCTCACTTAAAATTAGTTCAGAAAATATTGATAATTTTATTTTACACAACGTTTAAAAAACATTAAAATTTGATGGTTTTAATTTAAATAATTTAAAAAAATTTTGTGTAGTATGTTCCGAAAGTGTTTTAATGCTCACATTTTTTAATTTAGATACAAATAATGCTGTATCATACAAAAATGAAGGTTGATTTTCTTTTCCTCTGTGAGGTATTGGCGTTAAATATGGAGAATCAGTTTCTAATAACATTTGTTTTAACGGTACAAATTTAATGACTTCTCGAATGTGATCGGAATTTTTAAATGTTAAATTTCCAGAAAAAGAAATGTAAAATCCCATGTCTAATATCTTTCTTGCTGAATCTACATTTTCAGAAAAAGAATGAATTATTCCTTTACATTTATTTGATGTTTTTTCTTTTAAGATGGAAATTGTATCATTTATAGAATTTCTAGTGTGTACTAATAATGGTTTGTTGAGTTCTATTGCAGCATAAATATGTTTTCGAAACAATGTTTTTTGTAATTCAATATTATCCATTTGATGATAGTAATCCAATCCAGTTTCTCCTATTGCAACCACTTCCATATCTTTAGAATAATATATTATAGTGTCTGTTTTATATTTTTTTTGATTAATATGTAATGGATGAATTCCAAAAGATAACAATATATTCTTATTGTTTTTTATAAACTTTTTTACATGGTTAAAGTTTTTGATAGACGTAGTTACTGCTAATAGCAGTTTAACATGATTTTTTATAGATTTTTGTAATACATCTTCTATTCCTGAATGTATTTTACTATAATTTAAGAGATCAATGTGGCAATGCGAATCTACAAAAAACATAATATTCTCGCTTTTTAAAAATATTTAATTTATATGAAATGTTAAAATTTTTTCCCATCTTAATAATTGATCGGTTAACAATAATTCTGTATTAATTCCAGATATGTTAGTTAATTTACAATTACACTGCATCCATGATCTTAGACTAGTATCTAATAAAGTAAAGGAACATTTTTTTTTCAATCTATCTATTATATCTTTTTGATCTAAATTAGTGATATTGCTTTTAAAATTATATTTCATTTTCATTGCATCAAATAATATAGTACATAACCAAAAAATTTTATTTTCTACATATCCTAAACTAAAATTTTTTAGCATGTATAAAATGTCGTTTTTTTTTATAGCATGTTTCAACTCAAAAAAAAATTTTTCTCGCGTTTTCCATAGTGATTTAATAATGAAGTTATTAGAAGAAATAGGTGCTCCATTATTAATACGAAGTACGGTTTTAAAAATGTTTTTTTTTATGCCAGGATTTTTGTTTTTTAACCAGTGAATTCCAATAGTTTCTGACGGAACGGAAATTTTGTATAACATACATCGACTGTGTAATGTAGATAATAATTGATCAGAATAATAGCTAATTATTATAAAATATGTATTTTTAGGAGGTTCTTCAAGAATTTTTAATAAAGCGTTAGTTCCATATTCTGTTATCTTTGACATGTTAGGTAAGTATATTATTTTATTTTTATTTTTTTTAGGAGTATGAAATATTTGATTACATAACCATCTTATAGTATCCACTCCTATCATATCTTTTTTTGAAATTAATTTAACATTATACCAATCAGGATGAGTAGTTGCATACATTAGTTTACAATTTTGACATTTTTCGCAGTGAATATCACGTTTATTTTTGTTCGAACATAATAGCCATAATCCGATATTTTTGGCTAATGATTCAATTCCTATTCCTTTGGGTGCTTTCAATAAAATAGAATAATTTTTTTTATATTTTTTAAATTGATGAATAATATTATTATAGTATATAGTTAACCATGGATATAAATTCATATGTTTTCATTTAACCAAGAACAAAATTCTAATTTAAAATTTTTCTTTACTGTATTTAAATTATAATTGGCATTAATTTTAATAGTTTTAGAATCGTTGCGAATAAATTCTAAATATGCATGTCTAACTTGGATAAAAAAATTTAACGTGTTTTTTTCTATTCTATCCTTATTTTTTCTTTTAGTAATTCTTTCTAATCCAGTGGATGGTTTAACATCTAAATAAAATGTTATGTCTGGTATAACGTTTTTTAAAAATAGTGATTGTAATAATAATATTTTTTTTTTACTAATCTTTCTCCCCCCTCCTTGATAAGCTAATGATGATAATGCATATCGATCACTTATAATCCAATTTCCTTTTTTTAACTCTGGACTAATTACTAGTTTTGTTAATTGCACTCTAGCTGCATAAATTAATAAAAGTTCTGTTTCATAAAACATATATTCGTTTTTAATTGAATTTTTAATTAAATATCGTATTTTTTCAGATATAGATGTGCTTCCAGGATCTCTCAAAACTTTTACATGACATTTTTTATGTTTTAATAACAATTTTTTTAAAAAATAACAGATAGAAGTTTTCCCAGATCCATCTATTCCTTCAATTACTATAAATTTTCCATTTGACATGTATACAATTTCCGAGTAAAAGTTTTCTTTTAATAAATTCATAAAAATTTATAGTACATTTCTGTTATTTTTTTAAAATTTTTTCTTTATAAGATCAATTATTGATTGTACTGTAGTAAAATTTTCTGATTCTTTGTCTGTAATTTCAATGTTAAATTTGTCTTCTATAGTCATAATTAATTCAACAGTATCTAGTGAATCTGCACCAAGATCTTCATTTAAAGATGATGTCATATGAATTTCTTCTTTTTTAAAACCTAATTGCTTTGAGATTATTTTTACAATTTTTTTTTCTATATTTTTCATATACGTATCTATTTTCGCGTAATAATTTTAAAGTAGTATACTAATAATGAGATAAAGTATTAATTTTTTAAATTTTTATGGCATGTACATTCCTCCATTTATATGTATTACTTGCCCTGTAATATAGTTCACACGATCTGATACCAGAAATGAAACTGTTTCAGATATTTCATTAATCGTTCCAAATCTTTTTAATGGAATTTTAGATAGGTATTTCATTTTTTGAAATTTTGTTAAACGTTTTGTCATTTTAGTTTCAATAAAGCCAGGAGATATTACGTTAACACAAATTCCTTTAGAAGCAACTTCTAATGCTAGAGATCTATGAAAACCTAGTATTCCAGATTTAGATGCAGAATAATTAGTTTGTCCACAATTTCCTATATTTCCCATAATAGATCCTATTGTAACAATTTTACCATTTCTTTTTTTTATCATTTTTTGAACTATAGGTTTTGATATATGAAAGAGAGAGTTCAAATTAGTATTTAAAACTTTTTCCCATGTTTTATGCGTCATATTTATTAGTAATTTATCTTCTACAATGCCTATATTATTAATTAATATATCGATATTTTCAAAATTTTTATAGATGTTCTTGATAGAGTTTTTAATTGAATTTACATTGACGGTATTGAGAATGAAACTTGTTCCATTATTTTTTAAGTAATTATTAATAATCTTTATCCCAGATTGTGATCTGGAAGTTCCAATTACAATCATCCCCTCGCTAGCTAATTTTTTAGCAATTCCCTTTCCTATTCCACGACTAGCTCCTGTAACTAATGCAATTTTTTTTTAGAGTTCATATTTAGGTTTCACTCGGTTTTTTAAAAGATTGATTTAATAAATAATTTTTATTATTAAGTGAAACTGAAGGAATTGCAACAATAAATTTATTAATGTTAATTAGTGTGTTATTTAACCCTGCTTCTACAAAAATTGATACATTTTTTTTAGATAAATATGTAATGGTATCACACCATTTTACTGGATTATATAATTGTCTCATGAGTGCATTGCGAATAGCTGGAGCAGTAGTTTCACATTTTACGTCAACGTTATTGATGACTGGGAATTTTGGTGTTTCAAATACTATTGTTTCTAATACTTTTAAAAATTTTTTTGCAGCACTTTTCATTAATATACAATGAGAAGGAGGATTTATAGGTAGATAAAAAATTTTTTTAGCGCCATTTTTTTTGCAAGCTAAGCTGACTTCATGTACTATGTTTTTCTCTCCTGAAATTACTATATGATGTGGAGTGTTAATACAAGCTATTGAAACTTGTTCTAAATGTTTAAAATTTTCTAAAATTTTTTCAATATTATGCTCTTTCAATCCTATTATTACATGCATAGCTCCCATTTTTTTTTTCATAGATTCTTTCATAAATTGATGACGAATTAAAATTAATTTTATAGCATCACTAAATTTTAAAGAATTCGAACATACTAACGCTGAATATTCACCTAAACTATGTCCAGCCAATATTATTGGAATTTTTTCATTTGCGTTGTTCCATAATCTATACATAGCAATTGATGATGTTATTGCAATTAACCTAATATATTTACTATTGTTTATTATTTCTTGCGAATTATTTTTTATAAATCTATTTAAATTAAATCCAATATATTCAGAAGATTCATAAAACGTATTTTTTATAATTTTGTATTTTCTTATAAGATTTTTTAATACGTTTATGTTTTGAAATTCTTGACCCGGAAACAATATAGCATGTAAATGCACATTGACGTTCCTTTTGTAATAAAAATTTTTATAAGAAATTGCATTTTTAGTATTTTTTTTATAAAAATATTAAATACAAATTCAAAAGTGTAAAAAATGTAGTGGTTTAGATAAAAAATTCGTATAAACTAATTATTTTAACAGAACTTATACATTTATGTGTTATAGAGTAGTAATTGTATTCTAAAAATATTATTCGAACTACTTTAAAATTTTTTAATGTTTTAGAGAAGTGCTATTTTTTTAAGAATAGCACTATTTTAAAATACTTGAAATTTATTATGTAACAAACAACTATTATAATACTTTTATACCTTTATAATATTTTTTTGCAGTAATGTGATGTCTTATATGTGTTTCTCCTGAAGTTCGATCGATAGATAAAGATGGGATTTTTAAATGATCATGGGATCTTCGCATACCTCTCTTAGATCGAGTAGGTTTATTTTTTTGTACAGCCATTTTATATATCCATTTTATGTTATAACATTTTTATAAAACATATTATATACTTTAATCATAGTATAGTAATGTATAAGTTATTATATTTAGTTCAAAATTTTGATTATTATATAAATAATAATTTTAAAAATTTTTATAAAAAAATGTCATTTATAACGTTTTAATTATATTTCTTGTATTCGAGACATTTTTTTGAGATTATTTAAAACTTTCTTAAAAGCTATATCTAGAGGTGCTATTACGTTTATAAATTCTTGTTTTATTGGATGAAAAAAATTAACGGAAGTAGAATGTAACAATATTCTATTAATAGATAAGTTATTATTAATAATATTATCTAAATTAGCTTTTCCGTATTTTTTATCTAACACTATCGGATGATTTGCATATTTAGCATGCGCTCGAATTTGATGAGTTCTTCCAGTTTTTGGAGTGATTAACATCAAAGTATTATTATCATATATTTCTTGTATTTTAAAAAAGGTTTTTGAAGTTTTTCCGTGAATATGATTAATTGTAACTACATGATCATATTTTGATATTACTTTTAGTAAAGGAGCGGAAATGCATGTTAAATGTTTTGGCCACTGTCCATGTACTAAAGCTAAATATTTTTTTATAATTTTTCGTTCTCTGAGTTGTTTGTGTAAATCTCGTAAAACTGAGCGTTTTTTAGCTATAATTAGAACGCCTGATGTTTCTCTATCCAATCTATGAACTAAGTCAAAATATGTATTTATGTTTTTCAATATTCTGAGATACTCAATTACTCCAAATTTTATTCCACTTCCACTATGTACTGCTAAACCAGAAGGTTTATTTAATACTAATAAACAATCGTCTTCATACAAAATGTTGTCAGATAATAAAGAATATAATTTCGAATTTGGTGGAATGCCTTTTTTTATTTGGTATGTTTTCTTTAAAGGGGGGATTCTAATATGGTCTCCTATTTTCAACTTGTATTTAGGTTTTACACGCATTTTGTTTATTCTTACTTGTCCAGTTCTTAATATTTTATAAATTATGCTTTTTGGTGTTTTTTTAAATTTTTTTTTTAAAAAGTTATCTATTCTTTGCTTTTCATTTTCTTCAGTAATACGTAAAAATGATATAGGAAAATTATTACTCATATTTTATTGTCCTAAAAATTAAAATGTGTTTTTGAAAATTTTTAAAGCATTTTTTAACATATTTATGGTTTTAAGATAAACTAAAATTTTGAAATAGTATATTAGATATAAAAATGAATTTGACAATGTAGCTAAATTATATTTTATCTTTGTTAAAATTAGTTATCGTTATAGGTTTTGTTATACTAAAGTAGTGATAATTCTAAAAGTTAAAAGTAATAATAGAATTGTTTTGATCTTGCTTTACTAACATGGGAATATGTAAACGTGTTAACGCAGAAATTTATACGTTTTTTATAAATTTGAAAATTGAGAATTTTGTAATGAAGAAAATGTTAATAAACATTACTAAGAAGAGTAGGTCGCGTATTGCTCTCATAGAAAATCAAAAATTGTATAATTTTGATGTTGAGGACGTTAATCATAAACGGAAAAAGTCAAGTGTTTATAAAGGTAAAATAGTTCATATTGTACCCAGTTTAGAAGCAGTATTTGTTGACTACGGAACATGCAAAAATGGATTTTTACCATTTAGAGAAATTTCTTGTGAATATTTTTTTAATAAAAATATAACAAAAAATCGTTACAATATAAAAAATGTTTTAAAAAAAGGACAAGAGTGTATTGTTCAAGTTAATAAAGAAGAAAGAGGAAACAAGTGTGCTTTGTTAACCACTTTTATAAGTTTAGCTGGCAGTTATATAGTATTATTTCCTAAAAATCCAGGATTTTTAGGGATATCAAGAAAAATAAGTGGAAAATATAGAAATAGTATAAAAAAAACTTTACTTCTATTAAAAGTTCCTATTGAAATGGGAATAATCTTTCGAACAGCCAGTCTGGGAAAATCAGTAGAAATCTTACAAATCGATTTAATGTGTCAATTGCAAAATTGGAAGAAAATTAAAGAAGCTTATCAATCTAATTGTTCGCCGTGTTTAATTTATCAAGAAAATAATATAATATTTCGAGCTTTACGAGATTATCTTTATCATGATATTCAAGAAGTTATCGTTGATGATTCAAAATTTTTAGTTTGTATATATCAATACATATCTTTACTAGGAAAAAGTAATTTTAGAGATAGAATTAAATTATATACTGGAACCAGTTCTTTATTTAGTTATTATCAAATAGAATCTCAAATTAATTCTATCTTTCAACGTAATATAATACTTCCTTCAGGTGGGTCCATTACTATTGATACTTTAGAAGCGTTAACTGCTATTGATATCAATTCTTTTCGTTCTAATAAAGGTTTAGATATTGAAGAAACAGCACTTAGTACAAATTTAGAAGCTGCTAATGAAATTTCACGTCAATTGCGATTGCGAGATTTAGGAGGTCTAATTGTAATCGATTTTATTGATATGACAGCACCTCTTCATAAAAGATTAGTAATAAATCATTTTCGAAAAATTTTAAAAAATGATCGCGCACGTATTCAAATTGGAACGATTTCTAAGTTTGGTTTGTTAGAAATGTCTAGGCAGAGGTTAAATTCGTCCATGAATAAAATTAACCGAAATTTTTGTTCTAAATGTAATAGATTTTAAATAGCTAGAATAATTGTCTTAAATATTTCTATATTTTAAGATGTATAGAACAGAGAGCTTTAAGAAATTTTAACAATTTAATATTTCATAGAACTCAAAAATCTTATTAAAAAAACATTTTATTTTATTTTTTTAAGATGTATATAAATTAGAATGTGAAAATTTCCAATAAAATTTAAAATAATGAATTTATATCTAATGGTTTTTAAAAGTAAGCACATTATATAATTTCGATTACAAATAGCTCTCCCATGAAAAATTTATATGATGTTTTGGAAAAATCATGGGATGAATATTAGTATAGAATTTTTTATAATAAGCATATTTTACTTTATGCAATATTTAACATGTAGAATACTAATTTTAAAAACTATAAATAATTTCATTTAAAACAGTATACAAATTTTGGAAAGTTTTTTAAACTAAATTTTTACACAAAATATTCAATTAATTTAGTAATTTAATTGTTCTCGGTTATTGTTGTTTATTATGTTAATTTGCTCTTCAATTATTTTTGAAAATCCTAATCCTCTTTCGCTCATTTTCTGAGCAATAAATTGATCATACATATCTGTATACATGAGTTCTTGATTTTTATTGATTGAAACATCTTTTAAACAGCTATTTCTCATATTTTTTAGTATCATGTAAAGAAAAAGCCCTTCTATTTGTTTTGCTACTTTTTTGGTTTGTTTTGCATTGTTTCTTTCAACATTTTTAAATTCATTTACATTTTTGAAATTAGAATATATGTGATTTACAGAAAGATAAAATTTATTATCCATATTTATATAACCTCGATTTTGGCACGTAAGCATCCTACATCATGCATAGCTTGTAAAATTGATATTAATTCTACAGGTTTAATTCCAAGAGAATTCAGTGCGTGAACTATGTTATTAAGATTGACTGCTTGATTTATATACTTAACTTCATTTTCATTATAATAATCGCTTCTGTTATTTATTTCTTTTAAATGGTTGCTGCTTTCGTAAATTACGGGTTCAAAATGACGTCGATGGTGTTTAGCATCATTAATAATCATGGATATGTTACCATGTGCTACTGCACATGAATTAATTTTTACCTCACGATTCATAACGATGTCTCCAGTTTTGGTATTAATAATAACTTTTGCGTCTTGAACAGGTAAATCAATTTCAATATTTTGAATATTTGATAACATTCGAACTTGAGAAGTATTATTTTTTGGAGTATATAATTGTATTGTTCTAGAGTTCAATGCGATAGAAGAGTTTGGATATTGATTATTAATTTTATCACTAATTTTTTGAACTAAAGCAAAATCTTCGTTATTAAGCTGTAAAATTACAATTTTTTTATTTCCAAAATTAACACTCATTTCTTTTTCTACGATAGCTCCGTCAATTATTTTTCCACTATTGTATTGATTATCTGAATTTGATAAAATTAGATTTTGAGGATAATGTTGTTCGTTAACTGTAATACTTCCTTGAGCAATAGCGTATATTTGATTATTGATACTTCTCAAAGGAGTCATTAATAATATCCCTCCTTTTAAACTTTTTGCATTTCCAATAGAAGACACAAATACATCTATTTTTTGTCCTTTATGAATAAAACTTGGATATTTTGCAGTTACCATAACTGCAGCAATATTTTTAAGCTGTATATTTTTTTCTGAAGAAAATTCGATTCCTAGTTGAGCTAGCATATTTTTAAGTGTATTAACAGTATATGGAATGTTGGTGGTATCATCACCAGTTCCGTTTAAACCTGCGATTAATCCATAACCTATAAGTTGATTATCGCGTGTTCCTTGAATAGTTATTAAGTCTCTTATCTTATCTGCATGTGTATTCAAAATTATTAGAGAAAACATTATGAAAACATATTTTAATAATATTTTTTTAGACATAATATGCCTTATAATTGGTTGGTTATAAACTGATCAAATATTTTACAATAAAGACCAATGTCTTTCAAAATTTTTTAAAAATATTGTATTTTTAGAACACTGATTTTTTAAAAAGAGAAAATACTTAAAATTAAGCGCTGAAGCCAACCAATGTTAAGTTTTTTATTAATAAAACCTTCACTTTTATATTCAATATGAGCATTAGCTATTTGAGTAGAAACTACAGAATTGCCTTTAGAAATAGTACGAGGATTAATTATACCTGAAAAATGGATTGTTTCTACTTCTGAATTAACTGAAATTTTTTTTTCTCCTGATACTACTAAATTTCCATTAGATAAAATGTCATTAATGGTTACGGTAATTAATCCTGTAAATTTATTATTTGAAAAAGAACTCCCAGATCCTACAAAATCATTTTTAACAAATCCATTCAATCCTGGAGAAATTGAGGAATTATTTTTTGAGCGATCGTTTCCAAAATCTACTCCAAGATTAGTATTTTCGTTATGACTTAAATTATTAGATGAATTATTACTTGTACTAATACTTTCTTGTAAAATTACAGTAATAGTGTCTCCTACATTATGCGGTCTATAATCTTCAAAAAGTGGTTCAAAGAGATTTTTGTTTATTTCATTTTCCTGATAACTAGAATTTTTAATTAAACTTGGCCATTTTTGAGATAAACATGGAGATTTCGGTTTATATTTATATAAAGTTGTATGTGAACTTAAAGCACATCCATTTAGTAATAAAAGAAACATAAGTATTAAATGATGTCTAATTTTAAAATTAAGTAATATAATCACAAAATATTGCCCTAAAATAATAACAATTTAATGAAATTTTTATAGTTTATGGTATAAAAATTAAATATTATAATTGAGATAACTTTTGTAGCATTTGATCAGATGTGGTAATTACTTTACTATTAATTTCATAAGCGCGTTGAGTTTGAATCATGTTCACGAGTTCTTCTGCAATATTAACATTAGAAGTTTCTACATATCCTTGATATAACAGTCCTGTTCCGTTTGTACCAGGTAACGCTAACATAGGACTACCAGAAGCTTCAGTTTCTTGATACAAATTTTCTCCTAAGTTTGATAATCCAGAGCTATTTGTAAAGTTTACAAGATTTAGTTGCCCTCTATGCACTGGTTGAGATTTACCCTGTGTAGTAACAGTAACTATACCGTCTCTTCCTACATGCATATTAGTACTATCAGATGGGATTATAATAATTGGTTGAATAGGAAATCCACTATTAGTTACTAATTGTCCGTTTTGATCTACTTGAAAGGATCCGTCCCGGGTATAAGCTAAGCTTCCATCTGGAAGTAGTACTTGAAAAAATCCATTCCCATGTATAGCGATGTCTTTTGAAGAATCAGTTTTAGATAAATGTCCTTGATTATGAATTCTTTCTGTAGAAACAGGTCTAACTCCTATACCCATTTGTAGACCTGATGGTAAAGTAGTATCACCTGATGATTGTGATCCAGGTTGTCTTATTGTATGATAAATTAAATCTTCAAACATTGCTCGAGAGCGCTTGAATCCATTTGTACTCACATTAGCTAAATTATTAGAAATAACGTTCATATTAATTTGTTGTGCATCTAACCCAGTTTTTGCTATCCATAAAGAAGGTATCATATAGTGTGTTTCCTCTTAATTATTAACGTTTAAAAATTTATTGATAAGTTGTAAACTTTCATCACGATGCATTAAAATTTTCATATAAATATCGAACATTCTAGAATCTGAAATCATATCTACTATACTTTCAGGCAAATTTACGTTGCTGTCTTCTAGTGTTTCTGGTAATATATTTATATTATCATTATTTTTCAATTCTGAATTAATTTGATTTTTATCTTTTAAAAAATATAAACCATTATTACTATATTTTAAATTTTTTGAGTCAATACGAACTAACCTAATTTTATCTATTTTTTGATCAAAATTCTTATCATTGTTTGAAATACTTATTGTACCATCAGATAATATTTTTATGTCAGAATAATCTGGAACTGTTATAGGTCCGTTTTCCCCTATAACTACATTGTTTTGACTGCATATCTGTTGATTTTTATTTATTTGTAGATGTCCATTTTTAGTATAGGCTATTTCATTATTATTAACTTGTACTGCTAACCATCCATCTTTGTCTTTTATGGAAAAGTCTAATGGTCGTGAAGTATTTCTAAAAAGACCCTGTGTTTGATCATACGTCATTTCGGGTAAATAATTACTTTCTTTATCATTTCTATTCTCTAATATAACGTTTCGAGATAGTAATTTCGCTTTAAACCCTGTAGTAGATGCGTTGGATATATTATTAGCTAGTATTTCTTGATTATCTAAGAGTCTTCTAGAAGACATCATTATTATTTGTGTTAATGGTTTCATAATTTTACAATATTAAAAGTTGAAATTTAAGTAAATAGTTGAATTGATGTATAAATATTTTTTTATTATAACATCTTTTTTAGATATGTTACAAATTCTAAATGATTTTCATAATAAAATAATTTTTAAAGTTTTTTTAAAATAGTGTAAAATCTATTTTTAGAAAATACACTATTTTAATATCAATTTATGAAATGATATAGCTTAACATTTAAACTAACATTAAATAACGTTTTTATTAGTTTTTTAAGTTTTTTAGAAATATTTGATAATATTTTTAATTTGATAAATAATATTTATTGTCCTATTGTTAATGTTTTTAGAAACATAGATTTTGCGGTGTTTAACATTTCTAAATTAGCTTGATAAGCTCTTGATGCTGAAATAGCATTAATAGTTTCAGTAATAATATTAACGTTTGAAATTTCAGCAAATCCTTGTGAATCAGAAATTGGATTGTTAGGATCATATACTTTTTTAAATGGTGTTTGTGTGTCTTCTATTATTTCTTTAACTTTTACTCCTCCTAATATAGAATCCTTAGTATCATCAAATTCAAAGATAATTTTTTTTGCTATGTATGGGTATAATTTTCCATTTTTTTCAACTAAACTATCCATATTAGCCAAGTTACTAGCATGCATTTGTATTTTTGTAGATTGTGCTGTCATTGCTGAATTTGCAATGTCGAATATGTTTAATAAAGACATATATTATCCTTTTAATACATTCATAAGATTTTTAAATTTGTTATTTATAAAAGTGATGTTCATTTGATATAATAAACTATTATTTATGAAATTCACTTTTTCAGAGTCTACGTCTATTTTATCTTTTTTAATAATGTAATCCTTTTTTAGAAGTTCGTTATAATTATTAAATTTTTTATTTTTTGAAATGGAAATATGGTTTTTAGAAGTAAGAGTTAAATTGTCTACTTGACTAAAACGTTTTTTATTTAATAGTTGCTTAAATATTTTAGAGAAGTTTATGTCTAATGGTTGATAATTTGGTGTATCACTATTTGCAATATTAGATGCTAGTAGTTCCTGCCGATAAGAATACAAATTTAATATAAATGCATCAAAATCGAATGCTCGATCTAGTTTATCTAACATAGTTTTTCCTATAACGTTCTTAAAATGTTATTTTAATAATATAATATTCCATTTAAGAAGTGTATAAAATTTCAATAATTTTAGAAATTAATTATTACGTATTAAATGTTTTAAAAAATGTTATTTATTTAGAAACTATAATTAATGTTTATAGAAAAATTATTATACGTATATTTTTTAAATAAAAATTTGATAGATTTTTTAGATTTTCGGTTATTTATAATGTTAGGAGAAAATATGAACTTTAAAATGCGTATATTTTTATTGTTATTTTTTTTTATTCATTGTTCAGTACAAGCACAAGATTTTCAAGAGCACTTAATTAGTTTTCTGAAAGCATATGATCGTGTCCACTTTAATAATTCTATCATTGTTTTATGTAATGATTGTTCTCCTAAAACATGGGAAACATGCCCGTTTCCTAAATTTATTTTATTAGATTCTATAAAATCATCTGAATTTAATAATGTTAAAGTTATTTGTGAAAAATCTTACCATATTTTAAAAGTAAAATTTATTAATATAGGTGAATATTTTATAGCTTCTCGAAATATTGTAAAAGGAACAAAAATAACTGATAAAGATATTTTTGTTAAGTATGGACATTTAAACAAAATTCCAGTTGATGCATATACCAATCAAAATGATGTACTAGGTTTAGTAAGCACAAAAGATATCAAAAAAAATGAATTTATAACTAAAAGTTTGTTTTGCCCAATTTGGTTAATTAAACTAAATCAAAAAGTCTCAGTAATTATTAAAAGTTCAGGTTTTACAATTTTTGCAGAAGGAAACTCAATTAACAATGCGTACGAAGGTCAAGAAGTAAAAGTAAAATTAAATAATGGAACTATAATATTAGGAATAGCTAAAGATAGAAATAGTGTTATTGTTTATAAATAGTTATTTATTTTATTGCCCATTTCATTGTTTTTCCAGCTAAAAATGGAATAATTTTTTTACGTCCTATAACAATCTCTTTGGGAATTTTCCATTTTCGTTTAATAAAAGTTATAGTGCTTTTATTTTCTGGAAGTGAATAAAATAGTGGTCCGTTTTTTGAACAAAAAGATTCAAAATGATTTAATGCACGCATCTTTTCAAATATTTCAATATATATTGACAATGATGACAATGTGTTAAAAATTCCAGCTGATCCGCAATTGCTTTCTTTTCTATGGACATAATGTGGTGCGCTGTCAGTACCTAAAAAGAATTTTTTATTTCCACTAGTAATTGCTTTTTTAAGAGCATTTTGATGTATTTTAGATTTTAATATTGGAAAACAATATAAATGTGGTTTAATACCAGTACGTAACATATCATTTCTATTGTACAGTAAATGATGTGGCGTAATTGTAGCCGCTATATTGTTATTGGAAAATTTTACAAAGTTTACTGCATCTTTAGTACTAATATGTTCTAAAACAATTTTTAATTGCGGAAAGTTTTCTTGTAATTTAACTAGTACTGTATTAATAAAAACTTTTTCTCTATCAAATATATCAACGTTTTTATCCAATATTTCCCCATGAATTAATAGTGGCATACCTATTTTTTGCATGCGATCTAAAACTAGATTGATAGTGTTAATATTAGTGATTCCACTTTTAGAGTAACTAGTACTATTTCTAAAATACAATTTTGCAGCAAAAAATACTTTTTTATAAAAAGCATATTCAATATCATTAGGTTTGGTATCTTCCGTTAAATAGCAAGTTATTAATGGCTTAAAAGTAGAATTTTTTTTTAACAAATTCACTATATTTTTTTTATAATCTTCTCCAGATTGTATGGTAGTGATAGGGTTTTTTAAATTGGGCATGATCATGGCTCTTTGATAGAATTGACTTGTATATTTTACCATTTTTTGTAATATTTTCCCACTTCTGAAATGCACGTGCCAGTCATCTGGTTTTATTATGGTAATTTTTTTAACATCAACCATTTGAAAAATTCCTTATATAGTCGTTAAGATATGATAATCTTTTAAAAAATTAACAAAGTCTTAATCGATTTTGAAACCGATTAGTTAATGTACTTTCAAACGTTTTAAATATTTTTAAAAATTTTAAATCACATAAAAAAATTAATTAGTGGTTGTTAATTTAAATTATTGATAATAAAAATTAGAGAAAATTTACATTATGAATGTTTTAAAAAAATTAATTTCTTTAAGTTCTATAACTTTTTTTTCTAGAATTTTAGGATTTGTAAGAGATTCACTTATTGCGTACATGTTTGGAGTATCAGAAACAACAGATTCTTTTTTTTTAGCTTTTAAAATTCCAAATCTACTTCGAAGAATTTTTTCAGAAGGTTTTTTTTCTCAAGTCTTAATTCCTATTCTATCAAAGTATAAGAAAAATTGTAATATTAAAGTTATACAAAATTTTTTTTCTAATATATTGGGATTTATGATTGTTATTTTAAGTGTTGTCACAATTTTTGGAATATTTTTTTCATATGATATAATTTCGGTACTTGCTCCTGGATTGAATAACAGTTCATATAAATTTCGTTTAACAACAGAATTATTAAAGATTATTTTCCCTTATGTATTGTTTATTTCTTTAGGATCATTAATTGGATCGGTTCTTAACACTTGGAACTACTTTTTTATACCTGCTTGTTCTCCTGTTTTATTCAACTTAAATGTAATAATTTTTATCTTATATTTTTCTTCTTATTTTAAAGTTTCAGTTTTTTCTTTAGCATGGGCAGTTTTATTAGGTGGATTTATACAATTTATTTATCAAATTCCTTTTTTAAAAAAAATTGACATGTTAGTATTTCCAAAATTTTGCATCAAAATTTTGGAAATTCAAAAAATTTTCAATAAAATAATCGTAGTTATCATAGGGATTTCTACTAATCAAATTTCAATAATTATAAATACTATTTTTTCTTCATTTTTAGTAACTGGATCTATATCATGGATGTATTATTCCGATAGACTAATAGAATTTATTTCTGGAATTTTTGGGGTATCTTTAGGAACTATTTTGCTACCTTTGTTATCTAACAGTGTTGTTAACGCAAATCGAAAAGAGTATTACAAATTGTTAGATTGGTCACTCCGAATTGGGTGTTTAATAGCTATTCCTAGTTCTATTGCTTTAGCAATTTTGTCAAAAACAATAGTTATTGTGCTATTTCAATATGGAAATTTTTCAATTTATGATGTTATTATGACTAAAAATATTTTAATATTACATTCTATTGGATTGATTCCATTAATTTTGATAAAAATTATGTTACCTGGATTTTATTCTAACAATGAGTTTAAAACTCCTATATTAATTTCTATTTTTATATTAATTGTTACGCAAATGATGAATTTATTTTTTCTTTCATATTTAAATCAAAACAGTTTTGCTCTTTCTGCTAGTATTGCATCTTGGATACATTGTATTTTACTTTTTAGAAAATTACTCAAAAAAAAATTATTCTGTTTTGAACCGGGGTGGTTAATTTTTTTAGGAAAAATATTTGTTTCGGTTTTAGTAATGGTTAGTATTTTAACTGTTAATTTACATATTTTTTATAATTTGAGTTCGGAAATAATAATTGTTAAATTTTTTCAATTGTTTTTAATTTGTTTCTTATCTGGTTGTAGTTATTTAATAACACTTTTTGCGTTAGGATTACGCTTATATCATTTTTCATTTTTTATGTATAAAAAGTATTAAAGTGAAAATTTTTTTCGGAGGAAGAGGGATTCGAACTCTCGGATGATTACTCATCGGCGGTTTTCAAGACCGCTGCCTTAAACCACTCGGCCATTCCTCCATTAATGTAATTTTTTACATTTAGATAATATGATACAATATTAATTCATAAAATTAAAGATATTCTTACTGCGTTTAAAAATTTTGAATATTTTATAATAAAATTATTAATATTTAAGACTTGTAATTATTATTCAACGTTGGTAGAATTTATTCTTATGGCGCGTTGACAGATCGGTTATGTAGCGGATTGCAAATCCGTAAAGCCCGGTTCAATTCCGGGATGCGCCTTTTAAAAAATTTGTATTCTTTATCAAGCCCAGATGGTGAAATTGGTAAACACAAGGGACTTAAAATCCCTCGGCTGTATAAGCTTTGCGGGTTCGATTCCCGCTCTGGGCAAAATAATATGCTTTTACTAACTTGTCTTAAATTTTTTTATTTCATTTCTCTTATACGCTTGATAAACCTTAAAATTTTTATTTTTTAATAGAACATTGTATTCAAAAAAAGTGTTTCGAAAAAATTCATCACAAGACACATTTGAGTTTACTACAATTCTGATTTCACCGTTACGTTTTAAATATTTTGTAGAATTTTTAATAATTTTTTTTATACAATTTAAATTTTTTTTTGAATGTTCATGCCTAGGTGGATTAGATACAATTAAGTTAAATGTTTTATAAATATTTGAATAAATATCACTTTCGAATACTTCTCCTGAAATATCGTTATGTTTTAGAGTTAATTTACTAGATTCTAGTGCTGCTATGTTAATATCTGTTAATGTTATTTTGATTTTATTAAATTTTTTAGCTAGCGATATTGATAAAATTCCTGAACCGCATCCTACATCGAGAACATCTCCTTTTATCGGTTTTGTAAAAGTTGATATTAATAGTTGAGAACCTACATCTACTTTTTTATAACTAAATACTCCCGGAATAGTTTTTATATTTATGTTATTATAAAAATTATTATATATAAACGCTTTGAATTGAAATGTAGGTCTTGATACAATTTTCCCAGAAAATAAACAACAATGCTTCGCAGAATCTATTTTTGAAAATTTTATCCACATTTTAAATAAATTTTGTATAGTGTTTATTCCACTATTTTTTTTTCCAACTAAAAAGATAGAACTATTTTTTGGAATTATTGAAATAATATATTTTAAATGAAATATAGCTTCATATTTACTATATGGCCAAAAATACAATATGAGATTAGAATTTAAAATTGTTTTTTTTTTGGTAATAAGAGGAATTTTGTATTATATTCACATTTTTTAAAATTTTTCCATACATTAAATTGCTGTACACATATTGTTGCATTTTCTTTTAATTTATTTAAATATAGTTCATCATGTACGTTACCTAATATGAGAATTTTTTTTTTAAAAATAAATGAATATTCTTTAATATAATTTTATTTGCGTGAATCATAATCGTGATCTTTTAAGTTAATATTAAATATATTTTTATTTAAAATTATTGAAGTGTTTTCTACATATAACATATTAATAAAATATGTGTTTTTTTGTAAAGAACGTTATTTTGTGAACTTATTATAATTTTACAAATGTTTACATGAAATTTAAATTTTTGAATAATTTTTAATAGTTTGATATATGCTAAAAGCTACTTTTACAAGAAAATTATATTAATTTTTATATCACATAAAGTTATTTATATTTTCTTAAGCGTTCAAATTTTTAAATTCTTATATTATACTAATAAAATGACTGAATATTATTTAAAAGTCAAATGTTAAATAGTTAAGACATTCACAATATCTATAACAGTATTTAAAATAATGAAAATTTTTCCGCTAGAGTTGAGAGAAAATAATTTTAAGATATTAGTTCTTTATTTAAATACCGATTCAGTAGTATTAATAACTCAAGAACTTAATAAAAAACTTAAAATTTCTCCTAACGTTTTTAAAAACTTAGCTATAATAATTGACGTAGAAAAGATTCATAATATAAAAAATTGGGATAACATAAAAAATTTAATAATTTCATTTAATTTTCGAATTATAGGGGTTAGTGGTTGTCAAAATGATAACTTAAAAAAGTTAATTACAAAATCTGGATTGCTTGTCTTAGAAAAAAATCGAAAGTTATGTAATATTATTTATAAATTTAAATCGAACACTTGTTTAAATGTAAAAAATAATAGAAAAAAAACAAAAATTGTTGATTTTCCTGTCAGATCTGGTCAAAAAATTTATGCTGCCAATTCTGATTTAATTATTGCAAATAATGTTAATCCAGGAGCAGAAATAATAGCAGATGGTAATGTCCATGTTTATGGGAATATGAGAGGAAGAGTATTAGCAGGTGCTAATGGAGACATTACGAGTCAAATATTTTGTATAAACTTTTTTTCAGAATTAATCTCTATTGCAGGAGAATATTTGTTAAGTGATCAATTTCCTAAAAGCTTAATAGGAAAAAGTGTAAGGATTTATGTAAAAAATAAGAAGTTGAAAATTTTCAAAATTGATTAAAAATTTATTAAGGATATTGTCTATGACGCGTATTATTGCAGTAACGTCAGGTAAAGGAGGTGTAGGAAAAACAACTTCTAGCGCAGCTTTGGCAACAGGTTTTGCAAAAAAAGGACAGAAAACAGTTGTTATTGATTTTGACATAGGATTACGAAATTTAGACTTAATTATGGGTTGTGAACGTCGAGTAGTATACGATCTTATAAACGTAATTAATGGAGATGCAAATTTAAATCAAGCATTGATTAAAGATAGGAAAACAGAAAACTTATTCATTCTCCCAGCATCACAAACAAAAGATAAAAATTCATTAACCAAATTGGGTATTAATAAAATTTTTAAAGAGTTAATTGAAATGAATTTTGATATTATTATTTGTGATTCTCCAGCTGGAATAGAATCTGGAGCAATTTTGTCAATATATTTTGCAGACGAAGCTATTATTACTACTAATCCTGAGATTTCTTCTATAAGAGATTCCGATCGTATGTTAGGAATTATTTCATCAAAATCAAAGCGCTCACAAGATCAACAAGAGCCTGTAAAAGAATATATATTATTGACTCGATACAACCCTATTAGAGTAAGAAATGGAGAAATGTTAAGTACTAAAGACGTATTAGAAATTTTGAGAATACCACTGATTGGAGTAATTCCTGAAGATTCTTCTATTTTAAAAGCTTCTAATAAAGGAGAATCTGTGATTCTACATTCTGAATCTAATGCAGGACAAGCGTATTGTGATACCGTTGATCGTTTATTAGGGAAAAATATTCCGTTTCGGTTCATAAAAGAAAAGAAAAAAAGTTTTTTAAAACGATTATTTGGGAGATAAATATGGCCTTATTGGACTTTTTTTTATCTCGAAAAAAAAATACTGCTACTATAGCTAAAGAGAGATTACAAATTATTGTTGCTGAACGTAGAAAAAAAGATTTTGAACCAAATTATTTGCCTCAACTAAAACAAGAAATTTTGCGAGTAATTTGCAAATATGTTAAAGTCGATCCTAAATTGATCTCAGTTCAGTTAGATCAAAAGGGAAAAGATATTTCTATATTGGAATTAAATGTTACTATTCCTGATTAAGAAAAACAATGTATTAGAGTTTTTATAGTGTAAAAAATAAAATCTCTTAAAAATATTTAAAATTATCAAATTCAAAATTAAAATTTTAGATAATTAAATTTGAGTTTTTGTATTTTACTCAACTTTTGAGTTTTATTTTTGTTTATTAGAATATACTTTTTTGAAAATAAATTGGAAATATGGTATGAGAAAGTTGACACTTTTTATAACGACTATTTGATAAATATAAAGAAATAATAAATTCTGATTTTGGAAAACTTACATTAGTAAATTTTAAATTTTTATAAACATCTTGTGAAAATAATTTTAAATTGTCTCCTATTACTATCCATTTATTTTTCAGAGAGTACATTTTTTTTATAACTTCTGAAATAGTAAATATTTTTTTTGAATTTATAGTTTTCCAATAGTTTTTTTGCATTTTTTCGTGTTGTACTAAATATATTTTAGTTTCAGTTATTTTTAAAATTATCAATATTCGAGGCTGTTTAAATGTTTTCCAAGCTTGTTCAGCTATAATTAGTGTAGTAGATAAAGAAATAATAGGAATTCTTAATCCTAACGATAGTCCCTGAGCTATAGCAATTGCTGTCCTAGTACCTATAAAGTTTCCTGGACCTTTAGGAATTGCAATAATATCTATTTCATTGAGACATACAGAATTCTTTTTTAAAATTTTTTTAATCATTGGTAAAATATATTGAGTTTGATTTTTATTACATATCTTATTATCATTATATATGCAATTTTTATATAATAAAGAAACAGAACAATTAGAAATTGAAGTTTCAAATGCTAAAATTGTTTTAGACATATCTCTTTTAGAATGAATATTCTATATATAATAATTTAAATAAAATATTATTATACTAATTTGTTTTTTAATAAATATCAAGAATTTATAACTATGAATTATAGTATTCTAACATTCAGATTCCTTATCTTTAGTAATTCGCACTAAGTTAATACGATATTGTGTTGCTTCTACGATATAAAATTTAAGTGGAGGAATATGAATAGTTTCTCCTGGAACAGGTAATTCACCCTTTTGAGAAATTAATAATCCAGCTAAGGATGCATAACTATCTTCTTCTTTAATTAAATCTGTAGTTTTTAAAAATTGTTGTAAAGAATGCAAATCTGCTCCACCTTTTACTAACCAACTGTCTTTCTCAGTAATAATGTCAGGAGTTTCGTCTGCATCTGGAAATTCTCCGGCAATAGCTTCTAAAACATCGAGAGGAGTAATTAATCCTTGAACTACACCAAATTCATTAGTTACAATAACTAAACTTCCTTTGGAACGTCTTAGAACTCCTAATAAATTAATTGGATCAAGAGTATCAGGTATAATTATTGGAGGGGTTGCAGAAGAAAATTTTGCAACATCTATTTCATTTTCGATTTCTACAAGTAACTCTTTAGCTCGAACAATTCCTAACACTTCATCTAACTTTCCTTGGCAAACAGGAAATAGGTTATGAGGTGTATCCAATAATTGATTACGAATTTTAGAAATAGGTTGTTCTACATTTACCCAAGAGATTTCACTTCTCGGGGTCATAATGCTTCTAATAGATCGAACTGCTAATGTTAGGACACCATTGATCATGTATTTTTCTTCTTCTTTGAATTCTCCAATATCTGAAGAAGAAGTATGTTCAGATTTTTTGTATTTAGTATTTTTTGTATTTTTTTTCTTAAAGTTTTTGAATTGATCTCTAACCATCATCCTTAATATAGCTTCTGCAGCTCGTTGTCTCATAGGTCTACGAGATTGATGTCGCATAAAATTTCGGCGAGCAATTTGATTAAATAGTTCTATAATAATAGAAAAGCTAATTGCAGAATACAAGTATCCTTTTGGTATTACAAATCCTAGCGCTTCTGATACTAAACCTATTCCTATTATTAATAGAAAACTTAAGCATAAAACCACTACAGTTTGATGTAAATTAATAAAGTTTATTAAAGGTTTAGATGCTAATAACATTATAACCATAGCAATCACTACTGCCATCATCATGATTGGCAATTTATTTACTATTCCTACAGCAGTAACAATAGAATCTAAAGAAAATACAGCATCTAAAATAATAATTTGAACAACTATAGTCCAAAATCCAGCATAGTTTTTATTATTCTCGTCTTGTTGAACATTATTATCTAATCGTTCGTGTAGTTCTACAGTAGCTTTAAATAATAAAAAAAGTCCACCAGTTAACAATATTAAATCACGTCCTGAAAGAGAAAAATATTTATTACTAATTATTGTTGATGTTAAAGTAGCCATCCATGACATAAACGAAAGTAAACTTAATCTCATTAAAAGAGCTAAACTTAATCCAATTAAACGAGCCTTATCTTGTTTACAGGGTGGTAATTTCTTTGATAAAATTGCTATGAATACTAGGTTATCAATTCCTAATACCACTTCTAGTATAACTAGTGTTAATAGACCTGCCCAGCTTGACGGATCTAAAAAAAGTTCCATTAGAAACTCCGTAAAATAGTAGGACAGAATAAAATGCGCTTTTTTTTAATATTGTTTCGACTAAATTTTTGAAAATGTACTTAAACTTTATTTGTTGATTAAATTTACATATTTTTTACATTACATAAAATTTTTAAAAATAAAGGCCTTGCACAATTATACATGGCCTTTATTAAGCTTTTTAAAAAAATTTAATTTTACAAGAAAATTTTTAGATTTAAAATTTTTAAGAAGCTTTATTACGCTATAAGAATAAGTATTATATATTAAAAATATAAATTAATTAATTTATATTTTTTATTATTTATTTTTTATTACTTTTTATAATAAAATTACAAAAATAATGTAAAATTATTGATATTTATAAAATTAAATAGTTTTTCGCCATTTTTGTTTGTTCATTATGAAGAAAGTTTTTCAGAAACGATATAAATATAGCTATTATTACGGTTGTGATTGAATTATATAATAAATATTTTTTTTTAAAATTTAAAAAAACCACAAATTTTTTTAAATAATTATACACGTTGTACATAGTTTTAATTTTATATATATTCATTGTTATATAGGGCATCAATCCTTTTATCTAATGATGGATGAGACATAAACAAACTTATAAAATTATTAGATTTTCCATTAATGCAAAATGCTATCATACTACTAGATTCTTGTGGTTCATAACTAAGTTTTAATTTTTTTAATGCTGCAATCATTTTTTGCTTTCCTACTAAATTTGCTGAACCAGCATCAGCATAGAATTCGCGATTTCTAGAAAACCACATAGTTATTGTACTAGCGAGTATACCAAAAATTAATTCTAAAATAGTAGCTGTAATTACATATATCCATGTATTTCCATGAGAATTACTATTTTCATTTTTTTCTCCTGAAAAAATATGTGATGCAATATGAGCAACGATTCTAGATGCAAAAATTACAAAAGTGTTAACTATGCCTTGTAACAAAGTCATTGTAATCATGTCACCATTAGATATATGAGTAATTTCATGGGCTAATACTGCTTCAGCTTCATCTTTGCTCATATTGTTTATTAAACCAGTAGAAACAGCAATAAGTGCAGAGTTACGTCGTGCTCCTGTAGCAAATGCATTTATATCAGGAGAACAATATATTGCTACTTCTGGGACATTAAGACCTACTTTTTGAGACTGATTTTTAATAACGTTCATTAACCACATTTCAGTATCATTTCTAGGAATTTCAATTTTTTGTCCATTTACAGATTTTAATGCAATCCATTTTGACATTAGCAACGATATTATAGATCCGCTAAATCCAAATATAGTTGACATAATTAGTAAACCCTTTATACTTTCAGAATTTATTCCTGTAATATTTAAAATTAGACTAAAAATGAGCATTACAGATAAATTAGTTAATAAAAAAAGAACTATACGCATCATAATTTTTTCCTTAACTTTTTTAATATGAATTAGGGCTAAATTTTAAATATTAAAAGTTAAAGTTTAGTTTTCATATTTCGTAACGTATTTTATATATTTTTTTAAAATTTTAATTTTTTACTATTTTTTTTATTTTTTAAAGTTTTTTGTATTCTAAATAGTGACTAACTATAATTTATGTTTTAATTTGATTTGGATCTAGAATTTATAAAATTTTTAGTATGATATTATACATATTAGTAAAATTGTTCTGTAAAGTTAATTACATAAAAATTTTTTATATTTTAAAAAATATATACTATATTATATAGTTGAAATGGATATTTAAAATATTTTTTGTATATTAAATATTAATATTAAGTAATAAGAAAAACGTAGAATGTTATAATTGTGAGCGAGTTTTTTGAATATCTAATTTATGTTATTACAAAATAGTGTTTTAAAATTCATTCCATTTATTTCCATCATAATTTATCATTGAATTTGATAACTCTGGACCCCATGTTCCTGGAGAATATAATATAGGTGACATTTTTCGACCTTTAAAAGAATTAAAAATTGAATCAATCCAAATCCACGACAGTTCTACTTCGTCCCGTCTTACAAACAAAGATCGATTTCCTTTAATTCCCTCTAGTAATAATTTTTCATATGCATCGAATAATATTACTTTTCCAAAATCTTTAGAATAATTAAAATTTAAATTTGCTGTAGTGAGATTATATTTAAGTTCTAATTCTGGAATTTTATTTATAATTTTAATTTGTATTCCTTCGTTTGGTTGAAGAAATATAGTTATTTTATTTTTGTATAAATTGTTGTAATGATTACCGAAAATATTAATAGGAATTGGTTTAAAAAAAATCACTATTTCTGAATATTTTTTAGGAAGTCTTTTCCCTGTTCTTAAGTAAAATGGCACTCCTTTCCATTCCTTAGTATCAATATTTACTTTTATAGACGCAAAAGTTTCAGTATTACTAGGCTCATCACCTATATCTTTAAGATATGAAGAAATTTTTTTTCCTTTCATTATTCCGGAAGAGTATTGTCCCAGTATTACTTTTTTATGTATGTTAACACTATTAAATGGTCGCAATGCTTTTAAAATTTTTATTTTTTCATCTTGAATATTATCCGAACATAAATCGATAGGTTTAGACATTGTAATAATAGATAAAATTTGTAATAGATGACTTTGTACCATGTCTCGAATTTGTCCTGTACTATTAAAGTATTTCTTTCTATCTTCAATACCTATTTCTTCAGCAATAGTTATTTGCATATGATCGATAAATTTATTATTCCAATTGTAATAAAACAAAGAGTTAGCAAATCTGAATGCTAATAGATTTAGTATTGTTTCTTTTCCTAAGTAATGATCTATTCTAAATATTTGGTTTTCTTTAAAATATTTGCTGATTTCATTATTAATTTCTTTAGAAGTTTCTAAAGACAATCCTAACGGTTTTTCTATTATTATGCGATTAGGTTCAAAATTTAAATTCATTTTTCCTAATCCTTTACAAATAGAACTGAATGTATTAGGAGGCATCGCAAAATAATTAATAATTACGCTATTTCTTCTGCATAGAATGTTTTTTAACTTTAAAAAATTATCAGTTTCATTTACGTCAAGATTACAAAAATTTAAGCGAGTAGAAAAAATTTTCCATATGTCTTCTTCAATCTTTTTTTTCATAAATCTTTTTAATGATTTTTGAACTATAGATATATATTCAGTTGTACTCCAATTTGCGCGCCCAACTCCAATTATCCTCATGTTTTTAGATAATTTATTAGATTCTTCTAATTTGTATAGAGAAGGTAAGAGTTTTCTACAAGAAAGATCTCCTTTGGCGCCAAAAATAACTAGATCACATGTCATATCTATATCTTTCACAGTTATTTTCCTTTTTATTTTAAAATATTGACTATTAAAGATTTGTAATTAAACAATTAATTTGATATTGAGATTATAATGTCTTTTTTTAAAGGACATGCTAAAATAGCATTATTATATGCTCGGTACACATTAATTAACATAAGTTATAAAATAAAATTGTTAATGTTTATTTATTAATAGTTATAATATATATTAACATTATACTAAATAAATAAAAAATAAAATTTTTAAGATTTTACATAGATAAAATATAAGATTTTACTTTATCTTTTGAACTTTGTATCTATCTATAATGTCAAAAATTTTTAAACGAGATCAACACAATGATAGATTTTAAAAGAACTAAAATCGTTGCTACTTTGGGCCCTTCTACAGATGACAATAATATTCTTGAGAAAATGATCGAATCAGGAGTGAATGTGGTACGATTAAATTTTTCTCATGGTACTCAAGAAGAACATAAGCGCAGATCTAATAATGTAAAAAATATTATTAAAAAATTAGGCATATATGTTGCACTTCTAGGTGATTTGCAAGGTCCTAAAATCCGGATTGCAAAGTTTAAAAATAGCAAAATAACGTTATGTTCAGGAAATAGATTTACGTTACATTCTTCTTTAAATGTGCAAGTAGGAGATGAACACCAAGTTTGGACAAATTACCAAAAATTATCAGATGACGTTTCTAAAGGAGACATATTATTATTAGATGATGGTAGAATACAATTAAAAGTTATAGATATTAAAGAAAGAAAAATATTGACTGAAGTTATTATAGGTGGAACATTATCCAATAATAAGGGAATAAACAAATTAGGTGGTGGATTATCTGCTGAAACACTAACTGATAAAGATAGAAAAGACATTCAAATTGCATCAGATATTGGAGTAGATTATTTAGCTGTTTCGTTTCCACGTTGTAGTAACGATTTAAAAATTGCTAGAAATTTAGCATTAAAATCTGGAAGTTCAGCAAAAATAGTTGCTAAAATAGAACGAGCTGAAGCAGTAGCTAATAAAAGCATTATTGATGATATTATACTAGCTTCAGATGCCATTATGGTTGCTAGAGGTGATTTAGGTGTAGAAATAGGTGATTCAGAATTAGCAGGAATTCAAAAAATTTTGATTAGAAGGGCTAGGCAACTAAATAAAGTAGTAATAACAGCAACTCAGATGATGGAGTCTATGATTACTAATCCTATGCCCACTCGGGCAGAAGTAATGGATGTTGCTAATGCTGTTTTAGACGGAAGTGATGCTGTTATGTTATCAGCAGAAACAGCTTCTGGAAAACATCCTTTAGAAACGATAAAAGTTACATCTAAAATTTGTAGAGGAGCAGAAAAAGTGCCAAGTATTAATGTTTCTCGTCATAGAATTAACGATAAATTTTATGATATCGAAGAAGCTATTGCTATGTCAGCTATGTATACTGCTAACCATTTAAACGGAATTACTGCAATTGTTACATTAACTGAATCGGGAAAAACAGCTTTAATGACATCTAGGATTACCTCTGGTCTTCCTATTTTTGCATTATCTTCTCATATTAGTACATTAAAATTAACTGCTTTATATCGTGGAGTAACTCCTATACTTTTTGAAAGTAAAAATATAGGAGTATCAGCTGCTAACGATGCAATCGTTTTATTAAAGAAAAGAGGATTTTTAAAAAAAGGGAACTTAGTTATTATTACACAAGGTGACATTATGGGAAAAATTGGAACAACAAATACAAGTAGAATTTTAAAGATATAGTTCTAATTTTTAGTGTTTAAAAAATCTAACAAAAATTTTTAGATATAAGTTAAAGTTTATTAAGATATTCTACTATTTTTTTTGAAAGTTTTAGATAACTCTTTAAAGTTTTTCCTGATAATTGTTCCACGATTGTTATTTTTTCTGGATTAATTACCTTATTTTCTATCCAAATTTCGTAGTGTAAATGTGGTCCAGTAGAACGTCCTGTACTTCCAGACAATCCAATTATTTCTCCCTTATTAACATTATTACCTACATGGACTAATATTTTTTGTAAATGCATATATCTAGTAATACATTTTAAATTGTGTCTAATTTCAATGAATCTTCCAGATACTGAACTAAATTTAGCTTTTATAACTTTTCCATTGCTTATTGATAAGATAGGAGTTCCTATAGGCATAGCTAAATCTACACCTTGATGAGGAGAAAATTTTTTTGTGATTGGATTAAATCTATTTAAATTAAAAGAAGAAGAAACGCGATATTGTTTTAAAGACGGAAATTTTAAAAAAGTTTCCATTAAACTATGTCCTTGAGTATCATAAAATTTACCATTATTAAATAATATTCCATAATAATTTAAATTTTTGTAATATATTTTAAATCCTACAATTTGACTTTGACATTTTTTTTTATCAATCATATTTCTTTTAATTAAAATTCTGAATGAATTATTAATTTTTAATTTGTAATAATCGATTTGGTTCTCTATAATATGCATTATTTTTTTAATTTCATTGACGCTTAATCCATAATTTTTAGAGTTTTGTAAAAAACTTTTATCTAGTTTTCCTTCTATATTTAGATATTTATCATGTTTTTTTGAATAACTCGTAATAATTTTATTAGAATTGTAATTTGCATCTTTTTTTAATATATTATTTACGGATAAAATATTTTTAAAAAATTTACGTAAAACGTGCGTATTACCTTCAACTAAATGAAAAATGCAATTTTTTTTAGAAAAAAATAAATATTTATGGGTGTTATAAAAATTGACAGAATAATTATATATTGGATGATAGATTTTTACACAATAAACATTGTTCTTTAAATTTTTAGATAAACATGCGTTTTTAAGTTTTTTTTTATAATTTTTATAATGAAATAGAGTATTTTTACTGTAATTATCAATAAGATAATTAGATAATGCTATTAACATAAAAATAATTAGCGTGCAGCTAATTAACGACATATAAATTCTTTTTAAAAAATTTAGTAAAATATTTCTATATTTGTTTAACACGTTTTATATTCCTATTTTCTCCTTGTAAATTACATCTTCAATTCTATGATATACATTATTACTTTAAATATTGATTTTATATTCATTATAATTAATTTTATTTTTCAACGTAAATTCAAAATGTTTAATTATTTTTTTAAATACGTTATAAAAATGTTTAATTATCATCAAATTTTACGTTTATGAGTATTTTTAAAAAAAACGATTTTTTATATCAAATTTTTTATTTCAAATAAATGTTAATTTATGATATTATATTTTATTAGTTGTACTATGTACTATTTTAAAATATGTCATTTTGTATTTCTTTAAAAGACATTTCGGTAATTTTTAATAACAAAAAAATACTTTCTAAGATTTCACTAAATTTGATTTCCAATCGTATTTTAACATTAATCGGCCCCAATGGAGCTGGTAAGTCTACTTTAGTAAAAATAATTTTAAAATTATTAAAACCTAGTAAAGGAACAATAACATATAATCAAAATTTGCGTATTGGATATGTACCTCAAAAATTGAATTTCAATTTTACTCTTCCTATAACAGTTCAAAGATTTATGAAGTTATCTAAAAATCAACAGTCTGTTAAAAATGTGTTATTTCGAGTAAGCGCTAATCATTTAAAATATACTTTATTAAGTCGATTGTCTAGTGGAGAAATGCAAAAAATATTATTAGCTCGTGCGTTATTAAACGATCCCCAATTGCTAGTTTTAGATGAACCAACTCAAGGAATGGACATATTAAGTCAAACAACTTTTTACAAATTAGTAACTGAAATTAGGAATGAATTGAAATGTTCTATTGTAATAGTTTCTCATGATTTAAGTTTAGTGATGTCTAATACAGATGAAGTAGTTTGTTTGAATAAACATATTTGTTGTTCAGGATCTCCAAAAATTATATCGAAAGATTCAAGATTTATTGCTATCTTCGGACATTTAAAAAAAAATCATTTAGCCTTATATCATCATAAACACAACCATTATCATGATTTTTAACTTTATTAATTAAAATCAAGAGAACTTAAATAAGTTATGTATAAACCAATTATTTTTGGGTGGTTAGCAAGTGTATTTTTAACTTTTATTACAGGACCCTTGGGATCATTTATAATTTGGCGTCGTATGTCTTCATTTGGTGATACTTTATCTCATTCATCTCTTCTAGGAATTTCATGTGCAATATTTCTAAATGTTCATCCATTTTACACTGTGTTTGTTATAATTTTATGCTTTATAATATTTATTAATTGGATTGAAAATCATTCTTCATTATCTTTAGATACTATTCTCGGAATTATAGGATGTAGTTCATTATCATTGGGAATGATAATAATGAGTATAATTTCAAATGATCAAAAAACACGTTTTGCAAATTATTTATTTGGAAATTTGTTAGAAGTTACTTACGATGATTTGGTTTTTATATTTTTTAGTTGTATTGCGATCAGTATTGTATTATTAAGATATTGGAACAAAATTTTGTTAATCACTGTTAATGCGGATTTAGCTAAAGTAGATGGTGTCGATGTTTGTAAAGTAAATTTCGTTTTATTTTTCTTAGTTTCATTAACTATTAGCATTGCAATAAAATTTTTAGGAACGTTAATTATTATATCACTTTTGTTAATCCCTTCAGCTACTGCTCAAAAATTCTCTAATTCTCCTGAAAGAATGGCTGTTATTTCTACTCTAATAGGAATCGTTTCTTTAACAGGAGGTATAGTATTTTCAATGCTTTTTAATCTTCCTATTAGTCCTTCTATTGTACTATTTGCAACTTTTATATTTTTAGCTAGTAATATTTTGAAATAAATTTCAATAATATTCAAAGTTGCATTTAAAATTTTATCGATATTATATCTTTCTAGTTTTGTAACGATGTAAAATTATCCAAAATGTTATTATTAATAATATTTGGAGCTTCAGTAGTTAAACACGAAGCAGTAGTTGTTTTTGGAAAAGCGATCACATCTCTAATATTATTGTTATTTGTTAATAACATAGTTATTCTATCTAATCCTAAAGCAATTCCAGCGTGTGGAGGGGTACCATAACATAAAGCATCCAAAAAAAATCCAAATCGTTCTTTTTGTTTTTGTTTATTAATTCCTAATATTTCGAATACACTTTTTTGAATATGTTCATTGTGAATACGTACTGATCCACTTCCAATTTCGTATCCGTTTATAACTAAATCATACGAATTTCCGCGAATATTTTCTAAATTTTTTCTTGAAATTAAATCATTTTTGTTTTTAGGGGCTGTAAAAGGATGATGTGTAGAAACGTAGTTATTAAATTCATTTTTTAGAAAAAGTGGAAAATCAACAATCCATACAGGTTTCCAAGAATTTTTATCAATCATGTGTAATTCAGTCCCAATTTTTGTTCTTAATATACTCATAATTTCATTAACTACGTGTTCAGCTTCTGAAACAAAAAATATAATATCTCCATCTTTAGAAAGAGTTCTTTCAAGCAATTTGACTATAAAATTTTTATTGAAGAGATGAATAAATGGGCTGGTAACTTTTTCTTTTTTTATATTATCTACTTTAATAAAAAATAAATTTTGGTTAGTATAATTTTTTACAAATTCTTCATAATGTTTTAATTGTTTATTATTTAAAACAGATCCTCCTGATATGCATAAAGCAATTACTTTGTTTTTTCGCGTTGAATCAATTTTAGGACAAGTCTGAATTTTCGCATCTTGAAAGAGATCTGTAATTTTTGTAAATTTTATAGGGTTTCTCAAATCAGGTTTATCAGTTCCATATTTTTGAATAGCATCGTTGAAAGTTATTGTTGGAAATTTTTGTAAATTAATTTTTAAAACTTTTTTCCATAAATTCTTAATCATTCTTTCTGTAATATTTCGTATTTTATTTCCTGTTGCAAAAGAAGCTTCGATATCGATTTGTGTAAATTCTGGTTGTCTATCAGATCTTAAATCTTCATCCCGAAAACATTTAGCAATTTGGTAATATCTATCTATCCCAGAAATCATCAGTAATTGTTTAAATAATTGTGGAGATTGAGGTAAGGCATAAAATTTATTTTTGTGAATACGACTAGGTACAACATAATCTCGAGCTCCTTCTGGTGTAGATCTAGTTAATAAAGGTGTTTCAACATCTAAAAATTTATTTTTTTTCATAAATAATCTAATTATAGCAGTAATTGTGCTTCTCATTATTACGTTATAAGTCATATTAGGGCATCTGAGGTCTAAATAGCGGAATTTTAATCGTAATTCTTCTAAATTTTTTTTATTTAGATCTAACGGAATGGGTTTTGATGTACTTAGAATAGTTAACTTTAATGCTAAAACTTCTATTTCTCCAGTCAGAATATTATAATTTTTATTTTGTTTATTCCGTTCCTTCACAATTCCTATAATTTGAATACAATATTCGTTTCTTAATTTGATTGCTTTTTGAAACAAATTAGTAGAACGATTTTGAAAAAAAACTTGAACTACACCTTCTCTATCTCGTACATCTAAAAAAAATATTTTTCCTAAATTTCTACATTTATTCACCCATCCGCACAATGTTACTCTTTTATTTACATGACTTAGATTTAATTCTCCACAGTATTTTGTACGCATTTTAAGTTCCTATTTTCTCAGTTTGCAAATGTTTTAATCAAGAATGCAAAAGCGAAAACTTTTAATTTAGACAAAAAAATATTTTTATGTTGTATATTAAAAACGTATTATTTTTTAAAAATTTTTTCAATAAAAAATTAATTTAAATATATTTAAAGATATTGAAAATACTAAGAATATAAGTAAAGTTAATAAAATGTAATGTGATAATACTATATGAAGTCTTAAAATATAAAATTTTAACAACACATTTTAATATTATCTACTTCTAAATGTGATTCTTCCTTTACTTAGATCGTAAGGAGTTAGTTCTAATGTGACTTTGTCTCCAGTAAGAATTCGAATATAATTTTTTCGCATTTTTCCTGAAATATGCGCAATTACAACATGCTTGTTATCTAACTCAACGCGAAACATAGTATTAGGAAGTGTTTCAATTACTGTTCCTTGCATTTCAATATTTTCTTCTTTAATCATTGTTTAAGCCTTCTAAATTTTGTTATCTCATTGCTTTTTAAAATAAGTTTGTTAGCACATAATTATTGACGTTTTGAACATTAAGTAAAACTTTTAAATTTATTAAGATATTTTTCAGCGTCTAAAGCAGCCATACATCCACTTGCAGAAGCAGTAATTGCTTGTTTATAAATATGATCGATTACGTCTCCAGCTGCAAAAATTCCAGGAACACTAGTTTGAGTGTAATTTCCATGAGTTCCAGATTTAATCACGATGTAATTATTTTTTATAGAAAGTTTATTGAGAAATATTTTTGTATTTGGATTATGACCAATAGCTACAAATATTCCGGATACGTTTATATTATTAGAGTCATTTTTAACAATATTGCTTTTTAATGATGTCTTTATTCCAGTTACACCTTTTTCATTTCCTAAAATTTCACGAACTATTCTGTTTTTATGTAATATAATAGTTTTCTCTTTTACTTTTTTTAATAACCTTGAAATTAATATTTTCTCAGAACGAAATTCATCTCTTCTATGAATTACATGAACTATTGATGCTATATTAGATAAATATAATGCTTCTTCTATTGCAGAATTACCTCCTCCAATTACAGCGACAGGCTTATTTTTGTAAAAAAAACCATCACAAATAGCACATGTTGATACACCCTTTCCTTTAAATTTTTCTTCTGAAGGCAAACCTAAATACTTTGCTGAAGCCCCTGTAGCAATAATAACCGAATCACAAGTATATTTTTTATTCGATTCGCTTATTAAAACAAAAGGATTTTTATCAAAAAATACTTCTATAATTTCTTCATGAATAATAGTAGTATTAAATAATTCAGCATGACATTGCATTCTATTCATCAATTCAAATCCAGTTATAGTTTTTGAATCTCCAGGCCAATTCTCAATTGCATTAGTATTTATTAATTGTCCTCCTGGATTTGTCCCAGTGAATAAAACAGGAGACAAATTGGCTCTAGATGCGTAAATAGCTGCAGTATATCCTGCTGGTCCGGATCCGATAATAATTAATTGTTTATGTTGAATGGAATTCATATTTGTTAATGCTTCGCTTTTAACTTTAATATATAATCAATTTTATAAGATATTTTAACATATAAAAAAATTAATGAATTCAAATAACGTTAGTTATTAACATAATTATAATATATATAACTATATTAGTAACATTTTAAAATCTAAAAAATAAATTATTGTATTAAATAAAGTATGAAAAAAATAAAAAGTATTTGTAACATTTCATATATATTTTTTTTAAACTTGAACTACCTGAATATAAATAAAAAATATAAATGTTAAATATATAAATTTTTAAATAAATAATTTTTATTTTTGCTTATAACAAAAATTTTTTTAAAAAGTTTATACGATTTTATTTTTTGTATTGTTTAAGGATCAAAGAAAATTTTAACATACTTTTAAAAATTAGTATTTGATATTATTTTATAAAAAAAATGTAAATTTCATGAGCATCGTAAAGTTCCAATGATTAATGATAAGGTAATAAAAATTATGTTTATTTTTTAAAATTGTTGTAAAAATTTTTTAAAAGAATAATTAAATTAATTTAAATAAAATCAACTTTTCATATTTTTAAAAAGTTTGATCTTAAAACAATAAAAATTTAAAATGTTATAACTATTTTAAATTAGTATGTTATCTATTATACATCGAAATCACATCTGAATAAAAAATTCAAAAATATGCTAAATGTTAAATTGCTACGAAAAGATATTGAATATGTTTCCAAGAAATTGGAAAAAAAAGGTTTTTCTTTAGATATACAATATTTTTCTAATTTAGAAAAAAAACGCAAATTGCTACAAAAAAATACTGAAAATCTTAAATCAAAACACAACATTGTTACGAATCTTATAAAACATAGAAGAAATATTAATCAAGATTTTTCTAATCTTAAAGATGAAGCTAACATAATTATTAAAGAGTTATTACTCTCTCAAAAAGAGTTAAAACATTTGTTAGAAAAAATTAAAACATTTTTAATTCATATTCCAAATCTTCCTGACGATTCTATTCCAAACGGATATAATAGTAAAGACAATATAGAAATTAATAGATGGGGAGAAATACGAAATTTTTCTTTTACAATAAAAGATCATGTAGACATAGGTAATGAACTAGGTGGTTTTGACTGGAAAGCTGCATCTAAAATATCTGGATCAAGATTTGTAGTCATGAAAGGTAAAATTGCTTTATTACATCGTGCATTAGGACAATTTATGATAGACATACATACTATGCATCATGGATATTTAGAAACTTATGTACCTTACTTAGTATCAAAAAAAAGTCTATATGGTACAGGACAATTACCAAAATTTAGCACGGATTTATTTCATATTCAATTGTTATCTCATCAAAATGAAAATGATAATTATGTACTGATACCAACAGCAGAAGTGCCATTAACTAATTTATTTCAAAATTGTTTATTAGAAGAAAGTAAATTACCAATTAAGTTAGTAGCTAATACACCATGTTTTCGTTCAGAATCTTCTTCATATGGAAGTGAAACTAGAGGTTTAATTAGGTTACATCAATTTGAAAAAGTTGAAATAGTGCAAATTGTACATCCAAAAAACTCTATGGAAAAATTAGAACAATTAACAACTCATGCAGAAAAAATTTTGACTTTGTTAGAATTACCATATCGAAAAGTATTATTATGTTCAAGGGACATTGGGTTTGCTTCTTCAAAAACTTATGATTTAGAAGTTTGGTTTCCATCAAAAAATTCTTATCGTGAGGTGTCTTCTTGCTCAAATATGTTAGATTTTCAAGCACGTCGTATACATGCACGATTTCGTTCAAAAATTGATAAAAAAAATTATTTTGTCCACACCATCAATGGATCAGGATTAGCTATTGGAAGAACATTAGCAGCAATTTTAGAAAATTATCAACAATCTGACGGTCGAATAAAAATACCTAAAATTTTACAAGATGATTATATGCATGGATTAAAATTTTTGTAAAAATTAATGGTTAAATTTAGCTTTGGAAAACGTATGGATAAAAATAAAGACGTAGTTTACAATTTTAGTGCAGGCCCGTCTATGTTACCAAAAGAAGTTTTGAAAAAAGTACAAATGGAATTATGTAATTGGAAAAATTCTGGAAAATCTATAATAGAAGTTAGTCATAGAAGTCAAGATTTCGAACTAGTTTTAGAAGAATTAGAATACAATTTTCGATTTTTATTAAATATTCCTAAAAATTATAAAATAATTTTTTGCCATGGTGGGGCAAGAGGACAATTTTCTGCTATACCTTTAAATTTGCTGGGTAATTATACAAATGCAGACTATATTAATAGTGGGCATTGGTCATATGCTGCTGCTGTAGAAAGTAGAAAATATTGTACTCCTAATATCATTAATATAAAAAACAAATGTAATAAAAAAATTCTTATATTTTCAATGAACGATTGGAAAATTAACTCTAAAAGTGCATATCTTCATTATTGTCCTAATGAGACTATCGAAGGAATAGCAATTCATGAAGAACCGAACTTTGAAAATACTGTTATAGTGGGAGACTTTTCATCAACATTGCTTTCTCGTGTTATAGACGTTAGAAAATATGGCGTTATTTATGCTAGTTTTCAAAAAAATATAGGTCCTTCTGGAACAACTGTAATTATTATACGAGAGGATTTATTGCACCGATCTAAAAGTATATGTCCTTCTATTTTAAATTATTCAAAATTATTGCAAAGTAATTCAATGTTTAACACACCTACTACATTTTCTATATATGTATCTAACTTAGTTTTGAAATGGATAAAGAAAAAAGGTGGATTAAAAGAAATTGAAAAAAAAAATCAAGAAAAGGCGAATTTGATATATGAAATGATAGATAATACTGATTTTTACGTTAATAATATAATAGAAAATAATCGTTCTTTTATGAATGTCACTTTTTCTATATCAAATCATAGTCTTAATCATCTATTTTTAAAAGAATCTTACAGTTTTGGATTACATTGTTTAAAAGGACATAGCATTGTTGGCGGATTTCGTGCTTCAATTTATAATTCTATGCCAAAAAAAGGTATAATAAAATTAATAAAATTTATGAAAATTTTTAAAAAAAAATATAAAAAATTTAATAAGACTTAAAAAGTTTTTTACATATTACATAAAATGATTTTAAATTAATTTAATAATTAATTTCAGAGAAATTCATAATGGAATCTATTTTAACATTGAACCCAATTTCACTTATCAACGGAATCATACATTTACCAGGTTCAAAAAGTATTTCTAATCGAATATTGCTATTATCTGCTATGTCACAAGGAACAACATGTTTAAAAAATTTTTTATTAAGTGATGATACTCAACATATGATAAATGCATTAAAAATTTTTGGAATAAATTTCGTTTTATCAGAAAATAATACTTTTTGTAAAGTTGAAGGAAAATCTGAACCACTATACGTAAATAAAAGAATTTCTCTATTTTTAGGAAATTCAGGAACTTCTATGAGATTTTTAGCAGCAATTTTATCATTAAGTAATAATGATGTATTATTAACGGGTGATAAAAGAATGAAGGAAAGGCCAATAGAGCATTTAGTTAACGCTTTACGAAAAGGAGGTGCGAACATTCAATATTCTGAAAAAGAAGGTTGTCCTCCTATTTATGTAAAAGGAGGATTTCTTGGAGGAAATATAACAATTAATGGATCAATTTCCAGTCAATTTTTGACAGCTTTGTTGATTGCATCACCACTTGCTATCTTAGATTCTAAAATTATAATAAAAGGGAAATTAGTATCAAAACCTTACATAGATATGACTCTTCAGTTAATTAGTCAGTTTGGAATTGATATAGTAAATGATTCTTATAATTGTTTTTATGTTCAAGGACGTCAAAAATATAAATCTCCAGGAAATTATCTAATAGAGGGAGATGCTTCTTCTGCTTCTTATTTCCTTGCTGCAGCTGCTATTAAAGGAGGAACAGTGTGCGTCACTGGAATTGATTCAAATAGTATTCAAGGAGATTATAAATTTTCGGAAGTACTTAAAAATATGGGTGCGTTTATTACTACAGGAAAAAATTTTGTTTGTTGTAGAAGAGGAGATTTACATGGAATCGATATGGATTTAAATGATATTCCCGATGCTGCTATGACAATTGCTATAGTTGCCTTATTTTCTACAGGAGATACTGTTATTAGAAATATTTATAATTGGAGAGTAAAAGAAACAGATAGATTGTCAGCAATGTCTGTTGAATTAAGAAAAGTAGGAGCTATTGTAGAAGAAGGTAATGATTATATTCATATTTCTCCGCCAAAAAAGTTTTTACATGCTAATATTAATACTTATAATGATCATAGAATGGCTATGTGTTTTTCTTTAATAGCATTATCTAATTCGAAAGTTACGTTGTTAAATCCTAGTTGTGTGAATAAAACGTTTCCAAATTATTTTAAAAAGTTAAAACATGTTAGTTTTTAATAAGTTGCTTTAAAATTCTGCTAATACTAGAATTAAACATGTTAAAAAATATATTGAAATGTAATTTTTTAGATCAAGGTTTTTAAATGAATGTTCCTGTGATTACTATTGATGGTCCTAGTGGATCTGGAAAAAGTGAATTATGTAAACAACTTTCTAAAAAATTAAATTGGAACTTTTTACAGTCTGGATTGTTATACAGAATTTTAGCGTTACATGTATTGAAGAATCAACATTGCATTAAAAAAAATATAAATATATTATTAAAATCTTTAAATTTTTTTGAAATCATTAATAAAAATATTTCAAACAAAGAAAATTCCAATTCTAATATTCTAAACGTTATTAATAAAGAAGAAATAGGAAATTTCGCTTCTAAATTAGCAAGTTTTTCATACGTCAGGAAATATCTTTTAATTAAGCAAAAAATGTTTCGTCAATTTCCAGGTTTAGTAGCTGATGGAAGAGATATGGGAACTATAGTTTTTCCTGATGCATGTATGAAATTTTTTTTACAAGCTAGTTTAAAAGTTAGAACGAAACGACGTTTATTAGATTTACAAAATACAACAAAGATTAATTTTGATCAATTACTTATTATTATGAAAGAACGAGATTATCGTGATATTAATAGATCAATATCACCTTTGTTTCCTTCAAAAGATTCTATTATAATAGATTCAACTTATATGAATATGTCACAAGTTCTTGATATATGTATTAAACATATAACGACGTTAAAGAACGTTACAATTTTTAATATTTAAAAATGTCTATGATAAAGGAGATATCTTAGAATTTATAAAAAAAACACTATTTTACATGACGTTAACAATAGATGTTTTAAACTAATATTTGAAGATCATAAATATGACTGAATCGTTTGCACAATTGTTTCAAGAATCTCTAAAAACAATAGAAACCAAACCAGGATCAATCATTAAAGGTATTGTCATTGCTATAAACAAAGACACTGTATTAGTAGATGCTGGATTAAAATCTGAATCTACTATTTCTATAGAACAATTTAAAAATACTAAAGGTAATTTAGAAGTTAAGATAGGAGATAAAGTTGATGTTGCTTTAGATGCTATTGAAGATGGTTTTGGTGAAACCATTTTATCTCGTGAAAAAGCAAAACGTTATGAAGCATGGTTAACGTTAGAAAGAGCTTATAAAGATTCTAAAACAGTTATTGGAACGATAAATGGAAAAGTAAAAGGAGGATTCACTGTAGAATTAGAAAATATTCGAGCTTTTTTACCTGGCTCCTTGGTAGATATTCGCCCTGTTAGAGATACAAACTTTTTAGAAGGCAAAGAACTAGAATTTAAAGTTATTAAATTAGATCAAAAAAGAAATAATGTTGTTGTATCTCGTCGAGCTGTTATTGAATCAGAACATAGTATAGAACGCAATTTACTTCTTGAAAATTTACAAGAAGGTATAACATCAGAAGGTATAGTAAAGAACTTGACTGATTACGGAGCTTTTGTAGATTTAGGTGGAGTAGATGGACTACTTCACATCACTGATATGGCTTGGAAAAGAGTTAAACATCCAAGTGAAGTTGTTAATATTGGTGATAAAATAAAAGTAAAAATATTGAAATTTGATCGAGAAAAAATAAGAGTATCTTTAGGACTAAAACAATTAGGCGACGATCCATGGACAAATATTTCTAAAAAATATTTAGAAGGTAAAAAGTTAACTGGAAAAGTTACTAACTTAACTGATTATGGATGTTTTGTAGAAATTGAAGAAGGTGTAGAAGGATTAGTTCATGTCTCAGAAATGGATTGGACTAATAAAAATGTTCATCCATCTAAAATAGTTCATGTCAATTCTATTATTGAAGTTATAGTACTGGACATTGATGAGGAGAAGAGACGTATTTCTTTAGGACTAAAGCAGTGCACAACAAATCCGTGGAAAAAATTTTCAGAGGAAAATGTTCAAGGAACTTGTGTACAAGGAAAAATAAAGTCTATTACTGATTTCGGAATATTCATTGGATTACATGGTGGCATTGACGGATTGGTTCATTTATCTGACATATCTTGGAACTTATCAGGAGAAGAAGCAGTTAAAACATATAAGAAAGGAGATGAAATTTCAGCTATGGTTTTGCAAGTTGATTCTGAAAGAGAAAGAATATCTCTAGGAATTAAACAGTTAACGAATGATCCTTTTGATCAATACGTTTCTAATTATAAAAAGGATGATATAGTTTCTGGAATTGTTGATAAAATAGACAATAAAGTAATTACTGTCCAGTTGTCTAAGCTAATTAAAGGATATATTAAAATTTCTGAACTATCTACTTCTTATAATAATAATTTTTCAAACTTATCCAACTTTGTTATAGGAAAACAAATAGACGTAAAATTTAGTAATATAGATCGAAAAAATAAAATTATTAATTTATCAATTGTTGTATTAGAAAATTTAGAAGATAAAGATAAGATTGATGATCAAAATGCTAATAAAAGTAATGAAAACTTTTCTAATGCTATGACTGAAGCTTTTAAAGCTGCTAAAAATTTAGATTTGACATAGTTTTTAAATTAAAAACATTTTCATAAAGTTTCTAACTATTCAATCATACTGAATATGATATGTTATTACATTGTAATACTTTAAAATTTAATATTACTTTAGACAAAAATTTTTAATAAGATAAATTAAAATATCTAATTCTAAGTTACTAACTAGTAATTTTAAATTAGTAACTTAGTTTAAAATATTACGAAGGAATAAAATGAAAAACAAAATTATTACAGCTAATTGGAAATCTAATGGAGATACAAATTCATTACATAATTTATTGATACCTATAATTGATTTTATAAAAAAAAAAGAAAGTATGTTAAAACTAATTGTTGTTCCTCCGTTTGTATATTTAAATCAAGTTCATAACATAATTATAAATACTAACATCATGTTAGGAGCCCAAAACGTTGATATACATTCTAATGGGGCATTTACTGGAGAAATTTCAGTAGATATGTTGAAAGATGTTCACGTTTGTTATGTTATTATTGGACATTCGGAAAGAAAAATATATCATAAAGAAAGTGATTTATTAATTTCAAAAAAAATTCAAATAGTTCAAAATGCTAAATTAATCCCAATATTTTGTATTGGAGAAACTGAACAAGATTATAAAAACGGTATAACAAATCAAATATGCCAAAAACAAATAGATTCTGTTTTTAATGTCATTGGAGAAAAAGCATTTAATAATATGATTATAGCTTATGAACCTGTTTGGGCTATTGGTTCTGGAAGAACTCCATCAATTGATTTTATACAAGATACTTGTGGTCATATAACAGATTATATTTTAAACATTCAAAATGTAAAAAAGAAATCATTTTTTATTCAATATGGCGGTTCCGTAAATGAAAGTAACATTGAAAAATTATCAAAAGTTATTGAAATAGATGGTTTTTTAATAGGTTCTGCGTCACTGTTCATTTCTCGATTTTTAAAAATATTAACTAAGTATTCTTAATTTATCAACATCTGTCTAAATTAATGATTTATAATATAGTTTTTATATATTTGTAAAAATATACAGAAGTTACAGATCCAAACATCGTTCCTAAAATAGGTGCAATAAAATAATAGATATTTAATCCACCTGTAAATGCTATTTTACCCCAACCAAATAAATATGCAAAAATTCGGGATCCAATGTCATTCGCAGGATTTAATGTAAATGAAGTTAATGGAGAAACAATAATATTTATTATGCATACTATTACTCCTATTAATATAGGAGAAAAAGTAATTTTAAAAAAAAATAAAGATTTATTGTTATTTAAAAAAATAATTATAGACATAAAAATAAAAGAAATTATAAATTCTATTGAAAAAATTTGTATTACACTAATATCCTTATTTGGAAAAAAAGAAAAGATAGAAGCTGAACGCAAACTTTCTAAACTTCCTCTTAAAATTCTATTTTGGCTTTCAAAATTTTTTAACAAATTATAATATAGCTCATATACTGTTACTGAAGAAAAAAAAACACCTAATATTTGAAACGTAATATATGGTACTACCTTTTTGTAATTAAAATTAAAAAACAAAAAAAATGATAAGGTAACAATTGGATTTAGATGTGCTTCAGATACGATTAAACTGATGTAAATAGCTATGCATGTGCTTACTCCTAGTATAATACTAATTTTCCAAGAATCAACAAATTCATCTGTTAATTGAAACGATGCCGTATAACTAGTATTAATAAATGTTATTAATCCTGTACCAAGAAATTCAGAAATACATTCTACTAATAACATGTATTTCTTCCTTAAATTTTTCATTTTAAAATTCCTTTGGTATAGGATTAAATTTGAAGTTAATATAAATTAAATTAATGAGTTAAAATGTTTAAATATCAAAAAATTATTTTTAATACAATTTTTTTGCAGTGATTAACCAATCAAATTTGAATGGTCTTTTCATGTTTTCAAGAGCATCGGAAATATCGTGATGTACTATTTTTTCATTTTTAATGCCAATACATCGTCCTTGATATCCTTTCAGCAATAGTTCTACTGCATACTCTCCCATTCTAGAAGCTAGAATCCTATCAAAAACTCCTGGTGCTCCACCTCTTTGTATATGTCCTAAAATCGTAGCTCTTGTTTCCCTCTTCGTTTCATGTTGAATATATTTCGCTAATTTTTCAACGTCACAAATGTATTCAGTAATAGCAACTATTGCGTGTTTTTTTCCTTTTTTAATTCCGGCTTTTATTTCTTTTATTAAATCTTCTCTTATATATTCGATTTCTGGTAATACTATAAATTCGCAACCTCCTGCTATAGCTGCGGCCAAGGTTAAATCTCCACAATTTCTCCCCATAACTTCTACTATAGAAATTCTTTGATGAGATGAAGATGTATCTCTTAATCTATCAATTGCTTCTACTACTGTTTCTAGCGCTGTAAAGTATCCTATAGTATAATCAGTACCTGCTACATCATTATCTATGGTACCTGGTATACTAATACATGGAAATCCCATCTCTGTTAACTTTTTTGCACCTACATACGATCCGTCACCTCCAATTACTACTAAAACGTCTATATTACGTTTTTTCATATTTTTGATAGCTTTTAATCTCATATTCTCTTGTAAAAATCCAGGGAAACGAGAAGATCCAAGAAAAGTACCACCTTTATTAATTATATCAGAAACGCTATATCGGTCTAAATTAATCATTTTATCTTCATATAATCCAAGATATCCATCATATATCCCGAAAACTTCTAAATTTTTGCTTAATGCAGTTCTTACTACTCCTCGAATTGCTGCATTCATTCCTGGAGAGTCTCCTCCACTAGTTAAGACTCCGATCTTTTTAATCATATTTTTCTCTGACGTTATTACTTAAAAAAAATGCGTAAATACGTAATTTTTAAAATAATATTAAAAAATTAAATTGTTATAAATTATAATTATCTTAGAAAGTTTTAATATGTTATTAAGATATAATTATTTTATACGTTATATTGTTTAACATAATTTAATTAACGAAAATTATAAATAGTAATATTTTATAGGTTCAAAATAATTATTAAATTCATATACCATCGGAATTCCAGTAGCAATATCTAATTTCATAATATCCGCATCATTCATGTTGCTTAAATGCTTAATTAGTGCACGAAGAGAATTTCCATGTGCTACTATAATAATATTTTTTTTTGCTTTTAAATTTGGATAAATGTGAGTTTTCCAAAATGGAATAACTCTTTCAGAAGTATTTTTTAAACTTTCGGATAAAGGAATATCATCAATGTTGATATGAGAATATTTTGGATCTAATGCTAACGTTTTTTTTTCTGATAAGGTAATTTGAGGAAGAGCAACGTCGAACCCTCTTCTCCATTTTTGAACTTGCTCATTACCATATTCTTTTATCACATCATCTTTATTTAATCCTTGTAAAGAACCGTAATGGCGTTCATTTAAATGCCAAGATTTTTTTATTGGAATCCATGATTGATTCAAATGTTTAATTATAGTCCACATAGTATGAATAGATCTTTTTAATACTGAAGTATATGCATAATTAAAATTAAATTCTTTAGATTTTAAAAGTTTAGCACATTCTTTTGCTTCAGAAATTCCTGTTTCAGATAGATCTATATCTTTCCATCCAGTAAATTTATTTAATTTGTTCCATTTACTTTCGCCATGTCGCATCAAAATTAATTTGTATATTTTCATGAAGATATCGCCTCGAAATTGCATATTTTAACGAATATTTTTTAATTTGAAGAATATAATAGTTTTGCCTTTTAAAAGTATCGAATATTTAATATTTCTACTTTATAGTATTTTAATTCTATTCATATTAAGATATTTTGTATATGATAATATTTACTATCTTACTTCCGTTTTTTAAATATTTTAAATACGAAATTTAGATTCTTAAAATGTGTTTTTATTTTATTAAAAAACAGTCATATTTAAAAAAGATATTCTTTTTTAAAATTCTACTAAACATTATTCTTAAGTTTTTTTATATATTTCAAAAGATAAATATTTAAATGTGTTTTATATAAATATATTTAAGAATTAAATAATAGTTTTTCTATTTTCAATTTATTTAAAAAAATTAATATTATAATGTTTATAAAATTATATTATAAAAGATATCTTTAAAAAAAATAGAAAACGTATTATTATTTATAAATATGTGTTATATATTTGAACTTAATCTAAAGATTTAAAATAATAAAAAATATAATTTACTTCATATAAGAGATTTTATCATATAAAAGAATTTTTATGATTTTATTATAGCTAATAAGAATTGCATTTCAGATTACAAAAAATGAAAGTTATTTTATTAAATTTACTTTTGTTTTTTTTGAAAATTTAATATAAGGTCATGTTTAAAAACACTCAATTATAGGACATATGAATGAAATTAAATAAAATAATAAAAATTGTAATTTTAACTATTCCGATCATAACAGCATTTTCGTGTAGTTTTCAGAAAAATAAAGCAGAAAAAAATTCTTACAATCAAAATAGTCCAACTGAAAATGTTCAAATAGATTCAAGTATTCCTGTACAATCAGATGTATCAAAAGAAAAAGGCATCGTTTATTTTGATTTAAACAAGTCCAATATTAATTCAAAATTTTCTCAAATTTTAAATGAAACTGTAACTTTCTTATATGAAAATCCTGAAATTAACGTGGTTATTGAAGGACATGCAGACAAAAGAGGTACGGATAAATATAATATCGAATTAGGAAAACGACGTGCCAATTCAGTAAAATTATATTTAGAAAGTAAAGGAGTACCTTCTAAACAAATTTCTATAATATCTTATGGTTCTACCAAACCCGTTGAAGTTGGAGAAACAGAAGATGCTTATTCAAAAAATCGAAGAGCAGTCATAGTATATTAAAAAATATATTTTCATTTTATTGGTGCTAAGATTTATCATAGCACCAAAAAAATGTTTTTGATCTTTATGACTAATTTGAAAAATATATTATATGTTGAGTATAATTCTGTTAAAGTCTTCTAATAACTCTTTTATTCTTAATACAAATCCTACCGATTCTTGTCCGTCTATTAATCGATGATCATACGTAAGTGCTATATACATCATAGGAAGTACTTTTATACTACCATCAACTACCATTGGTCTTTCTTTAATAGCATGTATTCCTAAAATAGCTGATTGAGGATAATTAATTAATGGAGTAGAAAATAATGATCCAAAAATTCCGCCATTAGTAATGGTAAAGTTTCCACTTTTAAAGTGATCGATGGTTAATGTAGCATTTTTCCCTTTTAATGCTAACATTTGAATTTCTTTTTCAATATCTGACATACTCATTAAATCTACATTTTTTAATATCGGTGCTATTAATCCTCTAGGCGTTGATATAGCAATATTAATATCAAAGTATTTATAATAAATAATATCATCTCCCTCAATTTTAGCATTAATTTTAGGAAATTGTTTTAACGCTTCTACTACTGCTCTTATACAAAAAGACATTAAACCCAACTTAACCTGATATTTTTTCTTGAATAATTCTCCATATTTTTTTCTCAAGTTTAAAATAGATTCCATATTAACTTCATTAAAAGTAGTAAGTGAAGCTAAATTATTTTTTGTTTTTAACAATTTTTCCGAAATTTTTTTCCTTAATGCAGTCATTTTTATACGTTCAATACTACGACTAGAATATTTGTCTTCTTTTACTTTCTCATTTTTGAAATTGTACGTTGTATCTGAAATAGACTTTTCATTTTTTTGTGTTATATGTTTTTTTACATCATCACACGTAACACGACCTTTTACTCCAGTTCCTTGAATATGAGCATTCTTTAAATTATGCGCTAGTACTAACCGTCTGACAGACGGACTAAAATGATTTTTAAAAAAAGATGTTTTTGTTTCTCGTTTTAAATTTATTTCTTTATTTAAATTGTTAATTAATGTATCGTTTTTAGAATCTGTTTTAATTAAAGTTCCTATAGTTTGTCCTGAAATAACTCGTTTACCTTTATTTTCAATAATACTTTTTAATATCCCATCAAATAGTGATGGTATTTCTAATACTATTTTATCAGTTTCAAGATCTACTAATACATCGTTTTCTTTTAAAATATCACCAGGTTTCTTATACCAAGATATAATCGTAGCTTCAGTAACTGATTCTGGAAGGTTAGGAACAAGAATGTTAACTATGTTCATCATATTTCTCTTATTTTAACTTATGTTTAAAGCATCATTTACTAATTGTTGTTGTTGTTTTTTATGAACACTAATATATCCAGTAGCTGTAGATGAAGATTCAGAACGTCCTATATAATTTAAAGAAGAATTTTTAGGCAATATCTTTTTTAAGCAATATTGGCTGTAAAACCACGCTCCTTGATTGAAAGGTTCTTCTTGACACCATATAAAATCTTTAACATGTAAATATGACTGCAAAATTTTCAATAAAATATCGTTAGGAAATGGATACAATTGTTCTATTCGCAAAATAACTATATTATTTTGTCGATTTTCTCGTCTTTGATGTAATAAGTCGTAATATATTTTTCCAGAACATAGAATAATTCTTTTAACTTTCTCAATGTTTATGTCATCGATTTCATCAATAATTTCTTTAAAAATAATTTTTGAAAATTCATGAAGCGGAGAAGAGGCTAATGGATGTCTTAAAAGAGATTTGGGTGTCATAATAATTAAAGGTTTTTGAATATTATTTAATGATTGTCTGCACAATACGTGATACATTTGAGAAGCAGTAGTAGGTATGCAAATTTGTATGTTGTTTTCTGAAGATAGTTGAAGATATCTTTCTATTCTTGAAGAAGAATGCTCTGGACCTTGCCCTTCATATCCATGAGGTAATAGCATAATTAAATTGCATGAAACATCCCATTTTGTTTTGCTAGAACAAATAAATTGATCAATAACAATTTGAGCTCCATTTGCAAAGTCTCCAAATTGAGCTTCCCAAATAGTTAATGTATTTTTTTGATTAATAGAATATCCATATTCAAATGCTAATACTGCTTCTTCAGATAAAGTAGAATTCCAAATATAAAATTTTCCTTGTTTATTATGTATATTTTGTAATGGAATATATATTTTGCCATTTTTTTGATCATATATAGTTGCATGCCTGTGAAAAAATGTTCCTCTTTCAACATCTTCCCCAGATAATCGACAAGAAATTCCTTGATTTAGCAAAGAAGCGTATGCCAAAATTTCTGCTGCACCCCAATCTAGAGGTTTTTCTCCATTTATCATTTTAAGTCTATCTTGATATATTTTTATAACTTTTTTATGAACAACGATATTAGAAGGAATAACGTTGATTTTTCGTCCTAACTCTTGTAATTTTATTTTTTCTATAATTTTTATTTTTTGTGAACATGATGTATGAACATTGTATTTACAGTATGAACTATTTTGAAGATATTCTTTTTGTTTGTACGCTGAATATTGCTCATTTAGCATTTTTTGATATTTTTTAGTCTGCTCATCAAGATAACTACAATCAATTATTTTTTCAGACATTAATTTTGTGTTATAAATTTGGCAAATAGTAGGATGTTTTTTAATTTTTGAATACATCATTGGTTGTGTAACGTATGGATCATCTACTTCGTTATGTCCGTGTCGTCTATAACATACCAAATCTATAAACACATCTTTTTTAAAATTATTTCTAAATTCTAAAGCTAATTGAATTACAAATAGTATTGATTCAGGATCATCTGAATTAACATGAAATATAGGAGATTCAACCATCTTAGCAATATCAGTACAATATTTACTACTTCTTAAATCTTCTAGGTAGGAAGTAGTAAAACCAATTTGATTGTTTAAAACTATATGAAGAGTTCCATTAACTTTATATCCTCTGACCATAGACATGTTTAATGTTTCTTGAACTATACCTTGCCCAGAAATTGCGGCGTCTCCATGCAGTACTACGGCTAAAATATTAGTTTTGTCTTTTGAATGAACATTATCTTGATGTGCTCGAACAGATCCTGCTACTACTGGATTAATAATTTCTAAGTGCGAAGGATTAAATTTTAAGTCTAAATTGACAATTCCTAATTTAGTAACTTTGTTTTTATTGAAACCCATATGATATTTAACATCACCATTTTTTAGTGTTTTCTTATCATATACTTCAGAAAATTCATTAAATATCTCTTTTATAGGTTTGTTCAAAATGTTAATTAATACGTTTAATCTGCCTCGGTGAGACATTCCTAATACTATTTTGTCAATTTTTAATTTAACGTTATAGTTAGAAACTGCTTGCAACAAGGGTATTAAAGATTCAGCGCCTTCTAAAGAAAAGCGTTTTGAACCGGGAAATTTATAACCAAAATATTTTTCTAGTGCTTCTGCTGAAATTAAATCATTTAATAAATTTTTTTTTTCTACATTAGTCAATAAATTCTTTTTAAGGTCACGTTCAATATAATTTTGAATCCATTTTTTTTCATTTTCACAATCAATATGCATATATTCATATCCTATATTACTGCAATATATTTTGTGAAAAATTGAATATAATTTTTTTAAAGTGATTATTTCAAAAGATAATTTTGATAAATGCATTGCAAAATTTGTATTGATAAGTTTAGAATCTATTCCATTTAAAAAAAAATCTATTTCTGGAAAAGATTCACGATTTTGTAAGTTTAACGGGTCTAAGTACGAAAATTTATGTCCATATCTTCGAAAGGTATCGATTAAAGTAGACGATATATATCTTATATGTGTATGAGTATCAAAAATTTTATTTTCGCAAAATTTTGTTTTATCATTACTACTAGTATAAAAAGATTTATTAAAAAAGTATTTCCAAGATTTATCTATAGAATTCGGATTTTCTAAAAATTTTTCATACATATTTTCGAAATAACATCTATTATCATTCATTAACAACAAGAAATTTAACCTGTTTTTAAATTCATCTTCTTTCATAGTTTCCCTTAATACGTAATAATATTTTAAAGATGACATTTAATACTAATATTACTTTAAAATTTTAGAGATCAAGTCAATTCCTAAAATGTATAACGCTTTATTCTTATAATTGAGAAATTTGTACATAAAATGTATACTTTTCTCTTAGTCAAATTTTATTCAAATCAATAATAAAAAATTTTGAAATATCATATACTAATATTTTAACATCACTATTTTCAATAGTAGAAATATTCTATTATCTTAAAAACATATATTTAATAAAAACAACTAAATAAGAAATTTGCAAAATATTTAAAAAACCTCGTAAAATACATTAAATCTTCATATAATAAGACGTTAACAAAATTAAACGGGGTTATAAACATTAATAAAGGTAATGTCTAAATTACTTACGTTTCTAATCCATTCAGTTAGTGCTATTATTCCTCCGCATTCACTAGCATGATGACCAATTGAAAAAAAATGAAAGTTATTTTCTTTAGCAACGTGGATTGTTTCTTCTGATACTTCACCAGTTAAAAATGCATCAATTCCAAATTGTGCAGCTGCATTAATAAAACTTTGTCCCTTTCCACTACACCATGCAACTTTCATAATTTTTTTAGACGCATTACACTCATAATGGAAAGGAATTCTTCCAAATCGTTTTGTTATTGTTGCAATCATTTCTTTTGCAGTAACTTTTTCTTTTAATATACCCCATGGAACTAATGGTAGTATGTATCCTTTTAATTTTATATCTAACATCTTTCCAATTTGAACGTTATTTCCTAATTTTGGATGGTAATCTAAAGGTAAATGCCAACAATATAAATTAATATTGTTTTCGAGTATAGTTTTTATTCTGATTCTAAGCATACCTTTTATAGTTTTTTCGCTATTATTCCAAAAATATCCATGGTGTACTATTACAGCATCTGCTCTCTTTTTAACCGCAATATTTAACAACTCTTGGCATGCTGTTACTCCAGTTATAATTTTTTTAATTTTCTGAGATCCTTCTATTTGTAATCCATTAGGAATACAGTCATTAAATTGTGCAGAATTTAATTTTTTGTTAATTACATTTTCTAATACAGTATTTTTCATATTTTGTATGCATTTATGATGTGAATTTTGCCAATTTAAAAATTTTTATTGCTATTTTTCTGGAACTAATAAGATTGACTATCGGTTCAGGATATTTAATTGTTGCTTTTATGCTATTACTCCATAAATGAGGATCATGAATTATACTTATAGGAACTTTTTTTAATTCAGGAACATATTTTTTAATAAATATTCCCATATTATCAAACTTTTTAGATTGTACTATAGGATTAAAAATACGAAAATATGGAGCACTATCGTTTCCGATAGAAGCAATCCACTGCCAATTTCCATTATTTAATGCTAAATCACCGTCAATAAGTTGCGAAATGAAATATTTTTCTCCATTTCTCCAATTTATTAATAAATTTTTTACTAAAAAACTAGCAGTGATCATACGAATACGATTATGAATCCAACCTATTTTATTGAGTTGTCGCATTCCAGCATCTATAATAGGAAATCCTGTTCTTCCATTTTTCCACGCATGAAAATGTTTCTCATTATTTTTCCATTGTATACGTTTTTCCCAGTTACATAGTACTTGATTCTTGCTTAACAATGGATAAAAATATAGTAAATGTTTAAAAAATTCACGCCAAATCAGTTCATTGATCCAATTACATGTTCCAACCGTATATGTATTTATATTAGAATGATATTTTAAAAAGATAGATAAACATTGTATGGGAGATAGTACTCCAATAGATAAATAAGCAGAAATCATACTAGTGCTATTTAAAGATAAGCAGTTTCGGTTAATGTTGTAACTTTGTATTTTATTTTTAAGAAATAATTTTAATTTTTTTAATATCTTCTTTTCTCCTATTGGAAATAGCTGTTTATAGAATTTTTTAATGGGAAATTGCAATAATGAAATTTTAAAATTGTTTTTTTTTACAAAAATTTTTCGCTTTTTTGGTATTGAATATTCATTAAAATTGTTTTCGGATAACGACATTATACATTTTTTTTTGAAATGACTATATTTTTTATACATTTCTCCTTTTTTATTAACAATTGATCCAGGTTCAAATAGTGTAGAATTATGAAATCCTTTTGATAAAATAAAATTTTTTTTAAGTCTTTTCGCAACTATATTGTCCCTTTTTTTTTCAAAAAATTCGTATTCATAATTATAATATAATTTTTGTACTTTGTTCTTTTTACAAAATGTAATAAGACAATCAATAGATTTTAAAAAGGTAGAAGATTTACAATAATGTAAAAAAATATTTAATTTCATTAACTCCTTTCTTAAAGAAATAACATGTTCATGTATTAAAATAGCTTTTCTATCAGAAATTAAATTTGTCTTCCATTGTTCAAGAACTGAAATAAAAAGAGCTAAAACAACTGATTTTCTATTTTTACATGCAGAAGCAAGCGCTAGATTATTTCGTATACGCAAATCGTTACGAAACCATACAAGATTAATTGTCATTATACTTTTACACTTAATAATAATTAATTAAAATATTAAACTCAAGAATATAATTTTTATATAAATATTTTTATGATATAATTGCACTGTTTTTATGTGAAATACAATTTCATAATTGATTGTTGTTATTTAAAAAAACAAAGTTATAGCGTATTATATTCTAAAATGTCTTTTAAAAGATTTCGTTCAATATAATGTCATGTGTATATGTTCTGATACGCTCAAAATATTATCACAGATATAAATTCAGAATATATAAATACTGTACTCTATCACATGTGTAAATTTTAAAAACTTTTATAGTAAAATAATTTTTACTATATTCAAAGTAAACAAAAGGTTATATATGACAAAAGATATAGGAATTTTTTATGGTAGTGATACAGGTAATACAGAAAAAACAGCGAATAGTATTCAAAAATGTATAGGATATAATATCTCTACTATTTATGACATTGCGAATTCTAAAAAAGAAGATTTAGAAAAACATAGTTGCATTATATTAGGAGTTTCTACATGGTACTATGGAGAACTTCAATGCGATTGGGATGATTTTCTTCCAATTTTAAAAAAAATTAATTTTAATAATAAAACTGTTGCATTTTTTGGATGTGGAGATCAAGAAGATTACTCTGACTATTTTTGCGATGGAGTGGGGATATTATTTAATGCTATAAAAAAATCAAATACTAATTTTATTGGAAAATGGCCTTCTAGTGGTTATTCATTCGAAAGTTCTAAAGCGCTTTATGATAAAAACAATTTTTTAGGGTTGATTATAGATGAGGATCGACAACCAAATAAAAGTCAGGAAAGAATAGAAGAATGGACAAAAAAAATAAAAATAGAATTAAAAATAGAATAAAATTTTGTTACAAAGTAAGCTTTTATAAAGCGCTTTTAAATTATAAAAAATATAACGAATATTTCATATGACATTATGATTATAATGTCAATATGAAATATTTAAATTTTACATGAATAATTATATAAATAATTTGTAATTATTAGCTTATTAGCTCAACTAGATCTAACACTTTACTAGAATATCCATTTTCATTGTCATACCAGGCTATCAATTTTGAAAAATGTTTATTTAAACACAAACCAGCAGAAGCATCAAAAATAGAAGTGAGTTCACTTCCATTAAAATCTGATGATACTACTTTTTCGTCGGTATAACCTATTACATTTTTCATATTAGTTTCAGAAGCTATTTTTATTTTTTGACATATTTCTAAATAAGTAGCTGGTTTTTTAGTACGAATTGTTAAATCTATTACAGAGACATTAGCTGTTGGAACACGAAAAGCAATTCCTGTCAATTTATTATTTAGTTCGGGTAATACTTTTCCTACAGCATTCGCCGCTCCTGTAGTAGAAGGAATAATATTTTGTAAAGCACTTCTTCCTCCTCGCCAGTCTTTAGATGATACTCCATCAACTGTTTTTTGAGTAGCTGTAGTAGCATGAACTGTTGTCATCAATCCTTCTATGATTTCAAATTCATCATTTATAACTTTTGACAAAGGAGCTAAACAATTTGTGGTGCAAGATGCATTCGAAACTATTTTTTGACCTGAATATTTTTCAAAATTAGCTCCTCTTACAAACATAGGAGTATCATCTTTAGATGGACCAGTTATTATCACTTTTTTAGCTCCAGATTTTATGTGTTTGTAAGCTTCTGAGGTAGTCAAAAACACTCCAGTAGATTCTATTACTACATCAATATCTAAATCTCCCCAACATAAATTTTCTGGATCACGTTCATTTGTTACATGTATTTTTCTATTATTTACAATAAGAAAGTCGTTTTTGCTGTTTATAGTTCCATGAAAACTACCGTGTGTAGAATCGTATTTTAACATGTATTCCATATATTTTGTGTCAATAAAATCGTTTATCGCTAATATTTCGATGTTAGAACGCAATTGAGCTAATCTAAACACCATTCTTCCTATTCTTCCAAAACCGTTAATACCTATTTTAATTGTCATATGTTTACCAACTGTTTTTAAAAAAGCGTTTCATAAAAATAAAATTATGTTAAATAAAATAATGTTCTTTAATAAATTTTAAAATTGTACATATTTTTTAAAATTTTTGATAATAGCAATGTTTTATTTTTAATTATAATTTAAATATAATTCATATTTATACAATATAATATTTTATCTTGTTTAAAAAATTCGTATCAAAAAATATTTTTTTAATCTTACGTTCAAAAATAGTATTTCTAAAACGTTGATGAATTTTGCGTTTGTGTTTTTTATAACGCACACTTTTAAGTCTTTTATTAGTTACCTGCATTATTTACCTTAATAAATTTTACATAAAAATTTAGTGAAGCTTTCAATAAGTACTTACAAATTTTAAGTGTGCTTTAATCTTAAATTACATTTCTAATATTTTTTAAAAATTTCATTAAATTAATTTTACTAATATAGTAATGAGAATAGAAACTGATTGTACATTCTATAAAAATATTTTTATAAAAAATTATTAATTTTTAAAACTTTAAGCATAGTAGTACTATTGACATTTTTTAAAATTCTATGAAGGTTATATACTATTAATGAAAATTAATAGTGATTGAAATAATATTTAAGAAATATCAGATACTATTAATGTCTTGATATTATGTGGTATGTATTACTGTAATTTAAATACTAGATCTTTATATAAATATTTCAAGTACGTACAATTATAAATTTATAAAATTTTAGTTATTTAAATAAATGTCTAAAAAAGATTTCTATTTTTGAAATGTTTTTATTTCATATTGAGATATTTTTGAAAATTTATTATAAAGTTATAAACAACGTCATATCTATGTTATTTATTTTAAAAAAATACTTTTAAAGAAGCATTTCTAGAAATCGATATTTTAAAATTGCAATTACTGATAATAATTAAATTTATTATTTTTTTTAGTGAGAAAGATGTTTTTATAATTTTTTGAAATTTAATTCAATTTCTAATGGTATATTTTAAAAAAAAGTAAAACTATATACGACTATTGTAAACATTGTTTTACATTTTAAATTAAATTTTAGAATTAATTTTAAAAATTTTTTAAAACTCTTTGTATTCATATCTAATATAGATCCATTAAAATAACCGAATTAGATTTTATAACAAATTTTATAACATTAATATTTCTTATTAGTTGGTTACTAATTTATTTAAACAACGTTTTCGCATTTAAATGTCTTGCAAAAACTGATGTATATATTTAAATTTTCATAATTTTTTCTTGATTAAAGTAAATAAGAAACGAATTGCACTTTAGTTATATTAAAATTTAATAATTAATACAATTAATATATAAATTCTAAGTATCTATTTTAAAAAATGAATTAGATTTGGTTTTATTTAAAAATTATACATATTATTACTTAAAAATGTTACTAAATTGAGATAATCTAACTACTTTTATAATGTAGGTAACAAAATCGTTTTATCTAATTTAGAAAATTGATTATAGATTATATCTTGTGATTTTTCATGAGAATAGAAAGATATTTTCTAAAATATTGTTTTGACCTTTTTTATTAATTTAAAATTTATATATACGCTTTAAATGTCAATAAACAAATTTTAATTATACACTGATTTTTTTAATAAATATATTGTAGTTATTTTACGATAAAGACAAAAAATAAAAAATATGTTATAGAAAATGTGTTAAAAAATTACTATAAGACAGTAAAATAGAAAAATAGAAAGTTTAAAAAATATTTTTAAAATTAGTAGTAATCATAAATATTTATATATAATTATAAAATTATAGAAAATATCTGTAAACATTTTTGTGTACAGTTAAATAAATCTTAAAATTTAAAAATTAGTATAGTATTAAATTTGAATATTACTAACATTTGAAATACAAGAACATATTTTTAAATTTATAATATACAAATTAGTAAAGACAACTGAATTAAAGTAAAAATTGTAATAATCTAATAAAATAATAACTTTTTTATGTATTTTCTACGTATATAGATTTTAATAATTCACATTATTTGCATTTTAGTTTTTGCTTTAAAATTTTTGAAATAATTATAATGTCTAATAAATTTTAAGTCACAATGCAATTTTTATAGTATGATTCTTAAAATTACGTAAAAATTGAAATAAACTTTTTAATTTTATAAAATTTAAAAAATTTCACTTTTATTATTTACAAAAAGTGTCTACCAATTTAAATATGTTATTTTTAAAAGAAAATATTTGAATGTTGAAAGTTAATTAAAACTTATGCTCTTTTTTTTAAAAATATTATAAATATCAACGTATTTTTTTAATTTTTCAAATGATTGATTACATAATAGTTTTTAATTTCTGATAATATATAATTATTATGATTTTCTGAGTAAAAGTTAGATAAATCGTTTTCCAAATTTATAGATAATATTAGCACAATACAAATTTTAATGCGGATTTAAATAATAACGCAACTAAAATAATTTCAGAAATTTTATGTGTTATTTTAGAAAATTTTAAAATTGAATCTTAATAGACATTAGTTCATAAATTTAAGTATAGGATTTAAACTCAATAATTTATATGATCTATATCATTTCTCGAGATTTTTCAAAGAATCATATTAATATTAATAAAAATTATTTTAAAAAGTACAAATTTTAAAATAATAAACAATTTTTAATTGTAAAATTAAACAAGAACTAAACTTACACTTTTTCAATAAAAGTAATTTAAATTTTCAATCAAAAATTTTAGCTCTTTCTCAAAAAAACAAACTATATATATCGTATAAACAAAAAATAATAATATGAAAGTTTTAAAAGATGTTTACAATGTTAATATTCATCACGATCTTAGAATCTTTCAAAAAAAATTATAATTAAGCATACGAATAAAAATATGAACATTTTTTTAATTATGTTTTAAATGTTTTAAAAATTTTGAGAAAATATAATTTTTATATTAGAAATTTCATATTTCATTACCATTGAATAAATAGTAATTAGTATTGTATTTTTTATAGTAAAAATACAAAGTAAGAAAAATTTTACGTCAAATTAAAATTTGATTTTTTTTAAATGAGATTTAAAACAATATGAAAAATATAGTTTATGTTTCTAGCGCAAATAGTCAACAAATCGAAGTATGGGAGTTAAACCCAGATTCGTCTTTATATTTAATTCAAATATTAAAATTAAAAGGTGAACCTCAACCCATCTTAATTTCAAGTGATAAGAAGCGTTTATATGTAGGTATACGTCCAAAATTTCGAATTTGTTCACACATAATTAATTCGAATGGAACGTTAGAAGAAATTGGATATTCTAATATTTCATTCAGTGTTAATCATTTTTCTATCAATGAATCTGAAACGCATCTGTTTTCTAGTTCTTATCATTACAATTGTATTAATGTTTCTCCAATTGACTCATCTGGATTTATACATCCAGTAATACAAACAATAAATGAAATAAAAGGTTGTCATTCATCTCTAGTCTATAACAAAAACGTATTTGTATCATCTTTAAAAGACAATCGAATATATTTGTATAATTTCACAAAAGAAGGAATTCTCGTAGAACATAAAAAAAAGTTTATATCTTTCAAAAAAAACTGTGGACCAAGACATATTATTTTTCAAAAAAATATGAATCGATTATTTAGTATCAATGAAATTGATGGAACTTTAAGTATTCTAAACGTTAGTTCATTATGTAATCGAATTACCTTTAAAAAAAATATTGATATTATCCCTAATAAAAATCAGAAACCCGCATGGTCTTCAGACATTCATATATCTCCATGTACAAAATTTTTGTATGCGTCTGATAGAGGAAATAATAGTATAACAATTTTAAAAAATCACAGCGATATCAATTCTATAAAAATACTAGGATATGTTCAAACAGAAGTACAACCAAGATCATTCGACATTAGTAAAAATGGGAAAAACTTAATTGTTGCTGGAGAATTATCTAATAGTATTAGTGTGTATGATCGCAATAAGGTGACAGGATTCTTAAAACTTAAAAATAGGTATCCAACAGGAAATAGACCTGTATGGATATCTATTCATGAAATTTCTTAGGACAATAAAAAGTTCTAGAAATAATATTTTTAAAAAAATAAAATTCAACGTTATCTTAAAAAGGAATATTCGTAATTTAATGCAATAGAAATACAATAGATAAGTTTTTTAAGAGATTTCATATCAATAATATATGGTGGAATTAAATAAATTACTTTCTTAAATGGTCGAATCCAAACATTATTTTTTACGAAAAATTTTTGAATATTTGCAATATCTATAAATTTTATACATTCAACAACACCAATAGCGCCTAAAACTCGTATGTTTTTTACCTCTGGATGATTTAGTAATGGAAATAAATTTAATTTTAAGCACTGTTCAATGTCATTAACTTGTTTTTTCCATTTGTTTTCTTGTAACATTTTTATATTTTCATTTGCTACTGCGCATGCTAGTGGATTAGCCATAAAAGTAGGTCCGTGCATAAAACATCCCGATGAACTATTACTAATAGTTTTCGAAATTTTTCTTGTAGTTAATGTTGCAGATAATGTTATAGTTCCTCCTGTCATAGCTTTTCCGATACAAAGAATATCTGGAACAACATTAGAATGTTCAAAAGCAAAAAGTTTTCCAGTTCTTCCAAATCCTGTAGCAATTTCATCTAAAATTAGTGGAATTTCAAATTTATCGCATAAATATCTAACTTTTTTTAAAAATGTAGGATGATAAAAATGCATTCCTCCAACACTTTGCACAATAGATTCTAAAATTACAGCAGCAATATCATTTTGATATTTTTCAATTAAAATTTTAAACGAATGTATGTCTTGTTCATCCCATTTACTATAAAATGAGCATCTAGGAGAATCGGAAAATAAATTAGTTGGAATAAAATTTTTATACAAATTATGGAAAGAATTATCTGGATCACATACAGAGATAGCAGAAAATGTATCACCATGATAGCCATTTTTAATAGTTAAAAATAATACTTTATTTTTTCCTAATGATTCCCAATATTGTAATGCCATTTTCATTGCTACTTCAATAGAAATAGATCCAGAATCTGAAAGAAAAATACATTCTAAATTTTTCGGTGTAATTTGTATTAATCTTTTACATAATAAAATTGCTGGACAATGCGTTATACCACCAAACATGACATGCGACATTTGATTAATTTGTTTTTTTAAAGCATAATTTAATCTAGGATGATTATATCCATGAATTACTGCCCACCACGAAGACATACCATCAATTAATTTCTGTCCATTCTGTAAATTCAAAAAAATTCCTTTAGCTGACTTTATTAAATAACAAGGAAATGGACGAATCATCGAACTATAAGGATGCCAAATGTATTTTTGATCAAACGCTAGTTTAGATTTACTCATAATATGTTTTATTAAAAAATTAAACGATCATTATAAACCTTTATGTATTTAAATAAATAATTAATTTTTGGAATTAAAAATGAGAAAACAATGGAATTTTAGCCAAGTAAAATCGTTATTTGATTTGCCTCTTTTTGATGTTTTATTTACTGCTCAAACTGTTCATAGAAAAAACTTTAAGAAAAATGAAATTCAAATTAGTACTCTGCTATCTATAAAAACTGGTTCATGTCCAGAAGATTGTAAATATTGTCCGCAAAGCTTTAAATATAAAACTCATGTGAAGAAAGAAAAATTATTAGATATACAGAAAATATTAAGCTACGCTAAAAAAGCTAAAAAAATTGGATCTGAACGATTTTGTATGGGAGCAGCTTGGAAAAATGTTAAAGATAAAGATATACCATATTTAGAAACAATAATTAAAGAAATAAAAAAAATGGGATTAGAAACATGTATGACTTTAGGAACTTTAAATAAATATCAAGCAGAAAAATTATCAAAAGCAGGATTAGATTTTTATAATCATAATTTGGATACCTCAATGAATTTTTACAAAAATATTGTAACAACTAGAAACTACCAGGATCGTTTAAATACTCTAGAAATTGTAAGAAAATCTGGAATAAAAGTTTGTTCAGGGGGAATAATAGGATTGGGAGAACAAGTTAATGATAGAATAGAGTTATTATTACAGTTGTCTAATTTGTCTGAAGTTCCAGAAAGCATACCAATAAATATGTTAGTAAGAATTAAAGGAACTCCTATGGAAAATAATCGAGAGGTAGATGTGTTTGATTTTATAAGAACTGTTGCAGTAACTCGAATAATGATGCCTAAATCATATATACGATTGTCAGCCGGAAGAGAAAACATGAATGAACAAACTCAAGCTATGTGTTTTATGGCGGGTGCTAATTCTATTTTTTATGGGTGTAAATTGCTTACAACATCTAATCCTGAACAAACAAGTGATTTAAATTTATTTAAAAAATTAGGATTACATTCGAAAAATAATCAAATTGATTTTAAAAATTACGAAAATTTAAATAACGTTCCACAAAAAAATGAAACGATTTCTAATAAAAATTATTATAATGCAGGAATACTGTAACATATAAAATGTTATGCGATAAATATTTTCTCTGAAAAGTTTAAAATACAAATTGAATTTTTTTAAAAACTGAAATCAGTGATTTTATTTTTTTAAATAATATTTTTTATTGAAAAAATAAACATAATAAATTTTTGCAAATTTTGAATTTGCTAATGTGAAATTGGATCTAAATAGATCTAATTTCATGATCTAACGTAATATTATTAAATTTATCTAAAAAATTAATTTATTTTTTAAGAAAAATTTTTATAATAATTAAATTATCAAGTATTATTTTTTGGAAGAATGTTTATGAATAATTGTTGGTTTGTTACTGGCACAGATACTAATGTTGGGAAAACAATTTGTAGTATATTTTTATTAAAATTAGCACGTCAATACGGATATAATACATCTGGATATAAACCTATTGCTTCTGGAACTAAAAATCATAGTTATAAAAATGACGATGCAATTTTTTTACAGAGGTTTAGCACTGTAAAATTAAGTTACAAAGAAGTTAATCCATTTTCTTTTCTAGAATTTACTAGCCCAAATATTTCTAGTAAAAAAAATTTTATGCCTATTTGTACTAATGTATTATCTTTGGGCTTAAAAAATTTAAAGAAAAAATCTAATTATATATTAATAGAAGGAGCAGGAGGATGGTTTACTCCACTATCAAAAAAAAAACTTTAGCTGATTGGGTTGTAAAAGAACAATTAAATATTATTTTAGTAGTTGGAATAAAGTTGGGATGTATAAATCATGCTATTTTAACACAAAAAGCTATACTGGATTCAGGTTTAACATTTTCTGGTTGGATTGCAAATCACATACACCCCAAGAACGAATATGACTTTGAATATGTTGACACTTTAAAAAACTTTTTAAAATCTCAATTTTTGGGTTGCGTAAAATATTTTCGTTATCCAAAAACGTTCTATAATTCAAAAATTACGATATCATTACCAAATACTTTTTAAAAAGTAATTTTTGTTATTTACAAAAGTTGTACTAATTTAGTGTAAGTGTATATAAAAAATTTATACTACTGATAAATTATAAAAAATATAAATTTTATAAAATTCAAATCATTGTGATTTGTAAACAGGAAATGATTTGCACAAATCCAAAATTTTACTTTTTATTTTTAGAATTTTATGAGTATTTTTAACATCGTCTAATATATCACTAATCCAATGCGATAATTTATATACTTCCTTTTCTTTTAAACCTCTTCGAGTGATTGCTGGAGTACCTATTCGAATTCCTGAAGTAATCAATGGACTTCTAGGATCGTTTGGTATACTATTTTTATTTACTATAATATTTGCCATATTTAATGCATCTTCTGCTTTTTTACCTGTTAAATTTTTTTTAGAAAGATCTAAAAGTAACAAATGATTAAATGTATTTTCTGAAATTACTACATGCTCTCGATCTTTAAAAATTTTTGTCATAAGTTTAGCATTTTTTATTACCTGACTTTGATACTCTTTAAAAGAAGGGTCCATAGCTTCTTTAAAAGCAACTGCTTTAGCTGCAATAATATGCATTAATGGCCCACCCTGGCTATAAGGAAAAACTGAGGAGTCTAATTTATTATGCAAAAATGTGTTTGTATCTCCCTTGGATAGTATCAATCCACCTCTTGGTCCAGAAAGAGTTTTATGTGTAGTAGCAGTAACAACATGAGCATGCTTTAACGGGCTAGGATACAAATTTGCGGCTACTAATCCTGCAACATGCGCCATATCTACGAAAAGATATGCTTTTACCGTATTTGCAATTTTTCTGAGTAATTTCCAATTACAAATACCAGAATAAGCAGAAAAGCCTCCAATAATCATTTTTGGTTTATGAATATTAGTTAAACTTTCTATTTGAGAATAATCAATATTTCCATTACAATCTAATCCATAAGTAATCGCGTTATATAACTTTCCAGAAAAATTCACTTGCGACCCATGTGTTAAATGTCCACCATGAGAAAGACTCATACCTAATATAGTATCTCCTGGATTTAATAATGCACTATATACAGCAAAATTAGCTTGTGATCCAGAGTGGGGTTGTACATTAGCATAGTCTGCATCAAACAAAACTTTTGCTCGTTTAATAGCTAATTGTTCTACCATATCAACATATTTGCAACCTCCATAATATCTTTTTCCAGGATATCCTTCGGCATATTTATTCGTTAATTTAGATCCTTGTGCTTCCATAACACACGGACTAGCATAATTTTCTGAAGCAATTAATGCAATATGATTCTCTTGACGATTTTCTTCTTTTTTCATAATTTCCCATAAATCTGAATCATATTTCTTAATATTTTTAGAAACGTCGAACATAAACATATCCTTTTTTAAATTTATAATTATTTAAAAATGTATTTTCAATTTAAAGTTTAGACATTTCATCAAAATTATTTTTACCAGTACTCGTGGCAAAAAAAAGTATTGAAATTTTATAGATAATGTTTTTCAAAAAATAACTTTAATTCATGAATTACATTTTCAAATAAAGATATTTTCTGTTTTTTAAACTTTAAATCTTTTATTAATATTGTTTTATTTTTTTCTTCTATAGATCCTAAAAGTAGTACTATTCGAGCTCCTAATTTATTTGCTTTTCTAAACTGTTTATTTATGCTACTTTGTGAAAAGTTTACTTGAACCTTTTTACAAGGTAATTCTGTACGTATATTTTCAGACAACTGTATTGCACGTAATTCTATACTCTTTTTTAAAAATATAATGAAAATGTCTACAACATTTTTTATTTCTAAAAATTTATTATATGATTTTAAAACCATTATTAAACGTTCCATGCCAATAGCGCAACCAACAGCAGGAACAGAAGGAATTTTTAAAAAATTTGATAAATAATCGTATCTACCACCAGCACAAATAGTACTTTTTGATTTTAATGTATCTATTGTCCATTCAAAAACTGTGTTATTATAATAGTCTAATCCTCGAACTAATTGATAGTTAGTTATGTAAGATATTCCAACTTCATCCATATACTTACACAACTTTTCAAAATGTTTTAAAGAATCGTCATCGATGTAATTTATTAAAGAAGGAGCACAATTAATAAGTTCTTGTATATTACTATTCTTACTGTCCAAAATTCTCAACGGATTTGTATACAATCGACGCTTACAGTCTGTGTCTAATAAAGATTCATGTCTTTTGAAATATAAATATAATAATTTTTTATAATGAGATCGAGTATTAATTGACCCTATAGTATTTAATTCCAATTTAACAAAATGAGAAATTTTTAAGACTTTCCAAATTCTTTGAATTAACATAACAATTTCTAGATCAGCATGAGGACTAGACAAACCAAAATACTCAATTCCCAATTGATGAAATTGCCTATATCTCCCAAATTGGGGTTTTTCGTAACGAAACATTGGACCTAAATACCATAATTTTTGCTCAGAATTTCTTAGTAATCCATTTTTAATACAAGAACGCATACATCCCACTGTTCCTTCTGGTCGAAGTGTAAGACTATTACTGTTTTTATCTTTAAAAGAATACATTTCTTTTTCAATTATATCAGTAATACTTCCAATTCCATGCTTAAATAATTCTGTTCTTTCTATAATAGGAAAGCGAATTTCTTGATAATTATAACTATCTAGTATATTAAATAAAATTTTCTCTACGCATTGCCAAATATTAACATCTTTTGGGACATAATCATGCATACCTTTTACAGACTGAATTATTTGATTCAATGTATTTTACCTTTCTAAAAAATTTGAGTATTAAAATATACAATTCATAATTTAAAATAGATATATTTTAAATTCAAACTTTATCTTAACTTGAAATTAATTATGTTGAGAGTATTAACTCTCTAGATTTTTTTCGTATTTTGTGTTCTAACTCGTCAATTATTTCATCATTATTAATACGTTTTAATTGACGTATTCCATCTTCATATAGAACGCTATTCTTTCTATAACCAGTAATACCTATAGTAGAAGTAAGTGCCTCTCCTAAACCGTTTACGATACATCCAATAATGGAAACGTTCATTGGAGTGTTTATGTCTTCTAATCTCTTCTCAAGTATCTTAACTACCTTTATAACATCAAATTCTTGACGAGAACAAGTTGGACAAGCAATAAAATTAATACCTTTTAAACGAATATGCAAAGCTCTAAGAATATCAAACCCTACTTTTACTTCTTCAATGGGATTTTCTGCTAATGATACCCTAATAGTGTCTCCAATTCCGTCTAATAAGAGCAATCCAATTCCTATTGAAGATTTTACTGTACCATTTCGAAAACCACCAGACTCAGTTATACCTACATGCAACGGTTGACTAATTTTTTCTGCTAACATTTTATAAGATTTGACGGCTATAGATATATCAGATGATTTTATGCTAACTTTAAATTTATCAAAATTAAAATTATCAAGATAATTAATATGTCTCATAGCCGATTCTAATAACGCTTCAGATGTTGGGAATTTATATTTTTCTAGTATATCTTTTTCTAATGATCCTGAATTAATTCCAATTCTAATTGGTATATTATTATATTTTGCACAATCTATTACTTGTTTAATTCTATTTTTATTTCCGATGTTTCCAGGATTTATTCTTAAACAATCTGCACCATCATTTAATACTTTTATTGCAATTTTGTAATTAAAATGCACATCCGCAATTAATGGAATATCTACTTGTTTTTTAATTTTTTTAAAAGCTTCCGCAGCTTCTAATGTAGGAACAGAAATTCTTACAATATCTGCTCCAACATTTTTTAATTTAATAATTTGGGATACTGTAGAAGAAATGTCAGTAGTCTCAGTATTCGTCATTGTTTGAACAGAAATAGGTGCATTATTCCCAATTGGAACATTTCCAACATTAATTCGATCTGATGTTCGTCTTTGAATATGCTCTTTCATATTTTTTTTATCCGTTTCCATATAAAAGTGTTCTATTAAATGATTGCATTTTTATAGCTTCCATATACATATTGTTATTTTCCGCAATATAGTAATTTTTTAAAAGCAACCATAACAAAATATATTATTTCAAATAATCCTATAATTTTTTAATATCAATTAAATGTCCTGTTAGTTGACCACAAGCAGCATTAATGTCATCACCTCTTGTTTTTCTAACTTTAGTAATATAGCCTTTTTTAATTAAAGTATTAGAAAAATTTTGTATATTATCTTTATTACTAGGACTATAAGAACTATTTGGGAAAACGTTCCAAGGAATTAAGTTGATTTTACTAGGAATATCTTTCAATAAATTAGCTAGTTCTATTGCATGATGTAATTTATCATTTACATCATGTAGCATAACATATTCTATTGTCACTTTTCCTCTATTAGCAGAAGAAGTTTGAAGATATGATTTTACTGAATGCAACAAAGATTTAATATTATATTTTTTATTAATTGGCATTAACATGCTTCTAATTATATCATTAGGTGCGTGTAAAGAAATAGCTAATGAAACATCAATCATGTTTTTTAATTTTTCTAACGCAGGAACAATTCCTGCAGTAGAGACAGTTACACGATTTTTCGAATAATTAAATCCTAAATCATCCATTATAATAGACAAAGAATTAACGACATTATTTAAATTTAACAATGGTTCTCCCATTCCCATCATGACTATATTAGTAATTTTACGTAAATTTTTTAATTTTTTTTTGTATATTAGTTTTCCAATGTACCAAATTTGCCCTATTATCTCTGACGTAGTTAAATTTCTATTAAACTTCTGTCTTCCAGTAAAACAAAATTTACAAGATAAAGCGCATCCTGATTGAGATGAAATACATAGTGTTGCACGCTTTTTTTGAGGAATATATACTGTTTCTATAAAATTGTTATCAATAGATACGTACCATTTTATTAATCCATCAATCGAATTAATTTGATTACAAAAAGTAGGAGGAGCTATACAACATAATTGTGACAATTTTTTTTTTAAACTCTTACCTATATTTGACATTCTTTCAAAATCATCACAATAATGTTTGTATATCCATTGCATAACTTGATTAGCACAAAATTTTGGTTCCCCTATTGATGAAAAAAAGTTACGCATCTGAACTAAATTGAGATTTAACAAATTTATTTTAAAATTATTAGAAATATTAAAAGAATTTTTCATAAATTATCCTTATTTAATGTTTTTTAAACAATTTATTAAAAAATGTGAATTTTTTTTGCAATTTAATATATTTGATTGAGTACAATATTTAAATTTTAAAGTGTAAAGTTCTAAAATTTAGTTTTGAAATTAAATTGTGCGCTGCTTCGAAATTTTTTTAAAAAATAAATATATTAACTTGTAATATAAAAGACAAAATTATAAATTCATTATATAATTAATTTTTACCTTAAAATAAGAAAAAGTTATGCATCCTATTCTCAATATTGCCATTCGTGCAGCCAGAAAAGGTGGTAACATACTCATCCAAAACTATGATAAACAAAAAGTTAATCATGAAAAACAAATTGAAAAAAGATACGCCATTTCAAAAATAATTAAAATATCAGAAACGTATATGACTGATATAATTCAGAAATCTTATCCAAAACATATCATTATTACTACAAGAAATACAAATTTAGATTTTAAAATGTCAGAGATAATATGGTTTATTAATGCATTAGATGGAATTGATAATTTTTCGAAAAACTTACCGCACTTTTGTGTTTCTATCGCTATTATAATACGAAATATCACTGAAATATCTGTAATATATGATCCTCTTAAAAATGAACTATTTACTTCTGTTAAAGGACAAGGAGCACAATTGAACGGATATCGGATGCGATGTAGTAATGTTAACTTTTTGAGTGATAGCTTAATTGGAATAACTCTTTCACATAAAAAATCAAATTTTGATAATAACATTTTTGAAATTGTTAATATATTTTTATCAGAACGCGTTAAAATAAGATCTACGGGTTGCATAAATTTAGATTTAAGTTATATTGCTATTGGAAGATTAGACTTTTTATTCAATTTCTGTGCAAATCCATTTTCTATTGCAGCTGGATCATTACAAGTGAGAGAATCAGGAGGATTAATTAGTGATTTTAACGGAGGGAACAATTATTTTACATTAGGATCTGCATTAATTGGAAATCCAAAACTAATGCGAATTATTCTTGTAAAAATTCGAAAATTTTTTAATAATTAAAATTAAGATTTCAAAGATGTTGATTTAATAATGTCTTAATTTATTTTAATGCATGAAATTTTGCATTTTTAAATATATAATGCACCATGATTATGATATAAGTATTTTAATAAATTTCAATAATTAAACTTTCAATTTTTCAAAATTTCAATATATACTATCAATTTTTTAATATTGTTATTTTAAAGTTTGAAGTAAAAATTTGTTTTTAGAATTTAATGTTTTTTTAAATATTTACGTTTCTAAAATTTTGAATACTACGTTTTTCACATAGTTTTCTATTTTTAGCAAAAAAGAATCTAACATTGTTTTGTTAACACTATATTTAATTTTTAATACGGAAAATTTGTGTATTCTAGATATAATAAAATCATCACTAGTCTCAATTTTATCTATTAGTTTTTTTTCAAGAGCTGTAGTTCCAAACCAATGTTCTCCAGTAGAAACTTCATCTATATTTAATGACGGTCTCATGCTATGAACAAATTCTTTAAATAAAACATGAGTAAAATTAAGGTCTTTGCAAAATTTCTCGCGTGCTTCTTTCGTATTTTCTCCAAAAACAGTCAATGTTCTTTTATATAAACCAGATGTATGTAGTTCCATATCAACATTATTTTTTTTTAACAGTTTATTAAAGTTAGGTATTTGAGCCACTACTCCAATAGAACCAATAACAGAAAATGGAGCAGCAATAATATAATTAGCTACACAAGCCATCATATATCCTCCACTAGCTGCAATTTTGTCTACAGAAACTGTTAATCGTATGTTTTTTTCTCTTAATCGAGACAATTGAGAAGATGCTAAACCATATCCATGTATTACTCCACCTCCACTTTCTAAGCGTAATAAAACTTCATCGTTTTCTTTTGCTGCTAGAATAATCGCAGAAATTTCTTCACGTAATGATGTTACTTCGGATGCACTAACGTTACCTTTGAAATCTAATACGTATAAAATAGGATTATTTTGATTTAAATAATATTTGTTCTTTTTTAAAAATGTCATATTAATTTTTGACCGTGTTTTTTTAAATAGTTTATTACTTTTATTCCATATTTTTTTTTCATATGTTGACATTGTTGATAAAATAATTTTGTTTTTAACATGTTCATAATAACTGTTTAACGATACAATATCTAACTCATATTTTTTTTTACTTTTATGTCTTGCAACATTTACAATTATTAAAAATATTGTTAAAATTAACGCAAATAAAGTAAAAATTTTAAAAAAAAATAACGCGTAATTTAAAATAAAGTCCACAAATTTCCCTTAAAAATTTATTAATTTAAAATATTAAATATTATTCGTATATAACATGATAATATCTATTATATTTATTTTAGTTTAAATTTGTCATAATAATATATTATACATTTTACAAACTTTAACTGTTTTTAAAAATTTAAAAATAATAAGAACATTTTTAAAATTTTAAAAATTAGTATATTATTTTCATTTACGTACATGATTTCATTATTCAAAAAATATAGTAATTATATTAGATTTATAATATTTTGAACAATTGAACTTAATAATTTTAAGATACAAAAACTTATCTAAATTTTAAATTTCATTGTATCAAAAGGTACATGAAATGTTAAAATTATTTTTTAAAATTTTTTATAAATCGCATAAAATTTTTTAAATCAAACGGAACAATAGTTATTAATATACTACTCATCAAAAAAACAATGAGTTGCAATTGATCTATTCCAATAGAATTTCCCCATACAAATTCTTCTAACATTAAATTAATTATTGGGAATATAAAAAATATAGTAGAAGCTTGAAAAGCACTTACTTTTTTTTGCAAATAGAAATAAGATAAAATACCAAATACTCCAGAAAAATAACTCAAATAAAACGTTGCTAAAATTGAAATATTAGAAAAATTGTCAAACTTAGGATGTTCTAAAATGTTAGAAATAACTAAAAAAAATAAACCAGATAATAATGACGGTAACGCATTAAAAGTTAGTATAGATATATTTGAATATTTTTCTTTAGAATATAAATATATTATTGCATGACTAGTCATAGCTAATAGCAAAGCTATTACTCCTTTTATTGTTTTTTCATCTCCTAACTCAATTTCTTTAAATAAAATTATTGATAAAAAAATAATAGCTAATACTAATCCTATAAATTGAAAAAAATATAATTTTTTGTTAAAAAAAATAAATGAAAGAAATAATACTATTATTGGCATAATAGCAAAAATGACAGACGCAATTGTAGAATTTACGTAACGTCCACCATACAATATTAATAGAAAAGGCAAAGAAAAATAAAATATACATATAATTAATTGAAATATTTTTTTATTAGAAGGAAATAGTAAAGGAGTTTTAGTGTAAAAACAGAGAAATATAAGAAAAAATGATGCTAATAAAAATCTCATACCAGTAATACATAAAGGCGGAATAGTATCTGAAGCGATTCTTATAGCTATAAAGGTAGTTCCCCAAGTTATTGATACTATTATGAATAGTAATAATATTATAGTTTTCCGAATCATATATATTTCCAAGACATTAATGTAAATTGAAAAATTTTAAACAATTTAATTGTTGATATTTTTAAAAATATGAAAAACATTTTAAGAAATAATGGAATTAAATTAAGTATAATGAACGTTTGATATATAATTAATAATATATATAAACTATAAAACTTACCATTAATTTTGATACATGTTAGAACTGTAAATATATCTTTAATATGAGATATAAAATGAACACTATATTAAATCAAATTTATTTAGGTCATTCTTTGACTGAATCAGAAACATATAAATTATTTAAATTGATCATGACTGGGAAAATTAATGATATACAATTATCTTCTATTTTAACAGCTATAAATATTAGAGGTGAATCTGAAAACGAAATAATAGGGGCTGTTCGTGCTTGTTTAAAATATTCAAAATCATTTCCTAAACAAAATTATATGTTTTCTGACATTGTAGGAACAGGCGGAGATTCAAGTAACAGTATTAATATATCCACTGCCAGTGCTTTTGTTGGAGCAACATGTGGTCTTAAAATAGTCAAACATTGCAATACTAGTATTTCTAGTATGACTGGATCATGTGATCTTTTGAAAGAATTTAACATTGATTTGCATGCATCATGCGAAAAATCTCAAAATATGTTAAATAAATTAAATATTTGTTTCTTATTTGCTCCTAAATATCATGCTAATTTTAAATATATTTCGTTAGTCCGAAAAACTTTAAAAATAAGAACTTTATTTAACATATTAGGCCCCTTGATAAATCCATCAAAACCACCATTATCTCTCGTAGGAGTGTATAGTACTAAATTAATGGTACCTATGGCAAATGTATTAAAAAAATTAAATAGTTATCACGCAATTGTTGTACATAGCGATCATACTGACGAAGTTACATTACATGATTCTACAAATGTCACTGAATTAAAAAATAATAATATTATTTCGTACACGTTGTGTCCAGATGATTTCGGGGTAAAATATTACAATAAAAACGCAATCTTAGGTGGAACGCCTAAAGAAAACTATGAAATTATTAAATATGTTCTAAAAGGAAAAGGTCCACATGCAATTTCTGAAACAATAGCAGTTAACGTTGCTTTATTGCTTAAATTGTACGGGAACGAAAATTTAAAAAAAAATACAAAATGTGCGTTAAAAATAATTCAAAGTGGGAAAGTATACGAAAAAATTATTGCGCTTTCTAAATTTTAAAAAGGAAATATTGTTTTGGAAAATATATTAGAAAAAATTGTAAAAAGTAAAATAAATTGGATTAAGCATCGAAAAAAAATACAACCATTATCTTCTTTTCAACATAATATTACTTTATCAGATCGCAACTTTATCCAAGCACTAAAAAATATTCACCCCGCTCTCATACTTGAGTTTAAAAAACACTCACCGTCCTTAGGAATATTAAATGATTTTAATCCAGAATTTGTAGCAAAAATATATAAAAAATATGCTTCAGCTATATCTGTATTAACTGACGAAAAATATTTTCATGGAAAATTTGAATTTATACCTATTATTCGGAATATTGCTGTTCAACAACCCATTTTATGTAAAGACTTTTTTATTGATCCATATCAAATCTATTTAGCACGATATTATCAAGCAGATTCTATATTACTTATGTTATCTATATTAAAAGACAACCAATATCGTGCTCTTGAGAAATTAGCGTATTCTTTAAATATGGCAGTTTTAACTGAAATCAATAACAAAATGGAATTAGATAGGGCTATTAATTTAAATGCAAAAATTATTGGAATTAACAATCGAAATCTAAAAAATTTCTCTATTTCAACATCTAATACATACAAATTGGCATCTAAAATTTCAAAAAATACTATCGTAATCAGCGAATCTGGAATAAATAGTTATAATCAATTAAGAAAATTTAAAAATCTTGTACAAGGATTTTTAATTGGTTCTGCGCTTATGTCAAAGAAAGATTTAGAACATGCTGTCCATAAAATAATTACAGGAAATAATAAAATCTGTGGACTCACAAGAGTAGAAGATGCTCGAATGTCAAAAGATTTCGGAGCAATTTACGGAGGATTTATTTTTTGTAAATCGTCTAAAAGATATGTCAATCTTAAAAAAGCTATGAATATAACTAAAAATGTACATATGAAGTATATCGGAGTATTTTGCAACGAAAATATTTCAACTATTTCTTATATAATAGATAAAATTCCACTTTATGCTATTCAACTTCATGGAAATGAAAATCAATTTTACATTGATTGTTTAAAGAAAAAAATTCCAAAATGTGTAAGAGTATGGAAAGCAATATCATTAAATGGCGAAAAAAAGCATGCAAATAATTTATTTGATAATGTTAACAAACATGTTTTTGATAATATTCACGGTGGTAGTGGTACTCCATTTAATTGGTCTTTATTAAAGAATTATAACTTAAAAAATGTGATTTTAGCTGGTGGACTAAACATTAAAAATTGTATTTCAGCATCTGATTTAGGTTGTTTTGGTCTCGATTTTAATTCTGGAATAGAAATTTCTCCTGGATTAAAAGATAAAAAGAAAACTTTCCTTATTTTCCGTTCATTAAGAGAACATAAAACTATCATTCATTAAAAAAAATTTATAATGGAGATTATATTTTATAATGACTTTATTAAACTCATATTTTGGAAGTTTTGGTGGAATGTATGTACCACAAATTTTAATGCCAGCATTATATCAATTAGAAAGCGAATTTGTTCTTTCGTTAAAAAATCTTCAATTTAAAAAAAAATTAGCTAATCTTTTAAAAAATTATGCAGGTAGACCCACACCACTAACTCTATGTCGAAACTTAACAAAAGGCACTAATACACGTATTTATCTTAAACGTGAAGATTTACTTCATGGAGGAGCACACAAAACAAATCAAGTGTTAGGACAAGCTTTATTAGCTAAACAAATGAAAAAAAAGGAAATTATTGCAGAAACAGGAGCTGGTCAACATGGCGTCGCAGCTGCTCTATCGTGCGCTTTATTAAATCTTAAATGTCGTATTTATATGGGAATAAAAGACATTGAAAGACAAAAACAAAATGTTTTTCGAATGAAACTTATGGGAGCTCAAGTAATACCAGTAAAATCTGGCAATGGCACTTTAAAAGATGCTTGTAATGAAGCTTTACGAGATTGGTCAGAAAATTATATCAATGCACATTACATGCTTGGAACTGCTGCTGGACCACATCCATATCCAACAATAGTCAAACAGTTTCAAAGTGTTATTGGAAAAGAAACAAAACAGCAAATTTTTGAAAAAGAGCATTGTTTACCAAATTCTGTTATAGCATGCGTTGGCGGAGGATCTAATGCCATTGGAATATTTTCTTCATTTATTGAAGATACATCTGTTAATCTTATTGGTGTAGAACCAGGTGGCATAGGAATTCACACTGAGAAACACGGAGCTTCTTTAATATGCGGCGAAACGGGTATTTTCTTTGGAATGAAATCAAAAGTTATGCAAACACATGAAGGTCAAATCAAAGAGTCGTGGTCTATTTCTGCAGGATTAGATTTTCCGGCAGTAGGTCCAGAACACGCTTGGTTAGATAGTATCAAACGTGTTACATATGTATCTATCACTGATAGCGAAGCAGTGCATGCATTTCAACATTTGAGTAAACTAGAAGGAATTATTCCAGCATTAGAATCTTCTCATGCTTTGGCTTATGCAATAAAGTTAATGAATAATTATCCCAATAAAAATCAAACTTTAATTGTAAATATTTCAGGAAGGGGTGATAAAGATTTAAAAACTGTTGAAAAATTTTTGAACAAATAAGGTAATACTTACAATGAATCGTTATCAAACATTGCAAAAAAAACTTGTTCCTTTTAAGAAAGGTTGTTTTATTCCTTTCATAATTCTCGGAGATCCATCTATCGAGATGTCATTAAAAATTATTGATGTTCTTATTGAAAATGGAGCAGATGGATTAGAATTAGGTTTTCCATTTTCCGATCCTTTATCGGATGGAAAAACTATACAAAAAGCTCATTTGAGAGCTTTTAGTTCTAAAATGAATATTTATTTATGCTTTGAAATGTTACAAAAAATAAGAAAAAAATATAATACTATTCCAATAGGATTATTATTATATGCAAATTTAATATTTAAATTTGGAATTAATAATTTTTATTTAAAATGTTTCAATGTTGGAATCGATTCAGTATTAATAGCAGATCTTCCCGTTGAAGAATCAAATGATTTTCGAAAATGTGCTATTGCTAACAATATATCATCTGTTTTTATATGTCCGCATGATGCTAAAAAAAATGTTATCAAAAAAATTTCACTTTATAGTACAGGATATATTTATTTGTTATCTAGGTCTGGAGTTACCGGAACAGATAAAAAAATCATTGTGCCCTCATTAAATTTAATTAAAAATTTAAAAAAGATAACTGAAAAACTTTTAATACAAGGTTTCGGAATTTCTAATTCAAAACAAATACAAAAAATTATATTATCAGGAATATCTGGTGTTATTTGCGGATCAGTTATTATTAAATTAATTGAAAACCATTTTCAAAATGAAAAAAAAATGTTAAAAAACATTAAACGTTTATCACGATCTTTGAAACAATCCACAATAATTTTTTAATGTTTTAAAATATATTGTTGATGCAAATTAAAAATAAAACTTTTTACGACTATTTATAATAATATTTCATATAATATTGATTATATAATAACGTTCTATATTTTACGTTAAAATATATTTTTCAAGGAGAACTCATGCATATTACAGCAAATTCGTTATACCATGATACTATTAATTTTTTAAGAAAAAAAAAAATAATAGTGTGTATTATCGTACTTTTTGCTTCTAGTATAACTGTTACTTTAGACAATATTTTGAATACAAATTCAGATATTTTAAAAATATTTTATGAATCTAAAATGCATCAATATTATTCGATTTTTGACTTTATTAAAACGTTAACACTCAGTCAACAAAAAAAATTATTATTTTATTCCATGATGAAATTGTTTTCATCTTTAGTCGGAACTACTGTTTTAATAGGAATCTTAGAAATTTTCATTAAATCACTTTCCTTTAAAAATCAAATTCTTTCTTTAGAGTTTAAAAAAAATATTCCATACTTATTTATAAATATTTTTATATTAATGTTCATTATAACAACAGTTGTTCAATTAGGATTTGTATTTTTAGTCGTACCTGGAATAATAGCTTTTGTATTCTTTTCTTTATCTCCAATTATATTAGTATGTGATAATAAAACTATAATTCAATCTATTTTTTCCAGTTTTAAAATAACTTTTCAGAATTTTAAAACAATTTTTCCAGCTATTATGCTTTGGATATTATTTAAATTAGTTGTTTTAATGTTGTTTTTAAATATAAAAATAGTTTCAGAATCTTTTGCATTATTTTTATTGAACGTAATGATTAACTTTATTTCTGCTGCATTAATTATATATCTGTTTCGATTTTATATGTTATTCTCTTCATCAAGAAACCTTAACTAATACAAAAACAGGTTAAATATTTATGAAATATTTTTTAAATTTTTTGCCAATGTTTATTTTTTTTATAATATATAAGTTTTATGATATTTTTATTGCATCAACCGCATTAATGATTTCAACAGTTATATCATGCATATTAATTAAAATTATATTTCATAAAATCGATAAAAGTGATTATATTAATTGTGTTTCATCATTATTTTTTGGATCTTTAACATTACTATTTCATAATGGTAATTATATTAAATGGAAAGTTACAATAATATATTTATGTCTATCTGGTTTTTTATTAATTAATCATTTTTTTAGTAAAAAATTATTAATTCAAAAATTGTTAGAAAAAAAAGTAACATTATCTAATTCGACTTGGAGTAAAATTAATGTTGCTTGGACTATTTTCTTTTTAGCATGTGCTAGTGCTAATTTGTATGTTATGTTTTATTTATCAGAAAATACGTGGATAACTTTTAAAGTATTTGGGTTAACTTTGATCACTTTATTATTTATATTTATTAATTGTATTTATATAAATTATTCAATATCCAAAAAAAAATAGCTGATTATATTACTTAGAGAAAATTTATCTATGAATAAGAAACATAAATTGCCAAAAGGGAAGATAGTTCTTCGTACTTTAGCTATGCCAGCAGATACTAATGCTAATGGAGATATCTTTGGAGGATGGATTATGTCTCAAATGGATATGGGTGGAGCTATTTTAGCTAAAGAAATTGCAGGAGGTAAAGTAGTTACAGTAAGTGTTAATGGTATGACATTTCTAAAATCAGTTACTGTTGGAGACGTTGTTAGTTGTTATGCTCGTTGTATAAAAATAGGTAATAGTTCAATAACTATAAGAGTTGAAGTTTGGGTAAAAAAAGTAGCTTCTGAACCGCTTGGATTACGATATTGTACTACAGAAGCAGTTTTTGTCTACGTTGCTGTAGATGCATCAGGAAAACCAAGAAATTTGTTACCATTAAGTATCATTTAAAACGTTATAACTACTAATTTCGTAAATAAATGTTTTAATTTTTATAATTAAATAATAGATATCAAAGTATTACAATACTTTCCAAACATAACAAAACGTTTATAAATGTTTGTATTACATGTCAAATTATATATTCTTGTATCTAAATTGTTATCATTAATATTTGATAGTTTTTAAAGTTAATAGAAATTTTTATTATCAGAACTTTTATTTAACAAACATTCTAAAAAATAGAAAATTATCAAATACTTAATTCTCCTTTAGTTTTTGAATATTAAAATTCTTATTGGATTTTTTTAAGATGATTCATTTTTACCCTATAACAACTTTATTAACTTTCTTAGGATATTGGTTATTAATTATTACTATAACATTGCGTATATTTTCTAAACGTCGAGAAATACCATCAGCAATGGCATGGTTATTAATAATTTATGTATTCCCTATAATAGGAATAATAGTTTGGTTTTTCTTAAAAGAATTTTATCTTGGGAAAAGACGGTTAAAATTAGCAAATTCTATGTGGTCAAATAAAAATACATGGTTAAAAAATTTAAAATCGCATAATTGCATTTTTGAAAATAAAAATAGCGAAGTTGCTACTTCAGTATTTCAGTTATGTAAGCATAGGCAAGGAATATCGGGAATTAAATATAATAAATTAAAATTATTAAAAAATACAGAAGATATCATAAAAGATTTAATAAAAGATATTTATTTGGCAAAAAATAATATAGAAATTGTATTTTATATTTGGAAACCCGGTGGATTAGCAGATGATGTAGCAAGAGCTTTAATAAAATCTTCTAAAAAAGGAATAAAATGCAGAGTTATGTTAGATTCTGCAGGAAGTATAGAATTTTTCCGAAGTAAATGGGTTTATATTATGAAAAATTCAGGAATACAAATAGTTGAAGCATTAAAATTAAATTTGTATAAAATTTTTTGTAGAAGAATTGATCTTAGACAACATAGAAAATTTGTTCTCATAGATAATTACATTACATATGTAGGAAGTATGAACTTAGTAGATCCAAATATTTTTAAAAAGCAATTGAAAATAGGAAAATGGATAGACCTAATGATTCGTATAGAAGGTCCAGTTGCAACTACCATGGGAATGGTATATTCTTGTGATTGGGAAATAGAAACAGGAAAAAAAATATTTCCAAAAAAATTTGAATGTAAGAATTATAACTTTCCTAAACGTAATCATTCTGCTATACAAATCATTGCTTCTGGTCCTGGATTTACTAAAAATATTATTCATCAGGTATTGCTAACTTCTATTTATTCAGCACGCAAAAAAATAATAATGACTACTCCTTATTTAGTACCAAGTGATGATTTATTATATGCAATTTGTTCTGCTGCTCAAAGAGGGATAGAAGTTATTTTAATAATTCCAAAAAGCAACAATTCTATATTAGTAAAATGGGCTAGTCGTGTTTTTTTTAGCGAACTATTAGAATCTGGTGTAAAAATTTACCAATTTAAAAAAGGATTATTGCATAGTAAAAGTGTACTGATAGATATGCAATTAAGTTTAATTGGTACAGCAAATTTAGATATGAGAAGTTTATGGTTAAATTTTGAAATAACATTAGTGGTAGATGATAGTAAATTTGGAAAAAATTTGTTTGTACTACAAAACGAATATATATCTAATTCTACATTGGTAGATCCAAAAATTTGGGCTATTAGATCATTTTGGAAAAAAATTTTAGAAAAAATTTTCTATTTTTTAAGTCCTATACTGTAAAATTATACTAATGAAAATACTTTTATTTAAAAAGACTTTGAAATTATGCTAAAGTATAATTTACATATTATGTAAAAATGTTAGCTTATTATTAAAAAAAGTTTTATATATTATGATTATTAAAATAAAAACATTAAAATTGTACAAATTCGAATTTTAAAAAATTATTTATATAGTTTAAAATTTTTTTTATTATTATAAATAGCAATTTTTTATAGAAAATACTTTATTTCGCGTTCAACGAACAAACATATACATTGAAATTAAAAAATTCCTCTTAATTTTGAGATAATTGAAATATAAAAACAAATCTAATAATTATAATATAATATGACACATATATTTTAAAAATATGAAAATACTAAAATAATAAATTCTGTATCGCTAATATTTTGATTGTTATGTAGGCATTTAAAATAACTGATGTGCATATAAATGCCTACAAGTAATCGTAATTATTCATTATTCATAGTATTTTTTGTTAACTAACTTTATATTTTGAAATTTTGAAAATAAAATGCTATCTTAAAAAAATAGAATACAAACTTTAAATTTTTTACAATAATATTTAATTTATATTCCAATTATTAAATTCTTAATGATAATTTAAATTTAAACTGAGAAAATATGTCCCATTTTTTTTTCTTTAGCATTTAAATATTTAGAATTATTAATGTTCTTTCCTACAATTAACGATATTCTTTCTATAATTTTAATGCCATTTCTGTTTAATACCTTTACTTTTAAAGGATTATTAGTTAATAGTCGTATTTTTTTTATATCTAGTAGTTTAAATATATCAGCACAAAATGTAAAATCTCTTTCATCTTCAGAAAATCCTAAATAATGATTTGCTTCAACAGTATCTAAACCTAAGTCTTGCAATGCATAAGCTCGAACTTTATTGGATAATCCAATATTTCTACCTTCTTGACGATGATATATTAAAATACCACTTCCAGCTTTTACAATTTTCATTAATGCTGATTGCAATTGAAAACCACAATCACAACGCAAACTGAAAAATGCGTCACCAGAAAGGCATTCAGAGTGAATTCTTGACAAAACCGGATTACGATTTTTTATATTTCCATAAACTAAAGCAATATGATTTTTTCCTCCTTTTTTTTCTTCAAAAACAATCATTGAAAATTCACCGAATAAAGTAGGTAATTTAGTTTCTGCTATCCTTTTGAGTTGCATATGTTCTCCGTTTTTATTATTCTATAATTCTTTGTTTACTTATTTTTTCATATTACAAATAACATTAATTACAATTATAAAGTTTAAAAATGTAAACACATATTGCGACTTATAATTTCTAAAAAATTTACTTTTTATGTTTAAAACTATTAACATTTAACATATTGAGCTTAATAAACATAATACTTTTTTTAAATTTTAATCATAGTCATAATTTAATATATCTGTAAAACTAATAAAATACGTTATAATATTATGAAACCTTATAAAAAATTACAATTTTTTATAAAAATAAAGAATATTACATGTAATTTTTCTATTTTTGAGAAATATAAAGATTTTTAAAATAGTAATAATATTCATAATGTCATATTTCTATTTTAAAATCATTAAATGTTTTTAAGATTAATAATTACAATATAAGAAATTTTAATTATCAAAATTTTTAAAATGTAAATTTTGTAAGAGGTTAACGATATGATTACAAAAATTTCAAAAAAAAATCCTAAGATTATTATTGCTTTAGATTATTCCAATAAAAAAAAAGCTATGAAATTAATTAATAATATCGATCCAAACGTCTACGCGTTAAAAATAGGAATAATAATGTTTTATGAATTTGGAAAAATTTTTATAAAAAAATTGCAAAAATTAGGATTTAATATTTTCTTAGATTTAAAATTTCATGATATTCCTAATACTGTATTTAAAGCGATACAATCTATATCTGAATTAAACGTGTGGATGATCAGTGTTCATATTTGTGGTGGCTTAGAAATGTTAAAATCAGCTAAATTAGCATTAAATTATCATAGTTGCAATAATAAAACATTGTTAATGGGTGTAACAACTCTAACGAGTCTTGATATTTCTGATACTGCTGATATAGGAATAAATATGTCAATTAGTAATTATATATTAAAATTATCAAAATTAGCACAAACATGTAGTTTAGATGGTATTATTTGTCCTGGAAAATTCGTTTTAAAAATTAAAAAACACTTAGGAAAAAATTTAAAAATTTTAACTCCCGGTATTCGATTAGAAAGCAAACTTAATGATGATCAAAAAAACATTATTACTCCTAACCTTGCAAAAGAGTATAAAATCAACTATATTGTTATTGGAAGAGCAATCACATCTTTAAAAAGTCCTATTAAAGAATTAGAAAAAATCCAAAGAGAATTAAATTCATTTTAGAAAAATTTCTGAACTAACCGTGTTATATTGTAATTCTGCATGATAAGATGAACGAACAAATGGACCACAAAAAGCTTTTGTGAACCCTATTGATAACGCCTTTTTTTTTAGTTTAGAAAATTCTACAGGATGAACATATCTCTGTACAGGAATATGATTTTTGCTAGGTTGTAAATATTGTCCTAATGTTAGTATATTAACGCCACTATTGAATAAATCTTTCATTACTTGTATTATTTCACTATTTGTCTCTCCTAATCCTAACATTAGTCCAGATTTTGTTGGAATACTTGGATTTTTTATTTTAAATAGTTCTAATAATTTCAATGATTTTTTATAATTTGCACCAGGTCTAACTGACTTATATAATCTTGGCACATTTTCTAAATTATGATTAAATATATCTGGTGGAGATAAACTAATTGTTTGAACTGCACGATTTAATGCACCTCTAAAATCCGGAACTAAAATCTCAATAACAATACTTTTCTTTTTACGAATCTCTCGAATACAATTTAAAAAATGTTGTGCTCCTCTATCTTCTAAATCGTCTCGAACTACAGAAGTAATAACAATATGATTTATATTTAAATCTATAGCAGCTTTTAACAATTGTTTTGGTTCTTTCAGATTAATATCTCTTGGTCTTCCGTGATTTACTGCACAAAATGGGCACCTTCTAGTACAGATTGTACCAAGAATCATAAATGTAGCTGTACCTTGATTAAAGCACTCAAATAAATTTGGACATAGTGCTTGTTCGCAAACAGTACTGAGTCTATTGCTTCTTAATGAAAGTTTTGTATGTCGTATTTCGCATGCGTTAGAAGGATATTTAACTTTAATCCAATCTGGTTTTTTTAAAATTTTTTCAGAAAAATTTGGTAAAACTTTTATTAATATTTTTTTATTATATGACTTTTTTAAATTTGTTTTATTTAAAAAATCTTCTTTATTTTCATACATATATTTAATCTTCTTTCAAACTTTTTTTATAAATAAATGTTTTAGATTAAGAAATTATATTATTTTTTTGTATTAAAAATTTTTTTAAACATGTCACTGATTAAAAATTGATATTTTAAATTTTATGTAATGTCTGAATATAAAACATTGAAAAATATTTTTTAATATTATTAATTAATACTAACTGAATTAGTCTAAAATTCAAATTAGGTTTGATATCAATTACTTGAGTCACATTAATATTGTTGCCACAAGGATTAATATAACTAAAAGGAGATAAATCCATATCAACATTTAACGACGTCCCATAAAAAGAACAACCTTTTTTGATTCTTAATCCAAAAGAGCATATTTTTTTATTATCAACATATATTCCAGGAAACTCTTTCAATACGTATGCTGTAATAGAAAAATACTTTAAAGTAGATAATATTGTTTCTTGTATTAAATAAATGAGTGTACTAATACTTATCTTAAGACGTATTAAATCTAACAAAAAATATACTATTATTTGTCCTGGGCCATGATATGTTGTTTTTCCACCTCTATCACTAAATATAATCGGAATATTTTTAGGAACTTTCCAACTATATTTTCTTTCATTAACTCCAAAAGTATAAACAGGGTAATGCTGAACTAGCCATATTTCGTCTAACATACATTCATTTCGTATGCTAGTAAAATGTTGCATATAATGAGATATAATTTTAAATTGTCTTAATCCAAAATTACGAATTTTAATGTTAACTTTCAAAAAATTTAAGTATCCTAAAAAATAATTTAAAAACTATGTATTCGTTATACAAATATTAATTTATAATTTAAAACAATTTTACATATAAAATAGTTTACAAAATAGTTGAAAAAGTAATGTGACATGATTTAAATATAACCCAAAAAAATAGATTTTAACCCTAATATTATAAGTTCAACACCTATTGCCATTAGTAACAAACCCATGATTCGTGTCATCACATTAATTCCATTTTCTCCAATGATTTCTACAATTAAAGGTGAAATTTTGAATAAACACCAACAAAAACATGAAAAAATAATAATTGTAATTGTACATCCTAATATATTAACCCAACTAGAATAATGAGTACTCCAAATTATAGTAGAACTAATAGCACCAGGACCTGCTATTAAAGGCATGGCTAACGGAACAACAGCAATGTTTCCAGTTACATTTTTGTTTCTATTTTTATTTATATCTTTCTTTATATTTGATATTAATTTTCCATTTACCATAGCAAACGCAAGAGAAATAATTAACATACCTCCAGCAATTCTAAAAGAACTCAGAGAAATATTGAATAAATCTAAAACAACACTTCCAAACAGCAATGAAAAAAATAAAATAAAAGTTACTGCTATATTTGTAGTAAAATTTGTTTGGTTTCTTTCAATCTCAGATTGAGAATTAGTCATGCTCATAAAAATAGGAATCATTCCAATAGGATTAATTAAAGCAAACAAACTGAAAAAAAAACTTACATATGTAGACATATCAAAAATGAAACTATTCATATTTCACCTCAAAATTATCATGTAATAGATATAATATCAATAAATGTAAGAATAGATAAAATACGTAATATTAAATGCAAAATTATAGTAACACGTCAAAATATTTAAATATATTTCAATGTCTTTAATTAAATGTCACAATATAATATTAAATTTTCTAAAAACGTTTTAAAACATATTGTATTTAAAACATATTTGTAAAAATAGGAATTCTCGCTATTACTAAAATTTTAAGAAGAGTTTACATTAAATAACAGGCTTACCTATGATACTTCTTGCATCTAATTTTATATCTATTAATGTAACTTTAATAATACTAGAAATAACATAATATTCTTTTCCCATAATATATACAATTCCTTTTTCTCTATTACATAAAATTTCACTCTTATCAGAGTGCAATAATGTAGAAGGTAAAAAAACATTAGCTCCATTTTCCAAAAGTTTTACTTTTATTCCAGAACGACATATGTCAATAATTTTAGCACTAAAAACTTTATTGCTATGATTTTTTGATTTTAAGAAAATTACATATAACCAATTTTCAACATCTCGTTCTGCCATTTTCATACAACGTCTTCTATTATTTATTTTCATCAAAACTTTATTGTTAGGTATAAGTGCTTCTCCTTCTCCTGTAATAATAACTTTTAAAAGGCGATGATTAATCATATCTCCATATTTTCTAATTGGCGAAGTCCAAGTAGCATAAAATGGAAATCCTAAAGCAAAATGAGGTCCAGGTACGTTATCAATTCCTCCAAAAGACAAAAATCTTTGAATGCGATTTCTAAGATATTCATTAGGAACACTGTCTAATAAACGTTTTAATTTACAAAATCCGTTTAGTGTCATAATTTCATTAACGTCAAATGAAATATTATATTTGGATAACAATTTAACAATACGTTTTGCATTAATAAAATCGAATCCAGAATGTATATTATATATTCCAAATCCTAATTTATCTGACAAAAATTTTGCTGCACAAAAATTGGCTGCTATCATTGATTCTTCAACAATTTTATTAGCTATTCTTTTAGATTCAGAACATATATCTAATATTTCAAAAGAATTTGATAATTTGAAGACATATTCTGGACGCTCGTTGAACAATAACGCATGTTTTTTTCTCCATTGAATTCTAACATGACATAACTCGTTCAACAGCAGTAATTGATTTGCAACTAAATCGGATTCTGGAAACCATTCTCCTTTGTTTTCTAGCCAATCCGAAACAGATTTATACGATAATTGAGATTTAGACATTACCCATGTTAAAAAAAAGTTAGTTTTCTGATGCAATATTGTGCCATCACAATTAAAAAAAATTTTACAAGCAATAGCAGGACGACGTTTATTAATTTTTAGTGAGCATTTGTTTTCAGATAAAATACGGGGAAGCATTGGAACATTAAAACCAGGTAAGTAATGAGTAAATGCTCTATTTAATGCTATCTTGTCTAATTTACTTCCTAAATCTACATATGAAGTAGGATCGGAAATAGCAACAGTTAAAACAAAATTTCCAGACAAATCTCTTTCAATAAATAATGCATCATCAATATCTTTAGTAGAATGATGGTCAATAGTAATAAAATTTAAATTAGTACAATCTGTTCTTGGAAAATCATTATTAAAAACAATGTTCTGTACTTTTGAATTAGGTTCTGAAATTTCTAATTGGTGCTTCTCAAGAGTTGCTAACCATGGAACTAACGGATCATTAGATTTTGCTATAAATTTAATTAATTTAGCACAAAATTTAAAATTACCTCTTAATTTATGATTTGTTAATACAGCTAAAACCCAATCTCCAGTTTTAACATCTTTTGGAAGTATACAGGAAACTGTACATGAAATTAGCTCTTTATAATATGGATAATCAGGTTTTACGTAAAAATTTTCTTGAATTATTTGAATTTTACCAATGAAATTAGACAAAAATGGTTCTATTAATTTTTCTGGATAAACAACTTCTCTGTTATTTTCAATTTTTAATTGTGCTATAACACGATCTCCATGCATTACTAATTTCATTTCTTGAGGAGGTACAAAATAGCTAGTATGTGAATTTATTTCTAAAAATCCAAATCCTTTTCTAGTACTTTTAATTGTTCCTTCAATTCTAGGAATTTTAGAGTGTAGTTTTTTTTTTAATTTTGAAAGTAATGGATGATTATGAAACATAATGATACAACCTATATATACATAAAATGAAATGAAAATATTAATTGTAACGTAATATATAAACTAGATTTGCAATTTTTATTCAATATAGGTATTAAAACGATAATAGTTAATTGAATGTAAAAAATTAATTTATAATTTTTTCTTTATTATGCTTTTTTTAAAACAAAAAATTTATTTTGATATAATACGTATAATAATATATCATACAAAAATTATACGTTTATTAATTGTACAATTTATTTCATAGCAGAAATATTAAATCCACCGTCAACATAAATTATTTGTCCAGTAATACCTTTAGATAAATTAGAACATAAAAATGCTGCAGTGTTTCCAATGTCTTGAACAGTAACTGAATTATTGCAAAGAGATATAGAATTACTGAAATTTAATATATTTTTAAAATTTTTAATTCCATATGAAGATAAAGTTCTAATTGGAGCAGATGATATTGCGTTAACTCGAATACTATCATTTCCCATACTACTTGCCATATATCTTATATTTGACTCTAATGAAGCTTTTGCAACACCCATAACATTATAGTTAGGCACTACTTCTTGAGAACCTATATAACTTAATGTCAAAAGAGCTGAATTTTTTTTTAACATAGATCTACATTCTTTAGCCATGCCTACAAAACTATAAGAACTAATATCATGAACATGTAAAAAATCTTTTCTAGTTATATTATTAATATAATCTCCAGACATTTGATGTTTTGGAGAATACGCTATAGAATGAACAAATCCATCGAATTTTTTCCATCTTTTAGATATTTTAAAAAATAACATTCTAATACTTTCATCACTAGATACATCACATGGAAAAACAATACTAATTCCTAATTCTTTCGCTAAAGAAAGCACTTTTTCTCTCATCTTGTCAAGATGATATGTTAACGCTAGAGTAGCACTTTGTGCTCGCATCGCTCTAGCTATACCGAAAGCAAGAGAACATCGATTTGCTATTCCTGTAATTAAAATTTTTTTTCCTTTCATAAAACCCATAAAATAATCCTATAAAACACTTCAAAACTAATCGAATATAATAAAAATTTAAAATAATAATATTAAAAATTTCTAAAGCATAATATTACTGCATTAAATAATAAATCATTATGATTTTTTTTAAATATTTCCATGCTTGTAATGCTGGATGTTTTTTTTTATGTGATTAAAAAAACCTATTTTTTTCATTTTATTTAGTTTTTTAATTGCCTGATTTCTATCATTAGATAAAGTTTTTAAAAGTGCGCTTGAACCATTTACATATGATACAATCGTCGCATATTGTAATATTTCTTTATTATGCAATCCTGCTAAATACTGATGTTGTAAAACATAAATGTAAGCTGTTCCTATATCAATATTAATTTTAGGATCATACAAATCGCTAATAGATGGTTGACCAATTTTACCTTGAAATTGATACACTTCTTTACCAGCACCGAATGGTTTTACTTGCATTAATCCAATTGCTTTGGAACGACTTACAGCTCTTTGATTTCCTGATGATTCAACACAAATAATAGATTTTATTAATCTTTGATCAACATTATATTTTTTTGAAATTTTTTGAACAATTTTAGACCAAGTTCGCATAATTTTAATTGAACAAACATGATTATAAGTTAACTTTTTATTATTAATTTCATGTTTTTTTTTAAGTTACTAAATCCAAAACTCAATGTTATAAAAAAAATAATATGCATTATTATAGTTGTTTTTTTAATTAATAATTGATATTTATACATAAATGTTAATTTTTTAAAATTTAATTTAATTAAACTATATTTATTTTAAAATTATATTACTATTTAAAATATACAAATTTTGTTTACATAAATTTACAATATTACTCATTATGTTTATAATTTTTAAAATTTTTAGCTAATTTTGTTGATAAACCCAAATAACTCATAGGAGTTAATTGAATTAGCTGTATTTTTTCTTCCTCTGGAATTGTCAAACTGTTAATGTAACTATGAATTATAGCTGAATTAATTTTTTTTCCTCTAGTTAATAACTTTAATTTATCATAAGCATCTCTTATCCCATATTTACACATTACAGTGTGAATTGGTTCTGCTAATATTTCCCAATGCTTGTCTAAATCTTCTAAAAGTTGTACTTCATTAACTTTTAATTTCTGAATTCCTGATATCATAGAATCATATGCTATCATCGAATAAGCTATAACTGAACCCATATTTCTTAATACTGTAGAATCACTTAAGTCTCTTTGCCAACGCGAAATAGGTAATTTTCGTGTAAAATAACTTATTATAGCATTTGCAAGCCCAAGATTCCCTTCAGAATTTTCAAAATTTATAGGATTTATTTTATGTGGCATAATAGAAGAACCAATTTCATTAACGTTATTCTTTTGAACAAAATAGTTTAACGAAATGTATCCCCACATATCTTGATTAAAATTAATTAAAATAGTATTAACTCTCGCTATACAACTAAAAAACTCAGAAATATAATCATGAGGTTCAATTTGAGTAGTATAAGGATTCCATTCTAATCCAAGAGATAAAACAAAATCTTGACTAATTTTATGCCAGTTAATATTAGGATATGCTGAAAAATGCGCGTTATAATTACCAGTAGAGCCATTAATTTTCCCTAATAAATTTATATTTTTAAATTGTATCAATTGACGTTCTATTCTATAAGAAAAATTAACCATTTCTTTTCCTATTGTCGATGGAGTAGCTGGTTGACCATGGGTTCGAGATAAAATAGGAAAATTATAATAATTAGATATAATTTTTTTGAGTTCTTTAATAATATTTTCCCAAATAGGAATAATAAATTTGTCTTTAGCAGCTTTTAACATTAAAGAATATGCTAAGTTATTTATATCTTCTGAAGTGCAAAAGCAATGTACAAAGTTCACAACTCGATGTGCACCTAACATCTTAAACAATTTGTCTTTTAAAAAATATTCTATTGACTTTACATCATGATTAATTGTCTTCTCTAATTTTTTTATATTTTGAGCATCATGTTCATTAAAATTGTTCATAATTTCATCGATTCGACAATTAATACTCTCATTTTCTTTTATAAATACATTTATTTCTTTTAATGTTAATAACTTTTTTAACCAAAGTAATTCAACTTTTACACGAAATTTTAAAAATGCGTATTCACTAAAAATATCTCGTAATTTAACAGTACGATTGCCATAACGACCATCTATCGGTGAAATAGCAGTAAGAGATGATAGCATCATTATTTATTTGTTTCCTTAAAATATAATAAAATCTTAAACCTATCATTAATGGTCAAAAAAAAACTTTTTAAATACATTATTAGCCTGATTATATATTTGATTTCTACAAAAAATAAGTTGAAAAAAATTACCACCAACTTGTCTCCATAAGACTGCCGAACGAATTCCTGCAAGTAATGTACAACGAATTTTATTTTGAACTGATATATTTTTTAATATTTTTTGTGATCCAAAAATTTGAATACGTGATCCTAATTTACTAATAACATCTAAATATATTACTGATAGTAAATCAACTAATGTATCATGAGAATATGAAAAATTTACATTTCTTTCTATTAGCATAGAAATCTTTTTAAATAATATTTTTCGGTAAAAAACGTTTTTTTTTAACTTTTTTTCTAAAATAATGATGTGAAATATATAACGTAACATTACGTGTGATATATTATAATTATTAGAATATTTTAATAAAGATAATAACGTTTCTACTCCTGATTTTAAATTTTTTTCTGAATTTCCATATACAGATAATGTAGTTTCTGGATTAATTTTTAATATACTATTAACACTTACTTTTAACCCATCTTCATTACAAGTTCCTGTTTGAGATAATTGATGCACAAAAAAAACTGATTGACATATTCCAGACAGAGACAACATAATTGAATAAAAATTTTTAATCACAATTATATTTTCCTAATACTTATAATACTATAATGCATTTACAATGTTAGTATGGGTAACCGTGATTTAATTATACCCCCTCCTAAACATAACTCTGATAAGTAAAAAACTACAGATTGTCCAGGAGTTATTGATGAAATTGGATATTTAAATAATACTTTTACCATTTTTTCTTTATATATAGATATTTTACATTCAACGTCTTTTTGACAATATCTTACTTTCACTGAACATAAATAACAATCATTTATCTCTATTTCATTTATCCAATGTAAACGATACGCTATTAATCCTATAGACATTAAATAATGATTATTAACTCCTTGAGCAACAATTAAAGAATTACAAATAATATCTTTTTCTATGACATACCACGGAATATTTTTAACACCGTCCATTCCTCCTATACCTAATCCTTTCCTTTGGCCTAAAGTATAATATGCCAGTCCTTTATGTAATCCTATTATTTTACCGGAAGTAGTAATAATGTTTCCTTTTTTTTGCGGAATATATGTATTCAAAAAATTATTAAAATTTTTGGGATTTATAAAGCAAATTCCAGTAGAATCTTTTTTGTTAAAAACAACTAAATTTAAACGTTTTGCTATTTTTCTTACAACATCTTTCGTCATTTTTCCTAATGGGAACAAACACTTTTTAAGAATATGCTTATTAATAGTATATAAAAAATAACTTTGATCTTTTTTAAAATCAACACCTCGCAATAAAAATGACAATTTTTTAAAATCTTTTCTTCGAACATAATGTCCAGTAGCAATAAAATCAGCACCGAGATTATTAATAGCAAACTCATAAAATGCTTTAAATTTTATTTCTTTGTTACATAATACATCAGGGTTAGGTGTTTTTCCTAATTTATATTCTTTTAAAAATTTTTTAAATACGTATTCCCAATATTCAAAAGAAAAATTAACTTTATTTAAATGGATGCCTAACTGATCACAAACACATTCAGCATCTTCTAAATCTTTTTTCGAAGAACAATAAGTATTGTTATCATTTTCCTCCCAATTTTTCATAAATAATCCCTCTACATGATAATTTTTATTTTTTAAAATCCATGCAGATACAGATGAATCTACGCCTCCAGACATAGCTAACACAACTTTTTTTTTAAATTTTAACATATAATTTTCTTTCTAAAAGTAAAAACATTTTGTAAAATGCTTACAGGTTAGTTTGTTATATGAATTAGAATGAAATTTCTTAACAACATTATTAATAGTAAAATATAGTTATTGAAAACTAATTTAATTATTAAATTATATAAACTTTAAATACATATTTATATTTTTAACATAATAAACACAATTTATGTAAAAATATATATAAAAAAAAATTATAAAGTTATATTAATAATGTTTGATATAAAACCGATTAAATTACGAGAATAATTTGATTATATAAATGGTAATTTTAAATTCAATGAAAAGAATAAGAAATTTTTGTATTATTGCTCATATTGACCATGGAAAATCAACTATTTCTGATAGGTTCATTCAACTTTGCGGAGGATTATCAGAAAGAGAAATGAGTTCGCAAGTTTTAGATTCTATGGATTTAGAAAAAGAAAGAGGCATTACTATTAAAGCACAAAGCGTTACAATTAATTATATTTCAAATAAAAATAAAGAATACCAACTAAATTTTATCGATACTCCAGGACATGTAGATTTTTCATATGAAGTATCACGTTCTTTATCTGCTTGTGAAGGTGCTCTACTAATTGTAGATTCAGTACAAGGAGTAGAAGCACAAACTGTATCTAATTGTCATAAAGCTTTAGATATGAATCTAACAATTATACCTGTTTTAAACAAAATAGATTTACCTAATTCTAATCCTAAAAAAGTAGAAAAAGACATAGAGAAACTTGTAGGAATTTCTGTAAAAAATTCAATACATTGTTCAGCTAAGACAGGAAAGGGTATTAAAAATGTATTAGAACAAATTATACGTGATATTTCTGCTCCAAATGGAAACATAAATAATGATTTTCAAGCACTAATAATTGATTCTTGGTTTGATAATTATTTAGGAGTAGTATCTCTGATTTGCGTAAAGAATGGAATTCTTAAAGAAAAGTCTAAAATAAAAGTAATGAGTACAAATAAAACATATTATGTAGAAAAAATAGGAATATTTACTCCAAAAAGAGTATATAAAAACAGTTTAAAATGTGGTGAAATAGGCTGGATCATTTGTGGAATTAGAAATATAATTGGTGCACCCGTTGGTGATACCTTAGCATCAGTAAATAGCGTTTCAGAGTATGCACTGCCTGGATTTAAAAAAATTAAACCAAACATTTATGCAGGTTTGTTCACTATTAATACAAATCAATTTGACATTTTTAGAAACGCATTAGAAAAATTAAGTTTAAATGATTCATCTTTGTTTTATGAACCTGAATCTTCTATGTCATTAGGTTTTGGTTTTAGATGTGGGTTTTTAGGAATATTGCATATGGAAATTATACAAGCTAGGTTAGAACGCGAATATAATATTGAGATAATATCAACGCAACCTACCGTTGTATATAAAATTATAAAAACTAATAATGATATTTTATTTCTTGATACCCCATCTCAATTTCCGACGGCAAATTTAATTAAAGAAATTCAAGAACCGATAGCTAAATGCAAAATTTTACTACCTAAAAAATATTTAGGAAATATATTATCATTATGTTCGGAAAAAAGAGGAGTGCAAACCGATGTAACATATTATGGCAATCAAATCATGTTACATTATAGCATTCCAATGTCAGAAATTATATTAAATTTTTTCGATCAGTTAAAATCTCAATCTAGTGGATATGCTTCATTAGAGTACAACTTTGAGTCATATAAAACTTCTAATATGAAATTATTAGATATATTGATAAACTATAAAAAAATTGATTCTTTATCATTAATAATTCATAAAACACAAGTAATGATTCAAGCACGCATAATAATAGAAAAAATGAAAAAGTTAATTCCAAGGCATCAATTTGACATTGTCATTCAAGCAATTATAGAAAAAAAAATAGTTGCAAAATCCACTATTAAGCAGTTGAGAAAAAATGTATTAGCAAAATGTTACGGAGGAGATGTAACTAGGAAAAAAAAATTATTAAAAAAACAAAAACTTGGAAAAAAGAAAATGAAAAAAATTGGAAATATAAATATACCAAAAGAAGTATTTTTATCTATTTTAAAAAAATCCAATTCGTCTTAATAATCATTTATAAAAAAGGAAATGTTAATGAATAGCAATCAATTGATTATACTTTTATTAATTTCGATACTAATTACTGGAGTGTGTTGGATTATAATAAAAAGAGAAAACATGCTAAAAAAAAAATGAAAATCAACTTTTCTAATAAATTTGAAACTACGATTTTTCAAAATTGTATACAATTTTTAGCTTCTCTTTTTCCTATATTTTTTATAATTTTTTTAATTCGATCTTTTTTGTTTGAACCATTTAAAATTCCGTCTGAATCTATGATGCCTACATTGTTAGTAGGAGATTATATATTAGTCAAAAAATTTTCTTATGGAATTAGAAATCCGATTACTAATAATATATTAATCAATATTAGTCATCCTGAACGCGGTGATGTAGTAGTTTTTAAATATCCAAAAAATACAAGTTTAAATTATATTAAAAGAGTTATAGGACTACCTGGCGACGAAATTACTTATAATACATTTTCTAAAAATTTTATCGTAAAATTTAAAAGCACTAAATTCAAAAATTGTAAACAAAAATTTATAATTCCCCATATAAATATACAGCCAAGCAATTTTTTTCAAATATTTAAAAAAACTATATACTTTTCACAGAGTAAGAAAAGCCCTAAAAATAAAAAAATATTAAGGAGTATAATTTTCCGTTTAAATATATGTACAGAACAATTAGACAAATTAGCATATAAAATACTATTTTCTAATAATATAGTAGATCAAAAATCAATGTATTTTCAACAAAAAAGTCAAAAAAGAGGAACCTGGATTGTTCCAAAAAATATGTATTTTGTAATAGGCGATAACCGAGATAATAGTTTGGACAGTCGATATTGGGGTTTTGTTCCAGAAAATAATCTAATAGGAAAAGCAACTACTATATGGATGAGTCTCAAAAAAATAGAAAATGGTTGGCCAATCGGAATACGAATAAATCGCATTGGAAGTATATATTAAAATGGATTAAAATATTTTAATGTTTATTACGATAAAATTCATATAAAAAACTAATTTAATATATAATTACCAAATTAGTACAATTGGCAATGATATGAACCATAATGTAGTGAGCAAATTACAAAAAACTCTAGGATATATTTTTACTAAAAAAGATTTGTTAATTCAAGCATTAACTCATAGAAGTGCAAATAGTAAGCATAACGAAAGACTTGAGTTTTTAGGAGATTCTATTCTAAGTTTTGTTATAGCTAATGCTCTATATCATTTTTTTCCTAACGTTAATGAAGGAGATATGAGCAGAATGAGAGCAACTTTAGTTAAAGGAAACACTTTAGCTAAAATAGCATCTGAATTCAATTTAGGTAATTATTTACAATTAGGGCAAGGAGAACTTAAAAGTGGTGGATTCAGAAGAGAATCAATATTAGCAAATACGATAGAAGCACTTATTGGTAGTATATTTTTAGATAGTAATTTAAAAACAGTAGAAAAATTAATCTTAAAATGGTATAAAAAAAGATTAGAAAAAATTAGTCCTGGAGATACTCAAAAAGATCCTAAGACTAGATTACAAGAATATTTACAATCAAAACATTTGCCTCTACCTTCATATCTAGTAGAACAAGTTTATGGAGAAGCACATAACCAATTATTTACTATTTATTGCGAAATTAGTGGAGTAAATGAGAAACTAATTGGAATTGGATCTAGCCGAAGAAAAGCAGAACAAGAAGCAGCGCAAAACGCATTAACAAAACTAGGATTAGAGTGAAACAAAAATATTATTGTGGAACAATTGTTATCGTTGGAAAACCTAATGCAGGAAAATCAACAATAATTAATAGTCTAGTAAAAACTAAAGTATCTATCGTTTCTAAACGACCACATACAACTCAATGCGACATTATTGGAATTCAAAACGATGGATTATTTCAAGCAATTTACATCGATACGCCTGGAATATCATATAAACATTTTAATGTTAATAATGTAATCGAAAAATGCTATATTAACAAATTATGTAATAATGCAACATTAATATTATTTGTATTAGATGGAATAACATGGACATCAGAAGATAATTTAATATTAAATCTTGTAAAACATAATACTATTCCAGTAATAGCAGTAATTAATAAAAACGATAAAATACTACAAAAAAATAATTTATTACCATATATAGAGTCTTTGAGAAAAAAAAAGTTATTTGAAGAAATTGTGCCAATTTCTGGAAAAACAGGAGAAAATATTCATTTACTATCAAAACTAGTTCAAGCATTACTTCCTATATCTAAAATACGTTTTCCAACTACGCAAAAAACCAGTTATAATTTGTATTTTAAAGTTCAGGAAATTATTAGAGAGAAGTTTATATTTTATTTAGGAGAAGAAGTTTCCTACTCAATAAGAATAATTGTTGAAAGTATATGTTTCAAAGAAAAAAAAATGTACGTCATAAAAGCATTGATTGTTGTAAAAAATAATCAACATAAGCAAATAATTGTTGGAAAAAAAGGAACTAAAATAAAATTTTGTGGAACTCTTGCTAGACAAGAGTTAGAAAAATACTTCAAACATAAAGTATACCTTTCATTATTTGTTAAAAAAGATAACAAAAAATATCAAGTTTATAATGTTCATCAAAAAAAGTTTTTACAAAAATAAATTATTGAAATATAAGAAATTTTTAACACTTATTAAAAATATTGCCAATAAAATTTTAAATAATAAAAAATATTAAAATACATGAGCATTTTTGGAATAGGAATAGATATTTTATCTATAATTAGAATAAAAAGTATAATTCGAACGTTAGGAAAAAAATTTGCAAAACGTATATTATCTAGATTTGAATTAAAAGAATATCAAAGAAGTACTAATCCTGTTTATTTTTTAGCGAAGCACTTTTCTGTTAAAGAATCAGCTTCTAAAGCATTAGGAACAGGAATACGAAATGGAATAAAATTTAATAATTTTGAATTACGCCATAATAAGTTAGGGAAGCCATATTTAAGGTTTTTAAAAAAAGCTAAAATAATTACAAAAAATTTAGGTGTACATTGTGCGCATGTTAGCATAAGTGATGAAAAATTATACATTTTAACTATTGTGATTTTCGAAAAATAAATTAAATACATGATTCTTTTAAAAATAATTATTTTCTTTTATTTCTAAAAAAAACTCGTAATATTTTTTTACATTCTTCATTTAAAACATTTTTCGTAATTAATATTTTATTTTTTCGTATTCTTGTTCTAATATTATCTCCAAAAAAAGTACAATGATTTGTTTTGTTATAACATGTTCCAAATACTAGTCTAGAAATCCTACTATTAATAATTGCTCCGTAACACATAAAACAAGGTTCCAAAGTTACATATAATGTTGTACTTAATAAACGATAGTTTTTCAAAAATTTTCCTCCTTTGCGTAATGCTATTATTTCAGCATGAGCGGTGGGATCATGCTTAGAAATAGAACTATTTGAACCTTTTCCAATAATAACATCATTTAATACTAACACTGCACCTACAGGAACCTCTTGCTTTATTTCAGCTAACCGAGCAAATTTAAGAGCTGATTTCATAAAATATTGATCGTCTAAGTTCATTAGTTAATTCCAAATAAAATTTTATTTTCTAAAATAATTTTAATCTGTTATACTAAATTTACTTTTTTCATAATTCTACTTTTCTCGAGATTCCACATAGATTTTTTTTCTTCATCTCGTTTATCACGTTGTGTTTTCCCTTTTGCAATAGCAATTTTTATTTTACACCAACTATTTTTTAAAAAAAATGATAAAACTATAGCAGTATATCCATTTTTATATATTTTATTATGTAAAGAAATAATTTCGTTTTTTTTAAGTAATACTTTTATTTTTCTTTTTAAGTGATGAAACGTATGAAGACTAGTAGTATGAAGAGGATTAAATTGCACACCAAACAAATATACTTCACCTAAATGAAATGAAACATAACTATTTACTATATTTACATTACCCAATTTTAACGCTTTTACTTCCCAACCTAGTAAGACTAAACCGGCATCTAAAGTTGATTCTACAAAATAATTATATTTTGCTTTTCTATTAACAACAATGTTTGTAACTGAATCGTTAACTTTATGTTTCATCTATTTCACATCCAATTCTAATATTTATATTTTACTATAGCTAGTTGAAAAGAACATTTCTGGAAAATGTACGTTTTGAATTTTTTATAATGATTGTTAAAATATTTTTTTACATTAAAAACATAAATAATAATATATGAAAATGAAACTTATTGAAGTCACTATTGTATACGCTTTGAAAAAAACGCAATACTTAAAAAAAATAAAATTAAAAAATCAAATTTCCGTCAAAAAAGCAATATTGTTATCTAATATAATTAAAAATAAAAATATTGATATACATAATAACAACGTAGGAATTTATGGGAAAATAGTAAATTTAAGTGATCTCGTTAATCATGGAGATCGAATTGAAATTTATCGGCCATTATTGACAGACCCAAAAGAGTTAAGACGAAAAAAGTATTATTCAATAAAAAAATAAAATACCAAAAATTTAACTTTAAACATAGTTTAAATACTAAAATTTTTTTACTTTTATTCAGTAAAACGTAAATTTTCAAAAAATTTATCATGGTTGAAATTTAGAAACTACTACCAATGCTGGTCGTAACAATCTTTCATTTATTAAATAACCTTTTTGCATAATGGAAATTACATAATTTTCCTTTTTATTGTCGTTACAAGGTTTTGTAACCATAGCTTGGTGCATTTCGGGGTTAAATGGAACATTAAATTCATCTATTACTTTTATTCCAAACTTTTCCAAAAATTTCAAAAAAGACTGAAAAATATTTTCCAATTCACAAAATATTGGTGTTAAATTCTTATCATTTTTGTCAAATAAATGCAATGCACGCTCAACGTTATCAATAATAGGAAGCAATGAACTGATAAAATTACTTAAAGAAAATTTATGAGTATTACTTATATCCTTTTCTATTCTATTACGAAACAAACGTATCCTTTCTGATCTTAAAATTTTTTTTTTCAAAAGATCTGAATTAAGATCTTCAATATTTTTATTAAGAATATCAATTTTTTCTGAAAGTAAATTACTATCGATTATTGATGAATTTTCGTTTTGATTAATGTTTTCAATATTATCCTTTCTTAAATTTTTTTCTTCTTTTTCCATAACTTTAAACTCCTAAACTCAAAATAATTATTCGAGAAACTCGATATATAAAATTTTATTTTTTTTAAAGAACTTTTTAACAGTTAAAATTTATAAAACTAACTAAAATTTATTAAAAATCTTTAATTAAGGGTTTTTGATAAGAAATCCCCATGTCCCATGGTTGTTCAATCCATACTTTTTGAGGTATATCTACAATATACTCGTCTACTAAAGATTTCCCCATTGGTTTTGCAAAAATAGTAACAAATATTGCTTTCGGATATATATGACGGATAGTTTGAACTGTACCTCCAGTATCAACTAAATCATCTACTATAATAATATCAGAATTATTTTTACCATGTACAGATGCGTGTTTTAAGATTTTTAAATCTCGTAATCTATTATGATCATAACTAGATACACAAATAGTATCAACAAATCTAATATTTAATTCTCTTGCTAATAATGCTGATGGAATTAGACCTCCTCTACTGACTGCGATAATACTTTTCCATCGTGTTACTGGAAGCAATCTGTAAGCTAATCTTCTAGCATAAATTTGTAACATATCCCAAGTAACAATATATTTCCTACTCATAAAAAACCTAAAAATACAATCTCAAAATTAGCTTAATTAAATTAGATAATACAAAATCTATGCTAAAATTATTTCTAAAGTTTTAATTCGATTTTTTTTAAAATAAATAATTTAAAAAACATATTTATATGAATTACATAATTTTCCGATGCTATCCTCATTATACCAGATCAAAATTAAACATGATTTATGAGAAAAAATTACAGTAAAATACTTGAATTTAAATATACGGTGCGGACGGGACTTGAACCCGCGACCCCCGGCGTGACAGGCCGATATTCTAACCAACTGAACTACCGCACCAATTACTGAATTTTTCATTTCAAGTATATAATTTAATATTATTACTGTCAACATAGTTTCATACACATTTTATTCTGTTAACCAAATACATTTTCCTGATATATTCATCATGTATTTTAAATAGTTTTTATGACTAATACTTTCATGCTCTGTTGCTAACAAAATTTTAGATCGCGCATGTTTTGAGTATGCTTTCTTTGACAAATAATTTTCAAAAACGTTATTATCAAATATTGGCAAAGACTTTTGAAAATTAGTCATAAATATGTATACTTTAGCTAATAGTTTAGCATCATAGATTGCGCTATGTATTGTTCTATTAGTAATATCAATTTTATAACGGGTACATAAAGAATCTAAAGTGTTCTTCTTTCCTGGAAATATTTTTCGTGCCATTGACAATGTATCGATAATATTGCAATTTTCTGAAATATTTTTAACATTTAATTTCAGCATACTTAATTCATAATTAATAAAACCAATATCAAATTTAGCATTATGAATAATTAAATCAGAATTATCAAGATATGTTAAAAATGGTACAATGATTTCTGAAAATTTAGGCTTACATGACAAAAAATTACTAGAAATTCCATGAATTTTAAAAGCATTTTTATCTATTGATCTTTCAGGAAAAATATATGAGTGAAAATTATTACCAGTAATATGATTATTAATAATTTCTACTGCTCCAATTTCAATTATTCTATGATTTTCGTAAAAACAACCGGTAAAATTCATACCTGTAGTTTCAGTATCTAAAACAACTTTTCTATCTTTTTTCATATTTTATATATCAAAATCTTTGAGGAAAATGTAATTATGTCAAATGTCGTAAAAATATTTTCAGATGGTTCTTGCTTCGGAAATCCAGGACCAGGAGGATATTGTTCAATAATTCAATGCAATAATCAAGAAATTATCATTAGCTCAGGATTTTATTATACTACAAACAATCGTATGGAACTTATGGGAGTTATAAAAGCATTAGAAAAAATAAAAAAACCATGTATTATCGAAGTAACACTTGATAGTCAATATGTTCAAAAGGGAATTTCACTATGGATCAAAAAATGGAAATTAAATAATTGGAAAACCGCAAAAAACACAAAAGTTAAAAATATTGATCTTTGGGTTCATTTAAATAAAAGATTATGTCATCACAAAGTAAATTGGAAATGGATAAAAGGACATTCAGGACATAGTGAAAATGAACGATGCAATGATAAAGCAAAAGATTCTGCAAAATATCCTACATTTCAGGATTTTGGATATGTTACATACTAATATTACATAGTATTAAATATTTAAAATTACATTAATAATACTTCTCAAAAAATAATCTAATCATCGAAAAAATAAAATAGTTAACACATGAAAATAATATATATACCAATACTAAACGATAATTACGTATGGATAATGATAAACCATAAAAATTTTTGTATTATTGTTGATCCAGGAGGAAACGATGCATTAATTTTGAATTCAATAAAAAAACTCAACATTCATCCTGTAGCTATTCTAGTTACGCATTTTCATAGTGATCACGTTATGGGAATTAAAAAATTAATCAAAATGTATCCCAAATTATTTGTCTACGGTCCAAAGGAAGCAAAAAAATTTGGAGTAAACAAAATATGTAAAAACAATACCTTTATTAAAATTTTAAATTATAAATTCCAAGTGATATTTACTCCAGGTCATACTGAAGGACACGTATCATATTATAAAAATCCTTATTTATTTTGTGGAGACACACTTTTTTCAGGAGGATGTGGGAAAATAGCAGATGGCATGTTATTAAAAGCATACAACTCACTTAATAAACTTAAACGTCTTCCCAATGAAACTTTAATTTATTGTACACATGAATATACATTACAAAACTTAAAATTTTCTAAATCTATTTTTAAAAATAATGCAATTTTATCTAAATTATATAAAAAAACTTATAATATGCGTTTAGAAAATAAATGTTCGTTACCTAGTACATTAAAAATTGAAAAAAAAATAAATCCATTTTTAAATTTAAATACATTAGAAGTAAAAAATTACACTAAAATTCATAAAGACTTAATGTTTGGATCCAATATTTTATATAAATTAAGAAAAATGAAAGAAGAATACAAATAAAATCTGGAGCTAAGCGGGGTCGAACCGCTGACCTCCTGCGTGCAAAGCAGGCGCTCTCCCAACTGAGCTACAGCCCCATTAATTTAAATATTTAAATTTATAGTGGTAGGCCTGAGTGGAATTGAACCACCGACCTCACCCTTATCAGGGGTGTGCTCTAACCAAGCTGAGCTACAAGCCTGTTTTTATGTTAATTAGAAAATTTGTGTGGGTACAACCTAAAATTAAGAATTATTTATAAGGAGGTGATCCAACCGCAGGTTCCCCTACGGTTACCTTGTTACGACTTCACCCCAGTCATGAATCACAAAGTGGTAAGCGCCATCCAGATAAAACTTGGTTAAGCTACTTGCTTCTTTTGCAACCCACTCCCATGGTGTGACGGGCGGTGTGTACAAGGCCCGGGAACGTATTCACCGTGGCATTCTGATCCACGATTACTAGCGATTCCGACTTCGTGGAGTCGAGTTGCAGACTCCAGTCCGAACTACGACATACTTTATGAGGTTTGCTTATCTTTGCAGAGCTGCATCTCTTTGTATATGCCATTGTAGCACGTGTGTAGCCCTGGTCGTAAGGGCCATGATGACTTGACGTCATCCCCACCTTCCTCCGGTTTATAACCGGCAGTCTCCTCTGAGTTCCCGGCCGAACCGATGGCAACAAAGGATAGGGGTTGCGCTCGTTGCGGGACTTAACCCAACATTTCACAACACGAGCTGACGACAGCCATGCAGCACCTGTCTCATAGTTCCCTAAGGCACTCTTCTATCTCTAAAAAATTCTATGGATGTCAAGACCAGGTAAGGTTCTTCGCGTTGCATCGAATTAAACCACATGCTCCACCGCTTGTGCGGGCCCCCGTCAATTCATTTGAGTTTTAGCCTTGCGACCGTACTCCCCAGGCGGTCGACTTAATGCGTTAGCTTCGGAAGACACTTCTCAAGGAAGCAACCTCCAAGTCGACATCGTTTACAGCATGGACTACCAGGGTATCTAATCCTGTTTGCTCCCCACGCTTTCGCACCTCAGCGTCAGTATTCATTTAGGAGGTCGCTTTCGCCACTGGTATTCCTCTAGATATCTACGCATTTCACCGCTACACCTAGAATTCTACCTCCCTCTATGATACTCTAGCCTATCAGTTTCAAATGCAGTTCCTAAGTTAAGCCTAGGGATTTCACATCTGACTTAAAAAACCGCCTACGTGCTCTTTACGCCCAGTAATTCCGATTAACGCTTGCACCCTCCGTATTACCGCGGCTGCTGGCACGGAGTTAGCCGGTGCTTCTTTTTCGGGTAACGTCATAAGAACTAATGTATTATAAAAGTTCTCTTTCTTCCCCGCTGAAAGTACTTTACAACCCGAAGGCCTTCTTCATACACGCGGCATAGCTGCATCAGGCTTTCGCCCATTGTGCAATATTCCCCACTGCTGCCTCCCGTAGGAGTCTGGACCGTATCTCAGTTCCAGTGTGGCTGGTTATCCTCTCAGACCAGCTAGAGATCGTAGCATTGGTAAGCCATTACCTCACCATCAAGCTAATCTCGTCTGGGTTCATCTAAAAGCGTAAGGCCAAAAGGTCCCCTACTTTGGTTTTCCAACATTATGCGGTATTAGCCATCGTTTCCAATAGTTGTCCCCCTCTTTTAGGTAGATCCCCAGATATTACTCACCCGTTTGCCGCTTGCCGACAAGAAAAAAAAATATTTTCTTTCGATGCCGCTCGACTTGCATGTGTTAGGCTTGCCGCCAGCGTTCAATCTGAGCCATGATCAAACTCTTCAATTGAAAATTCTTTTATAAAAAATAAAAAAATTATTTTTTAATAAATAAAACACTAAATAATTTTATTCTTTAATTTTAGCGTACCCACACAAATTTTCTAATATTTTTTTAAAGAACATAACTCCTAAACTTTTTATATAATTACACTTTTTATTTGTCTTGTCAACAATTTTAAAAACAATTTTTTTTATAAAAAATAAAAAATAAAAATTTACAAAAATTTATCGAATACGATATATAATTATTATCTAAAACTATATAATTTTACATTATACAATTAAATAATTATTACAAAAACATTTATTTTAAAGAATGTATATACAAATATATAAAAAATGAATATAAAATCAATTTTAAAAAAACATATAATTCAATCTCTAACAAATAATGGAATAAAAAAATCAAGTGATATTCTAGTTTATAATACTTATGATAAAAAACCATGGAATTATCAAATTAATGGAATAATTAATATAGCAAAACATACAAACCAAGATTCTTACACACTTGCTAAAAAAATTGCTATTAAAATGCAAATTCATGAAATGTATAAAAGTATTCAAGTATCTCAACCTGGATTTATTAACATTTTTTTAAACGAAACATGGATGTTTAAGAAATTAGAAAAAAAAATAAATTCGATACGACTAGATGTTAAACTTCAAAAACCTAAAAATATTGTTATAGACTATTCATCTCCGAACATTGCAAAAGATATGCATGTAGGACATTTACGTTCAACAGTTATAGGAGACGCTACAGCTAGAATTATGGAGTTTCTTGGACATAACGTTATTAGAATGAACCATATTGGAGACTGGGGTATGCAATTTGGAATGATAATAGCCTATTTACAAGAAAATAAAAAAAAATTAGAACTTTTAAAATTTTTAAATTTTAATGCAATATATCAAAAAGCTAAAAAATTATGTGAAAAAAACGAAAAATTTTTAAAAAAAACACAAGAATGCACAATAAAGTTGCAATCTGATGATAAATGCTACAAAAAAATTTGGCAAGAAATTGTTAATATCACTATTCATAGAAATGAAAAAATTTATAAAAAATTAGATGTAACTCTTTCTAAAAAGCACATTTTAGGAGAGAGTTTTTACAAAGATATGTTACCAGAAATAGTAAAAGATCTAAAAAATAAAAGAATTGCAATAGAACATAACGGTGCAATAATAGTTTTTTTGAATACATTTAAAAATAGGAACGGAGATCCAATGGGTGTAACTATTAAGAACGAAGATGGAAGATTTCTTTACGCTGCTACTGATTTAGCATGTTTAAAATATCGGTATGAAGTACTTCATGCTGATCAAATACTGTATTATACTGATAGCAGACAACACCGACATCTTATGCAAATAATAGAAATAGGAAAAAAAGCTGGTTATATTCCTAACGATTTTCAAATAGAACACCATATGTTTGGAATGATATTATCTAAGAATAATCGTCCATTTAAAACTAGATCCGGAGAAAATATAAAATTATCGTTTTTACTTAATGAAGCAATAAATCGTGCTAAAACCATTGCAAAACAAAAAAATCCAGCTATTTCTAATAAAAAACTTAACTTATTAGCTAAAAAAATAGGAATCGGAGCTATAAAATATTTCGATCTTTCTAAAAACAGATCTACTAATTATACTTTTAATTGGAAAAATATATTGTCTTTTAATGGGAATACTGCACCTTACATACAATATGCATACACTAGAATACTATCTATATTTAAAAAACTTGAGATTTCAATGATAAAAATAAAAGGAAAAATACAATTAACAGAATTATGTGAAATAAAATTAGGATTCAAATTATTACAATTTGAAGAAATAATTGTTGAAACTTCTAAAAAAGGTATGCCACACATATTGTGTGGATATCTATATGATCTTGCAACACTTTTTTCACATTTCTATGAAAATTGCTCTATTTTATTTTCTAAAAATATAAAAACTCATAATAGTAGATTAATTTTATCGTTTTTAACCGCAAGAACGATAAAACAAGGATTAAAAATTATAGGAATTTCGACGATTAACTATATGTAAAAAAAGATTATTTAAATTTTATAACATAGAACTATTTCTAATGCCAAACTTTAATATAACATTATTATATATATAATTTGTCTTATATATAAAAGTGATACATACACTCATGTACCACTCAAAATTATTCTAAAATTACAAAAATTATGCAGAGTAAATACAATATAAAAAAAAATACAAAGATATTTGTTATTAAGACCCGACAACACTAGTAACATGTATTGGTTTTTCTGTCTCTTCTAATTCTAAATTAGAAAGAATAGTTAAATTTGAAAACACTTTTAATAATATTTGCGATAAATGCATTCTCAATTTATGACTTACTAAAAGTACTATTGGATTATTAAGTAATATTTGACGATCGATAGCTGTTTTTAATTCTTGTAAAAAATAGTTATATAGTCCTGGTTCTATAACATTGTTACCGTTTGCACCATTTTTAAAAGTTTGTAACAAAATACCTTCTAACTTTACACCTAATCCTATAACTTTTAGTTCATCGTTGTCAAAAAATTTTTGGATTATTAATTTTTGTAAACGTAATCTTACTAAACTAGTTAACATCAACGAATCGTTTTTATGAATAGCAGAATTAGTTATTAAAGTCTCTAAAATAGTTTGCATATCACGAATAGGAACATGCTCAAATAACAAATTTTGAATAACTTTGTGAAAAATTGTTAAGTTTATTGAATTTGGAATTAAATCTTCTACTAATTTCGGAAAATATTTGTTGACATGATCTAACAATTGTTGGGCTTCCTGTCTTCCAAATAATTTACTAGAATTACGTAAAATAATCTGATTTAGATGAGTAGGAATTATAGAATTGTCTTGAATAATATTGTATCCTTTTCGTTTCGCTTGATCTATTAAAGATCGATCAATCCAAAACGATTTAAAATTAAAAACAGGTTCAAGAATTTCTTCTGCTGTTAATGCATCTAACATATTTTTTGAATCAATAGCTAAAAATTTACCACATCTTATAAAACCTCTACCTATTTCAATTCCTTTAATTAATATTCTATAATCTTCTTGAGATAAATTAAAATTATTTCTAACATGAACTAACGGAGGTAAAAACCCAATTTCCTTAGCACATTTTTTCCTTACATTTCGAATTTTGTGAAAGAAATCGTCTTTTACATTATCATTATTCTTAATTATAGTTACGAGTTTACTACCTAACTCAATTCCTAATGAATCTTCCAATTGTACATCGTTCCAAGTAGCATCTTTATCATCAGAAATATTTACTGTGTCATGATTTAAAATAGATTTTTTAAACTTTGGAGGATTGTTATATAACAACCAAGATAATGCAAATAATAAACTTGTAAATAATAAAAATATAAGATTTGGCATACCAGGAACTAATCCAAGAATACCTAGAACAATACCACTTAACAATATAACTTTATGATTGTTAAATAATTGACCAATCATTTGCTCACTAACATTTTGTTTAGTACTAACACGAGTAACGATAACTCCAGAAGCGGTAGAAATGACTAAAGCAGGAATTTGAGCTACTAATCCATCTCCGATAGTTAATATAGTATAAAACTCTGCAGCTTTGGTAAATAACATTTTATGCTGAAATATACCAACAATTAATCCTCCTATAATGTTTATCACCATAATTAGTATTCCTGCTATAGCATCCCCTCTAACAAATTTGCTCGCTCCGTCCATAGAACCGTAAAAATCAGCTTCTTGCGTAATTTCCAGCCTACGATTTTTAGCTTGTGTTTCTCCAATTAATCCTGCGTTTAAATCAGCATCAATTGCCATTTGCTTGCCCGGCATTCCATCTAATATAAATCTAGCTCCTACCTCTGCAATGCGGCCGGCTCCTTTAGTAATTACCATAAAGTTTATAATAACTAAAATAACAAATACAACAATTCCAATTGCAAAATTTCCACCAACTAAAAAATGACCAAAAGCTTGTATCACATTTCCAGCAGAATAAGAACCCATATGTCCATATAATAAAATAATTCTTGTAGATGCAATATTTAAAGCTAATCGCAATAAAGTAGAAAATAACAAAATAATAGGAAATGCAGTAAATTCTAATGTGTGAGTAGTAAACATTGAAACTAATAATATTATAATTGACAAGGCTATGTTAAAAGTAAAAAGTAAATCTAGTATAAACGGAGCTAATGGCAAAACCATCATTGATAAAATAATTAAAATCAAGAAAGGACCAGCTAATATTTGCCATTGAACCAATTTTAACTTTTTTAAAACATTTGACAATGATAAAATATTAATCATAAATCTTTGTCCTCTTTTAAAGTACGTAATTCTAAAGGAATAAAAAAATTGTGAGGTTGTTCAGGGAAAATTCCACCTTCTTTTTTCCAAATTCTAATTTTCCAAACCCACGCTAATACTTCTGCAACAGCTGCATATAGTGTACTAGGTACATATTGACCAATATCTGTGTAAAGATACAAAGTACGTGCTAATGAAGATGAAAAAAGAACAGGAATAGAATGTTCATTGCCTATCTTACGAATTTTTAATGCTAATTTACCAGATCCTTTTGCTAATATTTTTGGAGCACTCATACTATTCTCTTTATATTGAAGAGCAACTGCATAGTGAGAAGGATTTACAATAATTACATCAGATTCTGATACATTGGATATCATACGCCGACGCATTACTTCTCGCATAGTTCTACGAATACGAGATTTAACGTTAGGATCCCCTTCTGTTGTTTTAAATTCATCACGAACTTCTTTTCGAGTCATTCGTAGCTTTTTATAATAGTTAAATCTTTCCCAAAATATATCAAAAAGCACAATAGGAATTATTGTAATTAAAATAGTTAGAACACATGAAAAAATTGCAAAAAAATTTTTTTTTAATACAAAAGAAATACTACTTCCTATAAGTTTTAAAGAAGTTGAAAAACTTTGTAACATGTAAAAATATGAAATACAACTAACTAAAAAAATTTTAAATATTGTTTTAAAAAATTCTACAAAAATTTGATTGGAAAATATTTTTTTTAATCCCTGCAAAGGATTTAATTTCTTAAAATCAAAATGTAATGATTTAATATAAAAATTGTAGTTACTGCATACTATTGACAAAAATATAGTCAAAAACATAGGAAAAAAAATAATTTTTAATATATTCCAAATATCATAGTTTACTGAAAAAATTGTATTCACATTAAATATATTTTTATTATGAATAACAGAACTATTAAAAACTAAACCAGAACGCATAATTTTTTCAAATAACACTACAATATCTTGTTTATTAAACCAAAAAATCATTAATGAAATGATTAAAATTAATAATGAATTTAGCTCTCGAGAAAATCGATTGTTTCCTTCTTTTTTAGCTTTTTTTAAACGATAACTAGTTGGATTCTCGGTTTTTTCTTCGTGATTATTATCATCCACACAAATCGCCCTTTATTATCAAAAAACTTTGTTTATAAAATACACATCTTTACTATAATTATAGTAAAATTTTTATTACAATAAAATTAATTAAAAACATACTATTTTAAAATTCTATTATTTCTAATATATCAATATTAGAAAAAAATATACAAAATACTACAAATCTTACAATCTATACTAATATATTTATTACAAATGATGTTTAGTTTAAGAGAAAAAACATATGCGTGCTAAAAAATATTTATTCTCAACACTTAGAGAAAATCCCCATTATGCAGATAGTATTAGTCATAAACTAATGATACGAGCAGGAATTATTAGACAAAGCTCCTCTGGTATATACACCTGGTTACCTACTGGATTACGTATACTTAAAAACATAAAAAAAATAATAAAATCAGAAATGCAAAAAATAAACGCATTAGAAGTTCAAATGCCTATGTTACAATCTGAAAACTTGTGGAAATTAAGTGATCGTAAAAAAACATATGGAGCAGAATTGTTTAAAATATCTGACCGTAAAAATAATAATTTTGTTCTAGGACCTACTCATGAAGAAATTATAACAAATTTAGTTCGAAACGAATTAAAATCATATAAGCAGCTTCCATTACTATTATACCAAATTCAAACAAAATTTCGAGACGAAATTCGACCACGTTTTGGAGTAATAAGATCTCGAGAATTTATTATGAAAGATGCATATTCTTTTCATATAAGTTCATTATCATTGAATAAGACTTATAACCTAATCAAAAATGTATATAAAAAAATATTTTTAAAGATGAAACTAAATTTTCATATTGTAGAAGCTGATTCCAAAACTATGGGAGGAGTAAAATCACACGAATTTCAAGCATTAAGTTCAAATGGAGAAGATTCAATTGCATTGTCTACTAAATCTAATTATGCTGCAAACATTCAAGTAGCTACTTCTAAAAGAAAAGTTGAAAAGCATACACTAAATCATATAGCAAAAAAAAATTTTTTAAAAACATTACCAGAAATGTCAAATAAGTGTTTTGCATCAAATATGAATACAATTAAAACAATTTTAGTAAAACCAAAAAAAAATACAAATTATGATTTTATAGCTATATTACTTCGAGGAGATCACACCATTAATGAGAGTAAATTATCAAAAATAAAAATTATTTCTTATCCTGTCATATTTGCTTCTAAAATCGAAATTTTAAAATTGACAGGTACTACAGAAAATTTTATAGGACCAATTGGTTTAAATATACCTATCTTAGCTGATTTTTCAGTAATTTCCCTTAAAAATTTTACTATTGGATCAAATGTTACTGGAAAATATTTTAATAATATGAATTGGAATGTAAATTTATCATTTCCTAAAATATTTGATATTAGAAATGTTTTAGAAGGAGATATTAGTCCTGATGGAATTGGAAAATTAAAAATTTTAAAAAGTATTGAAATCGGACATATCTTCCAATTAGGAGAAAAATATTCTAAAACAATGAAAGCGCAAGTACAAGATCATACCGGTTACAAAAAATTTTTAAAAATGGGATGCTATGGAATTGGTGTTACACGTACTGTAGCTGCTATTATTGAGCAAAACAATGATGACAAAGGGATTATTTGGCCTATTTCAGTTGCTCCTTTTAAAATAGCTATTGTTCCCATCAATCTCTATGCATCTAAAATAGTACAAAATGAATCAAAATCCTTATATTATCTTTTTAAAAATAATAATATTTCAGTATTATTGGATGATAGAAATGAACGTTCCGGAAAAATGTTATCCGATATTGAACTTATAGGAATACCTTATATTGTTATAATTAGCGAAAATCTTCTAAAAGAAAACAAAGTAGAATGCAGAAATAGATCTAAAAATACAAAAATAATCGTTTCTAAAGATGATATAATTGCATTAATTCAAGAAGAAATTAAAATATCATAAAAAATGTAAAAATTAATAATACATAATGTCGCTAAATATATAATTTCAAATTGTTATAATCCATAAAATATAAAAAATTTAAAATTAAATATACAAGTTAAATAACTATCTTAAAATACTTACATTTTTTTTGAAAAAACTATTTTACTCATTATAAGCATACGATTATTATTAATTTTATTTATTTTAAAATATCCGAAAACAACAACAATTAACCCATTTTCTAAAATATGCACATATTTTTCTAAAACTTCGCTAAATATTATAATGTCTAAATGAAAAAAATGATCTTCTAATATAAAAACTGCTATTTTTTTATGATTTTTTGTTGTCTTAAACTTTAACATAGTAATCATTCCAAAAACAAAAATGTTTTTATTTACATGTGCATTACTAATTTTTTCTATACGTATACATATAGGATATTGATCTAAAATATACAGATATTTATCAATAGGATGTCCAGTAAGATATATTCCCAAACTTTCTTTTTCCCATTCAAACTTTAAATTTTCAAAGAAAGTAAGTTCTTCGCGAGAAGAATTTCCTATCATTTTTAAGTCTTCTTTTAAAGACCCAAATAATTCTATTTTTCTTAACTTTTTTGAGTTTGCATATTGATGTGCTGATTTAATGATAACATTATAATTGTTTAATAAAACTGACCTTTTCATTCCTAAACAATCTAAACTTCCTGATTTAATTAATTTTTCAATAACTCTTTTGGTCAATATTTTTGAATCAACCAAAACACATAGTTCAAATAATTCAGAAAAAAATCCATTCTGATTCCTAGAAGAAATAATAGCAAAAACTACTGGTTTTCCAATTCCCTTTATAGCTCCTAATCCATATACAATGCTTCCGTGTTTGTCAACTTTAAAATAATAATCACTTTCATTAATACTAGGAGGAACAATATTTAAATTAATTTTTTTACATTCAAGTAACAATGTAACTAGCTTTTTAGTATTATCTATATCAGCGTTCATAGCAGCTGACATAAATTCAGAAGGATAATACAATTTTAGCCATAAAGTTTGATATGATATCAAGGCATAAGCAACAGAATGTGACTTATTAAAAGCATATCCTGCAAAATTTTCTAATAAATCAAAAATATTCATTGCTAATTTAGAATTAATACGATTTTTTTTCGCTCCGGATTTAAACATAATTCTTTGCTTGTTAATTTCCAGTAAATCTTTTTTCTCTATCGCAAGACGTAAGAGATCTGCACTTCCTAGAGTATAGTTTGCTAAAACTTGAGCAATTTTCATAACCTGTTCTTGATATAAAATAATTCCATACGTTGATTCTAAGATAGGTTTTAAAAAAATATGTTGCCATCTTTTATCAGGGTAAGCTATTTCTTCTCTTCCATGTTTTCTATTTATAAAGTTATCTACCATACCTGATTTTAAAGGACCAGGTCGAAATAAAGCTACTAAAGCTACTAAATCTTCAAAGCAATCCGGCCTTAAGCGAAAAATTAAATCTTTCATTCCATAAGATTCTAGCTGAAAAATCCCAACAGTATTAGATAACTGTAAAAAATTGAAACAATTGCTATCCTTTAAAGAAATATCATTTATACTAATTAAACTTTTATTTTTTTTTAATAAATTATTATTTATCATTTTCACAGAATTATGAATTATAGTTAATGTTTTCAAACCAAGAAAATCAAATTTAACTAATCCTATTAGTTCAATGTCTACTTTATCAAATTGAGTTACAGGATTATCACCATTTTCGTCACAATATAACGGAGAAAAATCAGTAATTTTCCCTGGAGAAATTACTAATCCACCAGCATGTTTTCCAACATTTCGTGTTATGCCTTCTAAATTTTTAGAAATATCAATTAATTCTTTTACCTCTTCTTCGGAATTATAAAGTTTTAATAACTCTGATTTTTTAGATAAAGCTTTTTTTAATGTCATTCCAGGATCTAATGGAATTAATTTAGATATACGATGCAAAAATCCATAAGGAAAGCCCAAAACTCGACCTACATCTCTTATAACTGCCTTAGCTGTTAAAGTTCCAAAAGTAATAATTTGAGATACTGATTCTCGTCCATACATTTTTGAAACATGTTCAATAACTTTATCTCGATTGTCCATACAAAAATCGATATCTAAATCTGGCATAACAACGCGTTCTGAATTTAAAAATCTCTCAAATATTAAATCAAATCGTAATGGATCAATCTCAGTGATATTTAAAGAATATGAAACTAAAGATCCAGCACCCGAACCTCTACCTGGACCAACAGGAATGTCATTATTTTTTGACCAATTAATAAATTCCATAACTATTAAAAAATATCCAGGAAAACCCATTTTATTAATAATATCAAGTTCAGAAAATAATCGAGATATGTATTTCTCTTTATTAATGTTACGAATATTTTTATCAGGGAAAATACGTTTCAAACGTTTAGATAATCCAGATTTTGCTTTAGTTACCAAATAATTATTAATTTTATATCCATTTGTTTTAAATTTTGGAAGAAAATGTTTATTAAACTGTAAAACAACATTACACCGTTTTGCTATTTCTACACTATTTTCAAGAGATTCCGGAATATCTGAAAACAATTTAAACATTTCTATTTCGCTTTTTAAAAATTGTTCTTTTGTATAATCGAAATTAGAACTTTGATTAACAATTGTATGTCCCCTACTAATACAAACTCGGATTTTATGAATATAAAAATCATTTTTGTTTAAAAAGCATACTTCATTGGTCGCTACTAAAGGTATTCCTTCTCGTATAGACAAACTTTTTATTTCATCAATATATTCTTCTTCATTCGGCTTTCCAACTCTCGTAATTTCAAAATAAAAAAAATTTTTAAAATATTTATTGTAAAAAGACAAATTTTTATACAACTTTAATTTATTACTTTTTAATATACTAGTTCCAATATCACCAAAACAACCCCCTGAAAGAACAATAACATCTTTGCAGTATTCAGTTAGCCATATTTTTTTTATTGTTACTCCAATTTTTTTATCATATCCATTTTGGTAAGCACGAGATAATAATAAAATTAGATTTTTATATCCTATATTAGTAGATGCTAATAAAGTAATTTTTTCTAATCCATCATATATAGAATATTCACTAGAATACATATTAATATCAATTCCAATAATAGGCTTTATACCTTTTTCAAAAGCTTTCTTGTAAAATTTAATAACACCATATAAATTACTAAAATCCGTAATAGCTATTGCTGGCATATTTAATTCTAATGATCTTTCTACTAATTCCACTGGTTTCGCTAATCCATCAATCATAGAAAAATCACTATGTACTTTAAGATGTACAAATTTTGGATATAACATGAAAATTTTCCAAGTGAAAATATTTTGAAATAGTACAATTTAAATGTGCTTGTATTTATGAATTATACATAAAAGACATTTTTGTATCACATGCAACTATATTATTTACTGATGCAATTCCCTGAAATCGTGTAATATTTTTACGAATAGCAATAATGCTTACACATATTTTTATATTATCACCAGGAAATATTTTTTTTTTAAATTTTGCATAATAGATACTAGAAAAATAAAATAATTTTTCCTTATTTGTAATACAAATACTTTTTCTTATTAAAATACATGCTGTTTGCAAAATGGATTCTAAAATTAAAACTCCAGGAACTATTGGATAACCAGGAAAATGACCTTGAAAAAAATATTCATTTGATTTTACATTTTTCATAGCCACTATATACTTTTTTTTTTATATTTAATAATTTCATCAACAAATAGAAAAGGATAACGATGCGGTAATAATGTTAAAATATCTTTCAATTCTAGTTTACACATTTCAAAACCATATAATGTTTTTATAAAAAATTAATGTTGTAAAAAACTATATAATTAATTTTCTTATAAAAGTAATTTAATTATCTTTTACATAGAGTATCTCAGATAAATGTCTAAAATTCAATTATGACGAATTTCGAAGTTATCTTTGCAAATCTAAGTTATAGAACCAAAGCGACGTTTTCTGTTTATAAATGAAATAACAGCTTTTTCAAAATTTTTTCTATCGAAGTCTGGCCATAATACATTCGTAAAATATAATTCCGAATACGCAATTTGCCAAATAAAAAAATTACTTAAACGATATTCACCACCAGTACGTATTACTAAATCTATAGGAATACAATCGTTCATAGATAAACATTTAGAAATAGAAAACTCATTGATATCCTCAAAAGATAAAAAACCATTTTTCACCTTATATACTATTTTTTTTACTGCTTCGATAATATCCCACTTTCCTCCATAATTTGCTGCAATATTTAGTATAAGACCACTATTATTTAACGTTAATTTTTCTATAAAAAAAATTTTCCTTCTTAAAATAGAACCAAATTTTTTTAAGTCTCCAAGTACTTTTAAACGAATATTATGTTTATTAAAATTTTCAATCTCACTATGTAAACCAAAAAAAAATAATTCCATCAAAACCATAATTTCTAAAAGTGGTCTATTCCAATTTTCGCTACTAAATGCAAATAATGTTAAAACTTTTAATTTATAAAATAAAGAAAAAGATATTGCTTTCCGAACTGCTCTCAATCCTGCTTGATGTCCAAAAATACGTGATTTTCCTTGTTTAGTTGCCCATCTTCCATTACCATCCATTATTATAGCTACATGTTTTGGTAAAATTTTTTTATAATTTTTATCTACAATTAACAATCTTTTTAACAACATAAACTATATTGCATCACCTTTGATTTAATTCATTAACTATTTCGTTTTATTTAACAAAGTTAGAAATTATTTTTTTAACTTGTATTCGAATCATTTTATCCATTTCTAATATTTCATCACATGTTTTAGGATTAGGAAAAACTAATGAATTTAAGGAAGAATCGATAATTTTATAAATATCTGTAAATTTAATCTTTGAACATAAAAATTCAGAAACAGCTATTTCATTAGCAGCATTTAATATTATTGTAGAAGCATGACCACTAGAAAAAGCATGTAATGCTAGTTTTAAACACGGATATTTTTCAAAATTTGGATTTAAAAAAGATAATTTTTTAATCTTTAAAAAATCAAGATGAGGTAAAGAAGAAATTTTACGATATGGCCAAAACAATGCATATGAAATAGATACTCTAATATCATTAATTGACAAATTTGCGATTATACTGCCATCAACATATCTAATCATAGAATGAATAACAGATTGAGGATGAATGACCAATTCTATTTTTATATCATGCGCACAGAACAACAATTTTGCTTCAATATACTCTAATCCCTTATTCATCATAGTAGCAGAATCTACTGAAATTTTTTTTCCCATAGACCAATTCGGATGCTTACAAGCCTGATTAGGAGTAATCTCATTAAACTTATGTATTGGTAAATTTAAAAAAGGACCTCCAGAACCAGTCAAAATTATAGATTTAATTCCACATTTACTAAGTTTCGAAAAACCTATTTTTTTTTGAATATCAATAGGTAACATTTGAAATATTGCGCTATGTTCGCTATCAATAGGAAGCAACACTGAGTTGTAAACTTCTAACTCTTTTATCAATAAATGATTTCCGATAACAAGAGATTCTTTGTTTGCTAACAATATTTTTTTTCCAGATCTAATAGCACATAACGTGGACATAAAACCATCAGCACCAACAATTGCAGCAATTACATAATCTACTGATTTTAAATTAACAAACCTGCAAATTGCGTCATCCCCTGAAAGCACATGAATCTTGAAATTTCGAATCTTAAGTTGAATTTTTAATTCTTTAGCTGCTTGTTCATTTTTTAATGATACCCATTTAGGAGAAAATATTTCACATTGTCTTATCATCATTTTAACATTCTTATTAGCAGACAAAGAAATTACTTTAAATAATTTAGGATATTGATGAATAACTGATAAAACACTAACCCCAACTGATCCTGTAGATCCTAAAATAGCTAAATTTTTCACGACTATTTTCCAAACTATATAGAGAAACTAATAACGTAATATTTTTATTAAAAGACATTAATAATAAAATCTACATAACTATAATGTACTGTATTAAAGTATATTTTGTAAAGTGTATATGAAATAATTACATATTAACTAACTCTTCTTCTTTGTTTTTTAAAATTTTATTTACATTTTCGATATATTGGTTTGTTATATTTTGAATTTCGTTTTGTAAATTCCGTTCTATATCGCTATTAATCAACTTGTTTTTTAAAAAACGTTTTAACTTTTCATTTGCATTACGACGAATATTACGAATACAAACTCTACTTTTTTCTGCAGTATTCTTTGCTAACTTAATATAACTCTTTCGTCGTTCTTCCGTTAAAGCAGGAAATATTATTTTTAAAGAACTTCCAGTAGAAATAGGGGTTAAACCTAAATCAGAATTTATAATAGATTTTTCAACATTTTTTTTAATAGTAATATCAAATAAATTAATTTTTAAAGTGTTAAAATTTTCAACTACTATACTAGATAATTTACATAACTGTGTACTTTTTCCAAGATAATTAACATAAATGGTATCTAAAATTGAAGGAGATACTCTGACCGTGCGCAACGTGTTAAGATAACTTACAAACGTTCTTATGCAATCATCCATTTTTTGTTGTGTAATTTTTTTAATTTCATCCATCATTAAACACCTTTATAATTTTGTAAACTTTGTTTTGAAAAAATATAAATTCTAAAAATTTACATTATAATAATTTTATTAACATTTTTTTACGCTATATTTTTAACAAGAAGATTGAATTAATGTGCCTTCATTTTTCCCTTCTACTATTCTACGTAAAATCCCTGGAATACATATGTTAAAAATACAAATTGGCAATTTGTAATCACGTGCCAATACAAACGCAGATAAATCCATTACCTTTAATTCTCTTCTTAAAACCTCATTATAAGTAATTTTTTTATATAATTTTGAATTATTATTTTTTTTAGGATCACTAGAATAGACTCCATCTACTTGAGTTCCTTTTAAAATAATATCAGCTTTTATCTCTATTGCACGCAAACAAGCAGCTGAATCTGTAGTAAAAAATGGATTTCCTAAACCACCAGAAAATATCACTACATGATTTTTATTTAACAAACGTATTGCCTTTTCAAAATGATATATTTCACACATTGAATTAATTGGAAATGACGACATCAAATGTACATTTACACTACCACGACGCATCACATCATGTAGTACTAATCCATTAATAACAGTTGACAACATCCCAACATTATCAGAAATAACTTTATTAACTCCAAAATTTACTAATTCTTTTCCTCTAAATATATTACCACCACCAATTACAACACCTACTTGTATTCCTAAATTTACAATACTTTTAATTTCACAGACAACACGTTTTAATTCATTTATATCTATTCCAAATTTACTTCTACCTTGAATAGACTCACCGCTTATTTTTATTAGTACACGCTTAAATTTACACGTTATATTATGTTTCTTTTGCATTTAAAAACTCATCAAAAATTAAACTTTAGAAATAAAATACAAAAATGATTATTTTACAAAATTATATGAAGTTATATTTAAGAAATAACAACCGCCATCAGGCGGTTTATTAAAATTTTTATTATCATTTAAAACTAACTTTTTATATATTAACATATTGTATTGTATATTCATTCTCCAACTTCAAATCTAGTAAATTTAACAATATTGATATCATTTTCTAAAATAATATCTCTAACATTTTTTTCAGGATTAAAAATAAAACTTTGACCAAGAAGACATTTTTCGCTAGCAAATTTAAGCATTCTTCCTTTAACTATTTTTTCAACTATAGATTCAGGCTTCTTCGATTTCTTAGCTAATTCTAACTGTATATTATATTCACGTTCTATGACTGTGTTAGGAATAAGATCTGATCTTAAATACTCAGGTTTACTAGCAGCTATGTGCATAGCAAGATTTTTAGAAAGTACTTTATTATTACATAATGTAGTTTTCAGTAATACACCAATGCGATTATGGTGTAAATAACTACTAATATTGTCTCCTTCAAAAATTTCTATTCGACGCAGCACAACATTCTCATTAATTCTAGAAACTAAGTCAACTCTTTGTCTTTTAAAAACGTCCTGTATAAATTTTATATCTTTAACATTTTCAGAGGCAACGTAATTTATTATTTCTTTTCCAAAGGAGAGAAAACAATCTTCTTTTGAAACAAAATCAGTTTCACAATTTAATTCTAACATAGCAGTTCGCATATTGTGAACTTTAATAAATATAGAACCATTAGAAGCAATACACGATTGCTTTCGAGATGCTTTTACTTGTCCAATTTTTCTTAAAAAATCAATAGATTTTTCTATATCTCCTTTTGTTTCTATTAAAGCTTTCTTACAATCAACTATTCCAGCACCAGTTTGAGAACGTAATTTTTTTACTAAAAGCGTTGTGACTGTTTTCATTAAAAATGTCCTTATACATTGTATTCTCTTAAATATTAGATTTTACATTATTTTCCTGGTTTCGAATACGACTGCTCAATATTGCCTTAGATACATAATTTAAATATAAGTCAATTGCTCTAACAGCATCATCATTGCCAGGAATTATAAAATCTACCCCATCAGGATCAGAATTAGTATCTACTATGGAAAAAACTAGAATTCCTAAATTATTAGCTTCCCTTATAGCTATCTTTTCGTGTTCTGCATCTATCACGAACAATGCGTCAGGTAATCCTCCCATATTCTTAATACCGCCTAAACTATTTTCTAGTTTAGAAAGTTCACGCATGCGTAACAAAACTTCTTTTTTAGTTAATTTTTCAAAAGTTCCGTCTTCGGACTGTAGCTCCAAATCTTTCAATCGCTTTATAGACTGACGTACTGTTTTCCAATTTGTTAACATACCACCTAACCAACGATGATTAACATAAAACTGTTCGCATGAAATCGCAGAATCTTTAACAATCTTTCTAGCTGCTCTTTTTGTTCCTACAAATAATATTTTCCCTTTTTTTAATGAAATTTTTCTTAATTCAGATAATGCATAATTAAACATCAAAAGAGTAGTTTCTAAATTTATAATATGCACCTTATTTTTAGATCCAAAAATGAAAGATTTCATTTTTGGATTCCAATATCGAGTTTGATGACCAAAATGCACGCCGGCTTTTAACATAGATTGTATTGATACAGAAAACATAAACACTCCAAAAAAAAACAAAAATCTTAAAAATAATGTAATATATTAACAAAGTTTATGTAATATATACGACATTTTCTGAAAATGTTTCAAAAATATTTTTTTAGAAAAATTAATTTTATTAAAAAATTATGCATATTAAGACAAAGATAAAAAATAAAATATTCAAAAAATTATTGAAAAATCATAAAAATATAAAATAATCAATACACTTTTTAAATCACGACAACTTTTTAAAAAGAAATAAACTATCTTATAATATATACTTTATCTAAAATTGCTTATAACTACATTCATAAATACTAAAATATAAAAAAATTATGATTACTATTCCCATAAAGAAAAAAAATGAAATTGAAAAGATGCGCATAGCAGGAAAACTTGTAGCAGAAGTTTTGGAAATGATCGAACAATATGTAGTTCCTGGGATTTCTACAGGAGAACTAGATTTTATTTGTCATAATTATATAACAAAAATACAAAAAGCTAAACCAGCATGTTTAGGATATAATGGTTTTCCGAAATCTGTTTGTATTTCTGCGAACAATATTGTCTGTCACGGTATTCCTAATAATAACCATATATTAAAAAATGGAGATATAGTTAATATCGATATTGCAATCATTAAAAATAAATATTATGGAGATGCATCCAGAATGTTCTTTGTTGGAAAACCAACGAAATTAGGTAAATTATTATGTGAAACTACACAAGAAAGTTTATACTTATCATTATATAAAATTAAACCTGGAATACAAATAAATCAAATTGGAAAAACAATACAAAAATATATAGAAGAACAAAACTTCTCTATAGTAAGAGAATATTGTGGACACGGAATTGGAAGTAAATTTCACGAAGAACCTCAAATACTACATCACAATTATTACGATAGCGAAAAAATTGTACTACAATCTGGTATGACATTTACAATAGAACCAATTATAAATGCAGGAAGACCTGAAGTTCACTGTATGAACGACGGATGGACAATTAAAACGAAAGACAACAGTCTATCAGCTCAATATGAGCATACTATCTTAATAAATGAAGAAGGATGCGAAATACTCACAATACAAAAAACAGAAAAAATACCAAAAATACTAAAAAATTTATATTAAATTTTATAAAAAATATTATCTTATTTTAAAAATATTAAATACAAATTTATAAAATACAACTTTTATTTCTAAAAATAAATAGAATCCAAAAATTTCCATGAAAAACTTAAAAAAAATAATTGAGAATGCATTTGAAAATAAAAACAATATTAACTCTAATACAATTGATAAGACTACAATTGATTCTATTCGTCAAGTAATAGAAATGTTAAATCAAGGAATTTTAAGAGTATCAGAAAAAATAGAAAATAATTGGCATACTCATCAATGGATAAAAAAAGCTATTTTACTTTATTTTTGTATACAAAAAAATAATGTAATTAAAAGCAATGAAACAAAATATTATGACAAAATAAAATTAAAATATTCAAAATACCAAGAAGAGCATTTTATTAGAGATGAAACTAGAATAGTACCTCCAACATCAGTTCGATATGGTTCTTACATTGGAAAAAATACGATTTTAATGCCTTCTTTCATAAATATAGGAGCATATGTTGATGAAGGTACTATGATAGATACATGGGCTACTGTTGGATCTTGCGCTCAAATAGGAAAAAATGTACATTTATCAGGTGGAGTAGGAATAGGAGGTGTCCTAGAACCTTTACAGAATAATCCAACAATAATTGAAGACAATTGCTTCATTGGAGCTCGATCAGAAATTGTTGAAGGAGTAATCGTAGAATCTGGGTCGGTAATCTCTATGGGAGTATATATTGGGCAAAGCACTAAAATTTATAATAGAATTAACAACACTATTTCTTATGGAAGAATTCCAAAAAAATCCGTAGTTGTTCCAGGTAGTTTGCCATCTGAAAATAAAAATTATAATTTGTATTGTGCAATTATCGTAAAACGCGTAGACGAACAAACGTTAAAAAAAACTAAAATTAATAAAACTTTAAGATCTTCTGATTGATTGTATCAAAAATATTTTTTTTGAATTTTAAAAACATTTAAAAATTTTAAAATATAAAATCCTACCTAAAAATATTTTTACTATTTTCTAGGTAGGAAAATTCATTAATCTTGAGTCAACAAATATACAATTTCAGAACCTCTCCTAACTTTAAACACTAATATTTCTGGATTAGAACTAAGTAATTTTTTGAAATCATCTAAGCATGTTATAATACATTTATTAGCACCAACTATAACATCATTATTTTTAAAACCTATACGAAAAGCCGCTGTATCTTTTATGACATTTTCAACGTAGATTCCTTTTTTGTGACTATTAAAATAAAAATCACTTAATTCAGCACCTTCAATTGCTAAATGTAAATTTATAGACTCAACTTTATTTTTAGTTCTAAGTTTTAGTTCTACTTTTACAATCTTAAAATACCCATCTCTTAATAACCCTAGTTCCATGCTTGTATTAGCTGGCAAGGCAGCTATTTCTGCACGTAATGATAAAAAATCAAAAATAGGTTTTTTATTTAAAGAAATAATAACATCTCCCGGCTTAATTCCTGCAATATCAGCTGAAGACTTCGAAACGACTCTACTAACAAAAGCACCTCTATGAATGTGAAGTCGCATAGCTTTTGCTAAATCAGAACTTAATTCTACACCTGTGATACCTAACTCATTACGATAAACTTGACCATGTGCTATCATTTGATTAGTTAAGCTTGTAACTACATTTGATGGAATTGCAAATCCTATTCCTACATTTCCGCTATCCGGAGTTAAAATTGCTGTATTAATTCCAATTAATTCACCCTTTAAATTGACTAATGCACCCCCAGAATTTCCTCTATTAATAGCCGCGTCAGTCTGAATAAAATTTTCATAATTTTCAACATTCAATCCGTTGCGATTTAAAGCAGAAACAATTCCAGACGTAACAGTCTCTCCTAATCCATAAGGATTACCAATAGCAATAACAGAGTCCCCTACTCGCAACAAATTTGAATCAGAAATTTTAATTTCTTTTAAATTTTTAACTTCTTCTAATTGAATTAAAGCAATATCAAAACGCGAATCTTTTCCAACTATTTTAGCATTATATCGATGTCCGTTACTCAACTGAACTTGTATTTTAGTAGCATTATTAATTACATGATTATTAGTAACTACATATCCCTTTTTAGCATTTATAATAACTCCTGATCCTAATGCATGAAATCTTTCCTGTAAAGAATTCTTTTGATACGTTGTTTGATAACGTTGAAATTTTTTAAGAAAAACATTTTTTTTACAAAGTAAATTATTATTTTTACAAAAAGATTGAAACTGATATGGCGAATAAACCTGTTGAACAATAGTATTTCCTTCAATATCTATACTAACTACAGAAGGTAAAACCTCTTCTAACATAGATGCTAAACCAAAATTCGTAGATTCCAAATTCGAAACATTATTTCTAAAAACTGGATTTTTCCATGAAAATCCAAAAATTAGTAATAAAATAGAAAATGTAGAAATTATTCGTAGTATTAGCGTCATACTTTTTACTCGTTCTCACTTTAAAATTAAAATTGATTATTATAAAATTAACACTAAGTTTTTTGAGTTAAAAATTATTAAAATGATGCATTTAATTATGAAAATAAAAAACACCAAAAAATTTAACAGAATAATTCCGAATTATAAAACGTTTTTCATTTAACGTATACTATGCATTTAAAATATATAAAAATAACACAAATGTATAAAATATGAAATTTAAGTTGTTTTTTTTAAATGTATATCTATAATTTAAATTGATATAAAAATATAATTTATGTTCTAAAAAATTAGTCTACACATTATGATAAAGGAAAACTGTTAATATTACATTTCTTAAAACTTATAATTTAACGATTTTAAAAATAACGATTTAAAAAAAACTATAAAAAACATGTTAACAAATAAAATCTCATTAAATTATTGAGATCGTTATATTTTACAACATACATTAAAAGAATATATTGCAAAATATGTAGAGGAACTGTGAAAACATTATTGAGGAATGCATTTTTTTTTTTAACTTTTTATATAAATAAATATAAAAAAGAAGAAAATGAACCAATTTACATATTTGGGAAAATTATTGGTACAACATGGAAAATAAACTTTATAAACAAAAATATAAATAAAAAAATATTAATCGAAGATATTAAAAAACAACTAGAAAATGATAATCAAGAGCTATCTTTTTGGGAAAAGAATTCTATCATCTCAAAATTTAACAACCGTAAAAGCACTTATCCACAAAAAATTAGTAAAAATTTGGCAAAAATTATATTAACAGCTTTACTTATAGGAAAAAAAACATCTAATGCCCTAGACATTACTATAGGAACGTTAGTTAATATATGGGGATTTGGACCTCAAACTCCACCAACTAATATTCCAAATCCACAAATCATTAAAAATGCTCTTTCATTAACTAATTTAAAATATTTAAAAGTTACTAAAAAAAATAAACAATATTATCTTCAAAAAAACAAAAAAAATATAATAGTAGATTTATCGACATTAGGAGAAGGATTTATTGCAGACCACTTAGGAGAGTTACTTCAAAAAAAAGGAATAAAAAATTATACTATTGCAGTTGGAGGAGCAATTATTACTCATACAAAAAATTATATTGACAAACCTAAAATAATAGCTATCCAAAAACCAACAGATAAAGAAATTAAAGCATTTATAACGGTAAAATTGTATAATCATGCTATCAGTACGTCAGGAACTTATAGAAATTACTACTACCTTAAAAAAAAAATTGTACATTTAATCAATCCAAATACAGGCAATCCTATCAATCATAATTTAGTTTCGGTGAGTGTAATCGCAAAATCAGCGTTAGAAGCAGATGCATGGGATACAGGATTAATGATATTAGGTTTTGACCAAGCAAAAAAAATTGCAATTAAAGAAAAATTAGCTGTATGTTTAATCAAAGAAGAAAAATTAAATCTATTTACATGGATTTCTCCTCAATTTCATATATTTCTCAAAAAAATATTTTAAAAAAATTGTTTTTCAAACATTAAAATTTTTAATACATCTTAAATATTAAAAAATAATAAGTTAAATCATTAATAAAATATAATAAAATAAACAGTACTTTCAAGTTGAAATTAAAATATATTGATTTACATTTAAAAATAAACATTTTATCATAAACTGATAAAATCAATCAAATCTTCAAACTTATATATCTGTCCATCACAAAGCATATAAAATAAATATGAAAGTTAACAGTGGAGAAACAATGGAAATGCTATCAGGATCTGAAATGATCATTCAATCACTGATTGACCAAGGTATCAAGTACATTTTTGGATATCCTGGAGGGGCAGTATTAGATATATATGATTCCTTAAAATCAACAAAAAAAATAAAACACATTTTAGTACGTCACGAGCAGGGAGCTACTCACATGGCCGATGGGTATGCACGAGCTACTGGGAAAATTGGAGTTGTATTGGTTACTTCTGGTCCTGGCGCAACTAACTCTATTACAGGAATTGCTACAGCATACATGGATTCTATTCCAATAGTAGTAATATCAGGACAAGTATCATCGTCTTTAATAGGATACGATGCTTTTCAAGAATGTGATATGATTGGAATTTCACGACCAATAGTTAAACATAGTTTTTTAGTAAAAAAAACAGAAGATATTCCCATAACGTTCAAAAAAGCGTTCTGGTTAGCTTCAAGCGGTCGGCCAGGACCAATTGTAATAGACCTTCCTAAAGACATTTTAAACTCATATAACAAAAAGCCGTATATATGGCCAATCGAAGTTAATATAAGATCTTATAATCCAATTACGAAAGGACACTCTAGACAAATAAAAAAAGCTATTGATATTCTAAAATTATCCAAACAACCTGTGATTTACGCTGGAGGAGGAGTAATTAGCGCAAACTGCCACAACGAATTAAAAGAACTAGCAGAAAAACTAAATATTCCTGTCACTACATCTCTAATGGCACTTGGTGCATTTCCAGGAAATCATCCCCAAAACCTTCAAATGTTAGGTATGCATGGAACTTACGAAGCAAATATGGCTATGCATTACGCAGATGTAATCTTAGCAATTGGAGTTAGATTTGATGATAGAACTACTAACAACGTGAAAAAATATTGTCCCAACGCTACGATTATACATATTGATATTGACCCTACATCTATATCGAAAACTATCACTGCACATATACCAATTGTTGGAAACGCAAAAAATGTTTTACAACAAATATTAGTATTTATAAATAGCAATATGTTTGTAAAAGAATTTTACTGTTTAAAAAAATGGTGGATAAAAATCCAAAGCTGGAAAAACAAAAATAGTTTGAATTTTGATACAAATAGCGACAACATTAAACCGCAGAGCGTTATTAAAACTATTTGGAAATTAACTAAAGGAAAAGCTTTTATTACATCAGATGTAGGCCAACACCAAATGTTTGCAGCACTATATTACTCTTTTCAAAAACCTAGAAGATGGATAAATTCAGGAGGACTTGGTACTATGGGGTTTGGTCTTCCTGCAGCACTAGGTGTTAAATTAGCGTTTCCAAATGAAACTGTTATTTGTGTCACTGGAGACGGAAGTATACAAATGAACATTCAAGAACTTTCTACAGCAATGCAGTATGAATTACCAATACTAATACTAAATTTAAATAATAAATCTTTAGGAATGGTGAAACAATGGCAAGATATAATTTATTCAGGTCGACATTCTCACTCTTATATGAAGTCATTACCAAACTTTATAAAATTAGCTGAATCGTATGGTCACTCAGGAATCTCTATTAATACTCCAAAAGAACTAGAAAAAAAATTACAGTTAGCTTTAGAAAAATTGCAAAATGGACACTTAGTTTTTGTTGACATAAAGATTGATGCTTCCGAGCATGTATACCCTATGCAAATTCGAGATGGAGGAATGAATAACATGCTATTAAGAAAAAATGGACAAAAATAATATGAAAAGAATTATATCTGTTTTACTAGAAAACGAATCTGGAGCTCTATCAAGAGTTGTAGGCTTATTTTCACAAAGAGGATATAACATAGAAAGTATAACAGTTGCTCCAACAGAAGACTCATCCATATCAAAAATAACAATACAAACAATGGGAGACAAAAAAATTATTGAACAAATTGAAAAACAATTGCACAAACTAATAGATGTATTGCGAGTTACAGAAATAGAATACGAAAATCATTTAGAAAGAGAAATTATATTAATAAAAATCAAAAGTACAACAAGCAACACCCGAAAAGAAATTAAACAAATTACAGACATTTTCGAAGGCATAATTGTAAACGTAACTTCCTTGTATTATATAATACAATTATCAGGAACTAGCAATAAAATAGACTCATATCTAGCAGTTATACGAAATATATCTGAAATTATTGAAATTTCTCGTTCAGGAGTTATAGGCATTTCTAGAAACTAATAATTTATAAGAATATATTTTGAAAACTACAAAACTATACAAAAAAAATATTAGTACTTTATGTATAGAATAAAATTTTATTTTCTTAAAATAATTTGTGTACTTATTTGTCTTTTAAAATGCGAATATATAAATTACATAAAAATAACACTTAAATACTGAAAAATTGTGAATAATTTAAACTTAACTCATATTCCTGTTTTAAAAAAAGAAACAATAAAATTTTTAAACATTAAAAAAGACGGTATTTACATTGACTGTACTTTTGGATTTGGAGGCCATTCGAAAGAAATCTTGAAAAACTTAAATGAAAACGGAATATTGTATGCTATTGACAAAGATCCGTATTCTATTAATGTAGCAAAAAAAATAAAAGATCATAGATTTCATATCATTCCTGGTAATTTTTCTAAAATTTTAAAAAGTTTTCAACAAAAAAAAATTCAAAGAAAAGTAGATGGAATATTATTTGATTTAGGAATGTCATCTATGCAAGTAAACGATCCTAATCGAGGATTTTCGTTTCTACTAGATGGACCATTAGATATGCGAATGGATCCAAAAAAAGGAATTACAGCACATAGTTGGTTAATTAAGTCTAACAAACAATTAATTTCAAAAGTATTATATGAATTTGGAGAAGAACGTTTTGCAAAAAAAATAGCTTTAAAAATTGTTAAACAAAGAAAAAATCGACCTATTGAAAGAACTAGCGAATTATCTAATCTCATTTCAAAAATTGTTCCAAGAAACAAAAAACACCCTGCAACACGAACTTTTCAAGCTATTAGAATATATATAAATAAAGAACTTGATGAGTTGAAAATAGCTCTCAAATATGTATTCAACATTTTAAAAAATAGAGGACGATTATTAATTATTACTTTTAACTCGCTTGAAGACCGTATAGTTAAAAACTTTATGTCAAAAAATAGTAAACTTGCATCTGTCCCATATGGACTAGCTATTAACGAAACGCAATTAAAAAGTTTACAAGAAATAAAATTAAAAATTATTGGTAAAATAATTCCAACAAAATCCGAAATCAAAAATAATCCAAGAGCGCGAAGCGCAATTTTGAGAGTTTCTGAAATCCAAAATATTTATGAACAAAAGCACTTATAATTTACAAAAAATTATTGTAAACGATTTTAAAAGATATTATAAAAAGTTAATGATATTACTTTTAATGATTACTACTTCTGCAATTTTAGTCATTACCATAGTTCACAAAACGAGATTACTAATTTCAAACGAAGAGCAACTAGATATAATGCAAAAAAAGATAACAGCACAATGTAACAATTTAATTCTAGAAAAAAATATCCTAAAATCGCATAGAAAAATCGAACAATATGCTAAAGAAAAGTTAAATATGACTTATTCTAACCCATTAAAAGAAAATATTATCATAAAATAACTAATGAAATTCTGAGGATTTTTTACTCATGAAATGTATTCTTAACGACATGCGATTTAAAAATTTTATAAAAAAAAAGTACAATTTCAATCATCGATTTGTAATTTTGTGTAGTATAATTATCATCTCAATTGTTATAATTGTATTAAACATAACTATATTGCAATTGTTTAAAGCTAAACAATTAATAAAAGAAAGTGACTCACGATCATCTAGAATACAAATAGAACCAAACTTGAGAGGAATGATTAAGGATAGATTAGGACATTTATTAGCTGTAAGCATACCTGCTAATAATATTTTTATTGACTCGAAACTATTTTTTTTAAAAAAAAAACAAATTTAAATAAAAACATATTAAAAAAATTATCTCAAATATTATCTGTTCCTGTAAAAAATATTACACAAAAAATCAACCATTTTCAAAAAAGTCACTTTACATATTTGGCACGAAAAGTCAGTCCAGAAATTGGAGAATATGTAAAAAAACTACATCTTCCAGGTGTGTATGTTAACGAAGATTTTCAAAGATATTATCCCTTTGGAAAACTAATTTCGCAATTAGTTGGAATAACTAATATAGACGGAATAGGTATCGAAGGAATAGAAAAAAAATTTAATTCCATCCTCTCAGGAACTCCAGGAAAACGAAAAATAAGAACAGACAAATTCGGAAATATAGTAGAAAATACAACATTAATTAAAAAAAACATTCCACACGATATAAATTTAAGTATCGATATTAGATTACAAACTATCCTATATCGTGAATTGAGTCATGCTGTCAATTTTAACAAAGCTAAATCTGGAACAGCCATATTAATAAATATAAAAACTGGAGAAATTCTAGCTATGGTTAACAGCCCGACTTACAATCCTAATAATTTTAAAAAAATACCTATGGAATTTCTGAGAAATCAAGCTGTTACTGACATGTTTGAGCCTGGATCTACCGTAAAACCAATGGTAATTATGAAAGCTTTACAAAAAAAAATTATAACTCCAAAATCCATAATAAATACAACTCCATTCATAATAAACAAACATATAATACATGACGTTTCGCAACACGAAAAACTATCAGTTACCGAAATCTTAAAAAAGTCAAGCAACATTGGTATATCTAAACTAGCACTATTAATGAAAGCATCTGAATTAACTGATATCTATTCTAAATTTGGTTTAGGAAAATTAACTACTCAAGATCTTCTAGGAGAAAAAAGTGGAATATACCCTAAGCGAAAATATTGGTCTGATTTAGACAAAGCAACATTTTCTTTTGGTTATGGTCTTATGGTAACTCCATTACAATTATCTAATGTTTATACAATTATTGGAAGATATGGACTATCTAAACCATTATCTATTATTAAGAATAAAAAAAGTGCTAGCACACAGGTATTTCCAAAATTTTTTGTAAAAACCGTTCTCAAAATGCTTGAATCAGTATCTGAACCAGGAGGTATAGGAATTAAAGCAGCAGTCGAAGGATATAAAATCGCAGTAAAAACAGGAACAGCAAAAAAAATTAACTCAAAAGGAAAATATGTTAATAGATATATAGCATATGCAGTAGGAGTAGCTCCAGTTAGTAATCCGAAATTTTCTTTAATAGTAATGATTAATGATCCACGTTCAGGACAATATTACGGTGGTACAATTTCTGCTCCAGTTTTTAGTTCAATTATGAGATCTGTATTGAGAATAACTAATACTAAACCAGACAATTTATCTCAATATAATAAAAACCAAATATTAAAACGATAAAAAATTAATTAAAAGCATTCTGAATTTCATAAAAATGCAATAAATTTATATATAGTTACATTGACAAAGGTAAAAATTTCAAAATTATTTAAAATCTATATTTTAAGTATCAAAATATTTTATTTTGTTAAAAACTATTGCTTAAATTTTTACCTTTGTCAATGTAAAATAAATTTTACGAAATAAAGATATATTGTTTATAATGTTTTTAAACTATATATACAAATGTTTTATACTTTTTTTTTAAATAATATAAATTAATATCACAAAAATATGACACAAAAACTCGTTCTTATTGGAGTTACTGGAACAAATGGAAAAAGCACAGTAACCCATATTATTGCTCAATGGAATCAATTATTAAATAACAAAACTGGAATTATGGGAACATTAGGTAATGGAATATACAACAATCTGAAACCTTCCTTAAACACAACTGAATCTTATGAAAATATACAAAAATTTCTTAAGAAAATGTTAATAAAAAATATAAAAACAATTACTATGGAAATATCGTCTCATGGAATAGTACAAAATAGAATAGCAAATTTACAATTTTCTATAGCAATACTAACTAATGTAACATCAGATCACTTAGATTATCATAAAAATTTTACAAACTATGCACAATCAAAATGGCACTTTCTATCTAATTATAAAATAAAAACATTTATAATTAACGTTGACGATTACATTGGGAAAAATTGGATTAAAACATTACCAAAAAAAAATACTATTGCTGTAAGTATTCAAAAAAAATTCAATTATTCATCTTTTAAAAAATGGATATTTGCATATCGTATTGTACGTTGTACAAATTATACTTATATATATTTTAACTCTAGTTGGGGGTCAGGTTTACTAAAAAGTAAATTAATTGGACTTTTCAATGTTACTAATTTATTATTAGCCTTAGCAGCATTGCTAAAACTGGGAAATTCAATTTTCAAATTAACAGAAACATGTAAAAATATAATACCTATTTTGGGAAGAATGCAAACTTTAAAAGTTCTAAATAAACCATTAGTTATTATTGATTACGCACATAATGAAGATGCTTTTAAAAATGTTCTAAAAACTATTCGTAACTTATATCATCACAAAATATGGTGCATTTTCGGATGCGGTGGTGAAAGAGATACGTTAAAAAGACCATTTATGGGAAAAATTGCAGAAAATATAACTGATAAAATAATTCTAACAAATGATAACCCAAGAAATGAAAATCCAATACAAATTTTTAAAGATATTGTAAAAGGATGTAATTGCAAAAAAACAACGTACATTATACCGAATCGAAAGAAAGCTATTTATTTCGCTATAAAAAATGCAAAAATTTGTGACTGTATCGCAATATTAGGAAAAGGTCACGAAAAATATCAAATTATAAACAATAAAAACCATTTTTTTTCCGATTATAAAATAACTAAAAATTTATTAAGAAAAATATGATTCCAATATCTCTGAAAAAATTATGCAAAATTACTAATGGAATTCTTGTAAATAAAAATACACTAGAAAATAACAATATAATAATTAACAATATCAGTACCAATTCTAAAAAAATTGTCTCAGAATGTTTATTCATCGCTTTAATTGGAAAAAATTTTAATGCACATGATTTTATTAACGAAGCAATAAATAAAAGAGCTTCCGCATTATTATTAGAGCATAGAGTTAAATCAAAAATACCACAAATAATTGTTAAGAACACTACATCAGCCTTAGGAAAAATAGCGTCTTGGATTAGAAAAAAATGCAAAGCGAATATTATTGGAATAACTGGATCTTCTGGAAAAACATCTGTAAAAGAAATTACCGCATCTATACTTAAGTGTTATGGAAATACTCTATCAACATTCAAAAACTTAAACAATAACATTGGAGTTCCGTTAACATTATTAAACTTAGACAATTCACATAAATTTGCGATCATTGAAATGGGGGCTAATCAACCTAAAGAAATTTTATATTCAACAAAACTAACAAATCCCGACATAGTATTAATAAATAATATTTATCACTCACACTTAGACGGATTTAAATCATTTCTAGGCGTCTCTAAAGCTAAGCAAGAAATTTGTTCTGGATTATCTGAAAAAGGTACAGCTATATTCAATTCAGAAAGCCACCATTGGTCAAAATGGAAAAAAAACGTCTTAAATAAAAATGTTTTTTGGTTTTCAATAAAAAAAAAGTCAATTGTTTGCTAATCGTATTTCTATTAGCAATCAAGGTTCTTCTTTCTCACTTCATTCTCCGTATTGGACAACAATTGTTAATTTACCTCTTTTAGGATTTCATAATATTTCAAATGCTCTGGCTGCAATATCAATAGCAATAATTTTAAAAATTCCGATTAAAATAATTAAACTCGGATTATCTAAAATCCCAAAACTTCCAGGAAGATTAGAAATTATTAAATTAGATAAAAATAAAACAATTATAGATGACACTTATAACGCTAATGTAGCGTCTATGATCACAGCAATTAAAGTTCTAGAAAACATGCCAGGCTACAAAATTTTTATTTCTGGAAACATGTCTGAATTAGGAAAAGATGATATTTTATATCATAAAATCATTGGAAATTTCATGTATATTTCAAATATAAATGAAGTCTTAAGTATTGGGGAACTCAGTAAGAACATAAGCGTGTATAGTAATAAAGGAAACCATTATTACTCTTATCAAACACTAGTTAATTATTTAATTAAAAAAATGCTCTTGCATAAGGAATTTACAATCTTGGTAAAAGGATCTAGAAGTGAGAAATTAGAAAATTTAGTAAACAAAATAATTCAGGAATATAATTATGGCTTTAATCATCATTAAATATTTTCATTATATAAATTCAACCAAATTTACATATTTAATTTACCGTTTTATTATCAGCTTGTTAACTGCATTATTCATATCTTTTGCGTTTGGATCATATGTTATTAATTTTTTAAACAAAAATAAAATTTATCAAAAAATTAGAAGTAATACTCCAAAAACACACAGTGTAAAAAAAAATACACCTACTATGGGTGGACTACTCATATTGTTTTCTGTTACTATATCAGTTTTATTTTGGTCAAACTTATCAAATATATATATTTGGTACACCTTAACAATTTTTCTAGGATTTGGAGCAATAGGTGTTGTAGACGATTTTAAAAAAGTTTATTTTAAAACATCAAAAGGTTTATCGTCTGGATGGAAATTTTTTTTTATCTGTAATTACTATTATTTTCATTATTTTGATTTGTTACAATACTAACAATAATTTCTTTTTGCAGGTAATACTTCCAATTCAGAAAAATTGTATAATAAAAATTGGTATTATATACACATTCTTATTATATTTAACACTATTAGGATCTAGCAATGCAGTGAACTTAACAGATGGATTAGACGGATTAGCTATTGTTCCAGTAATTGCTGTAACTTCAGGACTATGCTTATTATCCTTAATTTCTGGAAATTTATATTTTTCTAAATACTTTAATATCGTGTATGTAAGTCATATAAACGAATTAGCTATTTTCGGCGCAGCTATTATAGGTTCAAGTTTAGGATTTCTTTGGTTTAATACTTACCCTGCAAACATATTCATGGGGGATAGCGGTTCACTTTCTTTAGGAGGTGCTATAGGAACTATAGCAATATTGTTACATCAAGAAATAATATTTTTTATTATGAGTGGTACTTTTGTTATTGAAACTATATCAGTAATCATTCAAATAATATATTTTAAAATTATGAAAAAAAGAATATTTAAAATGGCACCAATTCATCACCATTATGAATTACAAGGTACTCCTGAACCAAAGATAGTAATACGATTTTGGATAATTTCTATAATATTTACATTATTAGGTTTTACTTTTATATTCAAGGTTAGCTAAATGAACTATTATCATAAAAAAAAATATTAATACTTGGAATGGGAATTACAGGAATTTCTTGTTTAAAATTTTTTATTTCTAGAAAAATTTATCCTAAAATAATGGATTTCAATTATAAACCACAGTGCATTGCTCACGTCCTAAAATTTAAAGATATTATTTATCATGTAGGTTCAATAAACTATCAATGGATTCAAGAATCTAATTTAATTATTACCAGTCCTGGAATACCATTATTCCATCCAGCATTAATATATGCACGAGAAAAAGGAATTAAAATTATAGGAGATATCGAAATATTTGTTAAAGAAACTAATATTCCAATCATTGCAATTACAGGGTCTAATGGAAAAAGTACAGTTACTATAATGGTTAAAAATATATTAAAATCAGCAGGAATAAAAGTTTATATAGGAGGTAATATTGGAATTCCTGCATTAAAAATACTGAATTATCCTGCAGAAATATATATATTAGAACTATCTAGTTTTCAATTAGAAACTACTTACAGTTTAAAAGCAAAAGTTGCTATTATACTAAATATTAGTCCTGACCACATGAATAGATATCCGATAGGAATGATGGAATACGTTAAAACAAAATGTAAAATTTATCAACATGCAAAAAAATATATTATAAACGTCGAAGATGAATTTTTAAAAAATAATAATATTGATAAAAAAAATTGCATTACATTAGGTATAGAAAAAGGAGAATATCACTTAACAAAAATATTAAACGATTTTTGGTTATGTTACAAATCAAAAAAACTATTAAACACCAAAGAATTACTAATATCAGGAAAACATAATTATATGAATGCATTGTCCGCTTTTTCAATTGTTCATAGTTTAAATGTAAACATTGAAATTATCTTAAAATCTTTAAAAAAATTTTGCGGATTACCTCATAGACTTCAACTGATATATGAAAAAAATAATGTAAAATGGATTAATGATTCCAAATCTACAAATATAGGAAGCACAAAATCAGCTATTGAAAATTTTCTACCAAATATAGAAGGAAAAATCAGATTAATATTAGGAGGAGATGGAAAATCAGCTAACTTTTCTCCATTAATACCATATTTAAAAAATGAAAAAATAAAAATTTATTGTTATGGAAAAAGCGAACAAGAACTAGCAAAGTTATGCCCAAAAAAATCTATATGTTTAAAAACACTTAAAAATGTAATAATATCCATAAAAAAAATAGTTAAATCTGGAGATGTAGTTTTACTTTCTCCATCATGTAGTAGTTTAGACCAATTTTCAAGTTTTGAAGAACGAGGAAACATGTTTACAAAATTTGTCAAAGAGCTATACAAATGATACTGAAAAATTTTTTATCAAGAATTCTTAAAACAAATTTTAAAAAGCGTAAAACATATCATATGAATATACTATATGACATTCAATTAATATGGTGCACCATAAGTCTTCTATTAATTGGACTAATCATGGTTACTTCTTCTTCTATGTCGATTGCTCAACATATGTACAACGACTTATTTTTTTTTACAAAAAAAGAACTTTTATATTTAATATTAGCTTTATTATTAGCAAAAATTTCCCTTCAAACTTCGACATTATTTTGGAAAAGAAACAGTGGGAAAATTATTTTAACATCAATTATGCTATTACTATTAGTATTAACAATAAGCAATCCAATTAATGGTTCTTTGAGATGGATAAAAGTCGGATTTATACATATACAACCAGCTGAATTATCAAAACTTGCTATGTTTTGCTACTTATCTAATTACTTATCACGTAAACATCTGAAAATTACTAATAGTCTTTGGGAATTTTATAAACCTATAGGAATAGTATTTATTATATCAATATTATTATTATTAGAACCAGATTTAGGAACAGTTGCAATATATTACATAACTATATTATCTTTATTATTTATCACCGGAGTAAAAATTTGGAAATTTATACCTGTCATACTAATCAGTATTATTATTACTTTTGTATTAATAATAATGACTCCTTATCGAATTGAAAGAATTTTTTCTTTCTGGAACCCTTGGAATGATCCATTTGGAACAGGTTATCAATTAACACAATCACTTATGGCGTTGGGAAGAGGAAAAATTTTTGGAGTAGGTTTAGGGCATTCTATTCAAAAATTAGAATACTTACCTGAAGCACATACCGATTTTATTTTCTCTATAATTGGGGAAGAATTAGGATGTTTTGGAGTTTGTATTATACTATTTATAATATTCTTCATTTCCTTTAGAGCTCTAAAAATTGGAAAAAATGCATTTAAAAATAATGAAATTTTTTCTGGATATTTCGCGACTTCAATTGGAATTTGGTTCATTTCACAAACTCTAATCAATATAGGAACTACTATTGGTCTAGTGCCAGCTAAAGGACTAACTTTGCCATTAATTAGTTATGGTGGATCTAGTTCAATCATTATGTGTATTGCTATTTCTATATTGATTCGAATAGATTTTGAAACGAAAATGAAAAATAAATTTTACTTAAACTAAATATGAAAAAAAAAACAATAATTATCATGGCCGGCGGTACTTGTGGACACATATTTCCTGGACTAACCATAGCTAATGAATTAATAAAAAAAGGGTGGCATGTAGTTTGGGTAGGAGTTCGTAATCGTATGGAATCTGAAATAATTCCTAAAACTAGAATTCCTATTGAATACATTAATATAGATGTAATAAAAAAAACTTTTTTGGTTTAATAAAATTATCTTTTCAAATTTTACGTTCGTGTTATCAATTTAGATTAATTATAAAAAAAATAAATCCAGATGTAATATTAGGAATGGGAGGATATGTTTCTCTTCCAGGAGGATTGATGTCTATTTTTTATAACATTCCACTACTGATTCACGAACAAAACAGAATTTTAGGGTTATCTAATAGAATACTTTCTAAATTATCAACTAAAGTTATGCAAGCATTCCCCGAAACGATGCTAAATGCAAAAACAGTAGGAAATCCATTAAGAAAAGAAATAACTGATCTAAAAAATCCTATATCACGATTAAAAAATAGAACAGGACCAATAAGAACGTTAGTTTTAGGCGGAAGTCAGGGATCTAAAATGTTAAATTCTATATTTCCAGAAGTATCATACATCCTAAAAGAAAAAATCATAACTTGGCATCAATCAGGAAAAAACAATAAATCCGAAACTTTAAACAACTATAAAAAATTTAAAATTTATCCATACAAAATTACAAGTTTTGTTAAAAACATAGAAAAAGCATATACCTGGGCTGACATAATCATATGTCGTTCCGGTGCTATTACAGTTAGTGAAATCGAACATATTAAAATACCTGCTATATTTATTCCATTTCCTCACAAAGACAAGCACCAATATTGGAATGCATATCCACTAAAATTAAAAGGAGGAGCAATAATAATAGAACAAAAATTTCTCAGTACGCATATAATAGTTAAAATTTTAAAAAAGATAAATCGAAAAAGAATTATATCTATGTCTAAAAGATTACATTCAAAAATTCATACTAATTCTATAAACAATATTATCGACATAATCGAAAAAACAGTCTGAAGATGATACAAATAAACTCTTTTACTCAAGAAATTTAAAAAATAATCCGTACGACATTATTATGAATATAAGTAAAAAAAAAAGTCATCAACTTGTTCTCAGCATGAACTGCATAAATCATATCCACCTTATAGGAATTGGAGGTATAAGTATGAGCGGCATAGCTGAAATTTTGTTACTTTATGGTTATAAAATAAGTGGTTCTGACTTAAAATCTACTCGTATTACGAGAAGATTATCTACTTTGGGAGCAAAAGTATTTTTAAATCATTCAAAAGAACATATTAAAAATGTAGATGTTTCAATTATATCCAGCGCAATTTTAAAAACAAATCCCGAAGTAATACAATCAAAAATTTTAAATATTCCTATAATATCTAGAGGTGAAATGCTTTCAGAAATAACAAGATACAAATATACAATAGCAATATCTGGAACACACGGGAAAACTACTGTAACTGCAATGACTTTTAGTATGTTTTTGAAAGGCAATTTAGATCCTACAATAATCAATGGAGGATATACAAAAGAAATACAAAACACTATCAAGCTAGGAAACAGTCCTTATCACATAATAGAAGCGGACGAAAGCGACGCTTCCTTTTTGTATTTAAGACCTATCATTGCCGTGATAACAAATATTGACGACGACCATTTAGAAAATTATCATGGAAAATTTGAGAATCTTAAACTAGCTTTCATAAAATTTATTCAAAACCTTCCGTTTTATGGAATTGCTATTGTATGTATCGATAACAAAAACACAAGAAATATAATTCCACTTATACGTTGCAATGTTATTACTTATGGATTTAATTTACAATCAGACGTGCGCATAAATAAATATAAGCAAAAAAAATTTTTAAGTTACTTTACTATAATTAGAAAAAATAGGCCAAAATTAAATGTAATTTTAAATGTTCCAGGAAAACACAATGCTCTTAACGCAACAGCAGCAGTAGCTATTGCTACTAAAGAAAATATCAGCGACATCGATATTCTAAAATCGTTAAAAAATTTTCAAGGTGTCGAAAGAAGATTTGAATCATGTGGAAAATTTTTAATTAAAAATCCGTTGTTTAAAAATAACATACTTACTATTATAAAAGATTATGGACACCATCCTAATGAAATTTGTTTTAGCATTAAAACCGCTAAATCTGGATGGCCAAGAAAAAAATTAATAATGATTTTCCAACCTCACAGATATACAAGAACGCATTACTTATTTAAAAAATTTATAAAAGTGTTACTCAAAGTGGATGAATTGATTATTTTAAAAGAATATCCTGCTAATGAAATTAAAATTCCAGGATCAGATAGTATATCTCTATATACAAAAATTTCTCAATATAAAGGAAAATCAATAACATTGATATCTCATTATCAAAACGTATTTTTTGCACTACTCAAGAAAATTTCAGGAAATGATTTAATTTTAATACAAGGAGCAGGAAACATAAACACTATAATAGAAAACTATATTATTAAAAATCTAAAAAAAATAAATAAGAAATAATTATCATGAATAAAAAAATAGCAGTATTGTTTGGTGGGAATTCTAACGAAAGAAATATATCTTTATTGTCCGGAAATGAAATATTACGTTGCTTGTTAGAATCTAACATGAACGCATACCCTATAGATACAAAATATTTTCCTATTTCTCAATTACCAAAACAAGGATTTAAAAAAGCATTTATTGCTCTTCATGGAAAGGATGGCGAGAACGGAGTTATTCAAGGAATATTAACACACCTTAGTATTGCTTATACAGGAAGCAAAATATTAACGTCAGCAATTTCTATTGATAAAATGAAAACAAAATTGTTGTGGAAAAGTGTTAACTTACCAATTATTCCTTATTATTTTATAAACATAAAGAACTTTATAAAAAAAACAAAAAAAAATCTTAAAAATAAAGTTTTGTTTCTAGGATTACCATTAATTATAAAACCCAATACTGAAGGATCTAGTATTGGTATAAATGTGGTTCACTCATATGAAAACCTACATAATGCCTGCAAAATAGCGTTTCAATATGGAGATGATATACTTATTGAGAAATTTATACATGGATCAGAGTATTCTATTGGAATGTTGGAAAACAAAATATTTCCATCTATTCGTATATGTCCAAATAATATATTTTATAATTATGAATCAAAATATTTTTCTAAAAATACAAAGTATTTTTGTCCAAGCGGACTAACCGCTAAAAAAGAAAAAGAACTTCAAAACATAGTAAAAAAAGCCTGGAACGTTCTCGGGTGTGTAGGATGGGGAAGAATCGATTTAATAATGGATAACTTTCAAAAGTTTTGGCTACTAGAAATGAATACATGTCCAGGAATGACTAAAAATAGTTTAATGCCAATGGCAGCTAAACAGGTTGGTATGTCTATGCCATCATTAGTGTTAAAAATACTACAACTAGCTAATTAAAATAATAAAAAATAAAAATGAAATGTCCAATCAATAAAAAATACATATTAATATTATTAAAACATATAACGTTAATGTTTATATTATTATTTATAACAATTAATAGTATTGCACTCCTGAAAATGTCAAAACAACTTTCAAAAAAAAATTTTTCTAATCTAATAATTTCAGGACAATTTGGTTATCTAAACAAAAAAGAAATTATAAAATTCATTTTATCTCTTCAAAAACCAAACGATTTTTTGTCTAAATATGATACTTTTATACAAAATAAATTGAAAAATTTACCGTTTGTAAAAAAAGTTATAGTAAGAAGGAAATGGCCTAACACATTAATAATATATATTATAAACATCATTCCAATAGCATATTGGAATGATAAATATGTATTAGATAAATTAGGAACGATGTATGATATTCCTAAAAAAATAGACATTAAAAATATTCCACATTTTTATGGACCGAAAGATAGTCAAACGAAAATATTAAATAACTATATCATAATCAGAAATATATTAACAGAAAATAATATTTCTTTGAAATCAATTATAGTAACATTACATAACTCATGGGAACTCATCATTAATGAAAATCTTAAAATAGCTCTAGGTTCAATAAATAACATATCACGTTTAAAAAAATTAATGCACATCTGGAAAATTTTAAAATGTGAAGAAAACGTTAAAAAGAAAAAAATAAAATATATTGATCTCAGATACAAATTAGGAATAGCAATAGGATGGAAATAACAGCTATAGGCTAAAAAGCTATGATTAAAGAAAAAGAAAGAAGTTTAATAGTTGGATTAGAAATTGGAACAACTAAAGTAGTGACGTTGATAGGAGAAATATCAGTAGATGACACAATTAATATTATTGGAGTAGGAATTTGTCCTTCTATTGGGATCAATAAAGGTGTAATAAACGATTTAAAATCAATTATAAAATGTATTAAAAAATCAATAAATCAAGCTGAAAATATGGCAGACTGTAAAATATATTCTGTATATCTGTCAACGTCTAACCAAAATATAAATTGCCAAAATGAAGTAGGAATGGTACCTATATTAGAAAATGAAGTAACAAAAGAAGATATAAATAATGTTATACACACTGCAAAATGTGTAAAAATTAAAAATGAACATCACATTATTCATATTATTCCACAAGAATACTCCATCGATAAATGGATAGGTATAAAAAACCCAATTGGATTATCTGGGAAAAGAATAAAAGCAAAAGTTCATCTAATAACATGTTTTTCAGAAATAGAAAAGAATATAATTAAAGCAATAGAAACATGCAATTTAAAAATAAATCGTGTTATTTTCTCAGGACTAGCTTCTAGTAAAGCAATACTAACAAAAGACGAATGTCAAATGGGAGTGTGTATGGCAGACATCGGTAGTGGAACAATAGACATTACTATACATACAAATGGTATAATCCAACATAGCTGTGTTATTCCATACGCTGGAAATTCTGTAACTAATGATATATCCTACATATTCAACATCCCATTTTTACAAGCTGAAATGATAAAAATTCAATACGGATCTGCAACAACGTATATAAATAAAAAAGAATATAAAAATATCGAAATATCTAATATCAATAACGAACCAATTCGAACCATTCGACAAAACGAACTAATAGAAGTAATTGAATCGAGATATACTGAATTACTAAATTTAATAAATGAAAAAATATTAAATGTTCAAAAAAATCTTAAAAAATCTAATAATTATTATAAACTTGGAGCAGGAATAGTATTCACAGGAGGAGCATCAAAAATAAAACTATTTGAAAAAAGTGCAAAAAAAATTTTTAATATGCCTATAAGAATAGGAAAACCAAAAAAAATTGGTAACTTATCAAATAACATTGAAGAACCTAACTATTCTACAGTAGTAGGACTATTAATTTATGGAAAAGAATATTATGAAAATTACCAAAAAAATAATCGATCTAAAAATATATTTACAAAATGGTTACAATATATTCATAGTTGGATAAAAAATGAACTATAATTTCTAATAAAATAATGGATATCAATTTATGTTCGAACCTGCAATAAAAAATAATGATGCAATAATTAAAGTAATCGGCGTAGGAGGAGGTGGAGGAAATGCAGTTGAACATATGGTGAAAGAACACATTGAAGGTGTAGAATTTTTAGCCGTCAATACAGATGTACAAGCTTTGAGAAAAATAGAAGTTGGAAAAACTATACAAATTGGGAATAACATAACAAAAGGATTAGGAGCTGGAGCTAATCCTAAAATTGGAAAAAACGCTGCTGAAGAAGACAAAGAAAATTTAAAACTAGTATTAGATGGTGCAGACATGGTTTTTATAGCATCTGGAATGGGGGGTGGAACTGGAACAGGCGCAGCACCAGTTATTGCAGAAATAACAAAAGATTTAGGAATCTTAACAGTAGCTGTAGTAACAAAACCGTTTAATTTCGAAGGAAAAAAAAGAATGGTTTATGCTAATCAGGGAATTACAGAATTGTCAAAGCATGTTGATTCTTTAATCATAATTCCTAATGATAAATTATTACAAGTATTGAGTAAAGGTATTTCACTGTTAGATGCTTTTAGTTCAGCCAATAATATATTAAAAGGAGCTGTCCAGGGAATAGCCGATCTTATCACTAAACCTGGGTTAATAAACGTAGACTTTGCTGATATACGCACTGTAATGTCTGAAATGGGATATGCTATGATGGGAACTGGAATTTCTTCTGGAGAAAATAGAGCTAAAGAAGCAACAGAAATTTCTATTTCTAGTCCCTTGCTAGAAGACGTCAACTTATCTGGAGCACAAGGAATTTTAGTAAACATTACATCTGGATTTAACATGAAACTTGACGAATTCGAAACTGTAGGAAACATCATTCGATCTTTTTCTTCAGATAATGCTACCGTAGTAATCGGAACTTCATTAGACATCGAAATGAATGATACTCTTCGCGTAACAGTAGTAGCGACAGGAATTGAAATAAATAAAAAATCAGAAAAATTACAACATTGGGAAAATACGAAATTTAACAAAATCCCATTTAACTTTACAAAAAACAATAACGTTATTTTACATAAATCAGAAAGTATGACACACAATGAAAATGAAAAAATCAAAAAAAAACTATTGTTAAAAGAAAATAGCACTAATTATTTAGATATTCCAGCATTTTTAAGAAAAAAATCAAAATAAAATTTGCACATTATTAAATTTTAGAATTTTATCTATTTATTCTCATAAAATTAAGCTTTTAACATAGATGTATTAATATTAAACAGGAAATATTCAAAATGAAACAATTTGAACTATCTCTTTCTAATGCAGCCATTGAAAAAATTAATTCTATTACTAAGAACACAATGTGCAATTTTAAATTAAGAATTTATATTACAGGAGGTGGATGCAGTGGATTTCAATATAATTTTATATTTGATAAAAAAGAGAATATTGACGATATAATTATAACTAAATTAGGGGTCTCTATTATTGTTGACCCTATTAGTTTTCAATATTTAACAGGAGGTAAAATAGATTACCAAGAAAATTTAAAGGGTTCAAAATTTGTTATATTTAATCCAAAAGCAAAAACTACTTGTAGTTGTGGAGCTTCATTTAGTGTTTAAAAATTAAAACTGTATAAAAAATCTTTTTATAAATAAAATATGAAAAAAAATATTACATTTGGAATTATTGGTGCACTAAATCAAGAAATCGCTATTCTTCATAAAAAAATTCAATTTCATAAAAAAGAAATAATTTTTGGAAAAAAATTCTATATAGGAAAATTAAATAACATAAACATCATATTAGTAAAATCAAATGTTGGAAAAGTTGCATCTAGTATGTCTTGCACTATTCTATTAAGTGTCTATAAAATAGATTTAATAATTAATGTTGGAACAGCAGGAAGTTTACAAGAAGATCTCAAACCTGGACATATAATACTTCCTAATAGCACATGTTATTACGACGTTGATTTAACTGCTTTTGGATACAATCTAGGGAAAATGCAAAATTTACCTCAATCATTTTTAACAGATAAAAAAATGTTAAAATTAGCTGAAACATGTATTTTAAAGTTTTCGCTGAGTTACAAAAAAAATCTTATAATAAGTGGAGATACATTTATTAATAAAAAAACATTTCATCAAAACCTAAAAAAATATTTTCCAAAAGCAATTGCTGTAGATATGGAATCAACAGCAATTGCTCAAGTATGCTACCAATTCAAAAAACCTTTTTTAATTATCAAAGTTATATCTGACAATTCAGACAGACATGCTTCAAAAAATTTTAAAGAAAACATACATTCAGCTTCAAAAAAATATTCTAAAGTTCTCAAAAATCTTTTAAAAATCTATGAAAATAAATTCAAAATTTGAAATATGTAATTATTTTAAGAAGTTTATCATAGTATCATTAAAACAAATTTACGTTCCATACACTGAAAAACTCAACATAATATGTTATAACATTTTTTTTTAAAACTTCAATCATACATAGAAACGACTAAAAAAAAAGTACTCAAATAATATTTAAAGTAATCTACTTTAAAATTGCTAATGAAATATCAAATATTTACATATTAGTTAATTTAAAAATTAAAAAACATCATTTATATAATTTTTAAAAAATGTTATCACTATTTAAAATAAATACTACTTTTTTGAATTTATTAAATCAGTAACAGTACCCTGGAAAATTTGCGCTGATAAACCTATAGATTCATATAAAGTGGGGTGTGCATGTATAGTTAATTCAATGTCTTCTGCATCACATCCCATTTCAATTGCTAATCCAATTTCTCCTAATAATTCACCGGCATTACTTCCTATTACAGAACCACCTATAATTTTTTTTGTATTTGAATCAAAAATTAATTTAGTCATTCCATTAGAACAGTTAGAAGAAATTGCTTTTCCCAAAGCATTCCAAGGAAAAACTGCACTTTCATATTTAATATCTTTCTTAATAGCTTCTTGCTCTGTAATTCCTATCCAAGCAACTTCCGGATCAGTGTATAATATACACGGAATCGCATAAGGATTAAAATAATGATTTTTTCCAGAAATTATTTCAGCAGCTATACGACCTTGATGAATTCCTTTATGTGCCAACATAGGTTGACCTGTTATATCACCAATTGCATATATATTTGGTATTCCCGTACGCAATTGATCATCTACTTCAAGAAATCCGTGACTATTAACGTTTAATCCTACTTTTTCTATTTCTAAAGAATCTAAATTAGGAACTCTTCCTACTGATACTAAAATAGCATTGTATAACTTAACTTCTTTGATATTTTGATTAACAATTTTTGATACTAAAAAACCTACTTTATTTGATTCAATTTTACTTATTTCAGAATTTAAAAAAATATTAAAACTTTTACTTGCGATCTTATAAAAAGAATCAACAATATCTCTATCTAAATGAGGTAGCAAATACATAGAATTATCTAAAACGTCTACTTTTGCTCCAAAGGAACTATAAAAAGTAGCCATTTCTAAACCAATTATTCCAGAACCAATAACTAATAATTTCTCTGGTATATTTGAAATAGATAATGCAGAAGTAGAATCCCAAACTCTAGGATCATTAGATGGAACATATGATAAACGTTTAGGAGAAGAACCCACAGCTAAAACTATATTTTCAAAATCCAAAATAACACTTTCCTTATTCCCTTCTACAAAAATACTGTTAACACTTAAAAATTTAGCAGTTCCAACGATAATTTTTATATTACGTTTTTCTGCCATACTTTTTATACCAATATTCAAATTATTAATAATCTTATTCTTCCACTCACGAACCTTTTCCAAATTAACTATAGGCTCTAAAAATTGAACGCCTGTATCAGATAAACTTTTAGCATCTTTCACAACTTTAGAAATATGTAACAAAGATTTAGAAGGAATACAACCAACGTTGAGACAAACTCCACCTAAATTTTCATATCTCTCTACTAAAACAGTACTTAAACCTAAATCTGCACATCGAAATGCAGAAGAGTACCCTGCAGGACCAGATCCAATTACTACCACTTGAGTTTGCATTTTTTTATATGTCATATTTTTATCCATTTTGAAAAACTTATAAACATTAAAAACAATTTGAAACATTTAAAAATTACTCAATTACCTATTAGAATAAGACGATCACTTAAACTAACAAACAAATTTATATTTCTAAAAAGTGCACAAAATGGTTAAATTATCAACAACCTAATATCTGACAAAACTGTACTAATAAAATTAATAAATCGCACAGCTTCTACTCCATCTACAACACGATGGTCATATGATAAAGATAATGGTAATATCAAACGTGGTTTAAATTCTTTACCATCCCAAAACGGTTGTATTAAAGCCTTAGACATTCCAAGAATTGCTACTTCTGGACAATTTATAATAGGCGTAAACTGTGCTCCACCAATTCCACCTAAATTTGAAATTGTAAAACCCCCACCAACTGTATTAGCTAAAGTTAATTTTCCTAATTTTGCTTTTTTCGATAATAAACTTAATTCAGTAGACAACGTGGATAAATTTTTTTTATCAACATCATTAATAACAGGTACTAATAGCCCGTTTTCAGTATCTATTGCAATACCTATATTAATACTTTGATTTAATATTAATCTACTATTAGTATCAGGACACAAAATACTATTAAATTTAGGAAAAATTTTTAATGATTGTGCTACTACTTTCATTGCAAAAATTAAAATAGTTAACTTGGAATTCAAGTTTTCACTATGTAGTTTAGAATTGTATTTTTGACGAAACTTTTCTAACTCCGTAATATCCGAGCTTCCAAATTGTGTTACATGAGGAATTATAGACCAACTTTTAGACAAATGTTTTCCGGAAGTCTGTTGAACTTTTGTTAAATACAACTCAGACAATTTTCCAAATTTGTTAGAAAAATTAACACAATCTTTAGTTTTATTTTCTGAAATGACATTGTCTGACTCTCTTTTTAATATTTTATTTGCATATGATATAATATCTTCCTGAACAATTCGACCTTTTCTACCACTGCCTTTAACTTTTCCTAAATTAATGTTCAATTGTCTAGCTAATCTGCGAATAGTAGGAGTTGCATGAACTAAACTTGTCAAATTATTACTATTTTTGTTCAAAAACATCTCATTACAGTTACTAACTTTCAATCCAGAATCTAAAGATTTTAAATGAAAAGAATTATCTATTTTTAATTCATTGTCTCTTTCATATTTTTCAAGTATAACAATAGAAGAACCAGTTTTTACTTGTTGTCCTATTGTAACCAAAATAGATTTTATCATTCCAGAATGTGTTGAAGGAACTTCTAACGACGTCTTCTGTCCTTCAACAGTAATTAAAGAGTCATCTTTCTTTACGAAATCCCCTATTTTTACTAATATTTCTACTACTTCTAAGACATCTGTTCCAAGATCGGGAATTCGAATCTCAATATCCATTGTACCTCCTATTCTAGTCTTGGATTTACTTTAGTTTTATCAATGTTAAACCGATTAATAGCATCATTGACAATATTTTTGTCAAAATAATTAGATTTAGATAACTCAACTAAAGCAGCAACAACTATATAAAATTCGTCAATTTCAAAATATCTACGCAAATTTTTTCTACTATCAGAACGTCCAAAACCATCTGTTCCTAACACATGATAACTAACTCCAGGTATATAAGCTCGCACTTGTTCCGCAAAAAGTTTCATATAATCAGTAACGGCAATAGCAGGAAAACTGTTCATTACCTTAGTAATATAAGGAATCTTTTTGTTCTTATTTGTTGGATTTAATAAGTTCCAGCGTTCGCAATCTTGTCCATTTCTAGCTAATTCAGTAAAAGATGTTACGCTATAAATATCCGAACTGACATTATATTGCTTAAACAATATTGAAGCAGCTTTGAAAACACATTTTAAAATAGAACCCGATCCTAATAATTGAATTTTAATTTTAGTTTTTCCTAAACTTTTTAATTTATAAATTCCCTTTCGAATTCCTTCTTCGGACCCTACAGGCATAGCAGGCATTTTGTAATTTTCATTAAGTGTAGTAATATAATAATAAATATTCTCTTGCAAATTACCATACATTCTATGTAAACCATCATGAATAATTACTGCAAGTTCATATGAATATGCAGGATTATATGATATACAATTAGGTATAGTTAATGCTTGAATATGACTATGACCGTCTCCATGTTGTAATCCTTCTCCATTTAAAGTAGTTCTTCCTGAAGTGCCTCCTATTAGAAATCCCCGAGCTTGTTGATCACCTGCTGCCCAACACATATCCCCTATTCTCTGAAATCCAAATATAGAATAATAAATATAGAATGGAATCATAGGAAAATTATTAGTACTATAAGATGTTGCTGCTGCTAACCAAGAAGAGAATGCACCTAATTCGCTTATTCCTTCCTGCAAAATTTGACCTTGTTTATCTTCTTTATAATAAGCTAATTGTTCTTGATCTTGAGGAGTATACTTTTGACCATTTGCATTGTAAATTCCTATTTGACGAAATAATCCTTCCATTCCAAACGTCCTTGCTTCATCTGCAATGATAGGAACTATTTTTTTTTTGATGAAAGGGTTTCTCAAAATAATATTTAAAATACGTACAAATGCTATAGTAGTAGAAATTTTTTTGTTCTGTTCAATTAAAAGAGTCTGAAAATCGCTTAACTGTGGTAATTTTAAATTTTCGGTAAATCGAGAAGAACGATACGGAATGTATCCTCCTAACTCTCTTCTCCTATTGTGAAGATATTTATATTCTTCACTATCAATTTTAAAACTAACATAAGGCAAAGAACTGAGATCTTTATCTTCTACTGAAATGCAAAATTTATCACGAATATAACGAATATCTCTTTCATCTATTTTTTTAAGTTGATGTGCAATATTTTTGCCTTCTGCAATATTTCCCAGTCCATAACCTTTTACAGTATGCATTAATATTATCACTGGTTTTCCTGAAATAGCATTTGCTTTTCTGAAAGCTGCATAAATTTTTTTAAAATCATGACCTCCTCTATTTAAACTCCAAATTTGTTCATCTGTCATGTCTTCTACTAAACTCACAGTTTCTTTGTATTTTCCAAAAAAATGTTTTCTTACATAAGCACCATTTTTAGATTTAAAAGTTTGATAATCTCCGTCTAAAGTTTCATTCATTAATTGTATTAATTTCCCAGAAGAGTCTTTTTTTAGTAACTCGTCCCATTCACTTCCCCAAATAACTTTAATAACCTCCCATCCAGAACCTTTGAAAATACTTTCTAATTCATTAATAACCTTTCCATTTCCTATAACTGGACCATCTAATCGTTGCAAATTACAATTTACAACAAAAATTAAATTATCTAACTGTTCTCGAACAGCTATAGAAATTGCTCCTTTAGATTCTGGCTCATCCATTTCTCCATCTCCTAAAAAAGCATAAACTTTTCGATTAAATGTATTTTTTAAATTTCTATTGTGTAAATACTTTAAAAACTTTGCTTGATAAATAGCACACAACGGGCCAAGCCCCATAGAAACCGTAGGAAATTGCCAAAAGTTAGGCATACATTTTGGATGTGGATAAGACGGAAGGCCATTTCCATTAACTTCCTGTCTAAAATTGTCTAATTGCTCTTCGTCAATTCGACCTTCGACAAATGCACGAGAATAAATTCCTGGAGAAACATGACCTTGAAAATATACTAAATCTCCGCCATATTTTTCATTTCGAGCACGGAAAAAATGATTAAAGCACACTTCATAAATTGCAGCTGCTGATTGAAAAGAAGACAAGTGACCACCCAAATCTAATTCTTTTCTAGAAGCTCGAAGAACAATCATTATTGCATTCCATCTTATTACAGAATATATTTTATATTCTAAAAATAAATTTCCTGGATATGTTGGTTCTTCTAAATCAGATATAGTATTGATATAATCACTAATTATCTCATTTTTTAAAATTTTTACATTTTCTTTTCCTAATCTCTCAACAATAGCATTAACAATAAAACTTGCTCGCTCAACACCTTCTTCTCGAATAACTGATTCAATTCCTTTTATCCAATCATCTGTTTCAATAGGATCTACGTCATTAAACAATAATGTTTTCATACATGTTCCTCGTAAATTATAAAAATAATCTACTTTTTAATTCTTTATATCATCAAAAAAAAATTTTCAAAAATTTATTATCAAAAATAAATATAACAATGTAAAAATACCAATCTTAAAAAATAAAATTCATAATTAACAAAAATGCCAACTCAAAACAGTTTAAAAAATTTTTATACGTTAAAGATTAAAAAAGTTTCTAACATTTAATATATTTGTAAAATTTAAAGTTATAAAAACATAATTTCTATGCAAAAATATTGTAAATGTGAAAGCTAAATTAATCCTGAAAAGTCATTTATCAATAAAAAAGTTTAAAACTCTTAATAAAAAATAAAATCAACTCAATTCATACACTCAGACGTACTTGAAAATATATTTTTATATCTCTTCATCATTAAATACTTGGTTTTCTTGTTCAGTTACTTTAATAAATGTTGTTCTTTTTGTTAACTCTTTTAAACTTGAAGCGCCTACGTAAGTACATGTAGAACGAAGTCCTCCTAAAATATCACGTATAGTTTTATCAACCGTACCACGAAACAATAATTTTACTGATTTCCCCTCTGCAGCTTTATATCTAGCTACGCCACCAATATAACGATCCATAGCAGATTTAGAACTCATACCATAAAAAATCATATATTGTTTATGGTTTTCTTCGATGATTTGTCCTTCACATTCATCATGTCCCGCCAACATTCCTCCTAACATTACAAAATCTGATCCTCCTCCAAATGCTTTCGCTATATCTCCTGATACAATACAACCTCCATCACTTATAATTTGTCCACCTAATCCATGAGCAGCGTCCGAACATTCAATAATAGCGGACAATTGTGGATATCCTATTGCAGTTTTTACGCGAGTAGTACAAACAGATCCAGAACCAATACCTACTTTAACTATATCAGCACCAGATAAAATTAGTTCTTCTACCATTTCTCCAGTAACTACATTTCCTGCACAAATAATTTTATCTGAAAAATATTCTCTAACTCTCTTTAAAAAAGCAACAAACTGCTCAGTATATCCATTAGCAACATCTATACAAATATATTGCAATTTAGATGATAAAGAAAAAATTTTTTTTAACTTTATAAAATCATTTTCTGACATTCCGGTAGAAACAACGACATATTTTAATAAAGTTTCAGAAATGCTACAAACAAAGTTTTTCCAATGTGTATACGAATAATATTTATGCACTGCAGTCAAAACATGAAAAGATGATAATACTCGAACCATACGAAAAGTTCCTACAGTATCCATATTAGAAGCTATTAAAGGAATCCCTGTCCAAACTTTTCCGGAATTTTTAAATGTAAAATTGCGAGTTAAATCAACTTGAGATCTACTTTTTAATGTCGAACGTTTTGGACGTATAAGAACATCTTTAAATCCTAATTTAACATCTTCTTCAATACGCATAAATTAATTATCTCTAATGTTAAATAAAAAAATGTGTTCTATTTCAAGAAATAGTTTACAATTAATTCTATTGCTACATAATAAAATATACTTATAAATTTCAATTAGATAAATATAATTTTACATTTAAATTTTATGACTTACATTGTAGCGCTTATTGGAGGGATTGGTAGTGGAAAAACTACCATATCTAACTTGTTCGAAAAGATTGGCATAAAAATAATAGATGCTGACATAATTACAAGAAACGTTTTAAAAAATGACAAAAACGTAATTAATGAAATTTTAAATAAATTTGGACCAAAATGTTTAAACATAGATAAGACGATAAATAGGAAATATTTAAAAAATTACATATTTTCTCATAACTTAGAAAAATCATGGTTAGAAAAAATATTGCACCCAATCATAATTAAAAGAATGAAAGAAGATTTAAACATTGTAAAAACTCCATGGTGCTTATGGGTAGTTCCTTTATTAATAGAAATGAAACTTTATAAATACGCAAATAGAATATTATTAATAGACACACCTGTAAGTGAACAAATAAAAAGAATCACAAAAAGAGACAAAATTGACAAAATACAAGCTAAATTAATTATATCTTCTCAAGTAACTCGAGAAGAACGTTTCCTATTTGCTAACGATATTATAAATAATACTAAAACAATAAAAATTTTAAAAATGCATGCAAAAAATTTAAATGAGCATTATTTAAAATTATCAAAAAGTATAATTTAAGAAATAAATAGACTTTTATAAAAACAATTTTCATAAATAAAAAAAATACTACATATTTTAAAAAATCTAATAGTCCAAAATTATTCTAAAATAAAAATTTTTGCGATTTCTTAGTACACTATATGTGATTCCTTAACAATAATTGAGACTATCATAATATACATTGTTAAAAAATTTAATCAAACATTATTTAATATCAAACTTATTTCATAAATCAATAATTTTAATATCTTTAAAAATATTACATATTAAATAATAATAAATCATATCATTTTAAATAAAAAACGCTTTATCAAAAATGACTCTCAAAATTTCAATCTTTTGAATAAAAATTCAGTTTAAATAAAATAGAAACAACTTCATATTTCAAACATTCGATCATAGATTTAAACATAACAAAAGATTCTCTTTTATATTCTTGTTTTGGATTTTTTTGTGCATATCCTCTTAAATGAATACCTTGACGCAAATATTCCATAGAAAACAAATGCTCTTTCCAAAACATATCAAATGTTTCAATCATAATTGACTTTTCTAATTTCCTCATGTTTTCTAATCCAATAGTTTTACTCTTATTTTGATAATACGTATTAAAATATTTTAAAATTTTTGCAGTTAATTCTTGTGCACAAATTGTATTATTACAATTTAACCATTGAGAAATTGGACACAATAAATTGAAATCTTTATATAAACAAGATTCTAATTCAAGCACTTTCCAAGTTTCTTTTAACGAATTCTTTTTTATATACTTGTTAATAAGATTAGTAAAAATGTCATTAAAAATTTTTTTAATAATACTACTAATATCGTTTGCGTCAATAATACAATTTCTCTGACAATAAATAACACGTCTCTGTTCATTCGCAACATCATCATATTCTAATAATTGTTTACGAATTTCAAAATTTCGATTTTCTACTTTCTTTTGAGCATTAGAAATAGCTTTGTTAACAAAAGAATGAGTAATAGCCTCACCATGTTTCATTCCTAGAGTTTTCATGATTCTTATAATACGATCGGAAGAAAAGACTCTAATTAAAGGATCTTCCATCGATAAATAAAATCGAGATGAACCAATGTCACCTTGACGACCGGATCGACCTCTTAATTGATTATCGATGCGTCTAGATTCATGCCTTTCTGTTCCTATTATATGTAATCCACCAGATTTCAAAACAAGATCATGCTCTATTTGCCATTTTTTTTTAAAATTTTCTATTTTACTTTTAGTAAATTTCTTTTTATTAGATAGATTTAATAATAATTTTCCACCTAATACTATGTCAGTACCTCGTCCAGCCATGTTTGTAGCAATAGTAACTGCACCTAATTTCCCAGCTTGAGCAATAATATCAGCTTCTTGAGAATGAAATTTTGCATTTAAAACATTATGTTTAATACCCATTTTATTCAGACGATCAGAAATTAACTCAGATTTTTCGATAGAAACTGTACCTACCAATACTGGTTGACGACGCTTAATACATTTTTGAATATCTTTAATAATCGCATCGAATTTTTCTAACTCCGTCATATACACTAAATCAGGCATATCATTTCGTATCATAGGACAATTGGTTGGTATAACAATTGTGTTTAAATTATAAATAGATTTTAATTCTGAAGCCTCTGTTATCGCAGTACCAGTCATTCCAGATAATTTGTTATATAATCGAAAATAGTTTTGAAAAGTTATTGACGCTAACGTTTGACTTTCACTTCTAATTTTAACATTCTCCTTAGCTTCTATTGCTTGATGTAAACCATCTGACCACCTCTTTCCTTCCATAGTCCGACCAGTGTGTTCATCAACAATAACTATAGTTTTATTTTTAATAATATAGTCTACATTTTTAAAAAATAAGTTGTGAGCACGTAAAGCTGCTATAATATAATGCATGAACATAATATTATCTGATAAATATAACGATTGTTTCATTTTTATGAAATTTTCTTTAATTAACCATTTTTCAATTTCTATTAAACCTCTTTCTGTCAAATGTACTTGACGTTGCTTCTCATCAATATAAAAATGCCCTGTTCCAACAAAATCATCCGAATCTTCCTTTTCTTGTACTTTTAACATAGATACAATTTTATTAACTTTAAAATGTAATTCTGAGTTTTCCTCTAAAGATCCAGAAATTACTAATGGTGTTCTCGCTTCATCTATTAAAATTGAATCTACTTCGTCAATTAATGCGAAATTTAAACCTCTTTGAACTCGATCTTTTGAATCAAAAATCATATTATCTTTCAGATAATCAAATCCATATTCATTATTAGTACCATATGTTATATCAGAATGATATGCTCTCCGTTTATCTTCAGAAGACATTCCCGAAATATTTACACCAACAGTCAATCCAAGAAAATTAAATAATTCTGAATTATTTTCTGCATCACGTTTAGCAAGATAATCATTCATAGTAACAATATGGACACCTTTTCCTTCTATAGCATTTAAATAAGCAGGAAGCGTTGCCATTAAAGTTTTACCTTCACCAGTTCTCATTTCTGCAATACATCGATAATGTAAAACTATTCCTCCCAACAGTTGAACATCAAAATGTCTCATCCCACAAATACGCTTACTTGCTTCTCTTACTATCGCGAATGATTCAGGCAACAAACTATCTAAAGAATACCCATTCTTTAGACAAACTTTGAAAAATTTAGTTTTATTTCGCAGTTCTCGCTCTGACAATTTTTCAAATCTACTTTCTAAACTATTAATTTTTTCTATTATTTTTTGAATTTTTTTCAACATTCGATTATTATGATTACCAAATAATTTACTAAAAAATTTAATTATCATATCTATTTATACTCATATTAAAGTACACCATTGAAGATATTATTTTTTATATAAACAAAGCTAAAAACTATTTTTAAAATACAAAATTTTTTTAAAATTATTGAAATAGTTCAAACGCTTTAAAACGCTTATTAATACATAAAGCTTTTTGGAATTTATTCCATATTGGTAAATAACGATAACGTCCCACACTATTTTTAGAACTGCATGAAATGTTACCTTTAGAATTAACATTTAAAATACTTACATCCAAAGGAGGTACTAAAACTAACGGTTTCGGATTGTTAAATTTTAAATAATTTCGATAAACTCGCATTGCTCCCGAAGATCCATAAAGTTGTGTAGACTCATTATTGTCTCTTCCAACCCAAACAATAACTACTTGTTTTCCATCAATTCCAACAAACCAACTATCAATTAAATTATTCGTCGTTCCTGTTTTACCGGCTATAGAATAACTTTTAAACAATGATCCTAATTGTTTAGCTGTACCATTTCTAACTACAGATTGCATGCCATATAATGTTAAATAAACTACTTGTTCCGGAACCATTTTTGTAAATTTCTGAAAATTATTATATAAAATGTATCCTTCCTTTGTCATTATCGTTTGAATAGAAGACAAATTAGATCGATTTCCCCCACTAGCTATAATTTGAAAAACTTTAGCTACTTCTATTGGAGTTAAATTGATTGATCCTAAAGCAATGGAAGGAATCACAAATACCTGATTGTAACTTAAACCAAACCTTATCCAAGTTTTCACTATTTGTTCTAATCCTACCTGTAAACTTAAATTAACTGTAGGAACATTAATAGAATGAGTTAACGCATCAATTAACATCACTTTTTTAGAAAACTTAAAATTACTATTTCTAGGTTTCCATATAGTTCCATTTTTTAATTGTATTGAGATAGGATTGTCCGCAATCCAAGTATTTAAACCAAACTTTTCTGGATGAGATAACGCAGTTAAGTACGTTATAGGTTTAGATAACGAACCAATCGAACGACGTGCTTGAATAGCACGATTATATCCTAAAACTTTTGGGTTAGAACTACCTAATAAACTTTGAATTTCTCCATTAAACCTATCTATTATAACTACTGCTGTTTCTAAATCTTTAAGTTTTTTTTCTTTCTTCAACAAAGGTATAACGTTTTTTACCGCTTTTTCTGCAGAACTTTGAGAAATTAAATCTAACGTAGTGAAAATTTTTATGCCTGAAAAACGTTTCACCTGATTTCCTAATTTTCTTTTTAACTCACTTTCTACAATTTGAATAAATGCATTTTTTGATAAAAAAACATCACTTCGAGATTGCACTTTTAAAGGTTTTTTAACAAGAAATTGATAAGAATTTTCATTAATAATTCTGCGTTTTAGTAACGCGTAAATAACTATATTACGTCGATTTAGTGCTATTTTAGGATGATTCCAAGGATTGTATAAAGAAGCTCCTTTTACCATACCGACGAGTAAAGCGTATTGATCGAAACTAAGTTCATTTATAGGACGACCAAAATAGTATAAACTAGCTAAAGGAAAACCTCGAATTTGCTTATTTCCATCTTGTCCAAAATATACTTCGTTCAGGTATAATTCTAAAATTCGATCTTTACTATATTTCCAATCCATGATCAATGCCATATATATTTCATTAATTTTTCTCCAAAATGATCGAGCATTGGTCAAAAATAAATTTTTTACTAATTGTTGAGTTAAAGTACTTCCACCTTGAATAGTATAACCAGCACTAATGTTAGCTAACAAAGCACGTACGATAGAATAAATATTTATACCATCATGGTCGTAAAAATATCTATCTTCTATAGTTAATAACATATCAATTAAAATTTTAGGGTAACATTTTCTAGATAAAAAAATACGTTGCTCTCCATTAGAAAATGGCAAAATAGTAATTAATTGAGGATCTAATCGTAATAAACTAAAATTACTATTGTTATTTAAGTTTTTTATTCTTGTTAATGCATTATTATCAAAATATAACTTAACAAAAACTTTATCTTCGTTTCCGTCAGGAAAGTTAAAAGATCGTCTTATTAAAGTTATATTTTTCTTTTCTACAAAAAATTCTCCAGAATTTTTTAGCACAGATACATATCGATATCGCATGCCCTTTAATATAGAAATAATTTCTTTTTTAGTATAATTACATCCAGGTTTTAAAGTTATAATTCGACTGTATATTGATATAGGAAACTTCCACATTCTTTCATTTATAAATAAACTAATTTTGACATACAAAAAAAAACCATACATTAACATAAAAAAAAGAAAAACAGAAAATAACTTAGTTAAAACTACAAAATTAAATTTGAAATTTACTTTCAACATAAACTACAGCCTTTAAACTATACGAAACTTTGCAATTATGAATATTCATGAATATTGATTTAAAGTCATGAAAGAATATTTGAAATTTTTAAAATAACAAAATATATATCTTATAAATAAAAATACGTTTTGAATTAAAAAATGATATATAAACTAATTTTAACATCATTTTTTATATAAAAAAAAAGGACCTACCGCGTAATTTGGTAAATTAAAAAAATTTGGATATTCTACTTTTACTAAGTACAAACCTTCAGGTCTTGCTGTCGGAGATGCTAATTTTCTATTTTTCAATAATAGTAGCTTTTTTATCCAATATTCATTGTATTTAGATACACCTACATCAATTAAACAACTTGCAATATTTCGAACCATATGATGCAAAAAAGAACTAGCTTTAATATCTATAACAACTAATTGACGTACACTAAAAACATTTATAAAAATAATTTTTCGAACAGGAGTGACTGATTGACAATTAACAGAGCGAAAAGAAGTAAAATCATGTTCTCCAATTAAATACTGAGCAGATCGATGCATTTTAAAAATATCTAATTCTTTATAAAAATTACATAATCCTTTGAAAAAAATAGAAGATCGATACTTACAATTATAGATAATATAACGATATCTTCGTGAAAGAGCACTATAGCGTGCATGAAAAACATTTGGAACTTCTTTAATCCATAATATTGAAATGTCTCGAGGCAAATAACGATTAGTTCCAAAAATCCAAGATTTATAACTTCTAATTGAAGAAGTACAAAAATGAATTACCTGTTCAGTACTATGAACACCAGCATCAGTTCGTCCTGCACAATGAACTGTTATTGAATGATTAGCTATTATTGACAAAGCTGTTTCTACTTTTTCTTGAACGTTTGATACAGATTTTTGACGTTGCCAACCGTGATAGTCACTACCTTGATATTCAATTCCTGCAGCAAATTTTGTAAAGTGCATCATAGTACTCATAAAAAACTCTAAATTAAAATTTTCTATACAAAATTATTACTCTCAAATCCACTTTTATTTGGCTAAAATTTAATAAAACGCAATAATATTATTAAAAAGTATGAAATTTACAATAATTTTATATTTTGATATTATCAATGAAAGAAATAATAAAAATTTTAAAAAAATTTTATAATGCAAAATGTTAACATTATTATGAAAACAAAAATTAAACATTCAAAACATATATTCAAATCGAAATACTTGTCATGATTCGTAAAGCTAACATTCTATTTCAGATAAAATGTATTTATAGGAAATATATCATGCAAAAAGAGAAAAATAAAAAAAGATCGTCTTTAAGTATATTATATATAGCAGGAGTACAACCTTACGAAAATAAAAAAAATGAGAAATATATGAATACAAAGCAAATAAATCATTTTAAAAAAATTCTCATTGCTTGGGCAAAACAATTAAAAAATGGAACTTCTAAAAAAGAATTATATATACAAGAAAAAACTACAAACTTTCCAGATCCCATTGATCGCGCAGTACAAGAAGAAGAATTTAGTTTTGCATTACGTCACAGAGATAGAGAAAGAAAATTAATATGTAAAATAGAAGAAACTCTAAAAAAAGTTGAAAAAAATGATTTTGGATATTGCGAATCATGTGGTGTAGAAATTGGAATACGAAGATTAGAAGCCAGACCTACCGCAAATTTATGTATAGATTGCAAAACATTGTCAGAAATCCGAGAAAAGCAAATGCTAGGATAAAAAAATTTATAAAATATCATAGTGAACGGGAGTTTCACCCGTTTCACTTTAGTTATCACGTTAAATATATACTATAATGTTCCAAATTTAATACGAAAACATTCAAAATTATTTTTATTAACTCATTTTTTAAATATAAAACACAAAAATTTTTACATGACTTAGTTTTTAACTATCTAAATTATTTTATTTATAAAAGTTCAAAATAATTTGTACTTGTTTTTAATTTGCATGGTTTATAACCTATCCGAAAACATGCAAATTTCTACAAATTTAAAACGTTCTATGCTATAACAGGATATCTAAAATGTACGTCATTATCTAAATCTTTAAAAATTTTAATTGTTTCAAACAATATCACTTTAAAATTTAAAAAATATAAAATTAGTTCTATAAAAATTATATAAATAATTATTTTAAAAAGTTGTCAAATCAAAAAAATAATTATATAGAAATGGTTTTAATGTAACTAAACTAATATTATTATTTATATAATTTTCTCAATTTCTTTTTCTAATTTATAAATTTAAAAGTGTTGTTGAAATTACAAAATAATGTGATTTATATACTACTTCTAAAAGTACTACTTTTAAATCTTAATAAATAAAAAATAATAAAATACAAACACATTGTTAATTAAAAAAATATTTATTCAAATTTTTACGATATAAAAACGTTTCAAAAATAAGTTTTAATTATTGTATAATATGATATTGTATCCAGCATATTATATATTTAATTAAATAAAAATATTTTTGTTCTACATATGATAATATATTAAATAATAAATCTATCATTAATGAACATTTCGATTCAACATATTTTATATTAGAATTAATGTTAAGCTCAGTTTGTGTATTTAAAAAATTAAGAATGCGTAAAATATATTTAAAATATAAAATTTTTTTAACAATACACTAAAATTAATGCAAACTGAACTATACGTTCTTAAAAAGCTTACCTTTTTTTAAGTGTGGGCTTTTCTTATATATTGCTTCAGGAACATTTAAAATATGAAAATACTTAAATTTGGCGGGACTTCACTTGCAAATGCAACAAAATTTTTAACTGTAGCTAATATTATTGAAAAAAATTTTAAAAAAGAACAAGTAGCTGTTGTACTATCTGCACCAGAAAATGTCACTAATTCTATGATAAAAATAATTGAAAAAATAATTGAAGAACGTGACGTATCGCAAAATATACATTCAGTAAAAAGTATTTTTTTAGATTTAATCTTCGATATATATAAAGCAACTAAAAACTTTTCTTACAAAACAATTAAAAAAATTATTGATGAAAAATTTGAAAATTTAACATCTATTTTTAACGGAATACGTTTTCTAAACCAATGTCCTGATAACGTTCGTGCTAAAATAGTATGTTGTGGAGAGTTATTATCTATAACTATCATGGACGGAATATTAAAATCTATGTCGTACAATGTTACCATTATTGATCCAATAGAAAATCTTGTAGCACAAGGAGACTATTTAGATTCTACTATCGACATTCAAACTTCTAAAAAAAAAATTAGATCAATAAATATACCCAAAAATCATATTATATTAATGGCAGGTTTCATCGCTGGAAATAAGAAAAAAAAATTAGTAGTATTAGGACGCAACGGATCTGATTACTCTGCAGCCATTTTATCTGTATGCCTAAAAGGAAACGTTTGCGAAATCTGGACAGATGTAGATGGAATATATACGTGCGATCCTAAAAAAGTAAAAAACGCTAAACTATTAAAATCTCTTTCATATAAAGAAGCTATGGAATTTTCTTATTTTGGTGCACAAGTATTACATCCTAAAACTATTTTCCCAATTAAAAAATTTAAAATTCCATGCTTAATCAAAAATACCAAAAATCCAAATGCCGTTGGAACTATGATATGTGAGAATTCCCAAAACGTTGAAATACTAGCCAAAGGAATCGCATATTTAAACAATATAACTATGTTTCATGTTTCAGGACCAGGTATGAATAGCATGGTTGCGGTAGCATCTCGAGTGTTATCTTCTATGTCTCTCAAAAAAATAAGAATAACATTAATTACACAATCTTCTTCGGAATTTAACATTAGCTTTTGCACATCTCAAGAGTATGTAAAAAAAATCAAAAATACGTTAGAAAATGAATTTCAACTAGAAATAAAAAATAAGTTATTAATGCCTATAAAAATTATAGAAAATTTATCCATTCTATCTGTAATAGGAACAAGAATTGGTTTTCAAAAAAACGTTTTCTATAAAATATTCTTAGCTCTTAATAATGCCAACATAGATATATTTTCTATTTCTCAAGGATCATCAAAACATTCTATTTCAATAGTTATAAAAGAAAATCTTATAATACCTGCAATTAATGTTGTACATAACTTTTTATTCAATAAAAACCAAATTGTTGAAATTTTTTTAATAGGAGTGGGAGGGGTAGGAAAAACTTTACTAAAACAGTTAAATTCACAACAATATTGGTTAAAAACAAAAAATATAGACTTAAAAGTGTGTGGAATTGCAAATTCAAAAAAAATTTTTCAAGATATGAACGGAATTGATTTGAAAAACTGGAAATATAACGTTTTAAAATCAAATGAACTTTTTAACATAAAAAATTTAACGTGCTTACCTAAAAAAAATGCATTAATAAATCCAATTATAGTCGATTGCACTTCTGACCAAGAAATAGCTAATCAATATCCTAAGCTACTCGATCACGGATATAATATAGTAACATCTAATAAAAAAGCAAATACGTCCAGTTTAAAATATTACCAAGAAATTCGACATTCTGCTTCACGTGCAAACAAAAAATTTTTATACGAAACTAATGTTGGAGCAGGATTACCTGTAATAGAAAATTTAAAAAATTTACTTTATTCTGGAGATAAAATTATACATTTTAGAGGAATTTTATCAGGTTCACTATCCTTTATTTTTGGAAAACTAGAAGAAAACGTATTATTATCTGAAGCAACAAAACAAGCACAAAAACTAGGATTGACTGAACCAAATCCAAAAGATGATCTATCTGGAGTTGATGTAGCGAGAAAACTATTAATATTAGCACGGGAAATTGGATTAAAATTAGAATTAAAAGATATTGAAATTAAACCTATACTACCTGAAAATTTTAATCACATTACACATGCTGAAGATTTTATGATAAAACTTAGGGAACTAGACGAAATATTCGACGATAAAATAAAAAAAGCAAAAAAAATAGGAAAAACTTTGAGATTAGTAGGAATAATAAAAAAAGAAGGACAATGCCAAGTAAAAATTGATGAAATTGATGAACAAGACCCATTATATGCAATAAAAAATGGAGAAAATGCATTAGCTTTTTATAGCAAATATTATCAACCCATTCCGCTAGTATTAAGAGGATACGGGGCGGGAAATGATGTAACTGCTTCCGGAGTATTTTCAGACATATTACGTATATTGTCATAAATACAAGGAGCTTAAATAGTGATAAAATTTTATTCTCCTGCGTCAATTGGAAATGTAGGAGTAGGATTTGATGTGTTGGGTGCTGCAATTGCGCCAATAGATGGATCTTTTTTAGGAGATATTGTTACAATTTCTCCTTCAAAAACCTTTCAATTGATTAATAAAGGTATGTTTTCGAATCAACTACCCATAAAAACTAATAACAATATAGTTTGGAAATGCTGGAAATATTTTTGTTCTCTTCTTAAAAAGAACTTGCCAATTACTATTATTTTAGAAAAAAATCTTCCAATCGGATCAGGACTAGGATCTAGCGCTTGTTCTGTGGTCGCCTCTATTACAGCTATGAATGCACATTTTGAAAATCCCATCAAAAAAACTGAACTATTATTACTTATGGGAAAATTAGAAGGTAAAATATCTGGAAGTATACACTACGACAATGTAGCACCATGCTTCCTAGGTGGATTACAATTAATAATCAATAAAAATAACATAATATGCCAGAAATTACCAATCTTTAAAAACTGGCTATGGATTATAGCTTGGCCTGGAATTAAAATTGCAACATCAGAAGCAAGAACAATGCTACCTATGCAATATAGCAAAGAAATTTGTATTGAACACAGTCGATATTTAGCAGGATTTGTTCACGCTCTATATACAAAACAGCCTAGCTTAGCTTCACAACTTATGAATGATGTCATTGCTGAACCATATCGTATCAAATTGTTACCTAATTTCTTAAAAATAAGAGAAGAAACAAAAAAAATAGGAGCTATAGGATGCGGAATATCAGGATCAGGACCAACTATTTTTGTTATTTCTGATAATTTGAATACTGCAAAAAAAATAAAAACATGGCTTAATAAGAACTATTTACAAACTAAAAAAGGATTTATTCATATTTGCAAAATAGATACTTTAGGAACTCGTCAAATAGGATAGTGAATGAAACTCTATAATTTAAAAAATAAAAACGAAGAAACTAGCTTTTCAGAAGCTGTAAAGCTTGGATTAGGACAACAACAAGGGTTATTTTTTCCAAAAGAACTACCAGAAATTTCAAAAAACACACTTTCTGAACTATTAGAAATGGACTTTATAAAAAGAAGTAGTAAACTACTTTCTATGATCATAGGAGATGAAATTGAAGATTTTGAATTACATTCACAAGTTAATAAAGCATTTTCTTGTACTACTCCGGTTCTTGTCCCAATTCAAGAAAATATAGCATGTCTTGAACTTTTTCATGGTCCTACACTCGCTTTTAAAGATTTCGGAGCGAGGTTTATGGCACAAGTTATTGATTTTTTAAATCGTGATAAAAACGAAATTATAACAATTTTAACAGCAACTTCTGGAGATACAGGCGCTGCAGTTGCTCATGCATTTTACAAAATGAAAAACGTCCGAGTTATCATTCTTTATCCTAAAGGGAAAATTAGCGAATTACAAGAAAAATTATTCTGTACATTGGGCGAAAATATAACAACAATTTCAATAAACGGTAGCTTTGATGAATGTCAAAACTTAGTTAAACAAGCTTTCCAAGATAACGATCTCAAAAAAACAATAGGATTAAACTCTGCTAACTCTATAAATATTAGTAGATTATTAGCACAAATTTGTTACTATTTTGAAGCTTACTCTCTACTTACTGAAAAACAAAAGAAAAATCTAGTCATTTCTATTCCTTGCGGAAATTTTGGAAACATTACTGCAGGGCTATTAGCGCAATCTTTAGGACTTCCTATAAAAACATTTATAGCTTCTACTAATTCTAATGACACAATCCCAAGGTTTCTAAAAACAGGAAAATGGTCACCACATGATACAATATCAACATTGTCTAATGCCATGGACATTAGTCAACCAAATAATTGGCCAAGAGTGAAAGAATTATTTAAACGAAAATTTTGGTCTTTAAAGAAACTAAAAAGTGGTAGCGTTTCTGACCTGTTAACGAAAGAGAGTCTAAAAGATCTACAGCAACAAGGTTACATTTCAGAACCTCACGCAGCAGTAGCTTACCATTTACTAAGAAAAAAATTAAAGAATGATGAATTTGGATTGTTTCTAGGAACTGCACATCCTTCTAAATTTAAAAACACTGTAGAAGAAATTTTAAATATAAATTTATCCTTACCCTTAGAATTATCTAAAAGAACAAAACTTCCAATATTATCGTACAATATTTATCCGATCTTTTCTAAATTAAGAAAATTTCTTTTAAAAAAATAAAATTCTATTTGTATATAGAGAAAAATATCTCTATATACAGACGCATTATTTATAAGTTCTATTAAATTTTTTAAAAAATAATATTAAAAATTACATTTTAAAAGTAAAATGAAATTTTTATATTTTATATAAAACATTAATAATGTCTCCATCATTAATGTAATAATTCTTACCTTCCATACGAACTTTTCCAAACTTTTTAGTATTTTTTTCTCCACCAAACTTTACAAAATCAACATATGAAATAACTTGAGCACGAATGAAACCTACACTTAAGTCTGTATGAATACATTTTACTGACTCTTTAATAGTAACATCGCTTTTTGTTGTCCACGCATGTACTTCTTTTTCTCCAACAGTGAAAAAAGATTTTAATCTTAATAATTTATATCCAAAAATAGCAATAGAATTCAATCCAAACGCAACAAAATTTAATTCTTTATAATTTAAATTTTCTTTTTCTTGTTCATAAGTATCATTACCAAATTCAGAATCCACGCAAACTAATGAAACAAACGATTTTTCTTTTTTCGATAAATCTAAAACTTTTTTAATACAAACATTATTTTTAACATTAATACTTGTATTAACAACATACATAATTGGTTTTAATGTGATAAACTTTAAATGCTCAATAACTTTTATTTCTTCTAAAGTTAAATTAGAAAATTTCAAAAACTTATTCGATTTTAAACAAGTTAAACAATAATTTAATATTTTAATTTCTCTATCTATATTTTTTTTAAACAATACATAATTTTTCTGCTTCAACTTTTGTATTCTATTTTTACAAACATCAAAATCTGATAATATTAGTTCTAAATTTATTATTTCAATATCTTCAACAGGATTTACTCGACCGTAAACATGAGAAATCTTGTCATCTTTAAAACCGCGAACAACATGAATGATTAAATCTGTTTCCTTGATATGATTTAAAAATTTATTACCTAACCCTTCCCCTTGACATGCTCCCTTTACTAAACCAGCAATATCTACTAATTCAATATATGTTGGAATAATGCAATCAGAATTAACTATATTTGAAAGCGTTTTCAGACGATCATCAGAAACTAAAGTAATTCCAAAATTAGGTTTAATAGTACAAAACGGAAAATTTTCTGCAGATATGTTTAAATTTGTTAATTTATTAAAGATAGTTGATTTTCCAACATTAGGTAATCCTACCAAACCACACTTAAAGCCCATAACAGTACTCACCTTAAAGTAACAAAAATTTCAGAATTTCAATTCCTTACTCGATAATACGTCAATTACATTAAAATTTTTCAAAAAATCTTGTGCTGTTAAAGTATGTTTTTCTTGTATTAAAATATTGGTAGCATGTACTGCACGATGGATAGACTTTTCAATTAAATTTTTTTCGTTTAATGTTGGTGGGGACAAAACAAAATTTGATATTTCAAAAATTTCCTTAGGACGACCAATTCCAATTTGAATTCTCAAAAAATTATTTTTTTTTGTTAAAACATCAATAATATTTCTAACTCCATTATGACCGTTATGTCCATGGCCAAATTTAAATCGTACTAATCCAGGTTCTAAATCCAATTCATCATGAGCAACTAAAAGTTCATCTGATCTAATATGATAAAAATTAGAAATAATCATAATTGATCTACTACAAACGTTCATAAAAACGTTAGGTATAAATAAAAGTACTTTAGAATTAGATTGAAACAGCGATCCTGTATATCCTAAGAATCTCTTGTCTTCTTTTAAAACTTTTTTGTAAAAACTAGCTAAACGTTGAACAAACCAAGATCCTACGTTATGTCTAGTATGATGATATTTTATAAATGGATTAGCTAGACCAACAATTAACTTAATATTTCTAAAACACATTTTGTGTTATACCATAAAATTATTAGTATATAAAAGTACGCGCAAAACGTGCTTTTATATATCTGATTAATACAGCTCAAAAAATTTATATAAAAACCTATCTTAATGCAGAATAAAATATTTCTAAAAAAAATTAAACTAATTACAATTAAACCTTTTACTAACTGCATCCCAGTTGACTACATTCCAGAACGAACGCACATAATCTATACGTCTATTTTGATATTTTAAATAATAAGCATGTTCCCAAACATCCAAGCAAAGAAGAGGAATTCCTGACATTCCAGATATTTCTTTTCCCATTAGCGGACTATTTTGATTAATGGTAGAAGCTACAAATAGTTTTGAGTGATCTTGAATCAACCATATCCAACCAGAACCAAAATGTTTTATAGCTACTGCTTCAAACTCTTTTTTAAATTTTTCAAAAGACCCAAAATTATGTTCGATCGAAGTTTTAAGTGCTCCCTTTAAAACAGTATTAAGTTTCAAGATAGACCAAAAAAAACTATGATTCGCATGCCCACCTGCATTATTTTGTAATTCTATTTTCTTTTCAATATTTACATCTGATAAATTAGAAATTAGATCCTCAATAGAAATATTTTTTAAATCGCTGTGCAGTAACAAAGCATTCGTGTTATCTATATATGCTTGATGATGTTTGGTATGATGAATTTTCATAGTCATTGCATCAAAGTACGGTTCTAAACTGTCATATGAATAATTAAGTGATGGCAAAGTATAATTCATTTATATGTATCCTAATGTTTTATTAATATAAAAATATATACTAAAAATTTATAAAATTGTTCTAAAAATAAATTACAATTTTATATCAAAACTATTTTCTAAAAAACGTAACAAATTTTTAAGAATTTTTTATAAAAATTTTTAAAAATATTATACAATAAATAAAAAAATTAAACATACTTAAATAACAAACGAGAATCTAATGTGTAAAATTGAAAAACATTATTTCTTAAGAAAACGTTTTCGAACGTTTTACCCTGTAGTTATAGACATTGAAACTTCTGGAATTGATTCAAATACCAATGCACTTTTAGAAATCGCTGTTATTACGTTAAAGATGAACTCATTAGGTTTACTAGAGCAAGAAAATCTTTTACATTGTCATATAAAACCATTTTTAGGATCAATAATTGATCCTAATGCTATTGCATTTAATAAAATTGATCCATTTAATCCATTACGCGGTGCTATTAGTGAATATGAAGCATTGAACTCCATCTTACGTCTAATTAACACAGGAATTCAAAAACAAAAATGCAGTAAGAGTATTATTGTAGCTCATAATGCAATATTTGATTACAACTTTCTAATGGCTGCTATTAAACGCAACAAAATTAAAAATAATCCATTTCATCCATTTGTAATTTTTGATACAGCTACATTAAGCGGACTAGCTGTAGGACAAACCGTATTAGCACGAGCATGCAAAGAAATTGGACTGAAATTTGATAATAATCAAGCGCATTCAGCTTTATATGATACACGAAAAACAGCTAATCTTTTTTGCAAAATAGTAAACTATTGGAAAAAATTGGGTGGATGGCCACCCAATAATAAAAAATAAATGATAAACATTTTAAAAGAGTGAAATACATATCAATTATTATGAGTATACTTTTTTATTAAAAAAATTGCACAATATATACCTAATAAAATATAATAAACGTAAAACACATAAATATTTTAAACAACATTTGTATTATTTTTTGAAGCTTTTGAAACTATTTTTTTTAACTCTCCATTTTCAAATAATTCTAAAATAATGTTACAACCTCCTATAAGATTTCCATTTATCCATAATTGCGGAAATGTAGGCCAATCAGCGTATTTTGGTAATTCTGAACGAATGTCAGGATACTGAAGAATGTCTACATAAGCAAATTTTTGACCACATGAAGATAAAGCTTGAACAGCTTGAGCAGAAAAACCACAACTTGGAGATTCAGGAGATCCTTTCATATAAATTATAATTGGATTTTTTTTAATTTGATCTTTAATTTTTTTTATAGTATTCATTGTTAATTTTCCATTAATTTTGAAGAAATTAAAATTTTAAACGTATTCATTTAATTTTTACAATATTAGAATTATTTATTAGACTTATTTCTAGATTAAATTTTTATTTTATTATACAATAAAAGTGGGGCTGTTTTTGGACTTGACAAAATTATTGAAAACTAAAGTGCATGCCGAGGTACGGTTTGCCTCGTTAAAAACCGTAAAATATAGTAGCAAAACAACACAACTATGCTTTAGCAGCTTAATAACCTGTATTAAAGCCCTCTTTTTATTTTTCTCTTGAAATAAAATATATAGAGGTCATAAAAGAGATCGCAAATTTTATTTTTGCTTATAAATTAAGTTTGTTAAAATATAATAAGCATACATCTATTACGAGTCTATACGTTTATAGAAATTTAAATTCCCAAAATAGACTAAGCATGTAGCGCTAAAGTGGTAAAAATTTTGGACGCGGGTTCGAATCCCGCCAGCTCCATAAAAATATATAGATATTTAAATTTAATGTAAAAAATATTAATGTTAATCAGAAAAAATTGATTAAATTATGCATAAAAATAAAAAATATAATATTTAAATAAATAAATTTTTAGGCATTACTTCTTCAACCAATTTAATTTAGAACTTAGGATTTTAAAATAATTATAATCTTTCGGATGTATTAAACGTAAAAGATCATTACTCTTTTTAATAAAAATTAAATCATGTTTATCAACTGATAAAATTATCTGGCTATCACAACTAACTTTTAATTCTGATATAGTCTCCATACATCTCAAACAAATTGTACTAGTACTATCAATAACTAAAGGACGTGATGACAAAGTATGAGGAAACATAGGAACTAGTACAATTGCTTCTAAAGAAGTTGCTAAAATTGGCCCTCCAGCTGAAAGTGAATACCCAGTAGATCCCGTAGGAGTAGAAATAATTAAACCATCTGAACGCTGAGAAAAAGAAAAATTATTATTAATATATACTTCAAAATTAATCATGTGTGCTACATGAGCAGAATGTAGTACAACTTCGTTAATAGCTTTACTTATTTTATACGATTGATTGCTTTTAACTATTTTTACTTCTAATAAAAATCGATTTTCTTGAACATATTCCCCAGATAAAACACGTGATAATTGTTCTAACGCAGTATCAGGATTCAAGTCAGTTAAGAAACCTAAATTTCCTCTATTAATTCCAATAATTTTAATCTTGTAAGAAGATAAAACACGAGCTGCATACAACATATTTCCATCTCCTCCAACTACTATTACCAAATCACATCTTTTCCCAATATTAGACAACGAATCCGTATTCATATATTTCAAATTTAACTTGTTAGATATTTTATCTTCAATAATAACTTGATACTTTTTTTCCAACCAACTATAAAGAATTCTATGTGTAGATAACGCACTAGAATGACGAGGATAGCCAACTATTCCAATACAATGAAAATGTTGTTTCACAAAATTAGTTCCTTTATAATACATAATAAAATTGTTTTAAAATTATACTATTAAAAAGTAATATTGTTGGTCTTCAAATTAAATAAACACAAAATTTCAAAAATGAAAAGAGAAAGTCTTATGAATAATAAAATAAAAAAATCAGATATTTTAAAAAATAATCCCAAAGATATTACAAAAAGTAATGAAAAAATAGATATAAATGAAAAAACCGAAGATTACATCAGTAAAATTAATAAATTGAATCAAATCAAATCTGATATAAAAAAAAATATTCTTGAAATCAAACTGAGAGAACAAGCCGAAATCGAAAATATTAAAAAAAGCGCTATAAAAGAAATACAAAATATAAAAGATAAAAAGTTAGAAAGCTTTTTAAAGAATTTAATACCAATATTAGATAATTTAATTAGTATAAATAATACTACATCACATTTAAAAAAAGAAAATAACAAAATCACTGAAGGAATTTCGCTAACATTGAAATTATTGTTAAATACAATTAAAAAATTTGGATTAATCTTAGAAAATAAAACAAAAATAAAATTTGATCCATTATTACATCAAATTGAACATGATAAAAAATTAAATAGTTCTAATACCTATTATGTTTCTTCAATAATCAAGAATGGGTATATCTATAAAGAGAAAGTTTTACAAAAAGCCATAGTTAAAATTACAAACGAATTATTATAAATAAAACTTTGTATTAAAAAATAACAAAAAATATGAAAATATTATATTAAGAAGAAAAAATTACAAAAACCAATTAATTTCGGATTTATTCTCTTTTTTTAATAAATTGTTTGCTTTTGAAAAATGCCGGCATCCAAAAAATCCTTTATAAGATGATAATGGTGATGGATGCGACGCTAATAAAACATGATTCCAAAAAATATTTCGAGCCTTTTTTTTTGCATGTGAACCCCACAACAAAAACACAATCCCCCTATGATATTCATCAATAATTCTTATTACTGCATCAGTAAAATTTTCCCACCCTAATTTTTTATGAGATCCTGGTTTACCTGACTCCACTGTTAAAATAGAGTTTAACAAAAAAACTCCCTGACGCGACCAACTTTCTAGACAACCATGTTTAAACGAAAAATTAATACCTATATCATTAATTAATTCTTTCTGTATATTAACTAAAGAAGGTGGAATTTTTACATGATTTCGAACTGAAAACGCTAATCCATGAGCTTGGCCTTCCTTAAAATATGGATCTTGACCGATAATAACTACTTTGATATCTAAAAACTTTGTCAACGAAAAAGCTTTAAACACTTCACCTTTTGGTGGATAAATTATTTTGTTTTTTCTCATTTCGGATATCGTTTTAACAATATTAACAAAATATTTTTTTTTTTCTTGTTTTAATACATGTTTCCAATCTATAATATAGTTACTCATTTTGCATCTACTTTATTTCAATAAAATTTTACATGATAATATCATGCTTATATTTGAAAATACATATTGTATAAAATAAATAAAAAAATAATTTTAAAAATAAATAAAAAATTAAATTTAAATATATTAAATTCATGAAGAAAAGGACAAATGCAATGTTAGTAACTTGTAAAGCTCCTGATTTTACTGCACCAGCTATATTCCACGACAACAAAATTATTAATGATTTTAACTTAAAAAATTACATCAAAAATAAAACTGCTGTATTGTTTTTTTGGCCTATGGATTTTACATTTGTTTGTCCATCAGAAGTTATAGCATTTGACAAATTTTTACCAGAATTTTCAAAAAGAAAAACAGAAATAATAGGAGTATCTATTGATTCAATATATGTTCATCATGCATGGCGTCAAACCAGTCCTAAAGAAGGAGGTATAGGATTAATAAAATATACAATTGTTTCTGATATAAAAAGAGAAATACAAAAATTGTATAACGTTGAGCATCCAAAGCTAGGGGTTGCTCTAAGAGCGTCGTTCTTAATTGACAAAAAAGGAATAGTTCGCCACCAAATAATTAATGATCTACCATTTGGAAGAAACATTTCCGATATCATAAGAATGATAGATGCACTAAATTTTTACGAAACACATGGAGACGTATGTCCAGCTAATTGGAACATAGGTAAAGATGGGATGAAAGCAACCACAAACGGAGTTAAAGAATACTTAAAAAAAACATATACTTCATAGTTAAGCACTAAATTTCCAATATTTAATACTTCTAACATTTAAACCAGCAGAAAATAAATTTATTGCTGGTTTTCGTTTTCCTAAAATTAATTTAATACAATTAAATATTAAAATTTTAAATAAAATTATCGTCATCAAAATCATCATAATCATTACTATCACTAATATCATCCAGTCGATTATAATTTTCAGTATCGTTGTTGTTTAAATTTACGTCTTCATTATTTATATATTGATTATGTATATGGTCACTATCTAAAGTATGAGATCCTATGTTTGAAGAATCAACATTATGTACTGCATCCATAACTTCTTCTTCAGGTTTTTTATTTTGAAAAAGATTCATCAATGCGTTTGCCATAACAACACCACCAGCTACTCCTGCGGCAGTTTGCAACGCTCCACCAAGAAAACTACTTGAATTATTATTCATAACTCCTGTCGGAGACATAGTATTAGAACGTGTATATAAAGAAGGCGAGCCAACATTAGAATCTTTAGGAAAATTACAAGACGTTCCTAAAGCAGGTTCCGAAGAATTTTTAGGTTTTTTACTTCCAAACAAATTAGACAAAAAGCTACCAGATGTACCTTTTGAATTGTTATCATTTTTTAATTTGTCATTTTCCAATGAAGATAATTTTTCATTTAATTTCTTTATTGCTGTCTCTTGAATTAAAAGTGTTTGTGCCATATAGTAAGGAGTGTTAGGATATTTTTCTAATAACTCTTTTATTAGATTTTCAGCTATGTTATCTCGATCACCTGATTTAATTTCAGTTTTATGCAACCTAGAAAACAAATCTTCTATTAATTTTTTTTCGTCATTATTCATAATTAACCTCGTGTACTAACACAATAAAAAATAGCATTTAAATCAAATTTAAAAAGCATAAAATTTTTTTAGTAAATGAAATCAGTTTAATAAAATTAATTATAGACTTAATAATAAAGTTAAATTGTTAATGTTAACTTCGCTAACGAATAAAAGAATACATCATACAATTTTTGAAAACAATAGTTTTATCAGTTAAATTTCAAATTTAGACAAGATGTAAATAAAATTTTAAAAATAATAAATTTTTTTTACTAACTTAAAAATAATGTTAATTAAAATATCTTATCGTTAATATTAAAAATATAACTATTTTTTTAAAATTTATAAAACATTACTTATGATTTTTTCATCATTGTCACATTTTTATCTCTAAAAACGCTTAAATAAAACTAGTACAGTATACCACACTCTCAAAACATATTGTTACTCGTAGAATAACATTTTAAGTTCTAGAATTTTTATTATAATATTGTTTTTATAAAATTAATTAAATAAGCTAATTATGAAAAAAATTGCAAAAGAAATTATAGAAATTAGTATTGAAGACGAATTGAAAAATTCTTATCTAGACTATGCTATGTCAGTAATCATTGGGCGGGCCTTACCAGACGTTAGAGATGGACTAAAACCAGTTCATAGAAGAATATTATTCGCTATGCGTACACTGAACAACGATTGGAATAAAATGTATAAAAAATCAGCTAGAATAGTAGGTGATGTTATTGGAAAATATCATCCACATGGTGACACTGCTGTCTACGATACCATAGTAAGAATGGCTCAATCGTTTTCGTTAAGATATACACTTATAGATGGACAAGGTAACTTCGGGTCAATAGATGGAGATTCTGCAGCAGCAATGAGATATACTGAAATCAGAATGTCTAAAATTGCATATGAAATATTAAGCGATTTAGACAAAGAAACAGTAAATTTTTGTCTTAACTATGATGGTACAGAAAAAATTCCTGAAATACTACCGACTAAAATACCTAATTTGTTAATAAACGGATCATCCGGAATTGCAGTAGGTATGGCTACTAACATTCCTCCTCACAATATTAATGAAATAATAAACGGTTGCATTGCGCTCATTAATAACAGTAATATTACACTAAAAAACCTTATGGAATACATTCCTGGACCTGACTTCCCTACTTTTGGTATAATAAACGGATGTAATGGAATTACAGATGCATACCGAACTGGAAGAGGGAAAATTTATGTTCGAGCTAATAGCAGAATAGAAATCCAAGAAAGAACAAAAAAAGAATCTATCATTATTTTTGAACTACCTTACCAAGTTAACAAATCGCGAGTAATTGAAAAAATAGCAGAATTAGTTAAAGAAAAAAAAATTGAAGGCATAAGTGGTTTACGTGATGAATCAGATAAAGAAGGAATGAGAATAGTCATTGAAATAAAGAGAGAAGCAAAATCAGAAATCATACTTAATAAATTGTATACTTTAACTCAACTACAAATTTCTTTTGGAATTAATATGGTTGCATTAAGTAACGGCCAACCAAAAACACTTTCATTAAAAGAAATTTTACAAGAATTTATCTCACATCGAAAAGAAATAATAACTAAACGTAGTCAATTTGAATTTAAAAAAGTTCAAAAAAAAATTCATATTATTGAAGGATTAATAATATCTTTAGATAATATTAATACTATTATCGAATTAATTAAAAGCTCAAAATCACTATCAAACGCAAAAGAACTATTACTATCTAAAAACTGGTATTCAAATAATTCCAAATATACGAGCACTTTTGAAAATAATACTATCAAATTTCATATGCCGAAAACTCAACCAAATAAGAACGTATTATTTTTCACTAAAGAACAAGTAAATGCAATATTAGACCTGCGTCTTCAAAGACTTACACATCTAGAATCTTCAAGACTTATGAAAGAACATACAAAATTAATACAATCTTCTAAAAAATTAGAAAGCATATTAAAAGATAAAAATCAATTAATTAATGTTATACAATCAGAACTAATTGATATAAAAAACCGTTTTGGAGACAAAAGACGAACACAAATTATTAAAACTTACGAAGATATCAATGTTTCTGACATGATAAATCAAGAAGACGTTGTAGTAACTCTATCACATTCAGGATACGTAAAATATCAACCATTGTCCACATATGAAGCACAAAAAAGAGGAGGAAAGGGAAAATCAGCAGCAAAAACTAAAGAAGAAGACTTTATAGAAAATTTACTAGTAGCTAACACTCACGATACAATTCTTTGTTTCTCTAGTCGAGGAATAATATATTGGATGAAAGTCTATCAATTACCAGAAGCTAGTAGAAATGCTCGTGGACGTCCAATTGTTAATTTGTTACCTCTAGATGTCAAAGAAAGAATAACAGCTATATTGCCTATTTCAAAATATAAAGATAGCATAAACATTTTTATGGCTACTGCTAAAGGAATGGTTAAAAAAACTAATATTTGCGAATTCAAAAAACCAAGAACGTCAGGAATAATTGCTATTAAATTAAAAAATGACGACGAACTAATTGGAGTATCTTTAACTAACGGTAAAGATAAAATAATGTTATTTACTGCAATAGGAAAAGCAGTTCATTTCTCTGAAAAATTAGTAAGAACAATGGGTAGAAATGCTTCTGGAGTAAAAGGAATTTCGATAAAAAGCCAAGATAAAGTAGTTTCTTTAGTAGTTCCTAGGGGTACCGGAAATATATTAATTGTTACTGAACATGGATATGGCAAACGAACAGAAATACGCGAGTTTCCAACAAAATCAAGAGCTACTAGAGGTACAATTGCAATTAAGATAACTAAAAAAAACGGAATTATGATTGGTGCTATGCAAGTAATGGAGGAAGATCAAATTATGATTATAACTAATGCAGGAACGTTAGTTAGAACGAGAATATCAGAAATTGGAATACTGAAAAGAAATACACAAGGTGTAATTTTAATCAGAACTGCAGAAAAAGAAAAAGTAGTAGCTGTCCAAAAAGCTAACAAATCATTTTTATAATTCATTCTTTAAATAAAATTTTAAAAAAATCTTTTTTATATGTATCTAATACACAACAACTACACATAATTTTTTTTGCAGAAGTTACAATGAAAAATGTAAACCATAAATTTTAACTTTATAAAAAATATAATTCTAAAGAATAAAAGTAAACTATCAAAAAAAAATAAAAAAATATTTTCTATTAATATAGAAATACATTATTTTGCTTAACACATGTAAACATAAAATTGCTGTAAAATAACACCATAAAATAGTTAATTATCTTAGCATAGTTAAAATATACACATTTCAAAACTAGGAAAAGACAGAATGAATTCCATGTTACTAGTTACAAAACGGAATGGGAAAAAAGAATTAATCAATTTGGATAAAATTCATAGAGTATTAAATTGGGCAGCAAAAGATCTAGATGATATTTCTGTATCTCAGGTAGCACTAAAGTCTAGAATACAATTCTACAATAATATAAAAACTACTACCATACATGAAACTATTATAAAATCTGCAGCAGACTTAATTTCCGAAAATTCACCTGACTATCAATACATGGCAGCTAGACTAGCAATATTTCACCTTAGAAAGAAAGCCTTTGGTCAATTTAATCCTCCAATTTTGTATACATACGTAAAAAAAATGGTGAAACTAGGCAAATACGACAAACATTTACTAGAAGACTATTCTAAAATTGAATACAAAAAAATGAATTCTTTTATACAACATTATCGTGATATGAACTTTTCTTATGCAGCAGTCAAACAATTAGAAGGAAAATACTTAATACAAAACAGAGTGACTAGAAAAATTTACGAAAGCGCACAATTTCTATATATTATGATATCAGCGTGTCTATTCCACAAATATCCAGAAAAAACGAGAATGAAATATATTGAAAAATTTTATAATGCAATCTCAACTTTTAAAATTTCCCTACCTACTCCTATTATGGCTGGTTTGAGAACACCAAAACGACAATTTAGTTCTTGTATTTTAATAGAATGTGGTGATAATTTAAATTCGATTAACGCTACCACTAGTGCTATTGTAAAATATGTTTCGCAACGTGCTGGAATTGGAATTAATGCAGGACGCATTAGAGCTTTAGGAAGTCCTATTCGAGGTGGAGATACATTTCATACCGGATGCATTCCATTTTATAAACACTTTCAAAGTGCCGTAAAATCATGTTCTCAGGGTGGAATTAGAGGTGGAGCAGCTACAATATTTTATCCTATTTGGCATCTTGAAGTAGAGAGTTTACTCGTTCTAAAAAATAATAGAGGAATAGATGAAAACCGTGTTCGACATATGGATTATGGAGTACAAATTAATAAATTAATGTATCAACGTTTGATATTAGGAGAACATATAACTTTATTTAGTCCATCCGATGTACCGAATTTATACGATACATTTTTTTCTAATCAAAAAAAGTTTGAAATTCTATATAAAAAATATGAAAATGATGCAAAAATAAGAAAGAAAAGAATAAAAGCAATAAGTTTATTTTCTCTAATAATGCAAGAAAGAACTTCTACTGGAAGAATATATATACAAAATGTTGATCATTGCAACACACATAGTGCTTTTAATCCAAAACTTGCACCAATAAGACAATCTAATTTATGCCTAGAGATTACGTTACCTACTAATCCATTAAACGATATTAACGACGTCGACGGAGAAATTGCACTATGCACTTTGTCTGCAATTAATTTAGGTTCTTTAAAAAAACTTGAAGATTTGTCAGAACTATCAAACCTAATTGTTAGAGCATTAGATTCAATTTTAGATTATCAAAACTATCCAATCGAAAAAGCCAAAATATCAGCTTTGTCTAGACGATCACTAGGAATAGGAGTTATAAATTTTGCTTATTACTTAGCTAAAAATGGAGTACGATATTCAGATGGCAGTGCCAATTCACTTACTCATAAGACATTTGAAGCACTACAATACTATTTATTAAATGCCTCATGCACATTAGCAAAAGAAAAAGGAGCATGTGCTTGGTTCAATCAAACAACATACTATCAAGGCTTATTACCTATAGATACCTATAAAAAAGATATAGATGATATTTGCAATGAACCATTATATTTAAACTGGGAATCTCTCAGAAAAAGAATTAAAAAATATGGACTAAGAAATTCTACATTATCAGCATTAATGCCATCAGAAACTTCTTCTCAAATTTCTAACGCTACAAATGGTATAGAACCACCCAGAGGATTCGTTAGCATAAAAGCTTCAAAAGATGGCATGTTACGACAAGTTGTTCCTGAATACAAAAAATTAAAAAAGAACTATGAATTATTGTGGAATATTCCAAATAACATCGGATATTTGCAACTTGCCAGCATTATGCAAAAATTTATAGATCAATCTATTTCTGCTAATACTAATTACGATCCTAAAACTTTCTCAGATAATAAGATACCTATGAAACAACTAATTATAGATTTGTTAACTGCTTATAGACTAGGAATAAAAACGCTATATTATCAAAATACTAGAGACGACGCTAAAGACTGTCAAACAGAACTCTTAAATCTTACAAATAATAACAGTTGTAATAACGGTGCTTGTGAAATATAAATTTCCACATTATATTCAAGCTAATAATGTATAATGATTGTTATTTTACAGGAAGCTATCTATATGGCATACACAACATTTTCTAGAAAAAAAAATAATCAGTTATTTGAACCTATGTTCTTTGGACAATCCGTCAATATTTCGAGATACGATCAACAGAAATATGAAATTTTTGAAAAACTCATAGAAAAACAACTATCTTTCTTTTGGAGACCAGAAGAAGTAGATTTATCGCAAGATTCAATTGACTTTCAAAATCTTCCAGAACACGAAAAACACATTTTTATTAGTAATCTTAAATATCAAACATTACTAGATTCTATTCAAGGAAGGAGTCCAAATGTTGCATTTCTACCAATTGTTTCATTACCTGAACTAGAAACATGGATAGAAACATGGTCTTTTTCAGAAACTATTCATTCGCGATCGTATACTCATATAATTAGAAACATAATAAATACTCCATCATTAATATTTGATGACATAGTAAACAATAAAAATATAGCGAGTAGAGCACAAGATATTTCTAAATATTACGATAATCTTATTCAAATGACTAGCTATTGGCATTTATTAGGAGAAGGAATACATGTCATTAATGGAAAAAAAATTGTAGTAAACTTACACGAACTCAAAAAGTTATTATATCTCTGTGTAATTAGTGTAAATGCATTAGAAGCTATTCGATTTTATGTAAGTTTTGCATGTTCGTTCGCATTTGCAGAAAGGGAAATTATGGAAGGAAATGCAAAAATTATAAGATTAATTGCTAGAGATGAAGCATTACATCTTACTGGGACTCAACATATTCTAAACATACTAAAGAATAAAAAAAATAGCGAGGAAATGTCTGAAATTTTTGATGAATGCCATTCAGAATGTTTTAAACTATTTGTTTCAGTTTCTAAGCAAGAAAAATTGTGGGCAGAATATTTATTTCAAAACGGATCTATGTTAGGATTAAATAAAGAAATTTTATCGCAATATATTGAATACATTACTAATATTCGTATGAATGCTATTGGATTACCCACACCTTTTCCAATTACCTCTAATCCTATTCCATGGATAAATTCTTGGCTAATTTCGGATAATATTCAAGTAGCACCACAAGAAATTTCTGTTAGTTCTTATCTAATAGGACAAATTAACTCTGATATTAGCGATTCTGAATTTAATAAATTTAAATTATAAATGTTATATTCAACTATTAAAATTAATAATAAAAATTATACCATCTACTATGAAGAAAATGAAATTTCATTACTTTCAGTATTACAATTAAACTATATAGACGTAAAATATCAATGTAAACAAGGATATTGCGGAATGTGTAAAATTATATTAATAAAAGGAAAAATATATTACAACAATAAAAAACTTCCTTTAGCATTTTATAATCCAGGAGAAATTTTCCCGTGTTGCTGTATAGCTAAAGGTAATATTGAAATAGAAATTTAAAACGTTATAAAAGTTCAATAATGCATTTGTTAGAAAAATAATTCAATTAATATTTACTTTTATTCGTCATTTTTGCGAGCATTGTATTGCTGTAATAGCAATTGTATATACAATATCTTGAACTGATGCTCCTCGAGATAAATCGTTAACTGGTTTATTAATTCCTTGCAATATTGGTCCAATAGCAATAGTATTCGTCGATCTCTGAACTGCTTTATATGTAATGTTCCCTGAATTAAGATCAGGAAATATGAAAACTGTTGCATCTCCACCAACAACAGAACTAGGACATTTTAATCTTGAAACTATATTATCTATTGCTGCGTCATATTGAATAGGACCTTCTACAATGAGATTAGGAAATTTTTTTTTCACAATGTTTGTAGCTTCTCTAACTTTATCTATTTTTATACCATTACTAGACGTCCCAGTTGCATAAGATAACATTGCTATTTTAGGAAGTATTCCAAATGACATAGCAGTGTTAGCAGACTGAATTGCTATCTCAGCTAATTGATTAGCATTTGGATCAGGATTAATAGCACAATCTGCATACAACAATACATGATCAGACAACAACATAAAAAAAACAGAGGATATTAAAGAATTATTTTTCGACACTTTAATAAGCTGCAAAGCAGGAAGAATTGTACTAGATGTAGTATTAGCTGATCCAGACACTAAACCGTCAACTATACCGGATTCTAATATTAAAGTAGACAATACAGTATCATCTTTAAGAATTTTTTTTGCATTTTCAATAGTTATTTTGTATTTCTTTCGTAAATATATTAAACGTTCAATATAATTATCCCGCACTAATTCTGGATCTAAAATTTTTATATTAGATTTAAATTTTATGTTATTAAATTTAAAAATTTCAATAATCTCTCTTGGATTTCCTAGTAATACACAAGTTGCTATATTTTGATCAGCGCAAATAGAAGCTGCTTTGATAATTCGTAATTCTTTTCCTTCAGGAAGAATAATTGTCTTTTTCTTAACTTTAGATAAACTCATTATATTGTGAATAAAAACAGATGGACACATTTGATATTTATATGTGTTTAAATTTTTAAATAAACTTATAATATTATCATTAACATAATTTGAAACGTACTCTTGAACTACTTTAAACTTTTTAAAATTTTTAGTAGAAATTTTAAAATCAAATCTTCTCAATAACAAAATTGTTTGTATAATATCTTGTTCTACTAACAAAACAGAAAAATTTATTTTTTTAAAAAGGTTACTAGCTTTTACAAAATTTTTAAAACACAAAGTAACATTTGTTAATAATATTACATTAGAAAAACCACTATAATTTATGTCTTTAAAAGTATTCTCTAAATCATCAAAATTATAAAAATCATTTAAAGATGATATTAAGACGGAATTAGAAAAATAATTATTACAATACTGTAGTAATTTTTTTTTTTTATACATTAAAACAAATTTAATAAAAAAAGAACCCAAATCACATTGACTAATGACATCTGCACGAAGATAATTTGCTATCTCATCTATAGTCGGTTCAATTAGTTTCGAATTCCATGGAATATATCCTAACATTGGAATGTTAAAATATTTATATGATAATTTTTTCCAAAGAGAATAAGTATCATTGACTTCTTTACTAATTTCAATACTACTACTATATCTAGAAATATCATTAAATAAATTTAATTCTAGAGTTTTAACGTTGTTTAAAATAATACCTCGAATATTAATATTTTTCTTTGATAAAAAATATTGATTAATAATGTTAATTACATTCTCAATATCAGATACATTATGTCTTTCTAAAGTACTAAAGAAAATAATTTCCGCATTTATTGCTTGCGCGATTTCATAATTTATCAAATTAGATAAGAAAAAAGAATGCTTATAGTGTATACCTTCTATAAGCATAATATCACTAAAATTTTTTTCAGAATTTATTTTTAATAAAATACTTTCTATAATATTTGTTTTATTACCTTCCATAAAAAAATTATCTATGCAAGTAATATTAATTGGAGTAAGACATTCTATAGAACACATTTTCGTTAAAATTTCTGTAGTATGATCCATACCACTACTATCATTATACAAATTTTTTAAAATTGGTTTAAAAAATTTGACTTTACGACCATTTTTTTGAAATTTTTTAATTAATCCTAAAATTAAAGTCGTTAATCCAAAATTTTTACATATAGGAACTAACATTAAAGTACGCATAAAATCAACTCCATGAACACTAGAATTTTTATATAGTTTTTAAATTTTAAAAATTTCACATTAAATATTTTGTACTAATAATGCTGTTTCTTTTGCTATCATTAATTCTTCATTAGTTGGGATTACTAATATAGATTTACTATTTTTTACATTAATGAAACCTTTTTTTAAAAATTTTATCGACAAATTTAAACGTTCACTAATTTCAAAGTTTAAAAAAGACAGTCTAGAAACAGTGATAGTTCTTACCAAACACGAATTTTCTCCTATTCCTCCAGTAAATACAATTCCATTTAATTTGTTTCCCATTATTGGCATATAAGAACTAATATATTTAGACAAGCGATAACAAAAAATATCAATAGATAATTTTATCTTTGCATTAGAGTGGTAATTCTTTTCTAAATTTCGAAAATTACTACTAATTTCATTTATTCCTATTAATCCCGATTTTTTCATTAAAACATTTTCAATATCTTTCATACTCATCTTTAATTTATTATACATAAAAAAAACAATCGCAGGATCTAAGTCACCACATCTAGTTCCCATTACTAAACCTTCTAATGGGGTCAAACCCATTGAAGTATCTACACAAACGCCATTTCGAACCGCTGCTACCGACGAACCATTACCTAAATGGCAAACAATAATGTTTAATTTTTTTACTGCGATATTTAACATTTTAGATGCTTTATTTGTTACGTATGAATAACTAATACCATGTGCACCATATTTTCTAATACCATAATTATTGTAAAAGGTATAAGGAATAGCGTATATAAAAGAAGTTTTTGGTATCGTACTATGAAAAGCTGTGTCAAATACAGCTACATTTTTTTTTTTAAATGAGGAAAAACGTCGAACGATGTTTGGATTCCTAATATACTTAAAGGATTATGTAACGGAGCAAAACACGAAACTTTTTTAATATATTTTAATACTTCTTCATCTAAAACAACTGACTTATTCATTTTCGATCCACCATGAACTACACGATGTCCTACACACGAAATTCTGTTAAAAATTTCTAAATCTCTTTTCAATATATGATCAGAAATTAAACCAACAATTTCCTTATAATCTTTATTTTTGTTCAAAAAAATACTATATTCTTTAAAATTTATTTTCCACGATACCTTTATTTTAGAAGACTGCAAAAAATCAACCAAACCTAACAACACTATACTATTTCTTTTTGGATCTATGACAGAAAATTTTAAAGAGGAACTACCACAATTTAACGTTAACACTAGAAGATTAGACATAAAAATTACCCAATTCTGTAAAATATTTTTGTAAAAAACATATTTTACAGAATTTTTAACAAATATAAAACAATATAATTATACTTTAATATATTTTTAGAAAATTAATTTCATGATATATTTTAAAAAACGTTTTGTAACACTAAAAATCGCTATGAACTTACAAGAAAAAATTATAAAAAAATTAGGTGTAAAACCCGTAATTAATCCAAAATTTGAAATTCATAGAATAATAAATTTTATTAAAATGTATATTTTAAGTAATAAAAACATAAAATCACTAATTCTAGGCATTAGTGGTGGACAAGATTCTACTTTAACTGGAAAATTATGTCAATTAGCAATTAAAGAACTCAATGATTACTATAATCACGAAACTTACAAACTCATTGCACTATGTTTACCATATGGAAAACCAATAGATCTTAAAGACTGCAAAGATGCAATAAAATTTATTAATCCTACGAAAATATATAACATTAACATAAAGCCCGCAGTACTAAGTACTAAAAAATCTCTTCAAAAAGAAGGTATACAAACATCTAATCATATAAAAGCAAATGACAAAGCACGAGAAAGAATGAAATTACAATACAATATTGCTAGCATGAATCATGGAATAGTTGTTGGAACTGATCATGCTGCTGAAGCAATTACGGGATTTTTTACAAAATATGGAGACGGAGGATCAGACATTAACCCAATTTCAGAACTAAATAAAAAACAAGGAACATTATTATTAAAAACATTAAACTGTCCATCTCATTTATATCTTAAAAAACCTAGAGCAAATCTAGAAGATAACTTCCCATATAAAACTGATGAAGAAGTTTTAGGTATTACCTATTTTGAAATTGACGCATACTTAGAAGGAAAAAAAATTGATAAAAAAAGTCAATCAATAATTGAAAAATATTATATTAACACAAAACACAAACGTAATATTCCTATCACTCCAAACATGTTTGCAATAAATATATCAAAACAAATTTAAAATTACACTAAAATTTAAAAAAAAATTATATAAAGTTAATATACATATTAAAAATATTATATAAAACTAAATTAATGTAAAACATTATTTTAATATTTTAAAAAATGATACACTAACAAAAATTTTTTACAAATATAAAAAATGTATTTTGATACTAAAAAAATAAACAAAAAATGCTCAATGTAATGTCATTTTTTTATTTTCTATCGCATGAATTTGGATTTTTATAAGTTCGCTTATAGGATCTTCTGGACAATGTTCGATAAAATAAATTAGATCAGTCAACGCAACATGATTGCATTCTAATTGAGCATATATTAATCCACGATCACGTATCTCGTAAGGATCGTTGGGATTAATTTTCAGCAATACATTACTAACATTTAATGCTAATTCCATTTTTTTTTCATCTATTAACGCATTTTTTAACATATTAAGCATTTTCCGAATAACCGTTAAATACTGAGCTTTTTCTAAATCATTTTTATATAATTCTGCTGTAGGACTTATATTCCCTTTTAACCAAACTTCTAAAATATGTTTACTTAACGTTTCACCATTAAACGGATTTATTAACCATGCTTCTTTACCAAACTCATCGAATCGTAAAATTAATTGAGTAGGAAAAATCACAGGCATAAGAGGAAGATATAATTGTTGAGCAATATGCAAAAATATTGCACCTAAAGAAACCGCTGTTCCTTTTCGGGTTTTTAGAACATTATCTAACCATATAACGTCCGACAATTTATAAATTCCTGTAGCACCTCCAAATTTCCAATAACCATAAAACAGCTCTATTAACTTCTTTAATTTAAAATGTATTTTTGTTTCAGAAGATATATATAATCGAGCTTCTTCTACTCTCTCTTCTAATTCTTTAATAACAAAATCAGAAGGAAAGTCCGGTCTAATAAGACACAATACAGCAATAATTGATTTACATAATGGTGATTTAGAAACGTCGAAATCAAAAAAAGATGTCATATTTTTTCCATACAACCGCATTGTACATAAATATAACTGAATTAATGTTATAAATACAATTATTTATTAATATACCCATATAATATTATTGTAACATGAAATAATTAAAATATATTTAAGAAATCTACTCAATTCGTATTAAAATATAGCAATAATTTATCTTTTTTGGCCTACTGTTACTCTATCATTTCCAGAATAATCTTGATAAGTTATTATATTAAAATAATTATTTTCTTTAAACAACCGTTGTACTCGTGCTCTTTGCATCCATCCATGTTCAATTAGTAACCAACCCATACGTTTTAGATATCTTTTAGAATTTTTAATAATATATCGAATAGAACTCAATCCATTTTCCGAAGAGATTAATGCTAAAAATGGTTCAAAAAACAATTCATTATCTAAATCTTTAATTTCGTTTAGACCAATATACGGAGGATTGCTAACAATAATATCGTATTTTTCGTTAATTTTAGAAAACCAAAAACTATGTAAAAATACAACATTTTTACATCGTAATATTTTTGCATTTCTTTTAGCAATATTAATAGACTCATGTACACGATCTACACCTACGACATCACAATTCAGACGCATACTAGCTAATGCTAACGCTATACAACCGCAACCTGTGCCTAAATCTAAAATTTTTTTATGACTATTGTTATCTATCCTCATCAAAGCATTTTCTACTAAAGTTTCAGTTTCTGGACGTGGTATTAACGTATTTTTTGATACAATGAAAGATAAAGACCAAAATTCTTTTTTACCAACCAAATATGAAATAGGTTCTCCACAAATTCTACGCATAAGTAAACTATGCAATCTTTTTAAAATATTATTATTTAATTCAAAAGTATCATGACTAATTGACCAACTAATTTTTTTTTTTAAAACAAAACTTAATAAAATATTTAAATCTAATTTGAAACTGCTATTTCTAACACTTTTAAATTTTAAATATGATTCATGTAACCAAGTTCGAATATTCATTTTTAAATTTTTCTAAAAAAATCTGATAAATAATTAGCATGATACTCTTGAGTAATGGGTTCTATTAATAAATCTAATTTTCCATTTAATATCTCATCTAAATAGTATAAAACTAAATTAATTCTATGATCAGTAACCCTATTTTTTGAAAAATTGTATGTTCTGTTCCTATCTGATCGCATTCCACTTCCTAAGAGATTACGACGAATAATAGCATTTTTTTCTCGTTTTTTAGAAAACTGCTCCGATTTGATTCTTGAAATTAAAACAGATAATGCTTTTGCTTTATTTTTATGTTGAGAACGTTCATCTTGACATTCTACTACATGTCCAGTAGGAATGTGAGTAATTCTAATTGCAGAATCTGTTGTATTTACATGCTGTCCACCTGCTCCTGAAGATCTAAAAGTATCAATTTTCAAATCATTTGGATTAATTTTTTTTATCTCTTCTTCAGGAACTACTGGAATTACAGCTACTGTACAAGTTGAAGTGTGAATTCTTCCTTGAGATTCCGTTTTAGGTACTCTCTGAACTCTATGTCCTCCAGATTCAAATTTTAATTTTCCGCATACCCCTTTACCAGAAATTTTAATAATTATATCTTTAAAACCACCTTTATCACTATAGGTAGAATTAATTACTTCTGTCTTCCATCGACGTATTTCCGAGTATTTAAGATACATCTTAAATAAATCGCCTGCAAAAATAGCTGCTTCATCTCCTCCTGTTGCTGATCTTATCTCTACAAAACAACTTCTATTGTCGTACGGATCATTAGGTAGTAGCAGAGATTTTAGTTGTTGTTCTAATTCAACTTTATTAGACAAGATAATTTTTAGTTCTTCTAAAGCAACGTCACGTAGTTCAACATCATTTAATAAGACAGTAGTTGATTCTTTATTGTTTTCATTTTTTTTCCACTTTATGAAGCAAGTATTAATATCAGACAATTGTAAATATTCTCTCGATAACCTTTTAAACTCACTTTTATCAGATACTATTTTAATATCAGATAACATACATTTTACTTCTTCATACCTTCTGTGTAAGACTTCTAATTTTTTTATAATAGAATTTTTCACTTTAAAAATGTCTTATAACTCATGCATGTGACTTATAAGTATACACGCACTTTATTTCAATTTATAGATTAACATTTAAAAATAAATTAATAGTTTTGCAAAATTTTTAAATATTTAAAATTTTTGAACTTAAACTATATCAATATTTTTATAACTCCTTTTAATACTTTAAACTTTTAAAAACTATTTCTAAAATTGTTTCAATTAATTTTAAAAAAGTTGACTTTAATTAATATAATTAAATGCATTCGCAAATAATACAACATATCATGTTAGCAAAATAAGAATATTAAAAAATTTTCAAAAGTTAAAAATAATCAAAATTATTAATCGTCAAAAATTGCACACTTTTAAAAAATTCAAAATGAAATAACACGAATTATAATTATAATAATGTTATTAAACTGTTTTTAATAAATTGTTCAAACGTTTTAAAATTTTGGAAAAAATATAGTTTAAGCAATGTATATACAACATTTTTAAAAGAATAGCAAAAATATTATATTTTATTATAAAATAGAACTTTTCCATCTTTTAAAAATTGATTAGAATAAAAAGATGTCATTTCATACATGAACAAAAAAATTTTAAAATTATGAAAACTGCTTGGTTTTCTCCTGCAAAAATTAATCTTTTTTTATATATTGTAAACATGAGAGCTGATGGTTACCACAATATACAAACACTGTTTCAATTATTAAAATATAAAGATATAATATATATCTTTCCTAACAACAGTGGAAATATAAAAATAATAACACGTATTCCACAAATACCTAATTCTCATAACATAATTATACGCGCCGCAAAATTGCTAAAAAAAAAGCAAAAATTTTAAATTCTTGCTCTCTAAAATTAGGAGCTAACATTTTCATAAAAAAAAATATACCAATAGGAGGAGGAATGGGTGGCGGATCTTCTAATGCTGCAACAGTTCTAATTGCATTAAATACATTGTGGAATATAAACTTTACATTACTGCAATTAGCACATTTTGGAAAAAAACTAGGAGCCGACGTTCCACTTTTCATAATGGGAAAAACATCAATAGCAGAGGGTATAGGAAATATTTTATATCCAATTAAAACCAAAAAAAAATGGTATTTAATTACTTTTCCAAATATAAAAATTTCTACCAAAGAAATCTTCACTCATCCAGAACTTCAAAGAAATTCAAAAAGGAAATGTATTGATTTACTTCTAAAAACTCCTTTTACAAATGATTTTGAAAAACTTTTAAAACAAAAATTTTATAAAATAAAATACTTACTTAAACAATTAACCCAATATGCACCTTCTAGAATCACAGGAACAGGATCTTGTATCTTTTCTGAATTTACTTCAAAAAACGATGCACAAAAAATACTTACTATACTTCCCCGTAATGTCTTCGGGTTTGTAACACGTAGCTCTAATACTTCGATATTACATAAACAATTACAACTATAATATTGTAAACATTTTTTAACACCATAACTTAAAAGTCTATATATGTTAAATACTGAGGTATTTCTTGTGCCTGACATGAAATTATTTTCTGGAAATTCTGTTCCAAATTTAGCGAAATCTATTGCTAACCGTCTATATATGAACTTAGGAAATGCATCAGTAGGACAATTTAGTGATGGAGAAATTAGCGTTCAAATAAACGAAAATGTTCGCGGAAATGATGTATTTATTATTCAATCAACATGTTATCCTACCAATGACAATCTTATGGAACTAATAGTAATGGTAGATGCTTTGAGACGAGCCTCTGCTGGACGTATTACAGCTGTAATTCCTTACTTCGGATATGCTAGACAAGATCGTCGAGTCCGTTCATCTAGAGTACCAATCACTGCAAAAGTTATAGCTGATTTCTTCTCTAGTATTGGAATAGATCGAGTGTTAACAGTAGATCTTCATGCTGAACAAATTCAAGGATTTTTTGATGTTCCTGTAGATAACGTATTTGGAAGCTTAATTCTTCTGGAAGATATGCTCAAAATAGATCTTAAAAATCCTATAGTAGTTTCTCCAGATATAGGAGGAGTCGTACGGGCAAGAGCTATTGCAAAGTTGCTGCACGATACAGATATGGCTATTATCGACAAAAGACGACCAAATTCTAACGTGTCTCAAGTTATGAATATAATAGGTGATGTAATTAATCGAGATTGTATTTTAGTAGATGATATGATTGATACAGGAGGAACGTTATGTAAAGCAGCTGAAGCTCTTAAAGATCGCGGTGCAAAACGAGTTTTTGCATATGCAACTCATCCTATTTTTTCAGGAAATGCAGCTGAAAATTTACAAAACTCAGCCATTGATGAAGTAGTAGTATGTGACACTATTCCATTGCCAATAAATATTAAAACACTCTCTAATGTACGCACATTAACACTATCTGGAATGTTAGCAGAAGCTATTCGAAGAATTAGTAATGAAGAATCTATATCTGCTATGTTTGAACATTAATACACGTATATAGCGTTTTGAGTACAATAAAATATTATATTTATTTACTGTACTCAAAAATAATCCTAAAATACAATATATATGACTTTTACTAAATTCTAGAAATTAGAATCATCTCATGAAACGTCATTCGAAAAAAATATTTTGTTTTTTTATAAAAAAATATTTTTTATAAATAATTTTAAAAATGATTTTATAAAATAATTGTAATAAGGTACTAATAAAGAAGTTTTAAAAATATTACTATTCACAAAACTAGTCGAAAATTCTAAAAAAAATAATATTGTACAAATTATCGCTATTCCTCGTACAATTCCAAAAAATATTCCTAAAATTTGATTTAAAAAAAACAAATGAAATTTATTTATAAATATTGTTATCAAATAGTCTAGTGAAAATTTAATAATTAAAAAAGAGATAAAAAATATCACAAAATTTACTATATACCTAGTAATTTTATGATTAATATTCCAAGAAAAAAAACATAATATGGAATAGTACTTAAATAACATATATATTCCAACACACCAAATTAGAATAGAAACTATTTCTTGAAAAAATCCACGAAAAAAACTTATTAAAGTAGAGATGGCAATTATTATTATTGAAACGCAATCTATTGTATTCATGTAGAATTAAAATATTTATTAAAATGAAGTATATTAGTTTTACTACATCTATTTACATTGTTAATATTGTACATATTTCAGAAACCGTTATAAAAGATCCAAAAACTAAAATAGTATCTACAACTTTTGCTATTCTTTGTACCTCTTGCCAAGCATATTTCATTCTCGTATACGTTGCAAAAGAACCAACAGGTAAAAATTGTGCTATATTCTCTGGAAGAACACTCTGTTCGGTTTCTAACTTAACACAATGCCAATAATCAACTATTGAAAATAACGGAGAAACAATATTAAAAACGTCTTTACTTTTTAATATTCCTACTATAGCATGAATCTTACCAATGCTTCTAACTAGTAAAAGTTTTTTTTGTAAACGTTTTACAGAATGTAAATTATGCGCTACATCCAGAATAATCATAGGCTTGCAAGATAAAATTTGAAATCGTCCAAATATATAAATTTTATCAATACAATTTCTAATTGTACTCTCTTTAATATGAAATTTTGATTCGACAACAGCTGACAATGCCGTTGCAGTGTTTACCAAAGATACTTTAGGAAGAGGAAGAGACAAAAAATAAAAATTTTGACTAAAAAAAGACCAACTATTATGATATCTTTTATAATACCAATCGCGTAATATTAATTTTCCATCAACTTGACCATGTTTAAGAATTCTTATAACACTATTCGGGATAGTTTTTTCAGCAATAATCGCAACCTTATTTTTACGAAAAATTCCTGATTTTTCAATTCCAATTAAGTCACGACTATTTCCTAGCATATTAATATGGTCTATTTCTATATTTGTAATAATAGAAATATCTGAATCTATAACATTTGTAGCATCTAATTTTCCACCTACTCCAACTTCTAAAATAACCACATCTAACTTTACACTCTTAAAAAGATACAAAGCAGAAAGAGTTATAAAATCATAATAAGTTAAAGATAAAGTTCCACGCGCAATTTCAACATTAAAAAAAGAAGTAACATGTACACTCTCATCTAACTCGCGTCCATTAATTCGAACACGTTCAGTATATCTTAATAAATGTGGAGAAGTATACAATCCTACTCGATATCCAGACTCTAAAAATATCCTTTCTAATACGAAAGAAGTTGTGCCCTTTCCATTTGTACCTCCTACTATATAAACAAATGAATTTAATTTTAACATTCCTAACTTCTTTGCAATAAATTTAACATTATTGAAATAGTTACATTTAAAATCTACACGAAATTTTTCAATATAATTTAACCAATCAAAGAAAGAAAACAATTCAATATTTCTGTTTTTCATATATGAAACCGAAAATGAGATCTATACACTAATCTGTAAACATATACATATTTTATATTTTAAAATTTCCTACATTTTAAAAAAAATTATAAAATTATTTAAAAACAATAAAAAACATTTTATAAAAAAGTAAAAATATTTATTAATATAAAAATAATTTGAAATCGAAAAGAGGATACTTTTAAATATTTAAATATATAACAAACAAAAAATATATATACTAAATTTATTAAAAAAATCTAATTTTAAAAAATAAAAATGTAAAAATAGTTTCTATAAAATAGAAAACTTTTATAGTCATTTTACTCATTCGATCTACATAAACTACATATTTTAAAAAATGCATTCAAAAAATAAAGTTAATTTAAAACAATTCGTTTAAATAAAATATAATAAATACAAAATAGACTAGAATCATTAAAAAATAATGTTTTTTATATAAATATATAAGAAATAAATTAAAATCAATAATTTAAAATAAAAGAGGTTCAGAGTTTGAAATAATTCCAATAATTAAATTTGGAAAAATTCCTAACAATAATAGCAATATTGCTATTAAAAACAAAATGAACATACATAATTTCCCAAAAAAATCTAAAACAACGTTTTTTGAATTATTACTATCTAAAGGTTCTAAATATAAATATACAACAATTTTTAAATATGCATATATTCCAATTATAGAACCTATCAAAAGAATTATTCCTAACATCCACAAATTTTCTTTAACAATAAGCGATAATAAATAAAATTTTCCAACAAAACCAAGAGTTGAAGGAATTCCTGACAAAGAAAATAATATTATTGTAATAATACTCGCTAAAAGTGGATTATTCCAAAACAATCCACGATAAAACGTAATAGTATCGAATTTTAAATCTTTTTTTAAAATAGACATAATACTCATTAAACCAAACATTCCTATATTAGACAACAAATAACCAACCAAATATATACCTACTACTTCTAAAGAAAAATTAAAATCATTAGAAATTAATAAAGATGTCAATAGATACCCAAATTGAGAAATAGATGAATATCCTAAAAACCTTTTAATATCAGTTTGGAATACAGCCATAAAATTTCCAAAAATAACAGAGGCACATATCATAATTTCTAACATAATTCTAAAAAATTCTACATGAAACGATATTAAAAAGATAAAAATCTTAAAAAACAAACTAAAAACTGCAATCTTTGTCGCAGTAGAAACATACATTAAAACTGTCGAAGAAGTTCCCTTATAAACATCAGGAGTCCATATATGAAATGGGAATATGGATAGCTTGAAAGAAAAAGCAAAAATGATTAATCCTAATCCACACAGCAAAATACTATCTGGATGTGAAATAGAAGTTACTAATTCGTATATTAAACTAGAAAATGTTAAACTACCTGTAATAGAATATATTAATGCAATACCAAACAATGCTAATACTGATATTGAGCAAGACAAAATCATATATTTTATAGCTGCTTCTAAAGCATTTCTTTCAAAATGCGCATAAGAAATCAATCCTAAAACAGGCAAAGACATTAATTCCATTCCGATGAAAAAAACCGACATATGATTAGAAATAATTAAAGAAATACAACCAATAGTAGATAACAACAACAATAAATAAAATTCATTACGATTGTAAAAAGAATTTTCTAGCCATGAATATGCAAATATACATGTAATAATGCTCGATAGCAGAACCATTGAAATATATAATAACGAATATTTATCTATATGAAATAACATAGTAACATTTATTGGAACAATCGTTTTAACTATACAAATAGAAAAAAAAGATAAAAGTAATCCTATTACAGAACACAAAAAAGTACAAAAATGATTACGGTTATACGAAATAAATAAAATTATAATTATTACAGTTAATGATAAAATTAATAATGGAGAGCATGCTATTAACTGTTTTGCAGATACTATCATTAAAAATTACAACCTTGTAGTTAAAATAAAATTAGAAAAAGTGGCTCGAATATCATTAAGCGGCAATTCAGATATATTCAAAATAATATTTGGATATAATCCTATAAATATTAACGTCACTAATAATGAAAATGAAATTAAAATTTCGCGAAGAGAAAGATTTTGAATGCTATTGAAATTTTTATTTTGAGAACATGAACCAAAATATATTTTTTGAACCATAATTAAAGAACATAACGCCGAAATAATTAAAGAAAATGAAGAAATGCCAACTAAGAAAGAATTATTGTTAAAAGTTCCTAATAATATCATAAATTCTCCTACAAAATTACCAGTTCCTGGGATACCTAAATTGGCAAACGAAAAAAATAAAAAAAATCCGGGTATCCAATTAATTTTCGACCATAAACCACCCATATTTCGAATATCACAAGTATTAGTATATTTAAATAATTGACCTACAAGACAATACAAAGCAGCAGTAGAAAGCGCACAAGAAACAATTTGTAAAACTATTCCTTGATAAGCAATTTTATCTGCGCTATAAATAGCAATTAAAATAAAACCTGCGTGAGATATAGAGATATAAGAAATTAATCGTTTTATATCTGTCTGAGAAAAGGCAACAAATAAAGAATAAAAAACAGTTATAACACCTAACCACATAAAAATACTTGAAAAACTAGATGAAGAATGTGGAAAAAAAACAACGTTAAATCTTAATAAAGCATAAACTGCTGTCTTTATTAAAATTCCTAAAATGTCTAATGAACCTACAATAGGTGAAAAAGTGTGAAAATCTGGAAGCCAACCATGAAATGGAACGATAGGGATTTTTATACAAAAAGACAAGAAAAACCCAATCATAATAAATATTTCTAAAAAAAAATTTAAAGTAGTATATCTCAATACGTTATAATCAAAACTTAAAATATGAGTAGATGCATAATTAGCATGTACTAAAAACAATATAGAAAAAAGTAATATTAAACCAGAACACTGAGAATACATAAAAAATTTATTAGCAGCAGAAAATCTCTTAGAAAACACATTTTTCCCATTTTCTTCGCGTCCCCAAAATATCATCATGAAATAAGTTGGAAAAATTACGATTTCCCAAAAAAAGAAAAATAGAAATAAATCTATAGAAAGAAAAATGCCCATCGAAAAACTTAAAATCCATAATAAATTTAAATAAAAAAAACCAATGTTTTTTTTTATTTTATCCCAAGAACAAAGCGTAGATATTACTCCTAAAAAACTGGTCAGAATTAACATTATAATAGAAAGCTTATCAGCGGCCAGATGAAACGCAATTCCAAACCTCGGAATCCAATCAGACTTATATTCAAAATCCCAATTAGGTTCATAAAAACTACGAAGAGAAACTACTGAATTTTGAAATAACAATGAAACAGACAATATTAACATTGATACCATTAATATTAATGAAATATAATGAGAAATTTTTACATAATATTTCTCAAAAATCCAACAAAATATTCCACCTAAAAAAGGAACTATAATAAAAATAGGAAGTAGCATATCATTGTATTCCTGCTTTTGATTTATTCGCTTAGTAACTATAATAATGTTTATAATAATCACTATACTATTTTTATTGATTAAAATAACGAAAATTTAAATAATTTAAAATTTTAACTGTTTATATTTAGTATTACAGTTGTTAATAACATCACACACCCAGAAATAATTAAAAAAAGATACATATACAAATATCCATTATAAATAAATTCTAATCTACGATAAAAGAAACAAAATAAACCTCTAAAAAAACTAATAGAAATATTTATAGGATCTGAAACTAAAGCTTTAGAAACATAAAGATAAGGTTTTACAAAAATAATATTATATATATAATCGAATTCCCACGCATGTAACCAAAAAGTATGTATCTTATTTCCAATTCTAGTATATAATATTTTATCAACTATTTTTCTATCAACTACCCACAAATAATAAGATATAACTATACCGAATAAAGATATAAAACTACATATTATTTCTAGAAATATACTAGAATGAACAGATCCTATCGTTCTAGGAAAAACGCAAGATAACGGGAAGATAACGTAAGATTCAATAAAAGTAGAAAATATCATTAATATAATTAATGGAAAACTGTGACTAAGATCTATTGGAGTTATTAATCTTTTATTTTTTTTAGTTCCATGAAAAACCACAAAAATCATTCTAAATGTATATATTGTGGTTAATATAAATCCTAGTAAGCCAGATATGAAAAAAAAATTATAACTATTTTCAAAAGAGTAAAATAAAATTTCTCCCTTACTATAAAAACCAGAAGTAAAAATTGGAAAAGACGATAAAGAAGCTCCACCGATTAAAAAAGCATAGTACAATAAAGGAAATTGATTCTTTAAACCTCTCATTTTGAAAATATTTTTTTCATTATTTAATAAGATGATCATTGATCCTGAGGTGAGAAAAAGTAACGCTTTTACAATAGCATGAACAACTAAATGTTTAATAGCTGCAATCCAATTTTGCATACTCAATGCAATAAACATATAACCTATTTGACTCATAGTTGAGTATGCTAATATTTTTTTTATATCAGTTTGAACTAAAGCAGAACAACTAGAAAGAATTAACGTTAAACTACCAATAATTCCTACAATATACAAAATTTCTGGACTTAAAATAAACAAAAAATGAGTTCTAGCTATTAAATAAATTCCAGCTGTTACCATTGTAGCCGCATGTATTAAGGCAGAAACTGGAGTAGGACCTACCATAGCATCTGCTAACCAAGTTTGCAATGGAATTTGAGCAGATTTCCCGACAGCTCCAACTAAGAGAAAAAAGGTAATCCATTTCAGAGACTCTAAATGTTCGTTTGTTGCAAACGTTCTTAAAATAAATTCTAACTCTTTGAAATTTGTAGTTCCAAACTCTCTATAAATAAAAAAAATTGACAATAATAAAAAAATGTCCCCAATTCTAGTAATAATAAATCCTTTTAAAGCAGCATAATTAGAATTACTATTTTTATAGTAAAACCCTACTAATAAATAAGAACACAATCCTACTGCTTCCCATCCTAAAAACATAAATACTAGATTATCAGACACTACTAGTACAACCATACTAGCGATAAAAAAATTCATATATGCAAAAAAATTTGACAAATCATTTTTTAAACGCATATACCACATAGAAAATACATGAACCAGAAAGCCTATACAAGTTACCATTACTAACATAGTAAGTGATAAACCATCCATTAATATTCCAAAATTAATTCTAAAATCGTTTACAACAATAAAAGTCCATAAATTTTCAATTAATATATTATTATTCGAATAGAAAAAAATTACCATTAAATATATTGAAAATAACATCGATAGAAAAACAGAACTAATAGAAACTGCCATCACTTGATTATTAGAATATTTCGTTTTTAAAAACATCAATAAAATACAACTTATTAATGGAAATAAAATTATCATATAAACGATATTCATCCATGCATCTCACTTAATTTATTAATATTTAAAGTTTTAAATCGCTTATAACATTTAACTAATAGCGCTAATCCTATTCCTGATTCCGAGGCTCCCAAAGTTATGATTAAAATATACATAATCTGTCCATCGACTTGATTCCAATAACTACCCACTACTACTAATGCTAATGCCACAGCATTAATCATAATTTCTAAACTAATTAACATAAGCAATATATTTTTTTGTATTAATAAAGAGGTTAAACCCAATATTAACAAAATTGAAGATAAAATGAGAGCATGAGATAAAGGAATCATAAATAAATTATCCTAATTAATTAATGAAATTTATGGCATTTTCCCCCAATGTGAAAAACCACTACTAAAGCACTTAATAACAGCATCGATGCCAATTCAACAATTAAAATATAATCACTAAATAATTTAATACCTAATAGTTTCGTACTAATAACTACATTAAATATATATTTTTCATTTGCATTAAATAATATAAAAATTGACGAAAAAACTAACATCAAATCTAAAAAAAATAACACAAAAAAATTCGGTCTAGTTTGATTAGAAATAGCAGAATAATAAACAAAATTTTTAAAGTTACACATCATAATAATGAACACAAATAATACCATAATAGCGCCAGAATAAATTATGACTTCTAAAGACGCTGCAAAAAAAGCTCCCAATGAAAATAGTACACCAGATGTAGATAAAAATGACATAATTAAACATATTAATGAGTACATTGGATTTCTATTAAAAATTGTTAATATGGTAAAAATAATTGATAAGCATCCACAACTATAAAAAGTAAGTTCCATATTATTATCCTTAAGGTAACAATGTTTTTACATCAATTGGACGAGATTCATTACTTAAATCTCCTTTCTTTTTACCTTCTATTTCTACACCAGAAAACTTATAAAAATCATAATCAGGGTATTTTCCGGGACCTGAAATTAACAAATCTTCTTTTTCATATACCAAATCTTGCCTTTTATATTCTGACAGTTCAAAATCAGGAATTAGTTGAATAGCAGCTGTTGGACAAGCTTCCTCGCATAACCCACAAAATATACACCGAGAAAAATTAATTCGAAAAAATTCAGGATACCATTTCTTAGTCTTTGAAACAGATTTTTTTAAAGAAATGCAACCTACAGGACAAGCTACCGCACATAAATTACATGCAACACATCGTTCATCACCATTTAAATTACGAGACAATATAATACGTCCTCTATATCTTGGAGGAAGATATACAGACTTCTCTGGATACATTATAGTTTCACGTTTTGAAAAAATATTAATAAAAGTTAGCCAAATACTACGTATTTGGCTAACTAAAGAACACATTATGTTTAAAATACTCATAAAATCAATCTCTTATTAAGCTTTATATAACATAAAAATAGCAGTACCTATTAAATTTATTAAAGTTAATGGAAAACAAACTTGCCATCCAAACAATATCATCTTATCATAACGAGGACGAGGTAGAGAAGCTCGAATTAAAACAAACAAAAATATAAAAAACATTGTTTTTAAAATAAAAGAAAGAACTTCAAAAGATGTAAACCCTAACCAACCTCCAAAAAACATAGTAGTAATTAAACTAGAAATTACTATAATAGAAATATATTCTCCAATGAAAAATAATCCAAACTTCATGCCAGAATATTCAATATGATAACCATCTGCTAATTCTTGCTCAGACTCAGGCTGATCAAAAGGATGCCTATGACATAAAGCTAAACCTGCTATTAAAAAAGTAATAAATCCAAAAAATTGAGGAAAACAATTCCAAATAAAAGTTTGACTATTGACAATATCAATCATATTAAACGATCGTGCCCGCATTACTACACCCATTAAAGACAGTCCCAAAAAAACTTCATATGATAATGTTTGTGCTGTAGCTCTAATAGCTCCTAATAACGCATATTTATTATTGCTAGACCAACCTGCAAATAGTACAGAATATACAGATAAAGACGCAATCATTAAAAAAAATAAAATACCTATATTAAGATTAATGATAACAAAACAAGAACTAAACGGTATAATAACTATTACTAATAGCAATAATGTAAAACTTAATATTGGAGCACAAAAAAATATTGCTCTTTTGCTAAACGACGGAATCCAATCTTCTTTAAAAAATATTTTAATCATATCTGCTGCTATCTGTAACGTGCCTTTCCAACCAACTCTATTAGGACCACAGCGATTTTGCAACAAACCTAATATTTTGCGTTCTACAACACTCATAACTGCTGCACATATCAAAACTAATAACAAAACAAAAACCGATTGCAATACTAACACTGTTCATTCTCATTAATATTATTAAAAACATAATCATACAGTTATTTTTCTCAAATCCACAATTTTTTTTCCAGATAGAGAAATAGGTAAGTCGTAATGCCCTAAAAGCAAACCCAAATGTTTAGATTTAATTTTAGAAGACACAAAAATAGTTACTGTGAACAACGTATTAAAACATTCAAATTCTATTTTAGATCCAGAACGAATGGACAATATTTTTGCATCATTTTTATTCATGATTCCTGAAAAAATTGATATGTTTTCGGAAATCTTAGGAGATAATTTTGATAATGGTTCACTACCGAACAAAGCATAATATGGGAAAATACAATAACTATCGTTACTCTCATTTTTAACAGAACAATAATTAAACCAAGGTATTAATTTTCCAGTACCATGTTCAAATAAATGTTTTCCAGAATTCCAAAAAGGTAACTTTCCATCAATATTTCTAGAAAACTTATTCAAAGATTGTATAGAATTCCAACCTGGGGTCCAAGAAAAAGGTATATACGAAGAATATTTATAAAATTGTTGACAACCTTCCATAGAAAAAGAAAACATAGAATTTTGATCTTTAGGTTGAGACCTTTCATGAACGTTAATATTAGCTCGAACTGAAGTTCTTCCACTAGAACGATGTGGAGACCTAGCTAATTTTTGACCAAAAACTCTAAAAGATGCATCAGGCGCTACAAACTTTAAATTTCTAAAATCAAATTTTTCAGAAGACAAACTATGAATAACATCATCTAACTTATACCAAGTTTGACTTTTTTTATACAATTTGCATCTTATAAGATGTAACCACATCCAACTATCTAAAGTATGAATATCATTACAATAAAACTTTGGATCATATACTTGAAAAAAACGCTGTGCTCGACCTTCATAATTTACAACAGTTCCCGAGCTTTCAAAACAATTAGTCGACGGAAGAGATATTTTTCCTATTTTCATAGTATCAGTATTAAGATGGTCTATAACCAAAACATTTTTTACAATTTTCAATAATTTTGACATGTAAAATTTTGAAAAATAACGATATATATCATTTTCTAAAATAATTAAAAAATCACACTTATTCTTTAATATTTTTTCTGACACCTTTTCCAATGACATCCCATCTAGTAGACCTATTCCCAGACTGTTAGAATTAGAAGTTAAAAATATTAACCCCACATTTTTTTTTCTATTTTTTAATGATTTTGCTATATTATATGTAGATTGAATTAATTCAACACTATTAGAATGAGTCCCAGAAATAATAAGAGGATTTTTAGACGATAACAACGCACAACTAATCAATTCTACAATTTTAGTATTACTATCGCTTGAATTATCAATACCAGGAGAATCTTTATCAATATGGTGAGAAATTTTAAAACCTAATTGAACTTGACTATTTATTGAAAAAATACAACTTTTTTCAGAAATATCATCTAGCTTTGTTGCGTAAGTATTTATAATAAATAACCTATTTTTTACACCTTGTGAAGCATTTTTAACAGCTAAAGAATTCCAAACCGGAATATTCTTAGAAAATGAAATTGATTTAGATTTCTCTTTTATAGCTTGTCTAATAGACAATGCTATCATAGGAGAAGTTTGTGTAACATCTTCACCTAATATAAAAATTACATCATAATTTTCTATTTCTTTTAATGTCGGAACGTAAATACCACCACTCTTTAAAATACTTATAATAAGTGATGTACAGTCTAATTCTTTTTGAAGCATTCCTGTTGAAAAATTTTTTTTTCCAACTAATTTTTGTAATGCATAATTGCTCTCTAAGCTAGCACGGTTAGATCCAATTCCTATTACTTGAGACGAATCTAACAATAATTTTTCTATTAACGTAAAAGAATTTTGCAAGTTTTTAAGTATTTTCGTTTTATTTTCATTTCGAAAAACAGAATATTTAGGTCTGTCTTCTAAATTAGAATAACTATACCCAAACCGACCTAAATCGCATAAAAAATAACGATTAATATTTTCGTGATATCTGTTTTCTACTTTACATATTTCTCCATATTTTTCTCCAGCACTAATATTGCATCCAACACAACAATGTTGACAAATACTCGGTGCATATTGCAAATCCCATTTTCGCGAATATTTCTCTGATTGAATTTTATCAGTAAAAACTCCAGTAGGACAAACTTCAACTAAATTTCCAGAAAACTCACTTTCTAAAGCTCCTTCTTCTAATCTTCCAAAATAAATATTATTACTAGTACCATACACTCCAAAATCTGTACCATCAGCGTAATCTTTATAATAGCGAACACATCTATAACATGAAATACATCTATTCATTTCATGTCCAACAAAAGGTCCTAAATACTGATTTTTATGAGTTCTCTTTAAAAACCGATAACGACGTTTATTATGCCCAGTAATTACAGTCATATCTTGAAGATGGCAACTCCCACCTTCTTCGCATATAGGACAATCATGAGGATGGTTAGTCATTAACAACTCAATAATACCTTTTCTAAATTCTACTGATTCAGAATCATGTATAGAGATTACTGATCCATTTAAAACAGGAGTCATACAAGATATTACTAATCGACCTACCTTATCTTCGCAATTGTCATATTGCTTGACCATACATTGACGACATGAACCAATACTTCCTAATATCGGATGCCAGCAAAAATATGGTATGTCAAAACCAAGCGATAAACATGCATGCAATAAATTATCTGAAGCATTAACATGATATTTTTTATCATTTATAAAAATTATAGCCATAAATAATCTTTATTTCCAATCAATAAAGTTCATGAACTTATATATTATTCCATGTAAAAAAATTGATAAAACATTCTTAAAATAATAAAATTAACTGTCATTGTTTACGATGTAATTAGGTTGAACACCATCAACAACTTTTATATCAATAGTTGAAGACAACTTAATACCATCTTCAAATTCTTTTCGAAAATATTTAATTGCACTTTTTAACGGAGAAACAGCTCCTGGGGCATGAGCACAAAATGTTTTCCCTGGGCCTAATTGATAACATAGTGTTTCTAATAATTCAATATCATTTTTATGTCCTTTAAATTTTTCCAAATCCTTCAAAATAAAAACAATCCATGGCAATCCATCACGACATGGAGTGCACCACCCACACGATTCCCTGGAAAAAAATTCTTCAATGTTTCTAACTAAAGAAACCATGTTTACAGCATTATCTACTGCCATAGCAATAGCAGTGCCTAATCTGCTACCTGCATGACTAACACTAGAAAAATCCATGGGAACATCAATATGTTCATATGTTAGAAATTCTGTACTCGCTCCTCCTGGTTGCCAAGCTTTTAATTGTAATCCATTTTTCATTCCACCAGCATAATCTTCTAAAACTTCTCGTGCAGTAATTCCAAATGGTAACTCCCATAAACCAGGATTTTTAACTTTTCCTGAAAATCCCATAATTTTAGTACCAGAATCTGAACTGTTTGATAAATTCTTATACCATGAAACACCATGCAAAATAATAGATGGCACATTAGACAACGTTTCAACATTATTTACACAAGTAGGTTTTCCCCAAGCTCCGCACACTGCAGGAAAAGGAGGTTTAGATCTCGGATTAGGACGCCTTCCTTCTAAAGAATTAATTAATGCCGTTTCTTCTCCGCAAATATAACGACCAGCACCACTATGTAAAAAAATTTCAAAACTTAAACTAGAACTAAGTACATTAGATCCCACATATCCAAATTTCTTTGCTTCATCAATAGCTTTTTTTAAAATACGTTCAGCTTTAACATATTCTCCTCTTAAAAAAATGTAACTTCTATTAACTCGCAATGCCAAAGCACTAATTAATATACCTTCTATCAACTGATGAGGAATTTTTTCCATTAAAAATCTATCTTTGTAAGTTCCTGGTTCCATCTCATCAGCATTGCATAATAAATAACGAGTTTTAACATCAACATTTTTAGACATCAAACTCCATTTGACACCTGTGTAAAAACCTGCCCCTCCTCGTCCTTTTAATCCAGAATCTTTTATTATGTTAATAACACCATCAGGATCGATATTATGCAGTGCTTTTTCAAAAGCAAGATAACCACCTTTTTTTTTATATTCGTTAATCCATACTGTATCTTCATCTTTATTTAACCACCACGTTAATGGGTGTGTTTCCGAAGTTCTTAATATTTTCTTCACTTATATGATTCCAATAATTCTACTATAAGTTTTAATGTCAAACAAAAATAAGTATGATCGTTAATCATTATAACAGGAGCTTTATCGCAAGCTCCTAAACAACATGTAGGTAATAAAGTAAATCGAAAATCTTTTGTTGTCTCTCCAATAAAAATATTTAATCTTTTTTCTAAAAAAAATTTAATATCTTCACATCCATGCATATAACATACTACACTATCACAATAACGTATTATATTTCTGCCTACCGGTTTTCTAAAAATCTGACTGTAAAAAGTAGCAATTTCTTCCAAATCACTCTCAGAAATTCTAAGTATCTTTGAAATGGCATTAATAGAACTTCTAGAAATCCATCCTCTTTTCTTCTGAACAATTTTTAATGCTTCTATAGAACTAGCACGAGAATTCTCATAGCTACGTTTGACTTCCAATATTTCTTTAATCTCTTCGTAACTAAGTTCAAAAGTGTCATTTACAATTTTATTTAGCATTAAATTTACTCTAACGATCAACATCAGACATAACAAAATCAATACTACCTAAATAAACTATTAAATCTGATATTATACTTCCACAAATAACTGATGGTATTTGCTGTAAATGAGGAAAACTAGGAGTTCGTATTCTAGTTCTATAACTCATAGCATTCCCATCACTAATTAAGTAATAACTATTAATTCCTTTTGTTGCTTCAATCATTTGAAAACTCTCATTAGGAGAAAGTATCGGTCCCCAAGAAACTTGTAAAAAATGAGTAATCATAGTTTCAATATGTTGAAACGTACGTTCTTTAGGAGGAGGAGTAGTTAATGGATGATCTGCTTTAAATGGGCCTTCCGGCATATTATGTAAACATTGTTTTAGAATAGAGAGACTTTGCCAAATTTCTTCTACCTTCAACATTACTCTAGAATAACAATCACTAATTCCAGCACCTATTGGAATTTCAAATTCAAAATTTTGATATCCTGAATATGGTCGCTTCTTTCGAACATCAAAGTCTAAACCAGTAGCACGTAATCCAGATCCTGTCACACCCCATCGCAATGCTTCATTTTGATTATATTCAGCTATTCCTTTTGACCTACTTATTAAAATACTATTCTTTAAAAGAGAATTAATATATTTAATTAATCTTTTGGGCATCCAAACAAGAAAATCTTTTAGCAGTTTGTCCCATCCACTAGGTAAATCATGAGCTACTCCTCCAATTCTAAACCATGCCGGATGCATTCGAAATCCAGTAATTGCTTCAATAATATCATAAATTTTTTGACGATCAGTAAAAGCCAGAAACACAGGCGTCATCGCTCCAACATCTTGTATAAATGTAGAAATGTATAATAAATGACTATTTATTCTAAACAATTCTGATAACATAATACGAATAACTTCTACCTTTTCTGGTACTTTAATATTTGCTAATTTTTCTATTGCTAGTATATAAGGCATTTCATTGACACATCCACCTAAATATTCGATACGATCAGTATATGGAATGTAACTATGCCATGTTTGACGTTCTCCTATCTTTTCAGCACCACGATGGTGATATCCAATATCTGGAATACAATCAACTATCTCTTCCCCATCTAATTGTAAAACAATACGAAAAACTCCGTGAACAGAAGGATGATTAGGTCCTAAATTTAAGAACATATAACGATTACTATCATTCTGCTTTTTTAGTCCCCACTCGTCCGGTCGAAACTTTAATGCATCCATATACAAATCTTCTTTAACTTGATTTAAAGAAAAAAAATCAAATTCAGTTGCTCTAGAAGAATAGTCTTTTCGTAAAGGATGACCTTCCCAATTTCTTGGCATAATAATTCGAACTAAATGTGGATGATTATCAAAAATAATTCCAAACATTTCCCAAGTTTCACGCTCATACCAATTAGCGTTTGGATACAATTTAGTTAAAGTAGGAACTTTTAAGCTATCGTTAAATAACGCAATTTTCAACATAATATCACTATTGTGATCGAAAACGATAAAATGATAAAACACCGAAAAATCAGATTGTGGTGATCCACAACGATAAGAACGAAATCTTTCATCTATGCCATGAAGATCAAACAACATTATATATGGATAATACGAATCCAACAAAAATTTACCAACTTTCAGTAAAATGTTACAATCTATCCACAATACAGGAATTCCCATCAAAGTAGATTGAATTATAAATTTATCTTGTCCAAAATGTTCAAATAGCTTTTTCACAATATTACTGTCAATATGAACTTCAGAAGCATTTTTTTTTTTGTAACTATCTCTTATTTCAATATTTTTTTTCATAAATTAAATAATAATCTTATATTGTTAAATCAAACAAAAATACAATTAAAATTGTCAATATTATTATTCTTAAAAAAATAAATGCTTATTTAAACTTTGTCTGGAGCACGAAGATTTTTAATAGAAATATATTTTTCTCGCCTTTGTTGTTTTTTTGAAGGCATATTAGCACGATAAACTCCTTGTTTTCCTATTACCCAAGATAATGGACGACGCTCTTCCGAAATTGACTGCTGCAACAACATTAAACCCTCAATATATGCCTCCGGCCTAGGAGGACAACCAGGAATATAAACGTCTACAGGTAGAAACTTATCTACTCCTTGAACAACAGAATACACATCATACATTCCTCCTGAATTAGCACAAGCACCCATAGAAATAACCCACTTGGGTTCTAACATCTGATCATACAAACGTTGAATAACAGGAACCATTTTAATAAATGGTGTTCCAGCTATTACCATAAAATCAGCTTGTCTAGGTGATGCACGTAATACTTCTGAACCAAACCTTGAAACATCATGAACAGAAGTAAATGAACTTACCATTTCTACATAACAACAAGATAATCCAAAATTATATGGCCACAAAGAATTTTTTCTTCCCCAATTTACTAAATTATTTATATATTTTTTAATCGTTCCAAAATAAACATTTTTTCGAAGATAACTTTCAATGGGATCAGATACAATCTTCTCTTTATGGGCAGGATAACTTTTAGTTGCATCATAGGTGTCTATTTCAGTTAATGTATATTTCATAAAATGGCTCAATTTTTAAATAACAAAAAAAAATCACAGTTTCTTAAATAATGGTTTAGATTTATATCCTATGTTTAACCCATTTGAACGAATTAAATAAATTAATCCAGATAACAAAAATAACACGAACACTATCACTTCTACGAACCCTATCCAACCTACTTCAATAGCACTTATTGACCATAAATATAAATATAATGCTTCTACATCAAATAAAACAAAATATATTGCTACTAAATAAAATTTAATGGACAAATTCAAATCAGAATGATCAACAGAATCTATACCTGATTCAAAAGGAGTGTGTTTATATCTTGCTTGAGATTTTCCACCTAATATTGCACTCAAAGATAACATTAAAATACAAATTCCTAACGCCGTCAGAAAAAAAGTACATAATGCTAAATATTGGATATCATTTGACATATTTATAGAACACATAATTTTATTGTTATATTACATAATTAAAGTAGTAACATACTAAACTAAAATTTAAAAATTTTCCATTCAAAAACATAATATCAACATTTTAAACTAATTTTTTTTTTAAACCTTGATGATTTTAAAATCGACCCCATCTAATTATTATCAAACTATACAATTTTAAAAATACCTAAAAATATTCATACAATTTCTAAAAATTTTCCAATTTAATCGCATAAAATTATTAAAATAAGGAAAAAAAATGAGTAAAATTATTGGAATTGACTTAGGAACTACTAACTCTTGTGTTGCTATCATGGATGGTAATAAAGCACGTGTTCTAGAAAATTCTGAAGGTGATCGTACAACTCCTTCAATAATTGCATATTCTAAAAATGGTGAAATACTAATAGGAAAGCCTGCTAAACGACAAGCTATAACAAATCCTAACAATACTTTGTTTGCAATTAAACGTTTAATTGGAAGAAAATTTACTGATGAAGAAGTACAACGTGATATCAAAATCATGCCTTATAAAATAATTAAGTCCGATAATGGAGATGCATGGATAAACGTCGATAGAAAAAAATTAGCTCCTCCACAAATTTCTGCAGAAATATTGAAAAAAATGAAAAAAACCGCAGAAGATTACTTAGGAGAACCAGTAAAAGAAGCAGTTATCACTGTCCCAGCTTATTTTAATGATGCTCAAAGACAAGCTACAAAAGATGCCGGAAAAATTGCAGGATTAGACGTAAAAAGAATTATTAATGAACCAACAGCAGCAGCACTAGCTTATGGTTTGGACAAAGATAAAGGAAACAAAATAATAGCTGTTTACGATTTAGGAGGAGGAACATTTGATATTTCGATAATAGAAATAGATAATGTCGATAAAGAAAAAACTTTTGAAGTACTGGCAACGAATGGAGACACGCATCTAGGAGGAGAAGATTTTGATAGTAGATTAATAAACTATCTTTCCGAAGAGTTTAAAAAAGATCAAGGAACTGATCTAAGAAACGATCCATTAGCTATGCAACGTTTAAAAGAAGCAGCAGAAAAAGCAAAAATTGAATTATCTTCAACTCAACAAACAGATGTCAATCTTCCTTATATAACAGCAGATTCAAATGGTCCAAAGCATTTAAATATTAAAATAACTAGGTCTAAATTAGAATCTTTAGTAGAAGATTTAATAACTCAATCTATTAAACCATTAAAAACTGCATTAAAAGATGCAAAATTGTCTATTTCTGATATTAATGATGTTATTTTAGTAGGCGGTCAAACAAGAATGCCTATGGTTCAAAAAAAGGTAGCTGATTTTTTTAATAAAGAACCAAGAAAAGATGTTAATCCAGACGAAGCTGTAGCTGTAGGAGCAGCAGTACAAGGAGGAGTATTATCTGGAGAAGTAAAAGACGTATTATTATTAGACGTGACGCCATTGTCTCTAGGAATTGAAACTATGGGTGGAGTAATGACTTCATTAATTAATAAAAATACAACAATTCCAACAAAACATAGTCAAATATTTTCTACTGCAGAAGATAATCAATCAGCTGTAACTATACATGTTCTTCAAGGAGAACGAAAAAAATCAATAGATAACAAATCATTAGGTCAATTTAATTTAGATGGAATTCAACCAGCTCCAAGAGGAATGGCTCAAATTGAAGTAACTTTTGACATTGATGCTGACGGAATCTTACACGTATCAGCAAAAGACAAAAACACAGGAAAAGAGCAAAAAATTACAATAAAATCATCTTCTGGACTAGATGAAAGCGAAATAAAAAAAATGATTTCTGATGCAGAAGAAAATGCTGAGTCTGACAAAAAATTTGAAGAATTAGTAAAAACAAGAAATCAAGGTGATCAAATTTCTCATAGCACTAAAAAACAACTACACGACTTAAAAAATGTTATAGATCAGAAAGACAAAAATGATATTGAAAAATCTTTAAATGAGTTAGAAAACGCTATGAAAGGAGAGAATAAATCTGACATAGAAGAAAAAATACAAAAATTACTACAATTTTCTGAAAAACTAATGGAATATAATAGAAAAAATTCACAATCTAATCCTTCTAAAGAAAATGTGTCCTCTTCAAAATCTGAAGATAATGTTGTAGACGCAGAATTTGAAGAAATTAAAGACCAAAAAAAATAATTTTTTCTCTTATTAAAAAAAAATTAAAATACGAGCATAAAATATCTACTATGCTCGTAAGACCTTTTTAAGCTAGGAAATTACGAATGCCAAAAAAAGATTATTACCAAATTTTAGGAGTTAGTCAGTCGTCTGATGAAAGAGACATCAAAAAAGCGTATAAAAAACTAGCTATGAAATATCACCCAGATAGAAATCAAGGCAATAAGAATGCCGAAAATCAATTTAAAGAAGTCAAAGAAGCGTATGAAATATTAAGCGACCCAAAAAAAAGATCAACATATGATCAATACGGACATGCTGCATTTGAACAAGGACAACCAAATAACAACACTTTTACTCATAGTTTTAGTACTAGTTCAGATTTTAGTGACATATTCGGTGACGTATTTGGAGACATATTTAATAATCGAGGAACAACAAATCCTTCTAAAGGATCTGATTTACGCTATAACATGAATTTAAGTTTAGAAGAAGCTGTTAAAGGTACAATAAAAGAAATTCGAATCCCCACTTTACAACAGTGCTCTTCATGTAACGGATACGGTACTAGGTCTGGATCTCAACCACAAAATTGCTTAAGATGTCGCGGAAAAGGACAAATACAAACGAGAAAAGGATTTTTTACCGTTCAACAAACATGCCCACAATGCCAAGGAAAAGGAAATATCATACAGTTTCCTTGTTATACGTGTCATGGCAATGGAAGGCTAGAAAAATTTAAGATTTTATCGGTAAAAATTCCTCCTGGAGTAAATACAGATGATCAAATCCGTTTAAACAATGAAGGAGAAGCAGGAGAAAATAGAGCCGCTTCCGGAGATCTATATGTACAAATTTCTGTTAAGAAACACCCAATTTTTGAACGTGAAGAAAACAATCTACATTGCGAAGTTCCGATAAATTTTTCTGTAGCTGCTTTGGGAGGTGAAATTGAAGTTCCAACATTAGATAATAAAGTAATACTTAAAATTCCACCAGAAACACAATCAGGTATTCTATTTAGAATAAAGGAAAAAGGAGTAAAATCTATTAGAAACAAAAAACAAGGAGATTTAATATGTCGAATAGTTGTAGAAACACCAGTTAATCTAAATGAAAAACAAAAACATCTCTTATATCAATTAGGACAAAGCTTTGGAGGATTCAAAGGAGAAAAAAACAGTCCTAAATCAAAGCGATTTTTTGAAGGGGTAAAAAGATTTTTTGATGATCTTACTAAATAAACTCTAAAAAATTTGCTTCTATAGATAGTATGGAAGCAAATTTTAATTAGACATTATCTAATTTGTAAAATATTAATTTAATTTTTTTATTTTATTTTCCAATCTCGATTTATGCCTCGCTGCCTTATTTTTGTGGATCAAACCTTTAGTAGCATATCTATCTAAAATAGATTGAACTGTGCAAAAAGCTAATCGAGCGCTATCTTTACTCCCTGATGATATTTCAACATGAACTTTTTTTATGAACGTTTTAATTTTTGATCTCCTACTAGAATTGAAACGCCTTTTAATTTCAGATTTCCTTGAACTTATCTTAGATGATTTTATATTTGCCATAACTCACGCCTCTTCACAAAATGTTATATAAATAATTTAAAATTATACATAAAAACTCTATAATATAGTAAAATAAAGAAAAATATACATTGCGTAATATATTGTTTAAGAATAAAAAACCTATTTTAAAAAAATTATAAATGAATTAATAATTGGTATATATACTATTTTATCTAACAAAACATATAACGTTTATTTCAAAAATACTAATACTATGAAAATAATACGAAATATACATAATTTAAAGTTTCAAAAAAGTTCTTGTATCTTAACAATAGGTAATTTTGATGGTATACACTTAGGACACCAAAAATTATTAAACTTACTTTGCAAAAAAAAAAGAATATAACAAACCAATAACTGTCATAATTTTTGAACCACAACCTCAAGAATATTTTAATCCTGACAATCCTCCCTCTCGGATTATGAGATTTCGAGAAAAAGTAAAATATTTATCTAAATGGAATATTGACACAATATTATGTATTTACTTTAATCATAACTTTTCATTAGTAAATCCAGAAGATTTTGTAATTAACATCTTAATTAAAAAGTTAAACGCATGTTTTATAGCTATTGGGAAAAATTTTTGTTTTGGATCTCATCGAAAGGGTAATATCATTTTTTTAAAAGAGATGGGTAAAAAATACAATTTTGAAGTGCATGTAACTGAACTTCTAAAAGTGCAACATAGAAAAGTTAGTAGTACAAAAATTAGAAAATTGCTACAAAATAGTAATTTTAAATTAGCTAAACAACTGTTAGGAAGACATTTTAGCATTTCCGGGAAAGTAATACATGGACATAAATATGGAACTCAACTAGGATTTCCAACAGCTAACATTGCACTCTTGAAAGGAATAGTTCCTATTAAAGGAACTTTTATAGTCAAAGTGTTTATATGTAAACTAAAAAAAACATTTTTTGGAGTAGCTAACATTGGAACTCGACCAACAATGAATGGAAAGCAACAAAATCTTGAAGTACATTTAATAAATATTTCAATAAATTTATATCAAAAATATATACAAGTTATTTTTTTAAAAAAAATTCGAGATGAAATTCATTTTTCTTCAATCAAAAGTTTAAAAATACAAATTCAAAACGATATTGAAAAAACTCACTCATACTTTCACAATCATTTAAATAAAACGCAATAAATATTATAAAAAAGAGAAATAAATGGCTGATTATAAGAATATTTTAAACTTACCTCGCACTAACTTTTCTATGAAAGGTAACTTGTCTCAAAAAGAACCAGAAATTGTTAAAAAATGGAACACTAATAATGTTTATAAAATAATTAGATCCTCAAAAAAAAACAAAAAAAAATTCTTTTTACATGACGGACCACCATATGCTAATGGTAATATTCACATTGGACATGCAGTCAATAAAATTTTAAAAGACATTATAATTAAATCAAAAAATATGTCAGGATTTGATGCTCCTTATACTCCTTCTTGGGACTGTCATGGACTGCCTATAGAACATAAAATTGAAATAATAAATAAGAAACAAAAACAAAAAATTGTTTTAAACAATTTCCAAGATCAATGTAGAAAATATGCAAAAGACCAAGTTCATAATCAAAAAAAAGAATTTATGAGATTAGGTATTTTAGGAAATTGGAAGAATTCATATTTAACGATGGATTTTGAAAACGAAGCCAATATTATAAAAACTTTGTATAAAATGATTAGACTAGGATACATTTATAGAGATTTTAAACCAGTTAACTGGTGTATTAGCTGTCGTTCGGCATTAGCAGAAGCAGAAGTCGAATATCATTATAAAACATCTGAATCTGTTTTTGTAAAGTTTAAAACTACTGATAACAATACCATAAAAAAAATATTTAATATATCTAATAATTTAAACAATTCAATATATATAGTAATTTGGACTACTACACCTTGGAGTTTACCTGCAAATAGAGCTATTGCAATCAATCCCGAATTTTATTATCAACTAGTTCAAACAAAAAATCAAATTTTGATTATAGCTCAAAAACTCGTCCACACAACTATGGAAAGATGCAAAATAACAACTTGGGAAATCCTTGGAACGATATCCGGAAAACTCTTTAAAAATATAAAATTTATACATCCATTTTTAAATTTTTGTGTTCCTATTATTTTCTCAAAGCACGTTACTTTAGAATTAGGAACAGGAGCGATACACACAGCACCAGAGTTTGGAAGTGATGATTATAATATTAGCAAGAAACATAATATTGATATGACACAAACCATTAACAAATGTGGAAATTTTATATCTGATATACACCCTGATTTGAATGAAATAAATATTTTTAAATCTATAGAAATCATCATAAAACTGCTAAAAAAAAATGATTCTCTTTTAAAATTTGAATTCTTTAAACATAGTTACCCACATTGTTGGAGACATAAAACACCAATAATTTCTAGAGCTACTCCGCAATGGTTCATTAAAATGGACCATAAAAATTTGAGAAAAAACTGTATACAACAAATACTCAAAGTAAACTGGATTCCAAGTTGGGGAAAAGAAAAAATGGTTAAAATGATGTCTACTCGCCCAGATTGGTGTATATCTAGACAAAGAATGTGGGGAGTACCTATCCCTATATTTTTTCACAAAAAAACAGGAAAACTTCATCCAAAGTTATCATTAATCGTAAAAAATGTTATAAAAGATGTAAAAAAGCAAGGTATTAGCGCATGGTTTAATTTAAACAAAGACTTATTATTAGAAAAAGATTCAAAAGATTATATCCAAGTAACAGATATTGTAGACGTCTGGTTCGAATCCGGATCTATCATGCTTTCAGACATATATAAAAAATTTAATCATAAAAATGTTTCAGACATATATATAGAAGGATCAGATCAACATCGAGGCTGGTTTATGTCTTCTCTTATAATATCTACAGCTATCAATTCTATAGCACCATATCGTACAGTTATTACACATGGATTTACTGTAGACGAAACAGGAAAAAAAATGTCCAAATCTATTGGAAATACTATTTGTCCTAACGAAATAATAAAAATTTTCGGAGCAGATATATTAAGATTATGGGTAGCATCTACAAATTATTCTAAAGAAGTATCTATTTCCGAAAAAATACTTAAGCAAACATCAGATATTTATAGAAAAGTCAGAAATACAGCTCGATTTCTTCTTGCAAATCTATATGATTTTAATCCGAATGAAGAAATGGTATCTTCCGAAAATATGATAATATTAGATAGATGGGCAATTGGAAAAACACTTGACACTCAGCATAAAATAATTGATAGTTACGATAAATACAACTTCCATGATGTAATAAAACATTTAATACATTTTTGTTCTATCGATATGAGTTCTTTCTATTTAGATATAATAAAAGACAGACAATATTTAACACCATCTAAAAATGTTTCAAGAAAAAGTTGTCAAAGTGCTATGTACTTAATTTTGAATTCCCTTATAAGATGGATAGCACCTATTTTATCTTTTACTTCAGAAGAATTATGGAATCACCTACCAGGAAAAAAAAGTGAATTTGTTTTTACTGAAGAATGGTTTGACAAATTATTTAATCTAAACGATCACGATTTAATGAATAACCAATATTGGAATGAACTATTAACCATTAAAAACGAAGTAAACAGAATATTAGATGACACCAGAAAAAATAAAAAAGTAGGAAATTCTCTAGAATCATCAATTACCTTATATGTTGACGATAATGTTGAAAAAAAATTAAATTTACTAGAAGATGAACTAAAATTTTTATTTTTAACATCAGAAATAAAAATAAAAAATTATATTTCTGCTCCAAGTTATGCTGTAAAAAGCACATTAATTCCAAATTTTAAAACGAGTATTGCAAAAATAGAAGGAATAAAATGTATTCGATGTTGGCATATTATTCCTAATCTCATAAATATAGACATAAACCTTAAAATATGTACACGATGTCTAGCGAATACCATTGGATCTGGGGAAATACGTAAATTTTTATAATGAAGAAACCATTAAATTTAAGTAACGCATTAATATTATTAACGATTACTAGTCTAGTAATACTACTAGACTTTTTAAGCAAACAATGGATAATTAAAAATTTTTCATTGTACGAGACGAAACAATTTACTTCAGTAATAAATTTTTTTTACACACGAAATTATGGAATAGCATTTAGTCTTTTGTCAGACATTAACAAATATAGCAAGTATGTATTATATTTTATAAATATTATTACTATTTTCATAATTTCAAAAATTCTATTGTTTATTCCTCAAAACAAAATATATTACAACTTTCCTTATGCACTAATTATAGGTGGAGCAATTGGAAATATAATAGATAGATTACGTTTCGGATTTGTAATAGATTTTATCGACATTCATATTAAAAATTGGTACTTCGGTACTTTCAATATAGCAGATATTAGCATTTTTTTAGGAAGTATTATAATATTACATATTTTATTTTTCATAAAAGAAAAAATATAATTCCTTTATCTTACTGTACTATATATTTTTTAAAACTTATAATAAATAATATACAACAGTCACACTACTATTTTAAAAATTAAAATGAACATTTTTTTGGCAAATCCAAGAGGATTCTGTGCAGGAGTAAAAAGAGCAATTAGTATCGTTAATACAGCACTAAAAATTTGGGGGAAACCTATTTACGTAAATCATGAAATAGTACACAATACTCACGTAATAAACTATTTAACATCGAAAGGTGTAATTTTTAATAAAGATATTAACTCTATTCCATGTGGTTCTATTCTAATTCTTTCGGCACATGGAGTTTCAAAAAGTTTTAAAAATCAAGCTATAGAAAGAAAACTTAAAATTATTGATGCTACTTGTCCATTAGTTAAAAAAGTTCATAAAGAAGTAAAAAATGCTAGCAAAAAAGGTTACGAAGCTATACTTATAGGAACTTCAAAACATCCAGAAATAGAAGGGACTTTAGGTCAATATACAAATGTGAATGGTCACATTCATTTAGTAGAATCTATTTCCGATATCTACAAAATCGAAATAAAAAATTCAAAACAATTAATGTACATGACTCAAACTACATTGTCCTTAGAAAAAATAAATCCTATTATTAAAGAACTCAAAAAAAAATATCCTTTCATAAAAAATTCAAAAACTTCAGATGTTTGCTACGCAACTATAAATCGACAAAATGCCGTAAAAAAATTATCAAAAATATCAGACATGATCATTATAATAGGTTCCAAAAATTCTTCTAATTCGAATCAACTTTTTGAATTAGCAAAAAAGTCAGGAAAATATTCAATCATGATAGATTCTAAAAAAGAAATAAACTTAAAACAATGGCATGAAAATACCAAAAGCATTGGAATAGCTTCAGGTGCATCTACTCCCAATATTGCTATTAAACAAGTAATCAAAGCTCTTAATAAAATAAAAAAAACAAAAGTTCAAAATATGCCTGGATTAAAAGAAAAAATCCTTTTTGACCTTCCAAAAGAATTACAAAATATACAAGTGTAAAAATATTTTTTTAAAAGGATAACAAATGCAAATTCAACCGTTTAAAATTGCAATTTCAGGTGCTCTAGGAAAAATGGGAAAAAATTTGATTAAAGAATTATATACAAATCATTACAAAGATATCTCTTTAAGTGCTGCCATAGTAAAAAAAGGAAATAACTTAGTTAAGAAAGATATAGGAAAAGCGATAGGAATAGGAAAAATCGGAATTTCGATTACCGATTCTATAAAATCGAAAGAAAATAATTTTGACTTACTCATAGATTTCACTAATCCTAATAACACAATAAAAAATTTAAATTTCTGTGCTCTAAACAACAAAAAAATCGTTATTGGAACTACAGGATTTTCCGAAGCACACATAAAAATAATTAAAACATTTTCAAAAAGCATTGGGATTGTAATTTCACCAAATTATAGTATAGGAATAAACATAATATTAAATCTATTAAAGAAAACTACTCCTATTATAGGAGAAAAATTTGACATAGAAATTGTTGATATACACCATCGAGAAAAAAAAGATGCTCCTTCTGGAACATCAATAGAAATAGGAAAAGTCATTTCAAAATCCATGAATTGGAACTTTCACGAAAAGGCAATATATTCAAGAAACAACAGAACAGAAAAAAGAAAAAATAATGAAATTGGATTTTCTAGTATACGTGCTGGAGATATAGTAGGAGAACATAAAGTTATTTTTGCAAATTCTGGAGAACAAATTGAAATTACACATAAAGCAACGAATAGGTTACCTTTTTCAAAAGGAGCTATACAAGCTGCACAATGGTTAATGCTGCAAAAAAAAACAGGATTATTTAATATGTCTAATGTACTTAATATATAAATGTATTTGATATGAAATAATGTATTGTATTATACACAAACATAAGAAGACTGACTAAAAAGAAATTTACATCCATCAACTTTTGTTGGAGAATATCTTGAATATAAATACATCGTCGCTATCAAATGCAGCTTTAATTTTAGAAGATGGAAATATATTTTTTGGAAAACAAATAGGAATATCAGGAGAAACATTTGGAGAAATAGTATTTAACACGTCTATGACTGGATACCAAGAAATTATAACAGATCCTTCTTATTCAAATCAAATAATTACATTTACTTATCCACATATAGGAAACGTTGGTGTTAATAAAAATGACTGTGAATCTAATATCGTCTATGCAAATGGAATAATTATCCGAGACCTCTCAATAGTTTCGAGTAACTATAGAAGCGAAGGAAGTTTACTAACATACTTGAAAAAGAAAAAAATTATTGGAATTTCTGATATTGACACTCGAAAATTAACAAAAATAATTAGAATTTCAGGATCGCAACTCGGTTGTATTATTGCGCACAAAAAAATTAAGATTTCTAAAACATTACAAAAACTTAAACAACTAAGTCATTCTAAAAAAATAGATCTAGTACAAATAGTAAGTACAAAAACCCAATACACATTAAATAATAAAAATTTCAAAATTAACAACATTCCAACAATTAAAAATATCAAAAAAAAATCTAAAACTCGAATTGTAGTATACGATTTTGGAGTTAAACAAAATATATTAAAAATATTGATTAATCAAAAATGCCATATAACAGTAGTACCAGCACAAACTTCTGCTAAAGAAGCTATGAAACTATTACCAAATGGTATTTTCTTATCAAATGGTCCAGGTGATCCAAGACCATGTTATTATGCTATAAATGCAATTAAATCGTTTTTAAAAATAAACATTCCAATTTTTGGAATTTGTTTAGGACATCAACTTTTAGCTCTAGCTAATGGAGCACAAATAACAAAAATGAGATTCGGGCACCATGGAGGAAATCATCCCGTAAAAGAACTTTGTTCTAATAAAGTTATGATCACTTCTCAAAATCATAATTTTACAGTAAATCCTATAGATCTTCCTAAAAGTATTGAAATAACACATATTTCTCTTTTTGATAAAAGCATACAAGGATTACGTATAAAAGACAAAAACGCGTTCAGTTTCCAAGGTCATCCTGAATCTAGTCCTGGACCACATGATGCATTATCACTATTTGAAAATTTTATAACTCTTGTAAAATCTTGCAATTATAATATTGCAAATAAAGGGGAAAAATGCCAAAACGTACCGATATAAAAACTATTTTAATACTTGGATCTGGACCAATCGTTATTGGACAAGCATGCGAATTTGATTATTCTGGAGCGCAAGCATGTAAATCTCTTAAAGAAGTAGGATACAAAATTATTTTAATTAATTCTAATCCAGCCACCATTATGACTGATCCCGATATAGCGCATGTTACATACATCGAACCTATCCATTGGACAACAATTTTAAAAATTATTCAAAAAGAACAACCAAACGCTATTCTACCCACTATGGGAGGACAAACTGCTCTAAATTGCGTTATAGATCTTAATAATCATGGAATATTAAAAAAATATAGAGTAGAAATTATAGGAGCTACTATTAAATCTATAAAAAAAGCAGAAAATAGAAAATTGTTTGAAAAATCTATGAAAAAGATAGGGCTAAAAACCGCAAAATCGGAAATTGTTCACAATATATCTGAAGCATTAAAATCAATTAAAAAAATAGGTTTTCCAGCTATAATCCGACCTTCTTTTACAATGGGAGGAAGTGGCGGTGGAATAGCATACAACTATGAAGAATTTAAAAATATTTGTGAAATAGGATTCGAAACATCTCCATCTAAACAATTACTAATTGACGAATCTCTAATCGGATGGAAAGAATACGAGATGGAAGTAATGAGAGACAAAAAGGACAATTGCATTGTTGTTTGTTCAATAGAAAACTTTGATCCTATGGGAATACATACTGGAGATTCTATTACAGTTTCTCCTGTTCAAACACTAACAGACAAAGAATATCAAGCAATGAGAAATGCATCAATATTGATATTAAAAGAAATAGGAGTAGAAACTGGAGGAGCCAATGTTCAATTTGCAATAAATCCTAATAATGGAAAAATGATAGTGATTGAAATGAATCCTCGTGTATCTAGATCATCTGCATTAGCCTCTAAAGCTACAGGTTTTCCTATTGCAAAAATTGCTGCTAAATTATCAGTAGGATATACCTTAGATGAATTAAAAAATGACTTAATAGGATCTACAATAACTGCTTCTTTTGAACCTACTATGGACTATGTAGTTACTAAAATACCAAGATTTAATTTTGAAAAATTCTCGGGATGTAATGACCGATTAACAACACAAATGAAATCTGTTGGAGAAGTTATGGCAATTGGCAGAACTTTTCAAGAATCTATACAAAAAGCTATAATGGGATTAGAAATTAACGCAAGCGGATTTGACCAAAAAATAAAAAATACTAATAATACATCAGATAATATTAAAAAAATCCATCGTGAATTGAGAGAAGCTGGATCAGATAGATTATGGTATATCGGAGATGCTATTCGTATAGGAATGTCTATAAATGAAATATTTGACTTAACACTAATTGACAAATGGTTTTTAGCTCAAATCAAGGAACTAATAGATATAGAAACTCATATTACGAACATAGACATAAAAAATATTAATTACTCGTACTTAAGATTACTAAAAAGGAAAGGATTTTCTGACTTAAGAATTTCTATTTTGACCAATAAATCTGAAAAAGAAATTAGAAATATTAGACATAATTTACATTTACATCCAGTATATAAAAGAATTGATACCTGTGCGGCAGAATTTAAAAGTGAAACAGCCTACATGTACTCTACATGGGAGGATGAATGCGAATCTAAACCAATTCATCATAATAAAAAAATTATCATTTTAGGAGGGGGTCCTAATAGAATAGGACAAGGAATCGAATTTGATTATTGTTGTGTACATGCTTCGTTAGCTTTAAGAGAAGATGGATTTGAAACTATTATAATAAATTGTAATCCAGAAACTGTATCTACTGATTACGATACTTCTGATAGATTATACTTTGAACCAATAACTTTAGAATCTATATTAGAGATTGTTAGAATAGAAAAACCTCATGGAGTTATTATACAATATGGAGGTCAAACACCTCTAAAACTAGCAAAACAACTAGATAAAGAAGGAGTCCCCATAATAGGAACAAATCCAAATTCTATTGATAAATCAGAAAATCGAAAAAGATTTCAAAAAATTGTGTCCGCTTTAGGACTTATACAACCTGCTAATGCTACCGTAATAAATATACAAGATGCTATCCTAAAATCGAAATCTGTTGAATATCCAATTATGATTAGACCATCATACGTTTTAGGTGGAAGATCCATGGAAGTACTATATAATGAAAACGATTTAAGAAAATATTTTAAAAACACTGTAACACCGAAAAACAAAAGTCCCATTCTATTAGATCATTACTTAGAAAATGCAATCGAGGTAGATGTAGATGCTATTTGTGACGGAGTTCATACTTTAATTGGAGGTGTTATGGAACACATTGAACAGGCTGGAATACATTCTGGAGATTCCGCATGTTCTCTTCCTGCACATACTTTAAGTAAAAATATACAAAACATAATTAGAGATCAAGTAAAAAAACTTGCTTTTAAACTATCTGTACGAGGATTAATGAACGTACAATTCGCAATTAAAAAAAATATAGTGTACATATTAGAAGTGAATCCTCGAGCATCACGAACTATTCCTTTTGTTTCAAAATCTATAGGAATCGCACTAGCAAAAATAGCTGCACGAGTAATGACTGGTACTACTTTATTAAAGCAAGGTTATACAAAAGAAATTGTTCCATCTTACTACTCAGTGAAAGAAGTTGTACTCCCATTCAATAAATTTCCTGGATCTGCTCCCATACTAGGACCAGAAATGAAATCTACCGGTGAAGTAATGGGAATAGGAAAAAATTTTCCAGAAGCCTTTGCTAAAGCAATGTTGGGTGCACAAACAAGCATAAAAAAATCAGGAAGAGCTTTACTTTCTGTCAAAAACAGCGATAAAGCAAAAATTTCAAAACTCGCTAAAAAACTCATAGAAATTGGATTTAAATTAGATGCTACTACAGGAACTGCGAAAATATTACAAGACAATGGGATACAAGTCAGAATAGTCAATAAAGTAAATGAAAGGAGACCGCATATACAAGATCGACTCAAAAACGGTGAATATACTTATATTATTAATACAAGCGATTGCAACCAAGCAATAATAGATTCAAAAACAATTTGCCAAATTGCATTACAATATCAAGTGCATTACAATACTACTTTAAACGGAGCTTATGCAACTATCATGGCTATTAATGAGAATCCCTCAAAAAACGTAATGTCTATACAAGATAGGCATAAAAAAAATTTTAAATAATAATTTAAATATAAAATGTACTTAAATCCTATCCAATAAATTCAAATTTTTAAAAAGATACATTTATGAACATTAGTATTATTGCAGCAATATCAGAAAACTTAGTAATTGGAAATAATAATTCAATACCTTGGAACTTACCGAAAGATTTAAAATGGTTTAAAGAAAAAACAATAAATAAAAGTATAATTATGGGTAGATTAACTTGGGATACTATCAAACATGAGTTACCAATGAGGCAAAACATAATTTTAACTCGTAAATTTATAAAAAATTATAATAACGTTTACTTCGCTAACTCTATACAAAATGCTATCAAATTAGCAAAAAACAAAAAAGAAATAATGATTATTGGAGGAGGACAATTATATTCTCAAATGTTGTCGTATGCTAACAAATTATATTTGACAAAAATTAAAATTAACATTAAAGGAGATACTTACTTTCCAAAATACCAACATATAAAATGGAATAAAATATTCTTAGAAAATCACGAAATTAATGAAAAAAACAAATATAACTTCCAGTTTCAAATATTAGAACGATCAGAATAAAAAATGATATTGATCTTAAATTTAATTAACACTCATTTCAGAATTTTGTCGAAACCATCTTTGATCTTCAAAGCGAAACATACTTAACGTTCCTCCCCAACAACAACCAGTATCCAAAGAAATAACATTTTTTGGAGTAATATTATGTTTTAACGAAGCCCAATGACCAAAAAACAAAAAGTAATCTTTTAAACTTTCATTATTTATTGAGAACCAAGGTAACATAGGAAATGTATCTTTAGAAGGCGATTGTTTATGTTTCATGTCTAATGTTCCGTCGCAATAACAGTATCGCATTTTTGTAAAAACATTTAAATTAAATTTTAAAAGTTCTAATTCATCAGAAAAATCATCAGAATATCTAACTACAGAACTATTGAGTATACTTTTTAAAAATTTTGTATAATTATGACCACACAAAACGTATTGCAATTTTTGAGAGTAATTAATAGATAATTTAACATTCCAAAAAGGATGAATACCAGCATGAACCATAATAATTTTTCTAATTTTATCAATTTGTAAAAAAGGTTGCTTCCGCAACCAATAAATTAAAAAGTCTATATCTTTAGATTCTAAAATCTTTAAAATAATGTCATTCTTAAAATTTTTGCATTTAATATTTGCATAAGTAGCGATCAAATTTAAATCATGATTACCTAAAACTACACGTGCACTAGAACCTAATGAAGAAATAAAACGCATAACTTCAAGAGATTTAGAACCTCTATTCACTAAATCTCCAGTAACCCATAAAGAATCTAACTTTTTGTTAAAAGAAACCTTTTCCAATAATTTCATTAACTCATTGTAACATCCATGGATGTCACCTACAAAATACGTACTCATATTTTTACCTAAAATACTTTTTTTTTGAAAAACATTGTTAATTACTATAAAATATAAATTTTAATTTTTATTCACTTATACAATTTGACAATCTGCAATATTGCTCTATCGATATATTCTCAGCACGCAATGTAGGATCAATTTGTAAATTTATTAACTCATTTTCACTAAAAAGCTCAAATAAACTATTTTTTATTATTTTTCTTCTATTTCCAAATGCTAAAGAAGTAACTTTAATTAAAGATTTCAAATTTTTAAGATAATATTTTTTTTTTTGGTAAGGAGATAGTCTTAAGAAAGTAGAACTAACTTTTGGAATCGGTCTAAAAGATTCTGGAAAAACATCAAATAAATGTGTTATATTACAAAAATATTGAGAAATTATACTTAATCTACCATAATGTTTCGTATTCGGAAAAGCTAATAATCTATTTGCTACTTCTTTTTGAAACATAAAATGCATATCATAAATATTTTTGTATTTAAAAAGATGAAGTAACAACAAAACTGAAATATTATACGGTAAATTTCCAAAAACTCGTACAGAATTATAATATTTATTATCTATATGCGAAAAATCAAATTTTAAAGCATTTTTAAAAAAAATTTTTAAATTTTTTACATCACTAAAATAATTTAATAATCTATTAACTAAATCTATGTCATACTCTACTAAAAACAGTTTGTTTAAATATTTGTACATGTGCTTTGTTAATGCACCTAATCCTGGACCAATTTCTATCATAGTTTCTGTATTTTTTGGATTAATACTATAAACAATACTATTTATAATATCATTATCTATTAAAAAATTTTGACCAAACTTTTTTTTTACAATATGATGATTATATTTCAATTTAGCCATATTAGTTGATTAAAAGTTAAAAATTAAATTACTATAATCAATGTATCTTTAAAATATATTTAACAAAATTACTAACGATGTAATTATATCATAAAAATATACATTTCTCGATTAAGTAAAAAAATTATATATTAAAACTGTTTAAATAATTAAAAAATCTGAAATTTTCAAAATAAATATTAGCAATATTAATAAATAACACTTTCTTGAGGTTAAAAATAATTATTTATACTATACCATATAGAAAATAAAAATAAAAACTTAAATAAAATTTTAAAATTTAAAGTATTATTAAAAAATAAAAATTCTACTTAAAAATAAAAAAAATTAAAATATATAAAATATCAATTTAAAAAATCAATATTATTATTTGACATAAAAAATTTATAAAAGTTTATTTTAAATTTTATAAATATTGTTAAAACCACAATATACTCTGTCGCTATTAAACATTTTATAAATAAAAAACGAGAAAATATGGAAGACTGGTTTTTATATTTAATAAAAAAATCTATTTTTTATTCGTTTCCTATTGTAATGACTGTAGCATTTTTAGAATCTTTAGCTTTAGTAGGTTTATTCCTTCCTGGAATTTTATTTATGGCAGCTTTAGGAACGCTGATTGGAAACGGAACATTAAATTTTTATCCAGCTTGGATAGCAGGATTTATCGGTTGTATATGTGGAGATTCGATATCATATTATCTCGGTTGGAAATTTAAAAAATATTTAAATAATTTTAATTTATTAAAGAGAAACAAAAAGACACTGTGCAAAATACAAAGTACTCTAAATAAATATACTGTATTTACAATTCTCATAGGAAAATTTGTTGGACCTACCAGACCTTTAGTACCTATGGTTTGTGGAATGCTTAACATTTCTTTAAAAAAATTTTTTTCATCTAGTATATTTGGATGTATATTATGGCCTCCAGTGTATTTTTTCCCAGGAATTATAGCTGGAATAGCAATCAACACTATAAAAATTAAAAATAACCCATACTTCAAAATTTTTTTAATTATATCTGCTATATTAATTTGGTTAATTTTATGGAAAATTTGGAAAATATTAAAAAAAAATAAATATTAATAATAATTTAACATTACATATTTGCATATTCTAAAGTACGAATGAATGATACTCTCAAAAAATATAAAATTTAAAGTTCATAATAAGAGAAAATAAATCATTCTATTAAGCTTAAATTCAACTAATTCTTGAAAACCAAAATTTATCGGCACGAAATATATTGAATTCTTAATAACTAAACATTAGTACATATAAGAATATTCAACGTGCCGATTTTTAAATAATTGCTATATTTTAAAAAAATCCATGTGCAAAATTTTAGACTTAAACACGTGCCGTTGTATAGATTTTATTTTAACTTTATGTTCTATTTTATCTATTATAAAAATTAATTCTTTTTCATAAAAATTAGAATTAGATATAATTTTAAAAATTTCGTTATGATCTAATTCTATACAGATGTTAGGTTCTAAATGTCTATATATCACAGCCGGGAATTTATTTTTCAAGCGTAAACGACGACTAGAACTTGTACCTTCTTTTTTTCGTCTAACAACATTAATAATTATCATTTCTCTCAACTTATTAAAATTAACACACTATTATTTATTTTTTAAGATGTTAAAATACTTTCATAAATTTCAAAATTTATTTTTACAAAAATATATTTAACATATTAAATTTCTAAAGCATATATTACATTTATAATGAGTTTAACCAAGCGATTTCTTCTTTCCATAATTTTTTGTCTGTAGTTTCTAATATAATTGGAATTCCTTCACAATTAACATTTTTAATAATCCATTTAAAAGCTAATCTCCTAATGTTGCCTTTTCCTAAGTTATGATGTCTATCGATACGACTTTTAAATTTTGATTTAGAATCATTAAAATGCATACCACATAAATAGTTAAGTCCTATAACATTATCAAAGCTTTTAAAAGTTTTTTCACATAACGTTTTTGTACGCAAATCATATCCAGAAGAAAATAAATGACATGTATCCAAGCAAACGCCAATGCGATTCTTATCCTGTATTTTGTTAATAACAAAAATTAGTTGTTCAAAAGAATAACCAACGTTTGTACCTTGACCTGCTGTATTTTCAATAATTAATTTTACTTGATTAGTTTGTTCTAATGCTAAATTAATAGAGTCAGAAATTTTTTCCAAACAATCCTTTTCACTAATTTTATTTAAATGACTTCCAGGATGAAAGTTTAACAATTTTAGTCCTAAACTTTGACATCTATTTATTTCATCAATAAAAGCTAATCGAGATTTTTTTAAATTATCATTATAGGGATTTCCTAAGTTAATTAAATATCCACTATGAGGCAAAATTTGAGATGATGAATAATTAAACTTTTTACATGCATCCTTAAAATTATGAATACTTTCGTATTTTAACGTAGATGTAGTCCATCTTAAAGGATTATTAGTAAAGATAGCAAAAGCTCTTGCATTTAAATCTTTTGCTCTAATAACTGCCTTATCCAAACCACCTGATGTACTAACATGTGCACCTATATATTTCATCATAATTCCTTTAAAATATTATTTCAGTTTTTCTAAACTAAAAATATTTTTAATATTATTTTCAATAAGTTGATTGTAAAATGTTATCAATAAAAAGAATCAATTTTAGAATAATATGAAATGTACAAAACTTATTATTTTTAATTGAACTCTTTTAATCTAAAGAATGTTAAAAAAACATAAAATAAAAATACTATAATTAAACCGGAAAAAAATGCAAAATCCTAAAACACTTTATCAAATCATTCTGACATTAAAAAAATATTGGCACAATCAAAATTGCGTAATCATTCAGCCACTAGACATACCTATAGGAGCTGGAACCTTTCATCACAAAACGTTTTTTGGAACAATTGGACCAGAACCTATTTCTATTGCATATACACAAGCATCAAGAAGACCATCAGACGGACGATATGGGGAAAATCCTAATCGATTACAACACTATTATCAGTTTCAGGTAATTATAAAACCTTCGCCAAATAACATTCAAGATATATATATAAAATCACTAAAAGCTTTAAATATAAATTTAAAAACTAACGACATACGGTTCATAGAAGACAACTGGGAAAATCCAACTTTAGGAGCATGTGGACAGGGATGGGAAATATGGATAAATGGAATGGAAATTACACAATTTACTTATTTTCAACAAATGGGTGGGCACAGTTGTAATCCTATTACTACAGAAATAACTTATGGTTTAGAACGAATTGCATTACATATTCAAAATAAAAAAAATGTATACGATATTTCTTGGAGCAACAATCAAAAAAACACTACTTATAAAGATCTATTTTTTCAAAATGAATTAGAACATTCTATATACAATTTTGAATATCCTAATTCTGATATTTGCTGTAAATTATACACAATACATATAAAAGAAGCAGAGAAACTATTAAATTTGTCTAAACCTCTAATACTTCCAGCCTACGAACACGCATTGTACGGAATACATTACTTCAACTTATTAGATGCTAAAAAAACTTTCTCTACTACAGAACGCCAAAAATATATCTTACACATTCGAAATGTTACAAAAGATATTGCTTCAAAATATTATCATTTTCGAAAAAATTTAGGGTTTCCACTTATATAAAAAACAAAACAAGAGATAAAACAAGATATGAAAAAAACATTTTTGATAGAAATTGGAACAGAAGAACTACCCCCAAAATCCCTAAAAAACATAGCTAAATCTTTTTTTGAAAACATGAAACTATCATTAAAAAAAAATAACATAAAATATGAAGAAATATTATGGTTTGCTACGCCAAGAAGAATAGCTGTAAAAGTAGAAAAAATGAGCATAAATATACCAAAAATTACAAAAAAATATAGAGGACCTTCTATTACAAGTGCTTTCGATAATTCAGGCAACCCCACTCAAATAACTAAACATTGGATGAAAAAACTAGACATTACAATAAATCAAACAATTCGAATACGAGATAAAGAAAAAGAATGGTTATTTTATGAAAAAATAATAGATAATCAAGACATTAAAAAAAAACTTCTGAATATATCTGATTTTTCAATAAAAAATATTTCTCACATACCTACTTTTATGAAATGGGACAAATCTAATGTACAATTTTCTCGACCTATTCGAAATATAGTAATGTTATTAGATAACGAAGTAATAAAAGGAGAAATGTTAGGATTGCATATTAATAGATCAATTTTTGGACATCTTTTTATAAAATCTAATATAAAAATAGATATTTTAAATGCAAATGAATATCCCGAAACATTATTAAAATCTGGAAAAGTTATTGCTGATTATTCTTTGCGGAAAAACAATATTAAGAAAAAATCTGAAGAAATTGCTAATTCTATTAAAGGCTATATCAAGATAAAAGATATTTTCTTAGAAGAAATAACATCATTAACAGAATGGCCAACTATAATTTTAGCTAATTTCAAAAAAAAATTTTTAAAACTTCCAAATGAAGTACTAATTTATATTATAGAACATCAACAAAAATGTTTTTCTATATATGATAAAAACAATAATAAACTTACTAATAATTTTATTATTATTTCTAATACTGCATCAAAAAATCCCAAAAATATTATTTTTAGAAATATTAAAATATTACATTCTCGATTTTCTGATGCAGAATTTTTTTTAAAAAAAGATAAAAAAATACCATTAATTGCATATCAACCATTTCTAAAAAATATTATCTTTCAAAATTCTTTAGGATCTTTATTTGAAAAAATAAATAGAACAAAAAAATTAATATCTTGGATAATACAATTTACTCATGCTGATTTAAAAAGTTGTATACAAGCAACAAATTTATGTAAATGCGATTTAGCAACCAACATGGTATTCGAATTTCCTGACATGCAAGGAATAATTGGAATGTGTTATGCACTATACAATGGAGAATCACAAAACGTTGCAATAGCTATTAAAGAACACTATTATCCTAGGTTCTCAAAAGACACTGTTCCAAAAGATCCAACTTCTTATTCTTTAGCACTAGCAGATAAAACAGATACATTAATAGGCTTATTTGCTATTGGAAAAAATTCTATTTCTGGAAATAGCGATCCATTCGCTTTACGTCGATTAACTATTGGAATTATTCGGATCATTCTTGAAAATAATGTACTCATAAATCTATTAGAACTTTTAAAAAAATCGTTAGATATATATGTAAATATAGAAAATAAACCTAGAGTATTAGAAAAATTAAAAATATTTGTTTTAGAAAGAGTATATTTTATATATATAAAAAAAAATTATACCTCATCTATAATTAAATCAATATTGTCATGCAATAACATGCAATTAATAGATATAGATCTTCGAATAAAAAACATTGCTAATAAAACAAACTCAAACATATTAAAATCATTAATCAAAACACATAAAAGAATTTCTAAAATGTTAATATCGTCTAAAGAAACATTATATGAAAAAATAGATTATAAACTTGTTAAAGAAAAAGAAGAAATAAAAATAATAGAATTACTCATACAAATAGAAAAAGAAATTGAGGTTTATCTTGAAAAAAAGGACTACAACTCCATACTTCTAGAACTCCACAAGTTATGTGATCCTTTTTGTAACTTTTTTAAAAATATCCAGATAAAAAGTGATATTTATTCTATTAAAATAAATCGATTAACTATATTAAAAAAAGCAAAAAACCTTTTTTTTAAAATAGCTGACTTTTCATTTTTATATTAAAACTGAATTATATACTAATTAATGACTAACAATATTGTTTGTTTAATAAAAAAATGTGAATTAAAAATATAATATGATTTTTATAAAGTGCTAATTTATTATATTTAAAAAATTCATATCTTCATTTAAAAAAAACATAATATCGCTGCTACTGAAAAAGTAGTAGCTAAAAAATCAAAAAATTCTTATTACACTTTAAAAAAATAAAATTGTAAGCAATAAATTATATAAAGAATATTTTTGTAATAACATTATCCAAAAATAAGAGTAATACATTTAGTACACGTAATTCTAAACTTAAATTTCTTGAAAATTTTAGAAATATAAAATTTTTTAATAAGTAAATATTATAACAATAATATGTAAAAAAACTTTTTTAAAAAATATATTAATTTTACTGCTATAGCAAAAAAATAATCAAAAATAAAGAATAACTAACAAAATCAAAAAAACTAATTATTTTAAAGCATAAGAAATTTTATATATTTTTTATATATATAATATATAAATCTATAAATTTTAATTAACGTATAAATTGAACTTAAATGTTCAATATGATTTATGATAATAACTAGCTTTTTCAAGTTTTATAAGAAACACACATATATAACCTATAATTTTTTACTCTTCCTATACCTTTTTAAGAAAAAATGTTAAAATTAATGAAAAAAATAATATAATAGACTTTACATCTATAAAATAATTAAAATTACATTAATAACGTTTAAGCACACTTAAAAATGTTAAAAAATAATACTAATGTATAATTTAAATTTATATTAACTAAAAAATATACCTAAATCATCCATTACAAAAGTAAAATCTATAACATGTATATCTACATTTATTGCTATAAAGTCATATTGTCTCAATATTTTTAATGATATAAAAAATTCTAAAACATTTACACTATTTTAAAATTTCTTAAAATAAGAATTAATAACAACTTAATGAAATCCTATTATTGTACTAATAATGAGAGTTATTCTATCTCAAAATCATTTTAAAATCCAAAAAATTTTACAATAATATAATTAAAAATTTACTAAAAAATCGTAAAATTTAGAATTAATAATCATAACACATCACAATTTTCATCTTTTTATCATCATATTTGAATAATGTTTTCTAAAACACAACCGAAAAAATTTTATTATGTTTAATAAACTAATATAAAAAATATTTTTAATATCAATTTTAAATTAAAAACAAACTTAATATTTCAAATTTAAATTCAATTTTATTAATCACCAAAAATTTCAGAACCAAATAACACTCTATATTACAAAATACAAGAACTATCTTGTCCTTAAAAAATTTATTAAAGTTAAAAAAGTTAAATACAAATCAAAATTAAAAAAATTATTCTCAATAAACGATAGTTTGTATTAATAATTTAAACACAAAAATAACTATCTATCAAAAAGAAATTCTTTTAAAGAGTTAACATTTTAAATAATTTTCAAAGTACCTTTAGGTAATATTGACAAAACATAATCACTTTTTATTAAAACTTCAACGTTCTTGTTCAATTCCAATATAATATATCCAACTGTAGTGATTTTTTTAATCTTTCCCAAAAACCCGCTAGAAGTTAATATTTCATCACCTACAACAAGAGACTCAAGAAGCTTTTTATGTTCTTTAATTTTATTATTCTGTGGTCTATAAATTATAAAATAAAAAATTAATGCGAAAAATAATAACATTGCTAATAAAGAATACAGGCTATTATTATGAATATTATTGTCAAAAGCAAAAGCATCAGAAATTAAAAGGTTCATAACGTTTTCCTCATATTGAATATATATTAAAAATTTTTTAAAATTATTAAACCTATAATATATACAAAATTCATTTAAAAACAAATATAAAAATACACTAATATCGAATACTTTCTTTAAAAATTTAAATTTCAAAAAAATATTAACTTCCTAATATTAAAGAACTATTTTATTGATATATACATGCGATAAACATGTTCAAAATTATATTTTTGTAGAAATCACTGTGCGACACTTTTTCTTAAAACTGCATTAAATTTTGATTCCAATGTTGCAATACATCGTTTTAAAATTTTTGAAATTTCTTCTTCTGTGAACGTTTTTTCTTTATTCTCTAATACTAATTGAAAAGCTAAACTTTTTTTACCTATTCCTATATTACTTCCTCGAAAAACATCAAACAGAATTATATCAACAATATTCTTAAAAAAAGAATTTTGAAGTTCTAAAATAATATCTCCTACAGCAATAGTTTCATCTACAATAATAGAAATATCTCTAATACTTCTTGGATACTCAGAAATTTTTTTGAAACACGTACTATTTAAAGAAGCAATATCATCCCATATTAACTCAAAAACGATAGTTCTGTCTTTTAAAGATAACCTTTTTTCTAAATGTGGGTTAATAGTTCCTATCATTCCCACCATTTTTTCTTTAAAATAAATAGCAATACTTTGGTTAGGATGTAATCCTGGAACTTTAAAACTTTTAAATTTTACTAAATTCAATTTACCAAGTAAATCTAAAATAGATTCTACATCACCTTTAGCATCATAAAAATCCGCTTTTCTATCTATAACATCCCAATGAAGATCATTTATACGTCCACTTAATATCCCAGACAAATACATACTCTGTTTAATACCTAAACGTTCTTTTGGATCTTTCATAAAGCATAAACCACTTTCAAAAAAGCGCAGTTTTTTCTCTTGTCTATTCTGATTATAAGACACAATTGACAATAAACCAATCCACAAAGAAACTCTCATAGATGACATTTCTCGAGAAATAGGATTAGACAAACACAATAAAGGTATGTCAGGAAATAATAATTTTTGAAGATCAGGATTAACAAAACCATATGTAATAATTTCATTATATCCTCTATCAACTAAAAACAATTTTATTCTATTTAGTAAAGTATCTGACTCATCGTTACATGGAACATTGTAACATGTAGACATAGGAAAAATAGGGACTTTATCATATCCATACATTCGAAATAATTCGCTAATAACGTCTTCTTCTATATTAATGTCAAATCTCCAACTAGGAGGCTGTACTAACCAATATTCACAACCTTTATTTAAAATTATCTTAAAACCTAATTTTATTAAATAACAACTCACTGACTCATCACTAATGACACATCCAGTAATTTCATACAACTTTTTTCGGAATAGTTTAATGAATTTTTGACTAAACTTTTTTTTAAAGTCAACTTTCCCTATAACATTACTAACTCTACCACCACAAAATTTTGTAATTAAATAAGTAGCATATTCTAGAGCTTCCGGCTGTATACTAAAATCTATACCTCTATCATAACGTTCTGTAAAAAAATTTTTACATCCATAATGATGATACTTTTTAAAAATATCTAAATTATTGTAAGATGCACAACCCATAAATAAATTATTTGATTTTAAATTTACTTCAGAAACACAAGAATAAATATGCCCACCTAAAGCTAGTACTTTCTCTTCATCCGTAATTACTATTGAATTATTTTCGATAACAAGATTTTTATTTTTATTAACTAAAATAGTTTCACCTTTATAAGATCGACGTATAACAATTTTTTTTAAAATACTATCAAAATTTATAATATATAAAGGTTGACCTACTTCTATTAGTACATAATTAATAATGTTAGCAATTATATTAGAAGGTTCTATAGAAGAACGTTTTAATTTTTCTAATATCCAAAAGGGAGTATTCTTATTGACATTCACATTACTTATAATACGTCCAAAAAATCGTAAACATACGTCTGAAGCATCAATTAGTATTTCTGTTTTTTGAAAATTGTCCACAGAATTTAAATATTTTTTTAAACGAGGACTAGATAAATTGTTCAATACTGCAATATCTCTTGCTATCCCTAGTATACTTAATGCATCTGAACGATTAGGAGTACTACTGATTTTAATAATATTATCATCTAAAGATAAACATTTGTTAACATCTACACCAACCTCGCAACTAAGTGGCAAAATTATAGTATTTTTTTTAAAATTTATAATACCAATATCTTCACAAAAACAAATAATTCCTTCACATTCCAAACTTCTCGAACGTATTAAATTTAGAAATTTATCATTAAACAATTTAGAATTCTCAGTAGCTATAATTACTTTCATCCCTTTTACAACATCAAAATATCTTGATGCAACTGTAATAAACTTATTATTACCAATATTCACTTTTATCAATAAAAATTCAATAGAAAAGAAATTTTTTGAACGTTTAACTACTTCACCGACAATTAAATTGGTACATACATTTGAAATTTTAACAACTTTTTCCACTTCCAATCCTAATTTTGTCATTTGATCACATAATGAATCAGTATCGACAGTAGGATTTATCCATTCTCGAAACCACTGTTCACTAAATTCCATTATAAAACACTCACTTTTATTTAAATTGTTTAAGAAATTTTAAATCATTTTCAAAAAAAATGCGGATATCTGAAATACCATGATGAAGCATAGAAATTCTTTCTACTCCTAACCCAAAAGCATAACCAGAATATATTTTTGAATCAATACCAACATTTTTTAACACGTTCGGATGTACCATACCACAACCTAATATTTCTAACCATCTATTATTTTTCTCTAAAATGTCCACTTCAGAGGATAAAAAAGTAAAAGGAAAATAAGAAGGTCGAAATCGAATCTTCAAACTATTATTAAAAAAACAACCTAAAAATGATTCAATAATCCATTTCAAATTAGAAAAATTTACATTTCGATCAATTAATAATCCTTCTACTTGATGAAACATAGGAGTATGAGTAGTATCATGATCATTTCTATAAACTTTTCCTGGAACAATAATTTTAATTGGTAAACTCATTTCTTTCATTGATCTGATTTGCATATTAGAAGTTTGAGTACGAAGTAATCTATTTGAATCAAACCAAAAAGTATCATGATCAGTTCTAGATGGATGATTTTTTGAAATATTTAACGCATCGAAATTATGATATTCATCATCAATTTCGTGACCCTGAACAATTTTAAAACCTAATTTTAAAAAAAAATTCTCTATTTTGTTAATCATTGTAGTTATTGGATGTAACGTTCCAATATTACTTCTACGTCCATGCATAGACGTATCAATAAATTCTTTTTTTTCAAATATATTAATGTTACACAATTCTAATTTTTTTTTATGACTATCAATTTCAGTTAATAAATCAGTTTTTAATTTATTTAATATAACTCCAAATTTTTTTTTTTTTAAAAACGTACTTTTCAATACAAGCATTTGTTGAGGAATATATCCATTTTTTCCTAAATATTTAACTCTTAACAATTCCAATTCGTCTAAAGTTCTAGTTTTCTGAATTTCTAACGTTATCGATTTGATGCACTTTAAAGAATTAAACATAATGTTACTCTTTATTATATAGAATATTAAATTTATACAACTTTTAAAAACATAAAAAATTTTTTGTTAAAAAAGCCTCCAAGTTGGAAGCTTTTTAAAATTGTTTTAAAATTTAAAACAGCATAAGTCATAAATTATGCAAAAACCTAATAATTTTTTAAAATTTTTAAAATTTAAGAAAAATAATTACTATTTTTTATAAATTAATAATTTTTACAACGCATTTTTTGAACTCCTTACTAATAAATCGAAAGAAGTTTTATCAAAAATAGCAATATCAGACAACATTTTTCGATCAATGTCAATCGATGCTTTCTTTAATCCATACATAAATCGGCTATAAGAAATTTGATTCTCACGTACCGCAGCATTAATACGAGAAATCCATAATTTTCTGAATTGACGTTTTTTTTGACGACGATCACGATAAGAATATTGCCCTGATTTAATAACAGCTTGACACGCTGATCTATACGTTCTCGAACGTGCACCGTAATAACCTTTAGTTTTCTTTAATATCTTCTTATGACGATAACGAGCATTTACTCCACGTTTTACACGAGCCATATTATGTTATACTCTTTTAACATGAATTTAAATTTACTTTATAAATAAGGTAGAAATAGACGTATCTTTTTTTGATCGCATTTAGAAACCATTGCCTTCGAACGCAAATGCCTTTTGCGATCAGAAGATTTTTTTGTTAAAATGTGTCGCAAATTGGCTTGTTTACGTTTAAACATACCAGATGCAGTTTTCGTAAAACGTTTAGCTGCACTACGCAAAGTTTTTATCTTAGGCATTTCAATATTCCGTTAACAATACATATAACAAATATAATTAACCATAATTAAATAAAGTTTAGTAAAATAATACTATTTTCATTGCTGCTTTTTTTTAGGTGCTAAAACCATAATCATTTGACGACCTTCTATTTTAGAGGGAAACACTTCTACTAAAGATAATTCTAATAAATCATTTTTAATACGATTCAATACCTTTACACCAATCTGTTGATGTACCATTTCACGTCCTCGGAAACGCAAAGTTATTTTAACTTTATTTCCATTTTCTAAAAAACGTATAGAATTACGAAGCTTAACTTGATAATCACTTTCATCAGTACCAGGACGGAATTTTATTTCTTTCACGTTCACTACTTTCTGTTTTTTTTTCTGTTTTTTAATAGATTTACTTTTTTGATATAAAAACTTTCCATAGTTCATAATACGACATACCGGAGGTTCAGCATTCGGACTAATTTCAACTAAATCTACTCCTAATTCTTTTGCTCTCTTTAAAGCTTCGTGAAAAGCAACAATACCAATCTGTTCTCCATGAATATCAGTTAAACGTACCTTAGAAGAACGAATTTCATTATTTATACGGTTTGGTTTTAATATTTGAATTTTCTTTACGACTTTAATACTTTATTCCTCCAAAAGATGTAAACTTCGGTTAACAATTTCTTTTTGCAATTTTGAAACGAAATATTGTATGTCTACTAATTCAACGTTCTTTCCTGATCGAGTTCTAAAAGTAACTTTATTTTTAGCTACTTCCTTATCTCCACAAATAACAATATATGGAATTTTTTTTACAATGCATTCTCTGATCTTAAAACTAACTTTTTCACTTCTTACATCTAATTTTACTCGTATACCTAAATAAAACCAACTATTAAATAATTTCTCAGCATATTTAATATGACTTCTATTTACACTTATAATTACTACTTGAACAGGAGATATCCATGTTGGAAAATTTCCAGAATATTCTTCTATTAAAATCCCAATAAATCGTTCGATAGAACCCAAAACTGCTCTATGAATTATTATTGGAACTACTTTCGCATTATTTTCATCAATATAAAAAGCCCCTAAATTCATAGGTAAATAAAAATCTAATTGTATAGTTGCACACTGCCAAACTCTTCCTAAACAATCCAGTAATGATAATTCAATTTTCGGGCCATAAAATGCACCTTCTCCTTTTTGATATTCAAATAATATATTATTTTCTTTTAACGAAAACTTCAAATTATCTTCAGCTCTATCCCAAATTGCATCGCTTCCAATTCTATTTTCAGGACGAGTTGATAATTTCACTAAAATTTTTTTAAAACCAAATACTTCATATACATCATAAATCATTTTTATGCAATTACTAATTTCATCACAAACTTGATCTTCTCTACAAAAAATGTGAGCGTCATCTTGTGTAAAATGCCTAATTCTCATTAATCCATGTAAAGAACCTGATGGTTCATTTCTATGACAACTTCCAAACTCCGAAATACGAACAGGAAGATCTCGATAAGAATGCAGAACATTATTAAAAATTTGCACGTGACCAGGGCAGTTCATAGGTTTAATTCCATATACATTTTTTTCGGAACTTGTCATAAACATAAGGTCTTGATAATTGTCTAAATGCCCACTCTTTTCCCAAATCTTTATATCCATAATTGATGGTGTTTTGACTTCTTGATAACAATATCTTTGCAACTTTTCTCGTATAAGTGTTTTCAATTCTCGAAAAATGATCATTCCGTTATGATGCCAAAAAATCATACCCGGGGATTCTTCCTGAAGATGATACAAATCTAACCTTTTGGATAATTTCCTATGATCACGTTTTTCAGACTGTGCTATATACTCTAAATATTTTTTCAAATCGCATGATGAAGCCCAAGCAGTTCCATAAATTCTTTGTAAAATTTTATTTTCTTTATTCCTATCCCAATACACACCAGAAAATTTTAGTAATTTAAAATATTTACAAAAAGATACATCCGGAACGGCAATGTCAAATTGAAAATCAACATAATTTTGATGAAAGCACAAAGAAACGGATTTATTACCATCAAAATCATTTTTTAAAACTAATAACTTATATTTTTCAGAACGCTCTTGAAAAATCTTGTGTGCCTTTTCCCACGTAACTTTATGGGTACAAACTTTGTATTTTCTTTTACAAACATTTAACATTTGAGATTCTAATAAACTCATATGTGAACTCGTAAACACAAAGTCACATTCTATGTCACAATAGAATCCATTTTCTATGACAGAACCTGTCCCAATTTTTACGTTCGGCCAAAGTTCTTTTGCAGCGTGTCCTAAAATGCAAATAAAAGTATTTCGTATAATGTTTAAAAAAGTTAAATTATTATTATAAATAATTTCGACATAAGCATCATAACTTATGATAGTATCTCTACTTAGACTAATATCATTAACATTTCCAAAACAAAAATTTTTTACTAAATTTGGTGAAATATCATTTGCAATTTCAAAAAGTGAAACAGAACTGTTATATATTAATTTACGTCCATCAGATAACGTAATAACCGGCATTTCAAACCCTTAGAAACATTTTATTGACTGTATTCTATCGAAGAGTAAAATATAAACTATTATGTTTAAATTTAAAAATATAAAAAATTAAATAAAAATATTAAATCTTAAAAATTGAATTTATATATTCACTAATTACATAACTAAAAAATATTAATTAAAATCGCCATATAACAATTAAAATTAAAATCGACTATTCACAGCATTTGCTAACTGCTTAAGAATATATATACTATCATTCCATCCTAAACAAGGATCTGTTATTGATTTTCCATAAATTAATTTTTTTTCATCAACTACTTTTTGAGAACCTTCTTCTATAAAGCTCTCAATCATAACACCAAATATAGCAGTAGAACCATCTCTTATTTGCTTAGCTATCGATTCCCCTACATCACATTGGCGTCTATGTTGTTTTAAACAATTTCCATGACTAAAATCAATCATTAAATATTCTGGAAGATTAAATTCTTGTAAATACCTTACAGTTAAATCTATATCTTTAGCATGATAATTTGGAGATTTTCCTCCACGCATAATAACATGACCGAATGGATTTCCACTAGTATGATTTATAGTCATCTTTCCATGCTTGTTAGGTGCTAAAAACAAATGTTTAACACTAGCAGCACGAATAGCATCTATTGCAATGCGTATATTTCCATCAGTTCCATTCTTAAATCCTACCGGGCAAGATAACGCAGATGCCATTTCACGATGAATTTGACTTTCAGTAGTTCTCGCACCTATTGCACCCCAACTTATTAAATCTGCTATAAATTGTCCAATAACTATGTCTAAAAATTCAGTAGCAGCCGGGAGACCTAATGAATTAATATCTAAAAGTAACTTTCTAGCTATTGATAAACCATGATTAACACGAAAACTACCATCTAAATCAGGGTCTGAAATGAGTCCCTTCCATCCTACTACAGTACGCGGCTTTTCAAAATAAGTACGCATTACAATTTCAAGACGAGAAAAATATTTTTTTCGCAATTCATTTAATCTTTGTGCATATTCTACGGCAGCTAAAGGATCATGTACTGAACATGGGCCTATTACAACTAACAAACGCGAATCAGTTCCTGTCATAATATTAGCTATATTCTTTCTAGCTTTAATAACAGTATCCATAATAGAAGAAGTAATCGGATAATGGTGTGCTAACTCAACTGGAGTAATTAATGGATCAATTCGTATTGTTCTCAATTCATCTGTTTTCTTCATATTTTTCTCTAAATTTCCTTTACATACAATATAAACAATAATTTTATTAAAAAAAATATTGGTTATAAATTTTGTAACAGTACATGTTAAAGATAAAAACAATAATTAAAAAATATTCTGTATAAAACATTTCTATAAATTTGTTTCTAAAAACATTTTTATTGAAAATAATTGTAAAATTGTTATGTATATATAATAAAAAATTTTTGAATCCATTAAATTTTACTATTATAACTACCATATTTTCTAAAACTCATATATTTTTAAAAAATTAAAAATATTTTAAATATACATATGTAATATTTAAATATATTTTCAAAAAAACGTACAAAAATTGTAACTCTAAAATGGTTATAAACTCTAAATTTAATATTAATTCGCATGAATATTACAAGTACTTCGCTATTTCATTATAATTATTATTAAATTTACATTATGTAAAATTTTCTTATTATGAATAATAATCATTAATAAATTATAAAAACACTTCAAGAACCAATAGAAATAGTTTCATATTTCTAATATGAGTTAATCTTTAAAAAAGACATACTCAAAATAGTCCTAAATAATACAGATTATTACTTATTTTTAATTTTGTTCTTTAATAAAAAATGTTTTTTCGATTCTTTCGATAAAGAACTCGGAGCTGGAATTTCATCCATCCAAGAAGAAATAAGACGATATGATATAACTAATACTACCGGTCCAACAAATAGACCAATCATACCAAATGCAATTAATCCACCTATAACTCCTGATAAAATTAATACAGTTGGTAAATCAGCACCCATACGTATAAGAATAGGACGTAATATATGATCTAAAACACATACTATACAACTCCATACTAGCAAGACTGTTCCCCAAGTAGTGTTACCGTTCCAATATAACCATACAATTGCTGGAATTAGTACAGGTAATGGACCTAATTGAACTAAACAAAAAATAATTATCAATATCATTAGTAAAGAAGAATAAGGAATACCAGAAACAGCTAATCCTATACCTCCTAAAATACCTTGAACTAATGCTGTAACAACGACACCTAAAGCTACTGCCCTAACAGCCTGACCAGCTAATAAAACAACTGAATCTCCAGAATTAGAACCTAAACGAATAGCAAAATGTCTAATTATATTTTTTGTTCTTTCACCATTCCAATATAATAAAGAACTAAAAACTAACATTAAAATTAAATGAATAACAAATCTACCAAAATGACCTACTTGAAGAATAAAAAATTCAGTAGTTTTACCCATATAAGGTTGTATTTTAGTAATTAATTCAGCACCACCTTCGTCTAACAATTTCTGATAACTTAAAAATAATTTTTCTCCGATAATAGGAATATCTTGTAACCAATAAAAATCTGGAAATCTTAAATTTTCTGAACTTAACCAACTGATTACTGATGTACTATTATCAATTAAACTGTTAACTAAACAAAAAATTGGAATAATAAAAATTAATAACAAGATAGAAATCATTGTTATAACAGCACACACTCTACTATTCCACAGTAAAAATCTAAGTTTTAAAAATATAGGCCACGTTGCTATTACTACCATACTAGCCCATGCAAACCCCAAAAAAAATGGTCGCATAATCCACAAACTAGAAAATATCATAATTATAATAAATATTAGAGAAAAAATAGCTTGAGGAAAATCTATACCTTCTCGTTTATTTCGCATATAAATACTACACCTTTATATTTTCTTAACTGCAGTTTATGCATATAATAGTCCAAAAAATTTGTTAAAAAATGTACTATATAGAATATAGTTAAATATGTTTCTTAAAAAAAAATTGTCATAAATAATAAACTTAAAAACGCTTTAAAAGTATATGTATACTATAACAGTATAATTATAGTACATATAATTCTTATATTACATTAATACGAATGTTTCGTCGATTAAAATATATTGAATATAATCAAAAAATTTAATATAATCGTTAACAATAAAAAACATCATAATATTTAATTTTTCATGTTTCATTAATTAATAAAATATATTAACATTTAAAAAATTTAAAATTTTAAAAAAATTTAATAACATTAATAACTATATTATGATTTTTCAACTTGTTTTATTAAAATGTATTAAATATACTTTTTTAAAGAAAACATAAAAAAAATAACCATTTTAAACTATCTCAAAAAAATATGACAAATATAACTATAAGTTGTAAGGCAATACAACAAATCCAAAAATTAATGAAAAAAGAAAATAAAATTGGAATTAAATTAGGCATAAAGAAATCAGGATGTGCTGGAATGAAATACTATATGAAATTCATAAAAGCAATCGATAAAAATGATGTTTGTCTAATTTCAAACAGTAACATAATAATCTCGGCGTATTCAAAACATGTTTTAATGTTAAACGGAACAAAAATAGATTTTGAAAAAGAAGGATTAAATTATAATTTTAAATTTAAAAACAAAAAAATTAAAGATTTCTGTGGATGTGGAGAAAGTTTTAACATTTAAACATTACAAATTCTAAAAAAATTTTCAAGATCACTTCAAACTCGAAAAAAATTTAATTCTCCCAACATATCAAACAAAATTTCTTCTTCCCTCTAGATAACAACGTATATCTTCCATAAAGGATATCATTTTTTGAAATAACATACATATCATCAGTTTTTTTTATATTATTAATAGCAATTGAATTAGCCAAAATCATATTTTTCGCCTGAGTTCGAGATACGGACAAAGAAGAATCAACTAACACTTGTTTCAAATCACGTATTCCTGAAATTTTCACCGAAGGGATACCATCCTGTTCTAATTGAAAAAAATCCGTTTTTTTTATATCTACAAAGTTACTATGAAATAAATATGAAGAAATTCGTTTAGCAGATTTAGCACCATTCTCACCATGAACTAATTTAGTTAAATACTCTGCAAGAAACAACTTATATTTATTAAGTTCTATATATGAGTTACACGATTCTATATCATCTATTTTCAAAATATCTAAATTTGTAAAAAACCTTAAAAACTTACATATGTCATAATCAGAAATATTAATCCAATATTGGTAAAACTTGTAAGGACTAGTTTTATTTTTATCTAACCAAATTGTGTTATTCTCTGTTTTTCCAAATTTAATTCCGTTTTTTTTAACTAAAAGAGGAAGTGTTAACCCAAAAACTTCATTACCATATAATCTTCGAACCAAATCAATTCCAGATATAATATTCCCCCACTGATCCGATCCTCCAACCTGTAAAATAACGTTATGTTTACGGTATAAAATAGAAAAATCATAGGCTTGTAACAAATTATATGAAAATTCTGTAAATGAAATCCCTGAATCTAAACGATTAATTCTTCTTTTAACCGCATCTTTAGAAATCATTTTATTAACAGAAAAATTTTTTCCAACAATGCGTAAAAACTTTAACAAAGAAAAATTTTTAAACCACTCATAATTATCTATAATTGTTTTACCACTGTTATGAATATTAAAATCTAGAAATAAAGATATTTGTTCGATAATAGCATTTTTCCAAATACTAACTAATTCTAATGAATTTAATTTCCTTTCAGATGTTTTAAAACTAGGATCACCAATTAAGCTAGTCGCACCACCAATCAAAGCAATAGGTTTATGACCAAATTCTTGAAACCTTTTTAAACATAATAATGGCAAAATGTGCCCTATATGCAAACTTTCTGCAGTTACGTCAAAACCACAATACAAAGAAATGCTTTTGTTATTAATTTCATGAATTATTTTTTTTTCATTTGTAATTTGTGCTATTAAATTTCTTACTTTAAACTCATTAATTAAGTTAATTTTGTGCATTCAATATCCTTTTATTACATCAAAATACAATAATTGTTGTTAATATAATATTATTATGTCAATATTAAACCAACAAAAATTTTTAATATATTGTGCCAAAGTTCGTAAAAACTTGTTCGAAATAATTTTTATTATAATCTTAATTTTATAATACGAACTATACATTGTTATTAACACAAATTTTAAATTAAATTATCTAAAAATATTTTTGATTTTTTTACTTTTTTATAAAATCACAACGTTCAAAAATAATACGAAATATAAATTTCAAACAATATTTCATTTTAAAAGTTTTTATATTTAAATTCACAGTAATTTTTAATTATGCATAAAGAACATTTCGGATGTTTAGATTTACACACATAGCGACCATGCAAAACAAACCAATTATGAAAATGAAACTTAAATTTTTCAGGAACAATGTCAAATAATTTCTTTTCCATATTTAAAATTCTTTTCTCTTTCACAAATCCTATTCTATTACATACTCTAAAAACATGAGTGTCTACTGCAATTGTATTTTTTTTAAAAATGCTATTTAAAATTATATTTGCAGTTTTTCTTCCAACTCCAGGCAAAGAAAGTAAATCAAACATATTGTTCGGTATTTTACCATGAAACTTATTTATTAAAATACTACAAGTTTGAATGATATTACGCGATTTTTTATTAAATAAACCTAGTGACTTTATTAGATCCTTTAGATTATCTACCCCAAGAAGCAAAAAAGACTTTGGAGTGTTTGTATGTTTGTATAAATTTTTAGTAACTATGTTTACCATACGATCAGTCGACTGTGCTGACAATATTACCGAAATTAACAACTCAAAATCTGAAGAAAATGTTAGCTCTATTTTTGGTTTAGGATTAATCTTAGAAAAAATAATTAAAATTCTATTTAATCTATTAAGATTTAAATTTCTCATTTTTTTCAAATTGTAATTTAGATTTTTTAGAACAATGATTATAATTATTAAAATTTATTTTTTTATCTATAAAATTTTTTCCAGCTAAAATAAATCCTAAAACCATAAAAGCACCAGCTGGATACAAAAAAAACAACATAACATAATCAACTTTAATTATTTTTACATAAAGAATTTTAGACCAAGATCCAAATAAATTTTCAATACCAAAAAATAATGTCCCACTACCAAATAATTCTCTAACTAACCCGATAAAAAATATTGCTAACGTTGATCCTAATCCTACAAATAATCCATCTAAAAAAGATACTAACACAGAACTATTTATAGCAACAAAATCAGCTCTTCCACATATAACACAATTAGTAATAATCAAAGGAATAAAAATTCCTAAAGATTGATATAAACTTAATGAATATGCATGTATTAACATATCAAAACAACTAACCACAGAACTAATAACCATTATATAAATAGGAATACGAATATTTTTTGGTATCCAAAATTTAAATATTGATATAATAACATTTGTAATAACTAAAACACATGTTGTAATTATACCTAAACCCAATGCGCTAGTAATATTTGTAGTAATCGCAAGAATAGGACACAATCCTAATAATTGTACTAACGAAGAATTTTGTGTCCATACTCCACAACAAAAAGTTTTAATAACATTATTCATGATTAAAATCACAACGTTTAAAGTTTGAGCTGTTAAATATTAACTTTTGTGTTAAATTTACAGTACGTTTAATTGCATTAATTACCGCTAATGGAGTAATAGTAGCTCCTGCAAACTGATCAATACTACCACCATATTTCTTTAAAGAGAATTTAGGATCATTTAATCCCAAAACAGTGATACCTGAAAATTTAGTAATCCAATTTGAAATTCTAACATCAATCTTATCTCCTAATCCCGGAGTTTCATGATGATCTAATATACGAACGCCTAATATCTTTTTATTCGGATTCAAAGATATGATTATTTTTATATCACCTGAATATCCATCCGGAGCTACTACTTTAAAAATTAAAGCTTTCAAAACGTTGTTCTTTTTAATCATCCAAAACTGATGATTTTCGTTATCTCCCAACAAAATGTTATTTATTGTATAACATGAAGTTTGAGTTCCTAGAAGAAGTTTTTGAGGAATAACAAAATTTAAAACCATTTTTTGATAATTTTCTTGTTGAGAAATTATTTTAGGTTTAGTAAATGCATACACTAAAATTACACTACCTGATGTAATAATAGAAGCAACAAATAATATTAATATAGAAAAATTATTTCTATTTAAAAAAGTCATTATTTCACTTTGCCATAAATCCGAGGTGGAGTATAATAATCTATTAACGGGACAATAGAATTAGATAACAATATCGAAAATGATATCGCATCAGGATATCCACCAAAACTCCTAATAACCCAAATTAAAATTCCGATAAAAAATCCTAATATTATGCGTCCTAATTTAGTAACTGAAGTAGTTACAGGGTCTGTTGCAATATAAAAAGCTCCAATCATAGTACTACCTAAAAATAACTGTACTAATGGAAAAATTTTCGTAGATCCAAAATAAAAAAAATCGATCGAATAAAAAACAAATAAAACTGATAGAATACCAAATGGTATTCTCCAACAAATAATCCTCTTTATCAACAAAAATAGTCCACCTATCAAAAAACTAAAATTAATAATTATCCAATGACGATAAAAACAAATACTATCTAAGAAAGAAGTAAACGAATCTACGTTAAATACAACACTCTTATTACGTATTCTTATCTGTTCTAAAGGAGTAACTTGAGTCATAAAATTAGACATCTCAAAAAATTTTAAAAACGTTCCGTAATAGTCTTCCAAATTAGTAAAAAAAATAATTGATATAACGTCTTTAAAATTTAGAACACTCGCAAATCCCAAATTATTTTGAAAAGTCCAATTAGTCATTACCACAGGGAAAGAAACTAATAATATTGCATATCCTGACATTGCAGGATTAAATACATTGTTACCTAACCCTCCATATAATTGCTTAGCTACAACAATTGCAAAAAAAGAACCTATAATAGATATCCACCATGGCGAAAAAATAGGTAAACTAAGTCCTAATAAAATTCCAGTTAACATTGCTGAAGATATATCACAAGAATTAAATTTTAATATTTTCTTTCGCAACTTTAAAAAAATTATTTCAAAGATTATTGACGAAAAAACAGATAAAAAAATCTGTATTAAAATTGCTACTCGAAAATAATAAAATTCTACTATTATTCCAGGAAGAATAGACAATATCACTAACAACATAATATTATTAGTACTTCTACAAAAATATATATCACTAATTTTAGTATACCTATAATTCATAACTTTTCTTAATATTGTAATTTCATTAAGTTACAACATTACCATTAGTAAATAATAATTACTTAATATTTCTTTTTAATTTAGCTCTATTTATTGCAGACTCAAGTTTTATTTTCATTATATGTTGGGAATTTAAAAAAGAATTAGATTCACAAACTTTATGTCTAATACTATCGTTTCTTTTTTCTTTTATAACATTGTTAGAATATATAATATTTTCATTAATCAATCCTGAAGCATGCACTCTACGTTGACGTAGCATAAACAATTTCTTAAATTTCTTAGACATATCATTCTGAAACTCTAATTTCTTTAATTCTAATTTCTCTTTTTTAAAATACGTTAAGAGAGGAATGTTACTCGGACATACTTGTTCGCATACTCCACATTCAATGCATTCATTAATATGATATCTTTTTGATTTTTCATGATCAAAAGACTTACTATAAAAATATAACTGTTCCGGTAATAATCGCATTGGACACGCTTTAGAACAAGCTGTACAACGAATACATGGAAGTTCTAATAAATTTTCCACAAAATCCGATTTGAATTTCAAAATGCTACTAGTAGTTTTTAAAATTGGAAAATTCAAATCATCAATAATGAATCCAGTTATCGGTCCACCTAAAATGATAGAAGAATTTTTAATATTAAACTTTGATAATATGTAGCTAATTGGAGTACCTATTCTAACTAAAACATTTTTTTGATACAACAGCTGCGCATCTGAAAGAGTTATAATCCTTTCTATTAATGGTTCGCTATTTAAAATTGCTCTTTTAATATAAAAAATAGTAGAAACATTAAATATAAGTATCCCTAAACTTATTGAACGTTTTCCTAACGGGACTTCTTTGTTAAATAAAGTTTTGATTAATTGTTTACTACTCCCTGAAGGGTATTTATTTTTTATTTTTCGTATTTTGAAATTAGGAAACGATTTAATTGCATTTTTAATCTTGATAAATGCTAATTTCTTATCATCTTCTATAGCGATTACAACGCTTTCAATTTTTAAAATACATGCAATAATTTGACATCCCTCAGCTATTTCTTTATAAAAATTTTGCATTAAACAATCATCTGATTGAACATAAGGTTCACTTTCAGCAGCATTTATTAGCAAAGTATGTACTTTTCCAATAGAAAATTCTATCTTTTTAGAAGATAAAAATCCAGAACCTCCTAATCCAATAATTCCATGATCATAAATTAATTTAATAAATGTATTAATACTAATATCTTTATAATTTTTTCTAAAAACTCGATGACCCCACGCATCTCTTCCGTCAGATTTAATAACAATAACACCAAAATATTTCCCTGAATAAAAATTAAACTTATTTTTAGAAATACTAGAAATTGTACCAGACGTAGGAGAATGAATTGGAGCAATATCGTCGTTACCTAAGGCTAAAACTTGACCACGAAAGACTATTTGTCCTATATATACTACAATTTTTTTTTTGAAACTAATTCTTGATCTATTAAAACAGTGAACGTTTCTGGAAGAGGAATATAACTTAATTTAGAAAAACATGAGCTATTTTTCATAGAATTACAATGTATTCCTCCATAAAAATCATTCATTTTTTTGGGGGAAAATATTGTTTTAATACAATTAAAATATAGTTTTATAACTTTATTAGCTAAATTACCACACTTATTAAAAAAGTTAGTGAAAATTTTCATTGTATGTTATTTTTTCTCTAATACAATTAGTAGGACATAAAGAAATGCATAAATTGCAACCAGTACACATATTTTTAACAACTGTATGCGTAAAGTTATAAGTTCCTATTATAGCGTCTACAGGGCAAATTAGTCTACATTTAGAACAACCAACACAATTTTCTTCATCAATTACAGCTGTTTTAAAAAAAGTATCTCCAGAAGAATTTAAATTATCATACTGCAACGTATCATCATTTAACAAATTTGCAATTTTTAAAACTGTTTCATTTCCACCAGGAATACATTTATCTATTTTTTCATTTTTTTCCACAATTGCAACAGCATAAGAGTAACACCCAGGATAATCACATTGTGCACATTGTGTTTGAGGAAGAAGTTCATCAATTTTTTCTATTATAGGATCAGCATCTATATGAAATCTATATGTTACAAAATTTACTATAAATCCTAAACAAACGCTCAAAGCGCTAAAAAAAAGTATAGAATATAAAAAAAAAATCATGTTTTTACTAAGCCACTAAATCCCATAAACGCAACAGACATCAAACTAGCCGTAATTAAAGCAATCGGGTTTCCTCTAAATAGAATAGGAACGTCAGACAAAGATAAACGTTCTCTTATACTAGAAAAAATAACTAAAATCAAAAGAAATCCAATAGAAGAACTTAACCCGTATAAAAATGATTCAAAAAAACTAAAATTTAAATGCAAACTTAATAAAGGTATAGCTAATACTGAACAATTACTAGTTATTAAGGATAAATATATACCTAATAACCTATACAAAACAGGACTAACTTTTCTCATTATTATTTCAACAATTTGCACACTAACTGAAATTATCAACATATAAGTCATAATTCTTAAACATTCTAAATTTAACAGTACTAAGACATGAGAATTAATTAAATAAATAATAATTGATGTACACGTTATTACAAAAACAGTAGCACATCCTAACCCCATTGCAGAAACAAACTTTTTGGACGTCCCCATAAACGGACATAATCCTAAAAATTGTGTCAAAACTAAATTGTTTACTAAAATATTACTTAAAAAAAATGAAAAATAATTCACAGTTTAATATACACCTAAATTTTAAATTTTAAATTCCAAAAAAATAAACATCTAAAAACTTCTCGCGAATCCAGGAAAATACTAAAAACTTTTATATTACTCTTTTATAATACATATATCTAAAATATTTTCATTAAATATTTGAAATTAATCGATTTGTACTATCTACTATCACTTTAGTAAGATAATCAATTTCTATGTTGACAAAATCTCCAAGTCTTTTTTTTCCAATAGTAGTATGAGACAATGTTTCTGGAATTAAAGATACACAAAATACGTTTTTATTAATATTTCCAACTGTTAAACTTATTCCATCAATGCATATAAAACCTTTGTAAAAAATATATTTCATAAAAAAAAAGTTATCTAATTTTACCCATATTTCCTTATTATAATTAGAAACAACAATTTTTGAAATCTTTGCAGTCGTCATGACATGTCCAGATACTAAATGACCTCCAATTTCTCCTCCAAATTTTACAGATCTTTCAATATTAATTTCTTGATTCTCGACAAAGTTTATAAAATTTGTTAATTTTAGAGTTTCTTGAACAAGATCAACACTTACTGTATTATTTTCAATTTCATTAATAGTCAAACAGCATCCATTACATGATATAGAGGATCCTAATAATAACGTTTTAGTACTAATTTTATCAAATTGTAAGACCCATTTAATAAAATTATCAAATTTTCTTATCCGTATTATCTTTGCAATATCTTGAATAATTCCAGTAAACATATAATTCCTAATGTCATATAATACAAAAACATTTTTTTAAGCCTAAAACTTTACTAAAAAATACTTTAAATTACATTTAATTAATATTAACTACTTCCATATAAAAAAAACGTATACTTACTTTAACTCAAAAAAAATTGAAAATAAACACAATTATAATAGAAAGCATGAAATACAGCTTTAAAAAATCGAAAACTTTTAAATAACATGTCTTATTATTAAATCTTTAACTTTTTATCGCGAAAAGCTTTCATAATATAAAAGGTTAGAAATGAAAAAATATTTAATAGAAATGAAAAACTTGTTTAAAATAATTGCCCCTATTATGTTAGCACAAATATCACAAATTAGTATCGGATTAGTGAACAATACTGTAGTACAATCTCTAAGTGACACTGACATCGCTGCTATTTCAATCGGAATATCAATTTGGTATCCAATCATTTTGTTTGGGCATGGATTACTATCATCTTTAGTACCTGCAATATCATATATGAATGGTTCAGGTAAAAAACATGAAATTCACAATCAAGTTATAAATGCATACTGGATAGCAACGATAATTGCAATAATAATTATGATAATTCTTTGGAATTCTCACTATATTATCAATATAACAAACAACGTTAATCCGGTAATAGAACAGAAAAGTATTAGTTATATCAGAACGTTGCTATGGAGTACTCCAGGCTATCTCTACTTCCAAGTAATACAAAATCAATGTGAAGGATTGTCCAAACCTAAACCAGCTATGATAGTAGGAATAATAGGACTTATTTCAAACATAACAATAAACTATTTATTAGTACAAAAACAAATACTACTACCTCATTTTAAACATCTAGGATGTGCTCTCTCTACAATAATAATATATTGGTTCATGTTTTTATTAATGAAAAAAATAACTAAAAACAGTTTTTCAACTTTAAAAAAAAATTGCATAAAAAACTATACATATTTACCCAACTTGAAAATTATTAAAAATTTATCAAAAATAGGACTGCCAATTGCCTTATCATTATTTTTCGAAGTTTCATTATTTACTCTAATAACATTATTAATAGCATCTTTAAATATTAATCAAATCATAGCACATCAAATTGTTTTGAATGTTAGTTCATTTATCTTTGTTCTTCCACTCTCAATAGGAACAGCAGCCAGTATTCGAATTGGGTTCTACTTAGGTAAAAATAACTCAAAAAAAATCTCTACTATTGTTATATCATCACAAACTATAGGACTAATTTTATCTACTATAATATCAATAATTATTTTTATATTTTGTAACGATATAATTTCTTTATATTCCAAAAACACAAATATTATAAAAAAAACAAAAGAAATAATGCTAATCGCAGCAGCATATCAAACTTTTGATTTTTTTCAAATTATAGGAAACGGAATTTTAAGAAGTTATCAAGATACTCGTATGATCTTTATAATTACATGTATATCTTACTGGATTCTAGGTTTTCCTATCGGATACTTGTTAGCATTAACCGACACTATCATACCAAGAATAGGAGCAACAGGCTTTTGGATTGGAATCTTTATTTCACTAGTTGCATCATCAATGATGACTTTTTATAGAATATTATCTCTTTGTACTATATCGAAAATATGTAAAAATTAGTGTTTTAATAAAAATTTATATTGCAAATAAAAAAAACTAAATATAATATTAGTTTATATATTTTTTTGTGTCTGTAACTCAGTTGGTAGAGTGCCACCACGACAAGGTGGAAGTCAGTGGTTCAAATCCACTCAGACACATAAATTTTTAAAATAGTTAATTTTAAAATTTTGAAAAAATTAAATCCTAATGATCGAAACATATATAAAAAAAACAAAAAATCTTTCGTTTTTACTGTCATATAGCGGAGGTTTAGATTCAACTTTTTTATTTTTTAAACTATTAAGAATAAAAGACAATAATCCAAAATTAAAGTTCCGAGCAATCCACATCAACCATCAATTAAACAAAAATTCGGGAAAATGGAGTAAACATTGTTATGACGTGTGTAAAAAGCACAACATTCCATTAATAATTAAAAAAATAAAAGTAAAAGAAAATAAAATAGGAATAGAAGCGTCTGCTCGATTAGAACGTTATAAAAAAATATATGAACAAGTATTCCAAAAAGAGATAATTTTAACAGCACATAACTTGAACGATCAGTGTGAAACTTTCTTATTAGCTTTAAAAAGAGGAAGTGGAATAACAGGATTAAGCGGAATACCATATGAAAGCAAATTATTCGGAAAACAACTTATTGTAAGACCACTATTAAAAACACCACGATCAAAAATCGAGAATTGGATAAAAAAAAATAATGTGAACTGGATAGAAGATGAAAGTAATTACGATGTTAAACATGATAGAAATTTCATAAGACATAAAATTTTACCACTTCTTACAAAAAGATGGCCAAGTTTTATAAAAAATTGTGCAAAAAGTTCTTTTATTTTAAAAAAAGAAAAAAAAATTCTAGATCCTATTTTAAAAAATAATCTTGATAAATATCTTATATTAAGCTCAATCTTAGATATTGAAAACTTTGAAAAATTACTTCCGGACACCATATACTCTTTGTTAAGAACGTGGATAAAATCAAACAGTTATATAATTCCCTCACATAAAGTTGTAAAAAAAATATACTATGAAATAATCTTATCCAAAAAAGATTCTAAAGCAAAGATTAAAATCGGAGATTACGAAGTAAAACGATATAAAAGTAATTTGCATTTAATAAAAATTATTCCTTGCATAAAAAATTTGATTATCATGTGGTACAAACCCATGATTAGTTTAAAACTACCTCATAATTTAGGATGTATTACACAAAATAAATTTGGAACTATACTCCCTTTGCCAAAACCAAATGAACTAATCAACATCCGTTTTCAAACATCTGGGAAAATTTTAATTCAAGGAAACTCGATGCGAAAACCTATTAAGAAAATATGGCAAGATCACGGAATTGCTCCATGGAACCGAAATAAAATTCCTTTACTATTTTATAACAATGAATTAATAAGCGCGTTAGGAGTTTTTGTCGTGTCTAAAAAAAAATGTCATACAAATATAAAAGAATGGAAACTGTCTTGGATACAAAACAAATACTAAAAAATTCGAAAACAAAAATATAAATTTTCTTATAAAATTAAGCAAAATATTTTAAAAAATTACAATACTCTTTATCTAATATTTAAAAAGTCTAATTGAGATCTTTTAATTTTTTTATACAATGGTTTAAAAATAGAAATTTTATGATCTAAAAGTGGAATATAAATACTATTCCAAGTTAACTTTGAATTTAAAAAAAATTCAACTTTTTTAGCTAAATCAGGCATAACAGATTTTAACCATATGATTAATATCCTAAAAAAATTTATACCTGTCGTACACACGTTATGAAGATTATCGCGATCATTAATGTTCTTTGCCATAACCCAAGGCTTCTTTTCATCAATATAACTATTAGCAATATTTGCAAATTTCATAATAAGAAGATTTGCTGAACTAAATTCGCATTTTTCTAAAAAGAATTCTATTTTTTTAGTACTATTTACAAAAGAATCATATAAAATTTGATTATCAAGATTTTTAGACAAATAACAATTAAAATAAAAAGATATAAAACGTGAAATTCTAGATGCTAAATTAACTATTTTATTAACAACGTTGGTATTAAATTGTTGTATAAAAATGTCACTGTTGACTTCAATATCTTGTACTTTTGACGAAATTTTAGTAAAATAATAATATCTTAAACTATCCGAATCTAAGTTTTTAAACCAATTATCTGCTGATATCATTAATCCTTTAGATTTAGAAATTTTAGAACCATTAATAGTAACATGTCCATGGACAAAAATCTTCGTAGGCTTTCGAAAACCACTACCTTCTAATATAGCTGGCCAAAATAAACTATGAAAATACACTATATCTTTTCCAATAAAATGATATAGTTCATGTTTCGAATCTGCATTCCAAAATTCATCAAACACTAAACTATCTTTTTTATCGCACAAATTTTTAAATGTACTTATATATCCAACAGGAGCATCTAACCAAACATAAAAATATTTGTCTGAAAAACCAGGAATGTTAAAACCAAAATACGGACCATCTCTAGAAATATCCCATTCTTTTAATCCATGTATAAACCACTCCATAACTTTGTTAACAATAGAATTTTCTAATACTCCAGAAGAAATCCAAGATTTTAACATGGGGCTAAAATGAGGAAGATCAAAGAAAAAATGTAATGAATCTCTTAAAACTGGTTGTATTCCCGATAAAACAGATTTTGGACTAACTAATTCGGTAGAAGAATATGTTCTCCCACATTTTTCACAATGATCACCATATTGCTCTTCAGAAAAACAAACGGGACATAAACCCCTTACAAAACGATCTGGCAAGAACATATTTTCTTTACGATCAAAAAATTGAGATATTACTTTTGTTTTAATTAATCCTTTATCTTTCAAACAATTATATATCTTTTTTAAAAAAAAATTATTTTCTGGACTATGTGTAGAATAATAATTGTCATAACTTATATTAAAGTTTAAAAAATCTTTAACATGTTCTTTATAAATAGAAATTATAAACTTTTCAGGATCTTTTTTAAGTTTCTTTGACTGTAACATAATGGGAGTACCATGTGCATCATCCGCACAAATAAACCATACTTCATAGCCTCGCATTTTTTTGTAACGAACCCAAATATCGGCTTGGATGTGCTCTAAAATATGTCCAATATGAATTGGTCCATTAGCATACGGAAAAGCACAAGTGACTAAGATCTTTTTTTTCATAAAATAAAATTATATATTATTTTTTAAGATTTAATATTTAATATTTAATAACATAGAAACATTATATTAGCTACGTTTTATTGAAAATAAATGTTTTAAAAAAATAAAAAATTATGTATCTAAATTATATTAAAAAATGATTTTCCGTTAATATTTAATCTTTTAAATAGAACAATTTCATAGTTTTTAAAAAAATTATAAAAGTGAATAAATAACGTTTCCATGTAATATATTTATATTTATATAAAAAATTCATAATAATACAAAAAGATTTAAATACAAACAAGTTATACAATATAATTATTTTTTAATCCTCGTATATCTTACTTAATATTACTTCGTTTTGGCCTAAATACTTAGAATTTCTTCTAGTATTATATGGTCTTAACGATGGACTAGATAATGTTTCAAAACTGAGAGCCCCTATCAACATCCCTGGGCATAATGACAATGTAACGTTACTAGAATTAAAAAACTCCAATACAATGTTACCATTCCAACCTGGATCTATACGCTGTGAAGTAGCATGAATCATCAATCCTAATCGTGCTAAAGAAGAACGTCCATCTATCCATCCTACTAAATTATTCGGCATAATAATTTTTTCAAAAGTCATTGCTAATACTAAAGACTGAGGTCTCAAAAAAAACTTATCACTATCTGATAAAACTTTTTTTTTATTCATTATTTTTTTTAACATCATAGATGTATAATGTTTAGATTTACTTAAATCAATGTATCTGTTCCTATTTGTTCGAAAAGTATAAAATTGATTACCTAAACGCACGTCAACAGTCACTCCATGAATTAACTCAGTACTCGGAGAAGGAATAATAAACAATTTTTTTTTTTAACCATAATTCAATGTCTTTATCACTTAATATCATTTTAAATAATCCTATAATATATTTTGAAAACATAAAAAAATAAAAAATATTTAAATAAAATATTTCACTTTATATAGCGATTCAATTTTTATTTCTTATTTAAAGTGCTAAAAAAATAAAAATCTCAAAACATATAATTTTTTAAAAAAGATATATAATCTTTCGAAATATTACGCTAAAATTATAATAAATTTTAGAATCGTCTTAATTAAAATTAATGTACAAACATAAATTATTACAAATCATAATATGAAACATTATAATTTTAAAAATATTATTCATTCCAAGAAGTGTGAAAGTACTTAGAATTATCAATACGCTTGTACGTATGCGCTCCAAAATAATCTCTTTGAGCCTGAATTAGATTCGCAGGTAAAAAAGAAGTTCTATAACAATCAAAATACGAAATTGCAGAAGACAATGCAGGTACTGGAATTCCAAGCTTTACAGCAATAGAAACTACACGTCGCAACGAATTTTGATAGTTATTTGCAATGTCTGAAAAATAAGATGTCAATAATAAATTAACAATATTTTTATTTCTCAAATATTCTTGACTTATATTTTTTAAAAGCTTTGCTCTAATAATACATCCAGATTGAAATATTCTAGCTATCTCTGAATATTGAAACTTCCAATTATACTTTTTAGAAGCACTATTTAATTGAGAAAATCCCTGAGAATAGGAAATTACCTTGCCCAAATATAAAGCTTGTCTAATTTGTTCAACTAAATCTAATTTATCATTTGATATACTATGATACTTAGGTCCAAACAATAACTTTGATGCTAACAAGCGTTGTGATTTTAAAGACGATAAATATCGGAAAAAAACTGATGCAGTAATCAAAGTTAGAGGTTCATTAAGGTCTAACGCACTTTTTGTAGCCCACTTTCCTGTACCTTTATTGCTAGCTTCATCTAAAATATAATCTAATATGCAATTTCCAATATTGTCTTTTTTAACTAAAATGTCTACAGTAATTGAAAGTAAATAACTATTTAATTCTCCTTGATTCCATTTCGAAAATATATCAGACAATTCTTTATTACTCATATTGAATAAATGTTTCATCAAAAAGTAAGATTCTGCTATTAATTGCATGTCGCCATATTCGATACCATTATGAACCATTTTAACATAATGTCCTGATCCATCTGTTCCAATATAACTTACACACGGTTGTCCTTCAAATTTTGCAGAGATTTTTTCAAATAAAGGGGCAATAAAATCATAAACTTCTTTTTGACCTCCAGGCATAATAGAAGGACCATATAACGCACCTTTTTCACCTCCTGAAATTCCTGCACCTATCAAATTCAATCCATCTTTGAACAATTCATTATTTCGACGAATAGTGTCTTTATAAAAAGTATTCCCACCATCAATAATAATGTCTCCTTTTTTCAAAAATTTTTTCATAGACAAAATTACTTTATCAATAGCTAATCCTGATTTTATCATTAAAAAAATACATCTAGGTGTTTTTAAAGATCTAACAAAATCTTCAATAGAAAAAAACGGAAATATGTTTTTATAAGTATTATTTGTAATAAATCTTTTAGTAATTTCAGGTGAACGATTAAACACTGAAACAGTGTACTTGTTACGTGCTATATTTAAAGCTAAATTACGACCCATAACTGCCATTCCTAAAACACCAACCTGATTTTTTGTCATTTTTCTATTCCTAACTTTAAAAACATTAAGTTAAATACAAAAAATAATATATTTGATAGTTAAAAAAACTATATATTAAAAAACTTATCTAATCTAAACAATCGTTATAATTTTTTCTCTCTTTTAAATTAGTAATAATCGATGAAAAATCTAGATCACAGTGATGTAGCAACACTAAAAAGTGATACATTAAATCGGAAGCTTCTTCGATCAATTCTTTTCTATCTTTTTTTATAGCAGCAATTACTGTTTCTATTGCTTCTTCACCAACTTTTTGAGATATTCTATTTATTCCCATACTATGTAAACGAGAAGTATAAGAAGCATTAGAAAAGTTTACTTTTTTAGATTCTAACAATTTTTCGAAATGATAAAAAAAAGTTAAATTTGACTGAACTGATTTAAAACAATTAGAATAATTTAAATGACATGTATTACCTTCTGAAATTACTAAAATTAATAATACATCTTTGTCACAATCAAGAAACATGTTTACAACTTTTAGATAGTTTCCAGATGTTTCTCCTTTTGTCCATAGTCTCTTTTTTGTACGTGAATAAAAAGTAACATAATTTTTCTTTTGTGTTTCTTTAAAAGCACTTTTATCCATAAATCCATGCATTAGAACTTCATTTGAAATACTGTGCTGTATTATAACAGGAAGCATATTATTAACTTTTTTCCAATCTATGTTATCAACATCTATTATTTTCAGCATTTTCTAATATTTATACCTTTCATAATTAAAAAATTTTTAAGTTCTTTTATATTTATTTCACGTTTATGAAATACAGAAGCAGCTAACGCACCGTCTACTTCAGACTCATAAAAAACATCATAAAAATGATTCAGTGTTCCCGCACCTCCAGAAGCAATTAATGGAACGTAACATTCTTTTCTAATCATTTTTAATTGTTTTATATCATATCCGTTTCGCATACCATCTTGATTCATAACATTTAATACAATTTCTCCTGCACCTAATTTTTGTACTTCTTTTACCCAATCCAAAGTACACCATTTCGTTTTGATCATTTTTTTTTCATTTCCAGTATATTGACATACTTGGTAACTATTACTCGCCGCATCAAACCATGAATCTATTCCTACTACTACACACTGTGTACCAAAATTCTCAGAAATTCGGCTAATTAAATATGGATCTGACAATGCTGGAGAATTAATAGAAATCTTATCTGCGCCAAAAGATAAAATACTTTTGACATCATTGAGAGTTTTAATTCCTCCTGCAACACAAAACGGAATATTGATTACTTCTGCTATTTTTGTAATCCACTTTTTGTCTAATAACACATTATTAGAAGATGCTTCTATATCATAGAATACTAATTCATCAGCTCCCTGACTAGTATAATATTGTGCTAATGGAACTATATCTCCTACAATCGCATGATCTTTAAACTGTTGTCCCTTAACTACTAATCCTAATCGTACATCTAGACATGGAATTATACGCTTTGCCAACATTTGATAGCCTCTGTTAAACTAAACTTCTTTTCCAGTAAAGCTCTGCCAATAATTACACTATGCACTCCAGACTTTTTAATAGATATTATATTTTTTAAAGATCCTATTCCACCAGAAGACTGAAAATTAATATGACTAAATGAACTAGAAAGATACTTATACAAATCAATGTTAGGACCTAATAAAGTTCCATCTTTAGATGTATCAGTACATAAAACATGTTTTAATCCTGATAAAGAAAATTTATCAATTAATTGTTCTATACTAATTCCAGAAGATTTTTTCCATGCATCAATTACCACTTCATTGTATGAATTGTTTGAAATTTTTAAGTCTAGCGCCAATACAATACGTTCGCCTCCATATTTTTCTAACCAACTTTTAACTCTTTCTGGAGTATGTATAGCTGAAGATCCAATTACTACTCTCTTTGCACCTAACGACATTAACAATTCTATATCTTTATTGTCTCTTATTCCACCGCCTATCTGAAATTCAAAATTAGAATCAGAAATTAGGGACTTAATAATATCAATTTGTTTATTATAAGGATTTAAAGCTCCATCAAGGTCAACCAAATGCATAATAGAAGCACCTTGTGAATAATAACTTAATAAAATATCTTGTATGCAATATTTATAAAAGGTTTTAAAATTATATTTTCCCTTATACAATCTTACAATCTTTCCACCAATCAAATCTATAGATGGTATAATCAATATTATATCTCCAAAAAATTTTTTAAAAGTATTAAACCTAATTCTCCGGATTTCTCTGGATGAAATTGCACTCCAAAAAAATTATCTTTATTTACAGCGGCGCTAAAACAAATATTGTACGCTGTTTTTGCTATAGTATATTCATTAACATGCACAACATAACTGTGCAAAAAGTAAAACTTGCTATTGTTCTTAATGCCATTAAATAATATATTGTTTTTACATACTTCTACGTTATTCCATCCGTTATGAGGAACTGGGAATTTTTCAGACTTTAAAGCACAAACAGGAAAATTAATAATATCTAGCGTATGCATTCCTTGAGATTCTTCACTATACGAACCTAAAAGTTGCATTCCCAGACAAATTCCTAAAAACGGCTGTTGAACATCTTTAATAATATTTAACAAGTTTAGTTTCTTTAACGCATGCATAGCTGAATGTGCCGTTCCTACACCTGGAAAAAATATTTTTTTAGATCTTAATATTTCTCTTCTAGAAGTACTAATTACCGGATTGTACCCTAATCTATGAATAGCATATTTTACAGAAGATAAATTAGCACAACCAGTATTTATAATAACAACACTCATTATAATGTTCCTTTAGAACTAGGTAAAATTGATCCACTAACATGAATAGCCTGTCTGAGAGATCGCCCAAAAGCTTTGAATAAACTTTCAGCACGATGATGATCATTCTCACCTGTGCTTTTTAAATGCAAAGTGGCTTTCATAGAAAAAGCAAGAGATCTAAAAAAATGTTCTATCATTTCTGTACTCATATCTCCTAAATATTGAAATTTAAAACGAGATTCAAATTTTAGAAAAGGACGACCAGAAATATCTAACAAGCAATATCCAACACTTTCATCCATTGGTAACATAAAACCAAATCTATTTAATCCTATTTTTCTACCTAATGCTTTATTTAACGCTTTCCCTAAAACTATTCCGACATCTTCTACTGTATGATGATCATCTACACCAATATCTCCGTCAGAAACTATTTTAACTTTTATATTGCTATGAAAAGCTATTTGATCCAGCATATGATTAAAGAAACATAATTTAGTGTCAATAAAATTATTTCCTGTTTGATCTAACCATGTTTCTATCTTAATGCGAGTTTCTCTCGTGTTTCTTACAATACAAGAATATCTTTCATCTTTTGTTAATTTAACTTTAATAGCATCCCATGTATACCCATGTTTCCCATACTTTAAACCGGATAATCCCATATTTTTTGCTAATTCCATATCCGAGTTACGATCTCCAATAACATAACTACTTCTTTTATTTAATTTATTATCACATAACCAGCGTTTTACCATTCCAGTTTTCGGCTTACGACAATTACAATTGTCTGTTTCTATATGTGGACAGATTAAAATGTCTTCGAATGTTATACCTTGAGATAAAAATACACTTATCATAAACTGATGCGGAATAGAAAAGTTAGACAATGGAAAATTCTTTGAACCTAATCCATCTTGATTTGTGACCATAACAAAGGTATAACCAAAATTTTTAAGCTCAACTAGAGTAGAAATTACATTTTTTTCAAAAACCAATTTGTTTATATTATCAATTTGAAAATTATTAGAAGGTTCTGAAATTAACGTTCCATCACGATCAATAAATAAAATATTATTATTCATATAACTTCCTTAATTAACATATAAACAATCAATTTTTCGAATAGCATGAATAACTTTTAAACATTCTTGACTAGTTCCTATAGATATTCTTATGCAATTTTTTAAGTTTATTTTTTTGCTTTGATCTCTAACAATGATTCCTTGATTTGATAACTCATGAAATACTTTGTTAGAATTACGAAAACGAACTAAAACATAATTTGATGCGCTGTAAAATATATGATCTATACAGTTTGATATTAATTTTAATTCATTTATAAGCCAACAACGATTTAAAATCAAACTAAAAACTCTATCTTGCATTTTACTTATATTTATATTACTTAAAAATTGAATAGCTATACTAGAAGTAGGAGTAGAAATAGGATAAGGATTTATAACCTTTAATAAAAATTTTATCACGCTGAAATTTGCTAAAACAAATCCGCAACGCAACCCTGCGAGAGAAAATGCTTTAGATAACGTACGTAATACTACTAAATTAGAATATTGACTTATCAAATTTACTAAGCTATTCATTGGAGAAAATTCAATATATGCTTCATCAATTATAACCAATGATTTTCCATAAGTCATTTTTAATAAAGCTAATACATCTCTAAAATTTATTAAACTTCCTGTAGGATTATTAGGATTACATAAATAAATCAATTTAAAATTATTAATACACTTTTTGATTACTTTAAGATCTAACTGCCAAGAATGATTTAATAATGGAATTTGGAGACATTCAACACCCATAATATTTGCGCTAACATTGTACATATCGTAAGTAGGAGGACAAAAAACAATTCTATCACATTGAGGTTCACAGAAAGTTTTTATTAATAATTCAATAGCTTCATCAGAACCACGTGTTATTAATATATTTTTTTTATCAAGTCCTATGTAAGAAGAATAACGTAACAATAATTCTCTAGGTTGACATTCTGGATAACGATTTAAAAATATGTTTTCTAATTTTAATCGATTAAAAGTAGGACATTCGTTCGCATTTAACCATATATCTCCTTTTCCCCCTATTGTTCTCGCCGATTGATATGGCTGCAATTCCTGTATATTTTTCCGAACTAATTGTTTGATATTCATTTTTTAATCTCATTTAAACATGAAGATAATCTAATCGTAATTGAGTTTCTATGAGCGTCTAACTGTTCTATTTTTGACAAAGATATAATAGTAGAAGAAATGTCTTGAAGTCCCTTTTTATTCAATTTTTGAACCGTAATTCTTTTTTGAAAATCAATAAGACTTAACCCAGAATATACATTAGAACTACCATAAGTTGGCAAAACATGATTAGTCCCAGTAGCATAATCACCTCCAGCTACAGGAGACCAACGACCTAAAAAGATAGATCCAGCATTCAAAACATATTTCAAAAAATGCTGCGAATTTTCACATTGAATCATTAAATGTTCAGGAGCATAACGATTAGATATATCAAAACATTCTAGTAAATCTTTTGAAATTATTATCTTGCTATTTTTAAGAGATTGCATGATAATTTCATATCTTGATAAATTTTTTATTTGTTCACGAATTTTTTTTAAAACAGATTTTCCTAAGTTAATATCATATGTTACTAACATTACCTGAGAATTTATATCATGTTCTGATTGAGATAGTAAATCAGATGCAATAAATTCAGGATTAGCTTTAGAATCTGCAATGATCAAAACTTCAGACGGTCCAGCAAGAATGTCAATTCCAATATCATATGAAGATTGGTTTATTTGCAATTTTGCTTCTGTTACATATGCATTTCCTGGACCAAAAATTTTATTAACTTTTGGAATTGTTTCAGTACCACAACCTAAAGCTGCTATCGCTTGAGCACCGCCAATTTGGAAAACATCTTTAATTTCACATATTTTACAAGCGTATAAGATCTCATTCATAATAGGAGGCGGGGAACACAGCATAATTCTTTTACATCCTGCGATATTAGCTGGAATGGCTAACATTAATACAGTAGATAACAGAGGAGCTGAACCATTTGGAATATACAATCCAATAGATTCAATAGGGCGTATTATTTGTTGACAATAAATATTGTCTTGAACTTTTAAATTAAACGATCCCACATTCTGTTTAGAATGAAATTTTTTAATATTTTTAAAAGCTACTTCAACAGCAAGTTTTAATTCTTTGCTAACATGTAGATGCGAACTAACAATATCTTCTTCACTCACTCGAATATTTTTCAAATTAATATTATCAAAAACATTTGTATAATTATATAATGCTCGATCACCGAAAGATTTAACGTTGGAAATGATTTCTTTTACTTTATTTCGAATAAGAAAGCGATTGCTTATAATAGGTCGGGACAATATTTTTTCTTTCTTTTCATAACTACACTTATTCCAATAAATTACTTCTAAAATATTATGCATACAATTACTCCATCATTTTTTCAATCGGTAATACTAAAATAGAACTAGCTCCTAGCAATTTTAGTTTCTCCATAGTCTCCCAAAACAACGTTTCGCTGCTAACCATATGCATAGCTACTCGAGTATTATCTCCAGCTAACTTTAAAATAGTAGGACGTTCGGCACCATGTAATAACTGCACTACTTCTTCTAATCTTTTAATAGGCGCATGCAGCATAATATATTTCGACTCTCTAGCTTTAATAACTCCTTGAATACGTGTTAATAATGTATTAAGAACGTTTCTTTTTTCAGAAGAAATATCACCAACTTTGCAAATTAAACAAGCTTTAGATCGAAATATTACTTGAACTTCTCGTAACCCATTAGCTTCTAAAGTTGCTCCAGTGGAAACTAAATCACATATAGCATCAGACAATCCTGCGCGAGGAGCAACTTCTACTGATCCATTTAACATACAAGATTTAAATGTAATATTATTTTTATCAAAATATTTTTTTAGTAAATGCGGATAAGACGTAGCTATTCTAGAATTATTTAAACAAGAAATATCTTTGTACGTTTTATCTAAAGGTATTGCTAAAGACAAACGACAGGTTCCAAAATCTAAACGTTTCAATTTTATGTAGTCTATGTTATCAGATCGCAATTGTCGGCTGAGAACTTCTTCTTCTAAAACATTTTCTCCAATGATTCCTACATCTACAATACCGTCCATAATTAATCCAGGTATATCATCGTCACGAACACATATGATATCTATTGGCATATTTTCAGAAAAAGCAATTAATTTCTTTTTATATAAATTAATTTTAATACCACAACGAGCAAGCAAATCTTTCGAATCATTACTTAATCTTCCAGTTTTTTGCATGACTATCCGCAATCGATTATTATGAATCATGTTTAGTCCTTTCACAAATTTATAATATACTTATATGCTTGAAATACATAAATTTATTCTCACAATTTATTATAAACGTTTATAAAAACTGTTTTAAATGTAACTTATTTATATTATAGCAAAATAAAATAAATAATTTTAAAAACTTTTCTTCTAAAATTTGTTTATTGAACATTTAAAATTATAAAAATATATATTCTTATTAACATAGTAACGTTTAAGAAACATCCTCAAAAGAAATTATAAGAATGTTAAATTTATATATATATTAAAGTACAATTTTATGAATATTTATACATAATTCTAAAACAGTTTCAAAAAAAATTAAAAATTTAGTAACTTCGCATAAATTTTATTAAAAATACTTTTATAAACATGCAAAATATTTTAGAAAAATTTTGTTTAACATAAAATATTCAAAAATATTTTTTAAAAATTAACAGTTTTAAAATACATAAATGTTACATTTCTTATATTTTTAATAAATGTAAAATTTCTATAAAGTTAAATTTAAGTCTTTCAAGAACATCTCATGAAAATTAATCAATTTTGATATCAATTAAAATAAGAATTGCAGCATCGCTTCCAAACATTTTAGGTGCTTGGTGGAAAGCTATGATATCAGGATGTTTTGACAACCATAAAGGTATTTGCTGTTTTAGAATATTTTTACCATGTCCACAAATAACGTTAGCGCAAAAAAATTTTTCTTTGTAACAAATATAAATCAATTCACCTAACTTTCTTTTCGCTTGATACTGAGTTAAACCATGTAAATCTAAAATAATATCTGGATTATATACACCTATTTTAAGTTTTTTTAACTCATGAGAATAACTACTGTTCCGAATATAGCAAATTGGATTAGTATTTACTAAAGTTCTAGATTTATTACAAGAAAAATAATGACAATGAGCGTCTTTTTCAAAAGCATTTTTTTTAAACTTTATATTTTTTTTATGCTTATAATACCTAGAATGAAAAATAGTATCTTGTTCTATTTTCCGAACGTTACTAAATTTCTTATAAAACAAACCTATTTCCTCAGAAAATAACAATTTTTTCTTATTCATTTTTATAAATTACCGTTTTAATAAGTTTCTATAATTTCAACTAAGCATTTAACTTGAAGTAAAAATTTTAGAAAACTTTTGTACTATTATTAACTTTTAAAAATTTAAAAATTATGAAAATACACAATTTTACAATGTTACAATAAAATTAGAAAAATTATTTATAATATTTTCAATGATTATTTTACAAATAAAAAACATATTTTTTGTAAAATTGATATACTTTAAAATATATTTAAACTAATATTTTCAAGAAAAAATTTTCTATTATATCTCAATTTTAATGTCTCTATTATAAACTATCATCAAAGTACTAAGGAAATACAATGTCTGGAAATACTATCGGAAAACTTTTTCAAGTGACAACATTTGGTGAATCCCATGGATTATCATTAGGATGTATTATTGATGGAACGCCACCAGGAATGAAAATTACAGAACTTGATTTACAAAAAGAACTAGACAGACGACGTCCTGGAAAATCTAAATATACTACTCCACGCTCTGAACTAGATCGCGTAATTATATTATCTGGAACTTTTCAAGGTATCACAACAGGAACTAGTATTGGACTAATTACACATAATACTGATCAAAGACCAAATGACTATACAAACATACAAACTTTGTTTAGACCAGGACATGCAGATTATACTTATCAAAAAAAATATGGAATTCGAGATCCAAGAGGTGGTGGAAGATCGTCTGCACGCGAAACAGTCATGCGAGTTGCTGCTGGAGCTATAGCAAAAAAGTATCTCTATTTGAATTATGGAATTCTCATTCGTGGATATTTAGAACAAATTGGAAATATTTTTTGTAAACTAGAAACTTGGGACGAAGTTGAAAAAAATCCATTTTTCTGTCCAGACGTTACCAAACTGTCTAAGATAGAAAAACTCATAAGAACTTTAAAAAAAGAAGGAGATTCTATCGGAGCTAAAATTGTAATAATAGCTGAAAAAGTTCCTATAGGATTAGGAGAACCTGTATTTGATAGATTGGATGCTGATTTAGCACATGGATTAATGAGTATAAACGCTGTTAAAGGTGTAGAAATTGGAGATGGATTTTCAGTTATTAATCAAAAAGGAAGTCAAAACCGCGACGAAATGACAAAAAATGGTTTTTCTAGTAATCACTCAGGAGGAATACTAGGTGGAATAAGCAACGGAGAAAAAATTGTTGCAAAAATAGCATTAAAACCAACGTCTAGTATTAAAAAAGTTGGAAAAACTATTGACCACGATGGAAAAGAAAATGACATTATTACTTTGGGAAGACATGACCCTTGCGTAGGATTGAGAGCTGTTCCAATAGCAGAATCTATGATGGCTATAACAATCATGGATCACTTATTAAGATACAGAGCACAATGTGGAAAGTTATAATTAAAATATCAAAAAATAAAAAATAACTTTTAAATCTGAGAAATACTTTTAAAAAACTAAATAATATCATAAAATTCTTTAAAAAACTTTAAAAAGATGAAACTATACTCAATAAAAAGTTAATCACTTTGTTTGAAATATATGTAGTAAAATATCTATCAAACATACTACAAATAATTTATTTATAAGAGAAACAAACAATGTTTAAAGGAAGCATAGTTGCACTCATAACACCAATGGACAAAAGAGGCAACATTTGCCAAAATAGTTTAAAAAAACTAATACAATATCATATTACAAGCGGAACAAAAGCAATTGTGTCTGTTGGAACAACTGGAGAATCAGCAACTTTAAGCCAAGAAGAACACATCGAAGTAGTCATGCTTTCAGTGAAAATGTCTAAGAAAAGAATTCCAATTATAGCCGGAACAGGATCAAATGCAACATCAGAAGCTATCCTTCTAACTAAAAAATTTAAATCATCAGGAGTATCCGCATGCTTAACGGTAACTCCTTACTATAATAGACCTACGCAAAAAGGATTATACGAACATTTCAAAGCCATTGCAAAGAACACAGATTTACCCCAAATTCTGTATAATGTGCCTATAAGAACTGGATGTGATTTAATGCCTAAAACAATCGTTAAACTCTCTAAATTTCATAACATTATAGGCGTAAAAGAAGCAACAGGAGATTTATCTAGAGTCCAAAAGATCAAAAGACTAGTACACGAAAATTTTTTATTAATTAGTGGAGATGATGCTACAGCATTAGACTTCATGCAATTAGGCGGTCAAGGAGTAATATCAGTTACTGCTAATATAGCGGCACAAGAAATGACTAAAATATGCAATTTTGCTTTAAGTAACGATTTTGAATCTGCCAGAATATTAAATGATAATTTAATGTCATTACATCATAACCTATTTAAAGAACCAAATCCTATTCCTGTAAAATGGATAGCAAAAAAGATGGGTTTAATTAAAACAGATACTCTACGTCTACCATTAACTCCTATTTCACGAAAAGTGCGTTTAATTTTAGAAAAGTCTTTAAAAGTTTTTAATATTCCTTAAACATAAAATATTTTATTTAAAATATTACTAAAGAATACAATATATAGTTAAAAGACAAAAATTTAAAAAAATACCTAAATATATTTACTTCGTATCAATAATACATTTAACATTAATATAATATAAAATAATTCAAACATATGAGTCATAAAAATAGCAGAAAGATAACAAAACTGATAGAAAATCTAAAAACAGGGTATTAAAGAATCGATGCTCTGTTATTTCAAACATTGCGAACTTAACATACATTTTCAAAATGCATGTTTCTTATATATCAATTTATAGTAATAACTTTTCAATAATGCATTCATATATTTCGCTTAATAATTTTAAATCTGAAACTTTTGTACATTCATTTAATTGATGTATAGTTTTATTAACAAGTCCCAGCTCTAGTATTTGAGAACCCATTCTATAAACGAAACGTCCATCAGACGTACCTCCGGTAGTTAATAACTTAGGAGAAATTCCACACTTTTTAATAATAATGTCTTTAACTACATCTATTAATAATCCAGATTTAGTAATAAATGGAGTGCCAGATAACTCCCAATCTATTTTATATTTTAAACCAAAATCTATCAGCAATTTTTCAATTCTTTTTTTAATGCTACATGAAGTAATAACGTTACTAAATCGCAAATTAAACTTAACCAATAGTCTGTCTGGTGTCATATTATTACATCCAATTCCAGATTGAATTTCATATATTTGCAAGCTAGTAGGGGGGAAAAATTTATTACCATTGTCCCAATTAATAGATACTAAATTTGAAAGAAAAGGTAATACTTCGTGAATAGGATTATCAGATAAACGTGCATATGCAATGTGACCTTGTACCCCATAAATATACAAACATGCGGTTAAAGAACCACGTCTACCATTTTTTATAACATCTCCTAACAACGCAACACTAGATGGTTCTCCTACTACACAATATTCAATGTTTTCTTTCCTCAACATTAAATTTTTAACTATTCTCTTTGTACCATTTATTGCTTTTGATTCTTCATCAGAAGTAATTAAAAAAGCAATTCTTCCAGAATGATTAGGATATTTCATAACAAAATTTTCAACAGCAATAATCATAGCTGAAAGCGCACCTTTCATATCAGCCGAACCACGACCGAATAAATATCCATCATGTACAACAGGAAAAAACGGAGGAAACTTCCAGCCATTTTCATCCCCCGGATGAACAACATCAGTATGTCCTGCAAAAGCTAACGTAGTTCCACTTCCTTTATAAGCCCAAATATTATTTATATCACGATAATTCATTTGTTCTATAGAAAATCCTATTTTAATCAATCGATCTAGTATTATCTTTTGACATCCTAAGTCTAATGGACTAATTGAAGGAATCGAAATAAGTTGTTTAGCTAATCGTATTACTGGACACATTACTAACATTCCTTAAAAATAATGTTAGAATCAATGATTCTAAAACGCACGAGATATGTCTATAATTTTTAAAATTAATTAAAAACTCTATAATGCTATAAAAAAAAATACAATGGAAATTACTCAAGCCAATCAAAAAAAAATCATTTTAAAATATTATAATTCATAAAAAAATTAAACTTAAGAATTTATCAAATTAACTATACGATTTACGATACTATCAACACTAAATCCAAATTTTTTAAACAATTCTTCAGAAGAAGCCGAATCCCCAAAAGAATCTACTCCAACAACTATACCATTTAATCCTACATATTTATACCAATAATCAGATACTCCTGCTTCGATAGAAATACGATTAGTTACTAACTTAGGTAAAATAGACTGTTTGTAACAATCTTCTTGTTTATCAAAAATACTAGTAGATGGCATAGAAACTAATCTGATATGATAACCCATTTTTATTAAATTTTCATAAACATTAAGAGAAAGGCTAATTTCTGAACCCGTTGAAATGATAATAGCATTAAGATCTCGATTACTATCGTTTTCTCTCAAAATATACCCACCTCGGAAAATTTCATCTAATTTTACTTTATTTCTAAAAATTTGAAATAAATTTTGACGAGATAAAACAAGTGCCGTAGGTCCATATTTATTATCAAGTGCTGACTTCCATGCAACTGCCGTTTCTATCTGATCACAAGGTCTCCATACATTTACATTAGGAATCAAACGAAGTGTAGATAATTGTTCTATAGGTTGATGTGTAGGACCATCTTCTCCAACTCCTATAGAATCATGAGTATAAATAAAAATATGTTGTGTTTTCATCAAAGCAGCCATTCGGATAGCATTTTTAGCATAATCAGTAAACACTAAAAAAGTAGAAGTATAAGGAATAAATCCGCCATGGTGAAATAATCCATTTGCAATAGCAGTCATTCCAAACTCACGAACTCCGTAATGAATATAATTTCCAAATAAACAACTACTGATTGGTTTAGAACCAGACCACATACTAAGATTACTCGGAGCTAAATCAGCAGATCCCCCAATCATTTCCGGCAATATAGAACCAAAGAATTCTAAAACATTTTGAGAAGCAACTCTAGTAGCTATATTTTTACTATTTTTGCACAAATTATGAACAAATTTATTAAAATCTATTTCCCATATATCTGGTTTAATACGATTTATACGCCTTTGATATTCTTTAGCTAAATCTGGATACTCTTGTTCATATTTAAAAAATATACTTTTCCACTTATTTTCTAATAATTGTCCTTGTACTAAAAAATTCCAACTCTCGTAAATATCTTGAGGTACAAAGAAAGGAGGAAAATCCCACTTTAATTGTTTTCTAGTTAAACTAATTTCTAATTCGCCTAACGGTGACCCGTGTATATCTTTTGTACCTGATTTATTAGGCGATCCAAAGCCAATTACAGTTTTACAAATTATTAAAGAAGGTTTGTCTGTCACAAGCATAGATTCTTTTATTGCACAAGAAATAGCATTAGAATCATGCCCATCTATATTTGATACTACGTGCCAATTATAAGACTTAAACCTTTTTCTAGTATCATCTGTAAACCAACTATCTATATTGCCATCAATTGATATTCCATTGCTGTCATAAAATACAATCAGCTTTCCTAATTTTAAAGTGCCAGCTAACGAACAAACCTCATGAGAAATTCCTTCCATTAAGCAACCATCTCCAACAAAAACCCAAGTATAATGATCTACTATATGATAATCAGGTTTATTAAAAGTTTCTCCTAAAGTTCGTTCAGCAATTGCCATTCCTACTGCAGAAGCTAATCCTTGTCCCAACGGACCAGTAGTAATTTCAACTCCTGGTGTATATCCTACTTCAGGATGACCTGGAGTTTTCGAATGTAATTTTCTAAAATTTTTTAACTCTTTAATTGATATATCATATCCTGTTAAATGTAATAAACTATATAATAAAATAGATCCATGACCATTAGAAAGAACAAAACGGTCTCTATTTTCCCATGACGGATTGCTCGGATTATGTTTTAAAAAATCTCTCCATAAAACTTCAGAAATATCAGCCATTCCCATTGGCATTCCTGGGTGTCCAGATTTTGCTTTCTGAACCGAATCAATACTTAACACTCTCAAAGCATTAGCCAAGCGTTTTCTTGAAAACATAATTATCTCCAAAAAAGAAATATAATTAATAAAAAACAAAATTATTTAAATGTTTAAATAAATACATCTAATAAATAAAAAACTGTAAAAATACTAGTTACATTTTATTTCTAATAATCGCTTCTAATTCCTTTTGATCGTGACTAAATTGACGTATTCCTTCAGATAACTTTTCTACAGCCATAGGTTCTGTATTATGTAACCAAGAAAAATCACTTTGAGACAAAATACTTATAGGTTTTTTTGCAACATTGCAAGAACTATATAACTTTTGTACAACAACACTTTCATTACATTGCAATTTCTCCAACAAATTAGGAGAAATAGTTAAACAATCACAACCAGACAATTCTAAAACTTGTTCAATATTTCTAAAACTAGCCCCCATAATGATAGTTTTATATCCATGTTTTTTATAATAATTATATATATTTCGCACAGATTGCACTCCAGGGTCCTCTTGAGCTAAATATTCTTTTATTAATAATTTAGATTTATACCAATCGTAAATTCTGCCTACAAATGGAGAAATTAAAAATACCCCTGCTTCAGCACATGCCCTTGCTTGCGCAAAAGAAAACAACAATGTTAGGTTACAATCAATATCAAAATTTTTTAACTCTTCTGAAGCTTTAATGCACTCCCAAGTAGCAGCTAATTTAATTAATATTTTAGATCTATGTATTCCTTCCTCTTCATACATAGAAATAATTTTTTTTGATCTTTCAATACACAAATCAGTATTAAACGATAAATGTGCATCAATCTCGGTAGAAACTCTTCCAGAAATAACTTCTAAAATTTTCTTTCCTAATATTACAGAAATTTTATCTACAGCATTTAATAATTGAAAGTCATATGTACCTCCTTTTTTCTTTGCATAAGTTATTGATTCTCTAACAATAATTTCATTCTCAGGCGAAACGATCGCTTTTAAAACAAGAGATGGATTAGTAGTAGCATCCTCAGGAAGATACTTTCGAATTAAATTAATATCTCCACTATCTACTACGACTTTGCTATACTTTTTTAACGATTCTAATTGATTCAACGTTTATATTCCTTTTAAAATATAAAATTTTATAATCTACTTCTAGTTATTAGAAAATAGCATACTATCTAAAAAAACAAAAACTTTATGTCTACAAAAAATTTAATACACCACAACAAATATTAATAAAAAATAAACTTCTAGAAATTTTATTAATGAGCTATATAAAAATATCTTTTTTAAGATTATAACTTTTAAAATACTAAATTAATGTAAAAAACTTGATGCTTATGTTAAATAAAAGGTCTCTAAAGATTTGAAACTAATATGCATCATTTTGATTTTTTACTTTTTAAATATACGTATTATTGAATGCATCAAAGATTGCATCTAAAGAGTTTAATATTTATTACGTATTAACAATATTTTCTTAAAATTAAAGAAACATTCGTACCTCCGAAGCCAAAACTATTCGACATAATTACAGAATTTTTTTTTTTACAGAATTGATCAAAATATTACAATCTTCTGCTGCAGAATCTAGTTTAGTAATATTAATACTAGGAACTAAGAAATCGTTTTCAAGCATTAACAAACTATATATTATTTCTTGAACACCTGATGCACCTAACGCATGTCCAGTAATAGATTTAGTTGACGAAACTACAGGCATACAAACATCATAAAAAACTTTTTTAATAGCATTTAATTCTACTAAATCACCTATTTTAGTAGATGTTCCATGTGCATTTAAATAATCAATAGATTTTTTGCTAATTTTATTGATAGCTAAATTCATACATCTAATCGCACCATCTTCAGAAGGAACGACCATATTGTACCCATCAGAAGATGTACCATATCCAACAATTTCCGCGTATATATGAGAAGATCTAGATAATGCAGAATTCAACTCTTCCATAATTACTATTCCAGAACCTCCTGAAATAACAAATCCATCCCTATAATAGTCAAATGCTCTAGACGATGATAAAGGACTTAAATTAAAATTAGTTGACAACGCTCCTAGTGCATCAAATGCACATGCCAATTCTTTACTAATTTCTTCTCCTCCTCCAGCAAATATAATATCTTGCTGTCCTAATTGTATCAATAGCATTGCATTACCTATACAATGAGCTGAGCTAGAACACGCCGAACTGATAGAATAATTAATTCCATGTATTTTAAAAGAAGTTGCTAAACATGCTGATATATTAGAAGTCATAGATTGAATCACTGTATATGGACTAACTGAACGCAATCCCCGACGCTCCATAAATTTAATACCATTAAATTGATATTTCGGTGATCCAGAGCTAGAACCGACAATTATACCTACTCTAGGATTATTTTGATACATTTTAGGTGTTAAATTAGCATCTTTAATAGCTTCTTCCATGGATAAATGAGAATATATTGATGCATCATTCATAAATCTCATCATTTTACGATTTATACATTGAGATATTTCTAGTTTTATATTTCCATGTACATGACTACGTAATCCAAAATTTTTCATTTCTTCTGAAAACGAAATCCCTGATTTAGTATCCAATAAAGAAGAAAGTACTTCCATTTTATTGTTACCAATGCTAGAAATTATTCCTAATCCAGTAATTACTACTCTCTTCACTTCAGTACCTCTGCTATTTAACTTTGAAATTACAATACTTATCAAAAAGTTGTATAAAACAATTTTATTAAATAGTATTATTAAAATTAAAATAATATTTTATGTATGATGACGAAAAATTTATCACTAAATATTAAAAAACTCAAAAAGTTTAGAAAAAAAATATCAAATCATTTTAAAAATAGTACAAACTCTAAATTCACATTTATAATTTTAAAAATTTAAATTTCTAAATTATTTTTAAAAAACTACAAACTAATTTTAAAATAGTAAAATTGTTCTCATTTACCTTATAAGTTTAATATCAAGAAAATTATGAAAAATTCGATAAAAAAAAAGGAATATTATATATTGTTCCTACTCCTATTGGAAATTTAACTGACATTACTATTCGTGCACTTTCAATTCTGAAAAAAGTAAACGTAATTGCAGGAGAAAATATAAATCGAACTAAGATATTGACAAAAAATTATGAAATTTCTACAAAAATTATATCTCTAAATAAATATAACGAAAAAAATAAAAGTAAAAAATTACTCATAAAATTGAAAAATGGAGAAAACGTTGCATTAGTTTCTGATGCTGGAACTCCAGTAATTAACGATCCGGGGAAAATTTTAATTAATTATTGCCATCAATTTGAAATACACATTGTTCCTTTACCAGGACCATGTGCAGCTATTACAGCTTTGAGCGCTTCAGGATTATCCACAAGTAAATTTTGCTATGAAGGTTTTCTACCATCCAAAAGCAATTCTCGACGCAAATTATTAAGTAGTTTAAAACAAGAAAATCGAACTATTATAATTTATGAAACCCCCCACAGAATAATTTCTAGTATTAAAGATATAGTTAAAGAACTAGGATGCGATAGAAAGATTTTTTTAGCAAAAGAATTAACTAAAAAATGGGAACTCATCCGAAGAGACACATCAAAAAATATATTATTATGGCTTAACAATAATACAATAAAAATGAAAGGAGAAATAACTATAATTATTTCAGGATATCAAATAAAAACAAAATCATATTTATCTAAAAAAGTTTTAAAAACTTTACAAATACTACAATCTCATTTACCATTAAAAACAGCTATAAAAGTCACAGCTCAATTGCACAAAGCATCTAAAAATATGTTATACAAACACACTACACATTAAAAAATAGCTATAAATTTTAATAAAAGTTAACCAGACAGTCGCTGCTATTTCAAAAATAGGAGAGGAAAGTCCGGACTCCGCAGGGCAAATACAAGGTGCCAGATAACATCTGGGGAGCATAAGCTTACGACCAGTGCAACAGAAAATAACCGCTTCTTCACGAATAAGTTCAGAAGCAAGGATGAAAAGGCGAGGTAAGAGCTCACCGCATACTGGGTAACTAGTATGGCTAAGTAAACTCCACCTGGAGCAAGGCCAAATAGAGAATTAATATATTTTTGCCCTTATACATAATACTCGGGTAGGCTGCTTGAAATAATAAGTAATTATTATTCTAGATAAATGACTGTCTAATACAGAATCCGGCTTATAGGTTAACTTTTATTAAATAATTCAAATTTAACTTTTTAAAAAAAAAGTTTTATAATAAAAAACTTTATACACTCGAAAATTATCGAAATCAAAATATAAAATTCGTAAAAATTACTTTTACAAAATTCTTTTAATCATGATACAAAATTTTCATTTTTATAAACCTGATATTTGTATAGAAGATAATAAAATTGATCCCGATAATATTTTATGTCGTGTATCGATATCATTTCCTATAGATACAATATTTTGAAACATGTCTTTTAAATTTCCAGAAATTGTAATTTCGCTTACAGGATATTTGACAATACCATGTTCTATCCAAAATCCTACTGCTCCACACGAATAATCTCCAGTGCTTACATTTAAACCATTTCCTAATAATTCTGTTATTAGAATTCCTGTATTCATAAGTTCCAACAACATTTTCAAATTCATTTCTGAAAAACCTAGTATTAACCAATTATGAATTCCCCCGGAATTAGCAGTATTAACTAATCCTATCCTTTTAGAAGAATAATTATCTAACAGCCATGTTTTTAATATTCCATTTTCTACTATCATTCTTGATGACGTCCGTACACCTTCTAAATCAAAACATTTAGATCCCAATCCTTTTACAATATGAGGATCTTCTTGAATATTTAACCAATTAGGAAAAATTCGTTTTTCTAAACTATTTAATAAAAATGTTGATTTCTTGTAAACGTTGTGACCATCAATAGCTTGTATTAGATATGAAAAAAACTCAGAAGATAATTCTGAAGAAAAAATAATCGGACTTTTCACAGATGATAACTTTTTAGAATTCAACCTAGATATAGCCCGATTAGAACTTGTTATACCCAAAAGTTTTGGTGATGTTAAATCATTAATATTTCTAGCAATTGTATAAGACATATCTCTTTGCATATCATGTTTATCTTTAGCAATCATACAACTAGACATAAAATATGAAGTAGTATTATAACTTTCTAACATTCCATGACTGTTTCCAAAAACATTTATACTTATACAACTATTAAACGTAGATCCTTCTGTATTTACAATTCTCTTATCTACCTTAAAAGCCTCTGATTCTGATAATAATGTCAAATCATAAGCATAATTTAAATCCCATTTCCAATAATGATATAAATTAAGATTTTTTAAATTTCCAATAGCTAATAATGCAACGTCAGGTAAACCAGAAAGTAAATCACAAGATACATAATTAATAATATCCATTGCGCGATCAATAGATTTCTTTAATGAAGAAATAGAAAAATCAGACGAAGAAACTGTACTCTTTCTTCGACTTTTGTATACTGTAATAGTTATAAAATTGTCATCGCTAAACTTAACATAATCAATTTTTTTATTTCTCATGTTAAGATCAACACTTGATTTATAAGAAATTAATACTTCAGCAGTTGCCGAATACGTAGAAACTAAATTTAGTATATATATAATAACATTTTTAAATTGTTTTTCTTTAAATTCATAGTCAAATTTCATATTTATTGCTTTTCATATTATTATCTTAAATTATTTGTTATAGTACACTAAAAGAAAAAAAAATAAAATTTTCATAAAAATATAAAAATTAAAATAATCTAAATTTAATGCATAAAAGGAAATAAAATGAATACAAAAAAAATTTCTCCAGGAAACAACATTCCATATGATATAAATGTAATAATTGAAATTTCATCGAATTCTAATCCAGTAAAATATGAAATGAACAAAAGTTTAGGAGTTTTGTTTGTCGATAGGTTTATTATGACTTCTATGTTTTATCCTTGTAATTATGGATTTATTAACCAAACTTTATCTAAAGATAAAGATCCTACAGATGTTCTAGTACACACCCCATATCCCTTAATACCAAATTCAGTAATACAGTGCAGGCCAATAGGAATTTTAAACATGATAGATGAGTCAGGAGAAGACAATAAAATTATAGCTGTTCCTAACGCAAATATTTGCCAAGAGTATTCATATATAAAAGATATAAATGACGTTTCAAATTTTTTAAAAACACAGATTGTGCATTTTTTTAAACATTACAAAGATTTAGAAAAAAACAAATGGACTAAAATTATTGGATGGGAAAATAAAGAAAAAGCTTACCAAGAAATTATGTCATCGTTAAAAAGTAAATAATAAAAATAAATTTTAAAAAATGTTATAAACTATATTTAATAAAAAATAAATATATAAAATATATCGACAAATAAGTTTCAAAAATAAAAAAATTAAAATTAATAAAAAAAAATATATTAAGTTTAAAAAAGAAATTATACTATTTTGTTTAAATTCTACTATCATGAAATAAAAATAAAGATTTATTTTATTTTAAATATTAAAAATTGATCCTATAAAACGGCATTCGAAAAACTTTAATAATAAAAAATTGTCCTAATTTATTTTTTAAAGAACAAAATTGTAAAAATTTAAAATTAAATATAAAGTTATACCAATTTTGAGTAATAGTAAAACTCTTAAAAAAAGTATCGTCGAAATTAGTTAAAAATACTATATTACTAATATGTAAATTGTTTATATTAAAAAAACCATTAATTAAAAGATTTTTAATTAATAAATCACAAAAAAACTTAAAACTACATATATCATTCATTTCTAATGTTCCATAAAATTTTCCTGACAAAATTCTGAAATTTTCTGATAAAAATTTTAAAAGAGATATTGTAACATTTTCAAATTCAAAGCTACCTAAAAAAAATATTGTTTCGTCAACTCTATAAAATTTCAATAATCCAAAAAAAAATTCACTTTTTTCATTTTCATTTTTAATTTCAAAATTCCATTTTAATGTCCATTTTTTAAAATCACCAAAATTATATAGAATACATTTAACTTCGCATGTAAAAGGTTTTTTAAATCTGTAAAAAGATTGCAAATTATTTAGAAAAAAAATTGCTTTTTCTACTACATTAGTATTGATAATATTAATGGTGTTTTTAGTCAAATATGTCAACGTTTTTGTAAATAAAAAATCATTTAAAAACGAAAATATATAAAAATTACTAGTAATATCGTTTTTATAAAATATTAAAAATATTTTTTTTAAACTTATATTAAATAATGGCACAGAAAAATATACGCTATTTATTTCTTCAATCCACAATTTTGATAATGTGTTATATTTCCCGTTTAAACATAATGTAAAAATATGACTATTTCTTAAAACATTTAAATAAAAATTATGTCTAATTTTATAATTATTAAATTTAAGACAAAAAGAAGAAATATAGAAATTTAAAATAGTAAAATCTTTGACTGATAAATTCACTGTAACCATGTGAGAATTATTTTTTTTAAACATTATTGAAAAATTAGAAATGTTAAAGAATTTTGAAATCAAGTGATTTCCCAAAATTTTTATTGTAATCTTATAATCATCATTTTTATTTTCAATAGAAACATTCCCATTAATGTTTACTAAAAAATTAGAGTAAACATTATTCACACTTTTTAATTTAAAAAAAACGTCTATATTACTTTCTCGCTGAAATCTATTAATCGAAGAAAAGTTCTTTTTCTTTAAAACTTTATTAATTGTAGAAATTATCCATCGATTACAAATTTCAAAGAAATGAGATTTTGATCTAATGTTTAAATTTTTAAAAACACCATACTTATACAAAAATTTTATATCAAAAAATACATCATACCTTTCTTTAAAATTAGAAAAAACATGTATGACATTTTCTAACAAAAATTTTATGTCAAAATCATTATTTCTTCCATCTACCAATGTCGAATAATTTAATCGTTTTTTGTTAAAAAAATTTAATAAATTTTTGGAAGTTATTGCATTTTTCATAAAAACATATTTTATTTTTTCAAAAAATATACAAGAATGATTACCTCTTCCTAAAATATATAGATGTACTGGAATTAATGATTTTATATCTATAATAGTATTTAAAGAATAATGATAATTTTCTAAATTTCCTAACACTTGAATTATAGTACTTTTTAAAGAAAAAATAATTTTATGATCATTTTTTATGATAAAAAATGGAATCAATAATTTTGAACATAAATTAGAACTTTTATTTTTAAAGAAAAATTTTATATATATTCTAGACTTTATAAAACCATGAAAATTTAAATCTATACTCAAATTTTTTAATAAAAACCCATGAATATTAGCATGAATATGTTCTTTACTTCGATCATGTTTAAAATAAACACAATTTAAAAAAAAATTAAAATAAAAATCTTTGCAAAAATTGTAAACCCCAAAAATGTCAATTTTAAAATAACGACTTAAAATATGAAGTTTTTTTATATCTATTTTATCATTATCGAGTGTAAAATTTAAAAAACATTGTGAAAATCTAGTTTTGCATTTATTAAAAAAATAAATGTTATCACTGTAAAAATTTTTTATATCAAAAAAAATAGGAATTCTAAAATTACTTTTTCTTAAATAATTTAAATAATAATTAATTTCTTTCTTAAAATTAAAATTTTTGTTCACTATAATTTTATTATGTAATTTTTCTTTTACATTTTTTATTGTACATTCTTTAACATAAATATTATCAACTTTGCTATGTAAACATTCTAACTTTTTCCCGTTCCAGTAATATTCCCCAATACCATAATCTAGTGTTAATAAAAGACTATTAATAGAAAAAGATATATCACTAAATTTTGTATTTTTAAATTTAATAGGAAAGTTTAAAAAAGAAAAAATTTTTAAATTAAAAAGCGACTCTTTTTTACTAATTTTTTTAAAAGAATTACAAAAAATTTTTATACTACACTTTTTAAGTAACAAATTATTCACATTAACATAAAAATTTTTTAAAAAATTAAAACTCATTTCTATATACAGTTCTTTAATAAGAATGCATTTATCGTTAGAATAATAGCTTACATCTTTTAAAACAAAATTATTTAATCTACCTATAGACTTCTTTATTTTCAATTCTGGTATATAATGATTTACTAAATAGCACGCAATATTTAATCCAACATGGCTATAAATTAAGAATATTAAACTAAATAAGAAAAATAAACATAACAAAATTATAGATATCAAAAACTTTTTTAAAAAAACCATTGAAGTAAGTCCTATCAACAAAATTTAATCTATAATTTTTAAATATTAAATTAAAGTACAAAACATAATCAAATGTTATACATCAAATAAAAATTTAAAACAATTTTATGATAATGCCTTAAGCACATTTTTAAGAAAATATTTTCGAAAATAAATTTTATTAATAACATATAGGATAATTTCAAACTATGTCAAAAATATGTCAAATTACTGGAAAAAAACCGATGACTGGAAATTATCGATCCCATGCTATGAATGCTAATAAAAGAAAATTTCTTCCAAATTTACATTTTCATAAATTTTGGAATGTAAAAACAAAAAAATTTATACTTTTAAGAGTATCCGCAAAAGGAATGCGATGCATAGATAAAATAGGATTAGATACTATTTTAGACCAAAAACTGATAAATAAAAAGAAATAGAGAATAAAAAATGGCAAAAAATTCCAGAAACAAAATAAAATTAGTATCTTCATCAGGTAGTAAACATTATTATACTACAACTAAAAACAAAAAATCTCAAACCCAAAAACTAAAACTAAAAAAATACGATCCAATTGTCAAAAAACACGTATTATACCTAGAGCACAAAATAAAATAACTTATTTTTTAAAAAATGTTTTCAAGAATTTTAAAACTATAAAATGCTAACTATACCATTTCAAAAATTTAGATTAGCATTTTATAGAATTAAATTTTTATTTAAAAAATTTGTATATATGTTACCAAGAAAATTAAAATCTCCATTCAGAAAAAAGATCAATTAAATAAAAAGAACGAAATTCCTCTTATAAAATTTTAAAATTATAAATCAAATAGAAATTTTTTAGTACTTCTTATAGCTAAAATTAATCATTTTTATTAAAATAGGACTATACCTTCACATCTATAATAATATTGGCTAGAATTTCATGATATTAGTAAAAAAGACAATAAAAATGTCAAACGATCAAATATGTTATTATAAATTTTTGGAACTATTGGAACAAATAAAAATAAAGTATACATTCCTACTATCAATGTAACAGTAAATCCAACAGAGAAAATAGAAATTTGAGAAGAAATTCTATTTAAAATTCCCATTGAAATATTCAAAATCAACTGCACTATCATAATTGGAAGCATAATTATAAAACTATCTATGAAAATAAATTTCGAATATATAACAATTTTAAGAAACATATTCAAATTTAGTTCAAATTTTCGTATTGGAATTTTATGAAAAGTATCAATCAATGCTGAAATCATCCAAATATGACCATTAGATTCTAAAAAAAGTAATATCAAAAACGTATAAAAAAAGCGAGATAATATAGGTGTATTAGAACGAGTATTCCAATCCAAAAAAGATGAAAATGATAAACCCATTTGAAAACTAATAACTTCACTCGCTATTTTTATAGCAGAAAATACTAACTGCATAGAAAACCCTAAGAGTGTACCAATTAAAACTTGTTCAACCAATATTAAAAATCCATCAGTAGAAAACAAATCAATGTTTACTACAGGAAGAATAAGCATAAAAAACCAACTCATAATGAATGAAACAAAAACTTTCATTTTCTTTGGAATTGACTTATCTCCTAACAATGGAGCAGATAAAGAAAAAGATAAAATTCGAATTGAAATATAGAAAAAATTATAAAAAAAAGAAATTAAATCATTTATATTAAAAGTTATCATTAATTAGTTATTAAAGACAAATTGTTAAATAAAGACCGAGTGTAATCTACAATTAAAGTTAACATCCATGGCCCAAAAACAACAATAGATAATAAGACTGTAATAATTTTTGGAATAAATGATAATGTTTGTTCATTAATTTGAGTAGAAGCTTGTAAAATGCTAATAATTAATCCACTACATAATGCGGATATCAATAAAGGTGAAGCAAGCATTAAAGAAATTTTTATAGCCTCATGAAAAATAGTCATTACAGATTCCACTGTCATACATTTCCTTAATATTTTAAATACTTTAAAAGTACTTACTATTAAATGCAATATCTAAACTTTAAAACTTAATTAAAAAAACTTTGAGTTAAAGAGGTAATAAGTAATTGCCAACCATCTACTAAAACAAATAACATTAATTTAAATGGTAACGAAATAGTTGAAGGAGGAACCATCATCATACCCAATGCCATTAAAACACTAGCAACTACTAAGTCAATTATTAAAAAAGGTATAAAAATAGTAAATCCAATTTGAAAAGCTGTTTTCAACTCACTAGTAACAAAAGATGGCAATAATACTCGCATCGGCACATCTTCTTTTTTAGAATAATTAGAAATTTTTGCTAACTTTGAAAAAAAAACTAAATCATTTTCACGAGTTTGCTTAATCATAAAATTATGCAAAGGCTTAATTCCCCTTTTAATAGCTACATCCATTTTAATCTTATCTTCGCTAAATGGCAAATATGCATCTTTATAAATTTTATCAAACACTGGAGACATAATAAAAAAAGTCAAAAAAAGAGACAAACCTAATAAAATTTGATTGGGAGGAGAATAAGGAGTCCCCAAGGCATTACGCAACAAACCAAATACAATAATAATTCTAGAAAAACTTGTCATCATTAAAATAACTGGAACAATAAAAGTTAATGATGCAATAAATATTAACATCTGTAATGGAAGAGACCAATTTTGACCCCCATCTAGTAATGTGCTACTAAATAAATTAGATACTTCAGCATGTACTTCAGGACAAAATAATAATAGCAAAAATAGTGATATTGTTTGATAAATCATTTTTTTATTCCAATGCGTTTAGCAAACTGTTTTATTGCATCATCGATTTTAACAGCTTTAACTAACAATGTTTTTTTACTTTGTTCTTTTTTAGGCGATAATGTATATAAAAGAGAAATATTTTTTGAAGTAACACCTAAAACCAATCTTACTTCTTTTAAATTTATAATAATAATATTTTCACTAGATCCTATCGGAATTTTTTCTACAATACTAATCGATGAACTATTAATTATTTTCTTTTCAAGAATAATTTTTCTAATTACCCAAAAAAATATTAAAATAACTGTTACTATTTTAAAAAACAACATTCCATATTGCGAAAATAATGTTCTTAAAAAGTTAGATGAAAATGTAGTATACACAAATAATTTCTCATGATTTTTAAATAATTAGTTCAAACAGTTCGAACTATTTGAATTATCTATAATATCAGTAATCCTAATACCATACCTTTCTTCTACAATAACTAATTCTCCCTTTGCAATTATACTCTCATTTACTAATATATTTAAAGGTTCTCCTGAATATTTGTCTAAAGTTAACACCGAATCCGTACTTAAATTAAGTAAATCCTTTATTTTCAATTTTAAAGTTCCTAATTCAATTTTAATGTTAATAGGAACATTAACAAGAAAATTTATATTTTTATATTTTTTTTTAACTTTTTCTAAAGCTACTTCACTAATACCTTTCTTATCTATTTTTTTATTTAGATCTACATTTACTGTATTAATAATTTCATTATTTTTATTGTCATCTGCATTATTTTTGTTAGTCATTTATGTTCCTTAGCAATAGATACCTAATTATTTATTAAAAAAATTTTTCATGAGAAAAGCATGTTTCTTTTTATAAATTTTATATTTTCCTATTAATAAAGGTATATCGTTGGAATAAGCAATAATATCATCTTCTGGAGTACTTATAGGAATAATATCTCCTGTCTTTAATGCTAATATTTCAGGTAACGATAATGAAAAATTTACTAAATGAACATCTAAATCAATTTTTATATCATAAATAACTTTGGATGATATTTTTTTTAATTTTTTTTCACTATTATTATTAAAATTTTTATTTAATAATCGATTTTTAATATTTTTTAGAAAATTCCAAGGAAAATATATATTTAAAAAACCACATGTATTATGAAATTGTATTTTAAAAATAGTACATAAAAAAACATTTTTTTTAGAAAAAACGTTTGAAAAATTATTTTTTGATATTAATGTAAAATTAAAAATTTCAAAATCTGTATTCAACGTTTGTTTCCACGCCAAACTACACGACTTTTGAACAGATTTTAATATCTTTTTCATAATGTTAAGTTCAGACATGTTTAATTCATATACATAATTCTCAGAAACACGACAAGTGTTAGAACCTCCAAATAAAATGTCTATAATAGTAAATATTATATTATCTGAAAAACTTACTATTCCCTTTTCTAAGTTAGAAGAAATATTAAAATAATTAGAAAACTTTGAATTTAAAAGACATTCTCTATAACTATCATATTTGACTAATTTAATGTCTTGTAATCTGACCTTAAATTTATAATTTATAATATTAAACAAATCTAAAGAAATTTGTTTCGAAAAAAAATTACAAATTTCCATTAAAGATCTATTTATTCCACGAACTGTAAAATAATCAAAATCTGAATTATAAATACAAATTTTTGACTTTCTTTCAATATTATTTATTGAATTGTTCTTTTTAACTTTAAAAATAACATTATTTGTCATTAAAATACCTTAAAACTAATATTAATCTAAAAAAGAGTTAAAAACATAAAATATCAATTTTATTTTAAACTAACAAGAACATTATTAGACATAACAATTAATTTAACTTCTTTAAAAATTTTAAAAGTACTATCATTTTAAATCAAATGTAAAAATTAATAACACTTTTATGCTCAGGAAAAAAATGCAATTCTGAAAAACAGGATCCATAAAAATTTTTACACACGTTTTTATTTATAATATGAAAAACATTATCTATTACATTATTTCGAAAATTTTGACTATTTTCAAGTACACTTGCTTCTCTAACATTTTTATTATTTGTAATAGTAATGTTTTCCAACTTAATTCCAACTTTGAAGATAGTATTTCGAAAATTATTAACGTTAGATCTTAAAGCTTTTCTGACAATTTTATTATCAGACATTACATTTAATTGAATTGATTTCTTTCTTTTTAATTTTAAACGTATAAATAAACGCCCTAAATATTGTGGACTTAAAAAAAATTCTACATTTTTTTTACTATTTAAAAAGAACGTCAATAGCTGGTTTTGAACAGCTTTCATCCAATTTCCATGAATCAAATTGGAACTATTATTATGAAATAAAAAACTACTTAACTTTTTAAAAAAAATTTTATTATTAATTCCAAAAATATCTATAAACGCATATGTTGGATGTAAAAAATTTATTATTGAATTAATACATTCTTTATAATGTATTTTATTTTTTAAAGAATTATTTAAAACTATTCCAGATTTAATATTCAAAAATAATTGAAGAATTTTATCTTTTAATTTAAAAAAATTACTATTAAAATTTATAAGATTAAAAAATTTTGGAGATACATTTTTTATATTATGTTTTAAAAAAGGATTTAAAGAACGAAAAAATTTAAAATTCCTACGGAACATATCTAAAATTATACAATTATTCTTAATTTTACTGTCATTTAAAAACGCCAAGCAATATTTTTTTATATAATTATCAATTATAAGAATTTTAGACAATTTTTCTGATTTTAAAAATTTTTCTACATGTTTTATATAGAATATATTATTTTTAATAAAATCATAAGAACGTGGCAAGATCAAAGGTTTTTTTTTTATTTTCAAAAAAAATATTTTTCCTGCGAATTTTATCAACTAATGAAAAAGTATCAGAAAAAATCTTTATTATATTGTCCTTATTTGTACTATACATTTCAATATTATTTTTTTTTACAATTAAACTTTTATTTAAAATTTTTAAAAAAAGTTCGCTATCTTTTTTAGAAAACCATTTATTAAAATTGCGCTCGTTTATAGTATACGAAATATTCGAATCTATATTTATAGTATTTGACATAACAATAAAAATTTATCTCCTTTTAAAACAAGATTTTTGAACATATTCATCAATTTGATTTTGTTCTTCTAATTGCAACATCATAAAATCATAATTTAATAACTTTTTAGACATTATTTCCCAAATTTTTAATCTATATTGATTATCTCTCCACAATAAAAAATACGTTTTATACTGTTTCTCAAATTTTTTTATTGCTTCTATTTGATTACTTATATCATGGATTAATGATGTAATAAAATAATCATAATTTTTTAATTCAAAACCAAAAATTCCATCAGATACTTTAACATTCAACTTAGACAAATATTCTTCTTTATATTTTGACAATATATCAACTCGATCTTGAATTTTGTCCTTATTCAAAATTATAGTTTTCAATATAAGAGATAACTTTTGATTTTTTTTTTATCTATATTTTTCAGCAAATTAATTATTGTCTTATTCTTAAACATATATTTTTATTTCCTATCATTTTAATAAATCATATAAAGCTTTTTTAGATTCACGAAATGTACTTTTTTCATGCATACCTTGTTGTAAGAATTTTTCCAATTTTGGAAATAAAGAAATTGCTATATCTAATTCTTTATTCGTACCCGAAACATATGCTCCTACATTAATTAAATCACGATTACGTTGATAACACGATAATAATTTTTTTAAATCACGAGCTTTGGCAGCATGATCGGAATCAATTATTTTCGACATTACTCTACTAATAGATGCCTCAATATTAATAGCAGGATAATGACCAGATTCAGCATATTTCCTAGATAACACAATATGACCATCTAAAATAGATCGTGCAGAATCTGCAACAGGATCATACTTTTCTTCTTCTGTTAAAATTGTATAGAAAGCAGTGATAGAACCACAATTTTCCCTTCCGTTCCCCGAACGTTCTATTAAAGAAAACATTTTAGAAAAAACAGAAGGAGGATAACCTTTAGTAGCAGGCAATTCCCCTATAGATAGAGCTATCTCACGATAAGCCATAGCATAACGAGTTAAAGAATCCATTATCAACAATACATGAAAATTTTTGTCACGAAAATGTTCAGCAATTCGAACAGCATAATGAGCTCCTTGAACTTTCAATAATGGTGAAAATTCAGCAGGAGATGCCACTACTACTGACTTTTTTCGAGCTTCTTCAGTAAGAATAGTTTCAATAAATTCTTTAACTTCTCGTCCACGTTCTCCTACCAATCCTAATACGACTACATCAGCTTCAGTATATTTAGTCATCATGCCAAGCAATACACTTTTCCCTAAACCAGATTGAGAAAATAGACCAATTCTTTGACCCCTTCCAATAGTTAAAAGTGCATTTATAGTGCGAATTCCAGTATCTAAAACGTCCGTAATGGGACTACGATGCAATGGGTTAATAATTGAATAAGATAACTCTTTTCTATGTTTTTTATCAATTGCTTTTAAATTATCTAAAGGTTTTCCAGTACTATCCAACACTCTTCCCAACATTCCCGTATATACCGGAAATGTATTGAAAAAAAAATGATTACCATCTAACATTTTAGGCCGTACTAAAGCGCCAGAAACAATGTTATCTATATTTTTTAAAGGCATTAAAAATAATATATCATTCTTAAAACCTATAACTTCAGCTTCGATATCATCTTCATAACTAACATTTGTTGCCCTTTCTATAAAACATATAGATCCAACAGACAATTTTAACCCACTCACCTCTAAAATAGATCCATTAAATCCTACTAGTCGGCCATAACGTATTATATTTGGAAAATTTTTCACTTTCTTTTCAAAAATCGACAATTGTTCAGTCCACTTTTTTATTCGTAAATTCATTATTCTCCCTTTTTTAATACTAATCTGCACAATTCAGTCCAACGGCCAGAAACAGTTGAATCTAATATAGAATTTCCTGAATAAATTATACATCCTCCTCTAGAAACTTTTGAATCACTAAATATTTTCCATCCATATTTTATAAACATCTTTTCGAAATAGTCTTCAACTATTTTTTTGTCATCAGGATGCACCAACAACTGAAGATTATCAAAAGTTACTACTTCATCTTTGAACATTTTTTTAATTTTATTTAATAATTTTTCGTCATTTTTCAATGATGAGTTTTCTACAACTTTTTTCGAAATATTTAGAACTAAATGCATTAATCGAGATGCAATAACATCATCTAAAATTGCTAATGATTTTTGAAAACCTAATAAAAACTGATTCGTTTGAGCTAATATAAAGTTATTTTTTTGATTAAAATCCAACAATGCTTTTTTAAATCCTGAAACAAATCCTTCTTTTTCCCCCTTACAGAATCCTTCTTTATAACCATTTTGGTTTTTCAAATGCATTCTCGAACTTTCTTCAAATTTGTTTTTTTCAGCTTGCATATCTATTTTTAAATTTTTTTTACTACTCTTAACATCCTCCATACTTTCGGAACTATTGTTAAAAACACTATAATTACTTATTTCTAAATCTTCAGGATACCATTTTTCCCATATTGTTTCAGATGCAAATTGAAACATGAATACTCCCATATTCTAAATTTTAATAAAGTTCTAATTACAAAAAACTTTTAACAATAATTAACAAATTATTTCGTTTCTCTCTAACAATATCTTCTGATATAGAAGAATTTTTAGGAAACAAACCACGAACATAATCAGAATCTTTTTTCGATAAGTTTTTAAAAATTTTTTCTTTTAACAACGCACTAGATGAAGTTATGGCTATTGACAATTCATCTAATGTTGTTTCTTTAATTAAACGTTTAATATAAGAATCATCTAAATTTACTATATTCTCAAAAATAAATGACTCAGATTTAATAATATTTGCTAATTTCTGATTAAATTTCTCAATCCGACCTATAATATGTTTTTCTCGGTCATATGTCATTAACTTTAGTAATTCTATAACAGTTTTAATCCCATTTTTTTTAAACGATACTTCTTTATTTTTCTTTAATAAATCATTAATTATTTTAATAAATTCTTTTTTTCCAGATTTTTGCAAACTAGTAAAATTAGCTATTCTCGAAATTATTTCTAGCTCTAGCCTATCTTCGAAAAAAGACAAAATTTCTACTACTTTACTACGATCTAAATAAATTAATATTGTTGCAATAACTTGAGGATGCTCATTTTTTATTAAATAAAAAATGTTTTTAGGACTAATCTTATTTAATTGTTCAATTCCATAAAAAATGTCTTTATTGTCCTTAACTTCATTTAAAAAATTATTTGCTATTTCATCTCCTAAAACTTTTTTAGAAAGAGAAACGACATAATTTTTATTGACCATAGCAATAGAACTATTATCTAAAGAAACATAATTATCATATTCCGATATAACCTGATCTACATAAGAACTAGGAATTTTACTTAAATTCAACATACATGCAATTAAATCTTGAATTTCTAAAAAAGATAACTCTTTTAAAACTTCAGTTGCTCGATCTATCCCAATAGTAATTAATAAAATTGCACTCTTTTTAATACCATCTAAATGCATCATTTTTTATCACCACCCATCCATTTTCTAATAATCGCAGCTATAATGTGTGGATCATTTTTGAACAAATTACTGAATCCCTTTTTTTTAAAAAGATCTTCTGAATTTTTAAATTCTGCGTTAAAAGTTTTTTGTTTATCTTCTAATGTATCATTGCGAACTAAATCATCTATTTTAGATTGCATTATTATTTTTTTTAAAAATAATGTTCTATATAATAAATACAGTATTATTGTTACACACACACACATCAATCCATATTTTAAAAAATCACTTAAAAATACCGGTTTATTCCAAAAAGAAACATATCTATCCATTTGAATTGAGGGCTTTACAAACAATGCATTCACTATAGAAATAGTGTCCCCTCTTTTTGAAGAAAATCCAATCGATTCTCGAATTAAATTTTCAATTTTTTTAATTTGATGCGAATTTAAAGATACAAATTTTCCATCGTTATTACGAACGTAATTTATTACTACTGCAGCTGACAAACGTTTAACATCACCTATTTGTAATTTACTATGAGAAACCATATGGTCAAGCTCATAGTTCACTATATAATCTTGATTAACACTAGATTTCGGTAATGTTAATGCATTGTTAAAATTTTTTTTAGAAAAATTATCTAATTGTAACTTTTTAGAAGAATTTTCGTTTAAATTATTTGAGCTAGAAGATAACTTATGAGAAAAATTTTGCAATTTTTCAGAAAAAGATTCAGGAGAAACAGAATTGTCTACATATTTCTCATTAAGTTCAGTAGTGCTACTATTGTGATGAGATCTAATTGATTTTTCACTATTATTATAATTTGGTTTATACGTTTCTTCTGTTTTATCTTTTATATCAAAATTAATTTGAGCAGTAACTTGCGCATGCACATTATTTAATCCAACTAATGGAACTAATATATTCTCAATTCTTTGTTTATAATGATCTTCAATTAAGTTGTAATATTTAAGTTTTACACTATTAATATTACTATCAAAAGAATCATTACTATTTAATAACCTTCCTTCTTGATCAATAATAGTAATATTATCAACAGACAATCCAGATATACTTCCAGACACCATATGTAAAATTGCATTAATTTGACCTGAATCAATATTTAAACCATCTTTTATTCCTAAAATTACAGAAACTGATGGCAGTTTATTCTCCTGAATAAATAAAGAAGGCTTTGGCAACGATATATGTACTCTAGCTGTTTTAATATTATTTAATTTCTGAATACTTCTCGATAATTCTCCTTCTAATGCTCTTTGATAATTTATTTGTTCATTAAATTGACTAATTCCGAACTTTTCCTGATCTAATAATTCGAATCCAATACTATTACCTTTAGGCAATCCTTGGTTAGACAAATTAATTTGCGCCTTTTGAAATTGACTTTCTGGAACTAATAAATTTGCATGATTGTCACTAAACTTAAAAGGAATATTCATACGAGTTAATTGAGAAACAACTAACTTTTCGTCCTCATTAGATAAATTTTTGTAAAGAATCTGATAATTAGATGATTTAAACAAAAAAGTGAAAAATGTAATAATTAATAATACTAGTACTATTATAAAAATAGTACGGAAATCAAATGAAAAATAAGAAAAAAAACGATTCTTTTTATTTTGTTCTTTCAAGCTCGAATTATCTTTAAAACCAACATTCATAAATTATTACCTTATAAAAGCTACATATAATTTATTATTATGTATTGACTAAATACACTTACTATACGACAATAATCATTAATACCACTTTTTACAATAGAATAAATAAAAAATGTTTTTAAATATTATATATTTTACTCTATTGAAACTTATTTTAAAATTTGTATAGTAGCGTTATTTTTTTTTTGGAGGAAAACATGTTTATTGACACTATGAAAGATAGTATTAACATACTAACTGCACTTGGTGCTTTAATGGATATAAGCAAACATCCAGAAGATATACCAAAAAAATTTGTAAATTATGTAAAAGATAAATTTAATATACTTAACTTCAATCAAAAAGAAACAGAAGAAAAACCTAAAAAAGTTGAATTAGAAGAAACAAAACCTATAACTTTAAGTGAACTGTTAATAAATCTACAAAAATCTTTACTAGAAACAGAAACTATGACTCAAATTAAAGACAAAGTTTTAGAAGGATATCACGAAATATCTAATGTCCAAGTTTAATTCTTTGATCTTTTAGCATTACTAATATATTAAATGTCTAGCAATTTAACATTTAATATATTAGAACTTCAATTTCTTTAAACATGTACATTAAAAAAAAGATAATTTCAATTATAAAAATACAACATATTTCTATAAAAATTTCTAAAAGTATTATCAATATGCTATTTTAACTGAAAAATAAACTATTTTTTAAAAAAATGTAAAACTATTAAATTATCTAAAATAAAATTTTCAAAATTTTATTATGCATATAAAATAACTAAAATTAGAAAAATAAATTTTAAAAATTTTAAAACTATATTTGGAGTTAAGCGGAATCGAACCGCTAACCTTTTGCATGCCATGCAAACGCTCTACCAATTGAGCTATAACCCCTTATTTTTTCAAAAAATTTTTTTAATATACAAAGAAAATTATATTACATATAATTTATATCTTTATATAAATTTAGATATTTAATATAAAAAACCTCATTCAAAAAAAAATCATAAATAAATTTGAAATAATAATGTTTCACTAACAATTAAAAAACTTAAAATTAGCTACTACTAATATACGACAATGCAGATTCAATTCTTAACAAAAATCGCGATTTCCCAATTCCATAAATAACAATATGAATGCTGGGAGATATAATATCACCAGTAATAGCTACACGAATTGGCATAAAAACCTCATTAGAATCCACGTTTGATTCACTAACTAATGAACGTATTGCTATTAATATTTCTTCTACAGTCCACGTTTCTAAACTTAAAATTCTACTATAGATACTTTTTAAAAAAACAACAGAAGATTTTACCAAATACTTTTTAGCAGAATCTATATTATATATAATATGATCTTTATAAAAATAATGAGAAAAATTAACCATGTCTTGCAAAGTGCTATAACGAGTACCAACTAATTGTATAAGTTCAGATAAATTTAAACCATTTAAATAATTAACGCTCTTTTTTTTGAATTGATATTTCAGATGTTCAATGATACGATTGTGAGGTAAACTTTTTATATAAAATCGATTTAACCATAATAATTTATTTATATCAAAACGACTAGGAGATTTGTTAATTCCTTTTAACGTAAATAATTTTATCATGTCGTCAATACTGAAAATTTCTTGATTCCCATTTGACCACCCTAATCGAACAATATAATTTAATAAAGATTCTGGTAAATAGCCTTGTAATCTATAATCTGATATTCCAATTACTTTCTTTCTTTTTGACAATTTTTCTCCATTTTTTTTTAAAATCATAGATACGTGTGCATAAATAGGAATCTTTGAACCCAATGCTTCTAACAAATTGATTTGTCTCGGTGTATTATTAATATGATCTTCACCTCTAATTACATGTGTAATTTTCATATCACGATCATCTACTGCTGCACAGAAATTATACGTAGGAAGTCCATTAGTTCTTTGAATAATAACATCATCCAATTCTTCATTTTTAAATGATATTTTTCCTCTTATTTCATCAAAAAAAGACACAGTTCCATTAATAGGATTACAAAACCGTACTACATATCGAGAATCACTTTTATAATCTTTTAAAAAAATTCTACATTTTCGATCATATTTAGGTTTTTCTCCTGAAGACAATTGTTTCTTCCTTAATAAATCCAATCTAACTTCAGTACAATAACATTTATATGCTAATCCTGATTTAAGCATTGATTGAATAATATCTTTATAATATTCAAATTTAGCACTTTGAAAATACGGACCTTCATCCCAATTTAAACCCAACCATTTCAAATCTCGTAATATTCCTAACGTTGAACCTTCTTTATAACGTTTGGAATCTGTATCTTCAATCCGTAAAATAAATTTTCCATTATTACTTCTAGCAAATAACCATGCATATAAAGCAGTACGTGCACTTCCAATATGAAAACAACCTGTAGGACTCGGAGCAAATCTTGTTACAATATTCATATTATTCTCAATTTTTTTAAACGATTTTATAAAAAATATAATCTTTAAAAATAAAAAAATAAATTTTATAAAAAAAAAGATTGACTCTATATTTCTATTCTTTACAATAGTGTTTATAAGGGTGATTAGCTCAGTTGGTAGAGCTTCTCCTTTACACGGAGAAGGTCGGCGGTTCAATTCCGTCATCACCCAAATTTTTTGTTTTTAAGGGTCGTTAGCTCAGTTGGTAGAGCAGTTGACTTTTAATCAATTGGTCGCAGGTTCAAATCCTGCACGACCCAAATAAAACAAAAACAATTTATAAATTTAAATATTCTCTAACAATTTTTAAGAAGCTATTCTCTAACAAAATCCTAACATTCATTTCTTTAGATTTAAGTAACTTACTTCCCGGATTTTTCCCAATTACAATATAATCAGTATTTTTAGAAACATTCGAAGTTACGTGCCCCCCCATTTTTTTTATTAAATTAATAGTTTTAATTCGAGAATATGCGTTTAACGTGCCACTAACAGCAACTCTTTTTTGAAAAAACGGAGTATGATTTACATTTTTACAATGAGAAAATTCGTTATATAAAGATATGTTTAAATTTTTTGACAAAGAAAAAATAACTTCTTTATTAGACTGATGATTCAAAAATTGAAACAAATTGTTTGCTGTTTTAAATCCAATTCCTTTTAAAGAACAAATATCCTCTAACTTCACATTCATTAAATTTTCCAAAGATAAAAAATTTTTAGAAATAATATCTGACTTTGTAAAACCCAATTCCTGTATTCCTAAAGCACACAAAAATTTGGAGAAAGAAATTTTCCGAGATTGATTAATAGAACAAATAATTTTATCTACAATTCTTTTTCCAAAAATTTTAGAAATAGAAAGTGAATTGATACTAAGATTAAAAATATCTGAAAAATTTTTAACATAATTATTATCTACTAATTTGCTAATAGTTTTATAACCCAAACCATAAATATTTAATCCTTTATTAGAACAAAAGTAACTCAACAACTTTTTAAGTTGTTCTATACATTTTAAACCATTCATACAACGAACTTTAATAAATTTAGAATCTGAATTAAGATTAGACTTACAAATCGGACATAAAATAGGAATTTTTATTTCCTTAACATCATTAGAACGACAATGCTTAATTACATTTGTTATTTTTGGAATTACATCTCCAGAACGTTTAATTGTTACAATGTCCCCTATACACAAATCTAACTTTTTAATTGTTCTAAAATTATGTAAAGACACATTTTTTATAATTACACCAGATATAAAAACAGGAGAAACTTTAGCAATAGGAGTGATTACTCCAGTTCTACCAACTTGAAACATTACTTTTAAAACTTTAGTACTTTTTTCCTGGTCAAAAAATTTAAACGCAACAGCCCACCTTGGTGCTCTACTCATACAGCCTAACTCGTTTTGTAAAATGATAGAATTAACCTTTATAACAATTCCGTCAATATCAAAATCTAAAAAATTTCGTATACTTTGAATTCTGTTAAAAAAATCTACAACATCATTGCAAGATTTTAATATAGAAGTATATCCACTAATAGGTAACCCCCAATAATGTAATTGTTTTAATCTATCATAATGGTTGATAAATTTTGTGTACCTAGGATAATATCCATATCCATAGCAACAAAACATTAAATTTTTAACAGAATTTTTTTGTATTTTTTTCTGACGAAGTAATCCTGAAGCAGCATTTCGAGTATTAGAAAACGTTTTTTTGTGATTTCTAATAGATTCATAATTCAATTTAGCAAAATCACTTTTTAAAATGAAAATTTCTCCACGAGCTTCCAACTTACTAGGTATATTAGTACCATTTAACTTTAAAGGAATCGAAGAAATCATTCTTACAGTGTTTGTTACATCTTCTCCTATAGTTCCATCACCTCTAGTAACTGCGTTGATTAATATCCCTTTCTTATATATTAAGTTAACAGCTAAACCATCAATTTTAAGTTCGCAACAAAAAGACAAATCTTTATTTTTAAAATAATTCCTAATTTTTTTATCAAACTTTAGATAATCATTAACATTAAAAACATGTTCTAAAGATAACATAGACGTAATATGTTTGCATTTTTTCAATCCAATAATTCCAGGAGCTCCTATTGTAAGCGTTGGAGAATTTTTGTTTATAAAAAAACTTTTATATTTTTTTTCTAAATACCTCAACCTTTCCATTAAAAAATCATATTGGTGATCAGAAATCTTCGAAATACCAAGAGAATAATATAAATATCCGTAATAACGAATTTTTTCTTGTAATTTCAATATACAATCTTTAATAAACATTTTTGAATACCAATTTATTGAACAAAAGAGAAAAAATTTCTCAATAAAATAAATAAACTTCTATATAAAAGATAGAAACTCTTGAATTAGAATGTGTACATTTCAAAATTCCAAAATTTTAGATTATTTTAAAAGAATCATTAAAGCCTCTGTTATAAATTCTAAATTTATAATTAACTAATCAATAAGATACTAACAATATTATTGTTATTTCTATTAATAACGTTCATGCATAAAATAATTTTTACTCGAGCAATAACACATTTAGAATAAACTAATATTAGTATTAGATTCTGAAACTACAATTGTTCTAAACATAATATTCTTGTTATATAAAAAACAATTTAATTCTTTCAAGAGAGTATACAGTGTATTGTTAAACAACACGTGTATAATTATTGTAGTAAGATATAAAAACTATTATAAAAATCCTTTAATTTCGACAAAAAATTTAATCATTAAATTAAATACATTAAAAACTAACATATTTAAGATGAAATAAAATCTTACATCATATCAAAAGTTAAAAAAACAATAAACTATTATGTTCGATGTTTAAAAATGAGATTAAAAATTATATAAACTGTTTTCATACTAATTGTATAATACATTCTAAAAATCATTAAAAATGATTTTGCTATCATAAAATTAAAAAATATAAAGAAAACAAACTATGGAAATGTTTTTATTAAAGTATTTTAAGATACATGTAGCTAAAAAAATTTTAAAAATTATAATAATCTAAGAAAATGTAAAAATGTCCATAAATAAAAAATTGCAAATCACGCAATAAAAAATAAGAATATTTATTTTAAATACAAAATGAACTCTTTGTAATAATGTTTAAATTCATAAATGATAATAATTATTAAAATTAATATACGTCTTAAAAATTTTAAGTAAATTTAAAATATCTGAATAATACAACATAAAATTCTTCTTTTTTAAAATACAAAGAACAATTAACTCTAAATCTCAAAATTCATTTTTAAGTTCAGATAACAAATTAATTAAAGTACCTAATAAGAAATCTATATAAAATTTATTAAAATTAATAAAATAGGAGTTTTAGATAATATAAATTATAAAAATTATTATAATTTACGTTAAAATTTGGAAAATTTTTAAAAGTATATCTATTATTTTATATTAAAAAGCATAATTTAAAGTTATAAATATTTTTAAACTTTTTTAAGAATACAAAAGAAACTGAAAAATAAATTTAATCATAAAAATAAAAAATAAAAATGTTATAAAAAAAACATCTTTATGACGTATTCAACAATAAAAATATAAGAACGTAAAAAACATTTTAACGTATTATATATTAATTTCGTTTAAGTATTTTAAAAAAATAGGAAAGAAAATGTTTCAAAAAGAAATTACAATTACTAATCCCCATGGATTACACACTCGACCAGCTGCACTTTTTGTAAAAGAAGCTAAAAAGTTTGTGTCAGAGATACACATTATTTCTAATGGAAAATCCGTAAATGCAAAAAGTTTGTTTAAACTACAAACGTTAGGTTTAGTAAAAAATAGTTTAATTACTATCTCAGCTAGTGGTGAAGATGAAAAAATAGCAGTAGAAAACTTAGAAAAATTTATCAAAAAACTCAAATAAAAAATTTGTGTCTTAAAATATTAAATATTATTTACAGTATAATTGTACCGGAAGTACAACATTACTTCCGGATAACATACGTTAACTAATATAATATTACCTGAGACCAACAAATTACTATCATAAAATATAACATATTGTTATGTTAAGGGTAATATTATGATTTCAGGAATTTTAGCATCTCCAGGAATTGCTTTTGGAAATGCATTACTATTAGTAGAAGAAAAAATTTTTATTAACAAAAATAAAATTAAAGATGAAAACATTAAAAAAGAAATTAAAAAGTTTATACAAGGAAAACAAAAAACTATAACTCAACTTAAAAACATTAAATCACAAATAGAAAAAACGTTAAACAACAATAAAAAAGACATTTTCGAAAGTCACATCATGCTAATAGAAGATGAAGAATTAGGAAAAGAAATATTTTTTTTAATTCAAGAAAAAAAAATATCAGCAGAATATGCAACTCAAATAGTAGTAGAAACACAATATAAAGTTTTAGAAAAATTAAATGACGAATATTTACGTAATAGAGCAATTGACATAAAAGATATCGGTAATAGACTAATTAGAAACATATTAAATTTAAATATTATTGACCTCAATCATATTCAATATCCTGTAATTTTAATAGCTAAAGACTTGACTCCTTCGGAAACAGCCCAAATAAAAATAAACAAAGTTTTGGGATTTGTTACAGATCTAGGTGGTCAAACATCTCATACTTCTATAATCGCTCGTTCTCTAGAAATACCTGCGATTGTTGGTACTGGAAATATTACACAAAAAGTAAATAATAACGATTATATAATATTAGACGGCATCAATAATGCTATATTCATAAATCCAAAATTAGAAAAAATACATGAAATTAAAACGTTAAAAAAAAAATATGAACTAGAAAAAAACGATTTAACACAACTAAAAAATTTATATGCAATTACAATTGACGGTCATCAAGTAAAACTTGGAGCAAATGTAGGAACAATTCAAGACGTTATGAATGCAAAGAAAAATGGAGCTGAATGCATAGGACTTTATCGAACAGAATTTTTATTTATGAACCGAAACTCTTTTCCTACAGAAGATGAACAATTTAACGTGTACAAAACAGTTGCAGAAAAAATGCAAGAAAAATCTGTAATTATAAGAACTATGGACATAGGTGGTGATAAAAATCTATCGTATATGAATGTCCCTAAGGAAGACAATCCATTTTTAGGTTGGCGAGCAATTCGTATATGCATGGACAAAAAGGAAATTTTACATACACAATTAACTGCAATATTACGAGCATCAGCTTTTGGAAAACTAAAAATAATGTTTCCAATGATTATTTCTGTAGAAGAAATCCAATACTTAAAAGAAGAAATAGAAAAATTAAAAATTATACTTGAAAACAAAAATATACCGTTCAATTCAGAAATAGAAATAGGTATTATGATAGAAACTCCAGCATCTGCTATAATAGCCAACCATTTAGCAAAAGAAGTGAACTTTTTTAGCATTGGTAGTAACGATCTAACACAATACACCTTAGCTGTTGATCGAGGAAATGACTTAATTTCAAAATTATACGATCCAATGTGCCCTTCTGTATTACGTCTGATTCAACAAGTTATAAACACTTCTCACCAAGCTGGAAAATGGATTGGAATGTGCGGAGAATTAGCTGGAAATGAAAAAGCAACAGCGTTATTACTCGGAATGGGCTTAGATGAATTTAGTATGAGTGCACCAAATATCCCAAAAGTAAAAAGAATAATTCGAAAAACAAACTTTTTAGATGCAAAAAAATTAGCAAAAGATGTTTTATCACAATCAACATCAAAAAAAATAATAAATGTTATTAACGATTTTTCAAAAAATAGTTAATAGAAAGAATCGTAAATAGGAAAAAGTATGAATTTATTTTCCAATTTTTTTAAAAATAAAAAATCTGCATCTAAAAAAATGATAAACATTTTTGCCCCATTATCTGGAGTAATAGTCAGTTTAGAACAAGTTCCAGACATTGTATTTTCGGAAAAAATAGTAGGAGATGGAGTAGCTATTTTACCAAATAGTAATATTATATTATCTCCAATTGATGGCGTTATTGGAAAGATATTTAAAACATTACATGCATTTTCAATCAAATCAAATAAAAACAATATTGAATTATTCGTTCATTTTGGTATAGATACAGTCAAACTAAAAGGTGTTGGATTTAAAAAAATTGCTAAAGAAAATCAAATCGTAAAAATTGGAGACCCAATCATTAGTCTTGATTTAACTCTACTTAAAAAAACATCAAAATCTATATTAACACCCATAGTAATATCTAATATAGAAACGTTCAAAAAAATATATAAAAAATCAGGTACAGTAATTGCAGGAAAAAATATAATATTTTCCGTAAATAGATAAAATTTTTAGGTAAAACGGTACATCACCATCCGTTTTACCTTTACAAACAATTTTAAAAAATACTCCCTACATGTATTATAGAAACAGTATGAATTTATTCACTTTAAATATTCAAAAAATTTTAATCACTATTGTACTTGGTATTATCGAAGGTATTACTGAATTTTTTCCTATATCATCGACTAGCCATATAATTTTATGTTCTAAAATCTTTAAAATAGCACAAAATGAATCAAATATTCTGAATACGTTTATGCAATTTGGAACATCATTATCTATATTTTTGTATTTTAAAAGTACATTTGTTAAAATGCTTTTCTCTATAATAAATATTAAACAAAAAAATATAATCAATGATAAATTTTCACAGTATCATGTATTTTTTGGAATTCTTCCAGCGTCGATAATAGGACTATGCTTTCATAAATACATAAAAATTTTATTCAGTTATAAGAATATATGTCTATCATTAATATTTGGTTCTGCCTTACTAACAGCATCTGAAATATTTAAAAGAACAACAAAATATAAAAATAAGAACATAAATATCTTTAAATCATTTATTATAGGATTATTTCAATGTTTAGCTGTATTACCAGGTTTCTCAAGATCATGTTCTACTATTTCTATAGGAATTTTAATAGGTCTTAATCAACGTATAGCATCACAATTTTCATTTATTATATCTATTCCAATTTTCTTTGGAGAAACAATTTTCGACGTAATTAATAGTTATCAAACTATAACATTACATAATACACCCATTTTTTTAATAGGATTTTCTTCTGCTTTTCTTACATCTAAAATATGTGTAAAAAAATTTTTTAAAATTATTGAAACTTGTTCTTTTATACCATTTATAATATATAGATTGGCATTATCTCTGATGATCTACCTATTTTTGTGTTACTTTTAAATTATGATATAAATTTCTCCACCTATCAATTTTAATTATTCTCAAACGAGTTAATTCAAAACGCACTTCAATTCCTGAAAATCCCGAATTTATAATACATTTAGTAGAAATATTTTGAGAAACTTCAAACACATTTTTTAAGAAAGTTCCTTGAAACACATTGGAAATATTCACATTCATAAAACATAACATATATAAATCAATTAACGTAGATAATTTGTATATCCTATCAGGTTTTCTCCACGCATCCACATTGTTTAAAAAAACAACAATATTTTTCGAAGATTGTAAATGAATTACACTCAAAAATTTAAAATATTTAGAAAAAATAACAGACAAATTTTTAATCTTCGACGGAACGCATAAACGATTACAAAATTTCTCGACTAACTCTTTTGAATAATTAATTTGAACTTCTAAAGAAAAAAAATCAATATTAAATATTTTAAAATAACAAATAATTCCGCATATATAAGCAAATTTAATATCTAATTCATTACTTAATTTCGAAACCTTGGCGACTTCCATAGAAAAATTAAATTTAAAATATACTGCTTGAAAAGTTTTATTAATATTAAAAAACTGATTCTGATATACTAAATTAATTTCAGGAAATATAATATACAAAACATTACAATTATATAAAATTTGAAAATATACATGAGGGTTAGAAGTATTAAATGCTTTCTCCGTTTCTTTCCAAATCCTATCTTTAGTTAAATATAACAACTCTTTACTATTCGCCATATTAATCATTAATTTCATGGTTTCTGATGCAATCCTGAAACCAAAATGATTAAAAGCTGCAGAAAATCTCGCCACTCTAAAAATTCTTAAAGGATCTTCGCAAAAAGCCAAAGAAACATGTCGAAAAGTTCTATTTCTAAGATCTTCTAAACCGTTGAAGAAATCAATATAATTTCCATTTTTATCTTTTGCTATAGCATTAATTGTCAAGTCTCTACGTTTTAAATCTTCTTTCAAGGTCACTGTTTTGCAATAATTGGTTTTAAAACCTGTATATCCAAAACCACATTTCCTCTCAATCCTCGCTAAAGAATATTCTTCTTTACTAATAGGATGCAAGAAAACAGGAAAATCTTTACCTACCTTTCTAAAATTTAAGTTTAACAGCATTTTTGGAGTAGCTCCAATAACTACCCAATCTCTATCTTTAATTGGAACATTCAGTAATTCGTCTCGTACAGCACCTCCTACTAAATATATTTTCATAATAATTGTCCTTTGTATATTACTTCGTAGAATTAAAAGAACTGTTAAACATTAACCTTAAAAACTATAAATAATGACTTACTGATAAAAATATCAGAAACATTTGTTTTAAACTAATATCATAGTATATTAAAATATATCCAAGTAGCCGTTAAACTATACTTATTAATTTCTCTGTTAAATATTAATTCTATTCTATAAAAGGATATAAAATGAAAATATACGAGTCTTTTTTTTCTATAACTTCAAAAAAAAGAATTGAAAATGCTATTAAATCCCTTAAACTAGGAAATGGAGTAATTGTTTTAGATGATGCTAATAGAGAAAACGAAGGAGACCTCGTTTTTCCTGCAGAAACTATGACTATTAAACAAATGGCGTTAACTATTCGATACGGGAGTGGAATTGTTTGTTTATGTATTACAGAATCTAAAAGAAAACAATTAAAGTTACCTTTTATGGTCAAAAACAATACCAGCAAATTTAGAACTAACTTTACCGTAACTATTGAAGCTGCTAAAGGAATATCGACTGGAGTATCTGCTAAAGATAGAATTACTACTATTCGAACAGCAATAAGAGAAAACGCAAAACCACAAGATCTACATAGACCTGGACATATATTTCCATTACAAGCACATAAACACGGAATATTTGGACGACCTGGACATACAGAAGCATCTATAGAACTAGTCACTTTAGCAGGATTTAAACCTGCTGGAATATTATGTGAACTAACTAATAAAGATGGATCTATGTCAAAATTGTCTGAAATTATTCGATTTTCAAAATTTCATAATATTCCTATGTTAACTATTAAAGATTTAAAAGAATATATTACGATTAAAAAAGCACACGCTAAATAAATAAAAATTTAAAATATTATATAAATTTTAGTGTAAAGATTGAACCTATACTATTTATTTTTAAAATTATATAGATTTCAATTCAGTTATAGACCATCTAGGATGTACTAAAATTCTTAAATCAAAACTCTTAAATTTTCTAAATCGCAACATTCCGACATATGCTATCATCACTCCATTATCAGAACACAATTCAGGTCTTGAATAAAAAACTTTACCTTTTCGAATATTCATCATATTATTTAATTTTTTTCTAAGAACTTTATTAATACTAACTCCTCCAGAAACTACTAAAGTAGTATAATTCAACTTTTCTAAAGCTCTTTTACTCTTTTCAACCAAAATTTCGACAATTACATGTTCAAATTCTTTAGCAATATTTGCTCGAGTTTGAAAATCAAATTTTTCTTTTTTTATAACATTAGACACAAATGTCTTTAACCCAGAAAAACTAAAGTTTAAATTTTTTTGATTAATCATTGGTTTTGGAAAACAAAAATTTTTTCTTACTCCTGATTCTGCTAATTTTGATAAATTAGATCCACCGGGATATTTTAATCCTAATAATTTTGCTACCTTGTCAAATACTTCACCAGCAGCATCATCTAATGATTCACCCAATAACTCATATTCTCCTATCCCACGTGCATTAATTAACTGAGTGTGTCCACCAGATACTAACAATCCTATAAAAGGAAATTTTGGCTTTTTATCTTCCAACATAGGAGTTAATAGATGGCCTTCCATATGATTTACTGAAATCGTAGGAATATTTAAAGAAAAAGCTAATGCGACAGCTAGGGATGCACCTATTAATAACGATCCTGTTAATCCAGGACCAGCAGTATACGCAATAGCGTTTATAGAGTTTTTATCAAGATTAAATTCTTCAAATGAATTTTGAATTAATTTCGATAAAACTTCAAGATGCTTTCGAGAAGCTAACTCAGGAACAATACCACCATAACTGTTATAAGAATTGAATTGGCTAAATACCTTATTAAACAAAATCCCTTCAATGCTGTCGTATACTGAAATTCCAGTATCATCGCAAGAAGTTTCAATACCTAATATTCTCATATTAATTTATAATTAAAACAACTAATTGTAATAGTATAAACATTTCTACAACGTATATATGTTATATATTGAAACCATTATGCTAAAATATAAACTAACTAAATATTAACTTTATTTTATTATAAAAAAAACTATTTTCAATCTTTTTTAAAACAACTTTATAGTTCGAAATTAAATATTACACATAATTGTTAGCGATACAGAACATAAAAATATAAACATTAAATATGTTAATTTCATTAAGGATATAATTATGCCAATAGTAAAAGTGCGCGAAAACGAACCTTTTGACGTAGCATTACGGAGATTTAAAAGATCTTGCGAAAAAGCTGGAATTTTAGCAGAAATTCGAAGACGAGAATTTTATGAAAAACCTACAACTGAACGGAAACGATCAAAAGCGTCTGCAGTAAAAAGGTTAACTAAAAAACTGTCTAGAGAGAATTCAAAACGAGTCCGTATGTACTAAATTTAACTATCACATAAAAATTACCGACCGTTCTTTTAGTTTGGAAGTTCGGTCTAAATGCATGTCACATAACTAAATAATATGAAAGGAATAATTCCAAAATATTTTATCAACGAATTATTACATCAAACCGATATTGTTAATATTATTCACAACAGAATACCACTAAAAAAAATTGGAAAAAACTACAATGCTCATTGTCCTTTTCATCAAGAAAATACACCATCTTTTACCGTGAGCTATGAAAAACAATTTTACTATTGCTTTGGATGTAATTCACATGGAAATGTAATTGATTTCTTAATAAATTATGACAAGTTAACATTTATAGAAAGCATTGAAGAATTAGCATATATTAATGGATTTAAAATACCATATGACAAAAAGCACTTTTATCAAAAATTCAATTATGAAAAACGAAATAATTTATACATTTTAACAAGAAAACTATCTCATTATTATCACAAAAACTTATTTCATATAAAATATGCATATAAATATTTAATTAATCGAGGTATAAATAAGAATACAATAAAACATTTTAATATTGGTTTTTCTAATATTAATTGGAACAATATAGAAAATAAAATTGAAACTAATAAACTTAACTTTCAAGAATTTATTGATATTGGTGTATTGATTGTTAATGAAAAAGGGAAAAAATATGATCGTTTGAAAGGAAGAATCATATTTCCTATTTATAATAAAAACGGGGAAGTTGTTGGATTTGGAGGAAGATCGATTAATAACACTATTCCTAAATATATTAACTCTCCAGATACAGAAATATTTAAGAAAGGAAGAACTATATATGGTCTATTTGAGATTCTAAAAAATAATCCAAAACCTAAAAAACTATTAATAGTTGAAGGATATTTCGATGTAATCACACTATTTCAATTCAGTATTAATTATTCTATTGCTTTATTAGGAACATCTATAACAAATTACCAAATACAATTATTATTTCGAATTACTAACAATATTATATTCTGTTACGATGGTGATTTTGCAGGAAAAGAAGCTGCTTGGCGAACTCTAAAAATTTCTCTACCATATATTCATGATGGAAAATATATTAAATTTGTATTTTTACCTGGTGGTGAAGATCCTGATACAATTGTTAGAAAGGAAGGATGTAAAAATTTTGAAAAACGTATCAAAAATGCAACTCATCTATCAAAATTTCTATTTGACAAATTACTAAAAAATATAAATTTGGAATCAATAAGAGAACGATCTTATTTAAGTTCTATTGTCATGCCACTAATTAATAAAATTCCAGGAAAAATAATGCGAATTTACTTATTACAAGAACTTGGAAATAAAATAGGAATTCCAGATCATAATGTTTTAATGAAATTCAATGTTATAGAAACTCAAAAAATTTTAAAAAAACACGACAAATTTAAATCGTTAACACAAATGACTATGCGTACTTTAATAAGTCTTTTAATACAAAAGCCAAAATTAGCTTTATGCGTTCCACCTATAAAAAATTCAAATAATTTTCAATTGAAAGGATTATCTATTTTTTTAGATTTGGTAAAAAAATGTATCGAATTCCCTAATTGTAACACCGGACAAATTTTAGAAATGTATAGAAATACAAAAATTTTTGACAAATTAAATCAATTTGCTAAATGGAACCACATGATTATTGAAAATCAAGTAACAAAAGTTTTCTTAGATTCATTAATAAATCTCAAAAATAAAATATTAGAATATGAATATAATATGCTAATTTCAAAAGATAGAAATATAGGATTACAAAAAAATGAAAAAAATAAATTATGGATAATTAGTAAACAACTAAAACAATAAAACCATATTAACGTTCAAACTATTAGTAAAATTATAATCATTTAATAAAAAATTGTAAATTAAAATTTTACTTATTAGAAATGATAATTTTTTATTAAGAATTTTAAATATAATACTAAAAAATAAATTCAATATATTTGTATCATAAATTATCTTAATTATAGTTTGTATATATTAATTGTACAAATAAAACATGGATACAGTCTTATGGAGCATAATCCTCAATTACAACTTAAACTATTAGTTACCCACGGAAAAGAACAAGGATACTTAACTTATGCTGAAGTCCATGATCACTTACCAAATGACATCATTAACTCAGACCAAATAGAAGACATTATTCAAATGATTAATGACATGGGTATTCAAGTAGTAGAAGAAGCACCAGACTCTGATGATCTCATACTACAAGAAATAAGAAATACAGATGCAGATGAAGATGCAGTAGAAGCAGCAGCACAAGTATTATCTAACGTAGAATCCGATTTAGGCCGTACTACTGATCCAGTTCGAATGTACATGCGTGAAATGGGAACAGTTGAACTATTAACTAGAGAAGGCGAAATTGATATAGCAAAACGAATAGAAGATGGCATCAATCAAGTTCAATGTTCTGTATCAGAATATCCTGAAACTATTACTTATTTACTGAAACAATATAATCGAATCGAACTAGGAGAACTAAAACTAACTGATTTAATTAATGGATTTATCGATCCAAATTCAGAAGAATTCTTTTCATCTATTTCACATAATATTGGATCTGAATTAATAGAAGAGGAAAATCATCATGATAATGATGATACATTAAATGAACATAACGAAAACGATCATCAAGTTGATCCAGAAATAGCTAGAGAAAAATTTGCTAAATTAAAAGATCAATATACTATAACAAACAATATAATAAAATATAAAAGTAGAGATCATAAAGATTCCATAATTGCAATTCATAAATTATCAGAAATATTTAAACAATTCAGATTAGTACCAAAACAATTTGATTATCTTGTTACAAGCATGAGACATATGATGGAGAAAGTTCGAAAACAAGAAAAAATAATGATGAAATTATGCATAGAACGTTGCAAAATTCCAAGATATCTCTTTTTTAAACTCTTTCTAGAACAAAATTTAAGAAAAATATGGACGAAATTATCAAAATACAAAAAACAACCATGGTTTGAAAAATTTAAAGAGACAAAGAAAGAATTCGATATTATTATAAAAAAATTAACGAATATTGAAAGAAGAACAGGATTAACTATAAAACAAGTTAAAGACATTAATAAAAAAATATCTATTGGAGAAGCAAAAGCAAAAAGAGCGAAAAAAGAAATGGTAGAAGCTAACTTAAGATTAGTTATTTCAATTGCAAAAAAATATACTAATAGAGGATTACAATTTTTGGATTTAATTCAAGAAGGCAATATAGGACTAATGAAAGCCGTAGATAAATTCGAATATCGAAGAGGATACAAATTCTCGACATATGCTACTTGGTGGATTAGACAAGCAATTACACGATCTATTGCAGACCAAGCAAGAACTATTAGAATACCAGTACATATGATTGAAACTATTAATAAGCTAAATCGAATTTCTAGACAAATATTACAAGAAATAGGTCGAGAACCAACGCCTGAAGAATTATCAGAACGTATGTTAATACCTGAAGAAAAAATACGAAAGGTTTTAAAAATAGCAAAAGAACCAATATCAATGGAAACTCCGGTTGGAGAAGATGATGACTCTCATTTAGGAGATTTTATAGAAGACACTACGTTAGAATTACCTCTTGATTCAGCCACCTCAAAAAGTTTAAGATCTGCAACCCACAACGTTTTATCAGGACTAACAGCACGAGAAGCTAAAGTATTAAGAATGAGATTTGGAATTGATATGAACACAGACCACACTTTAGAAGAAGTAGGTAAACAATTTGACGTTACTCGCGAAAGAATACGACAAATAGAAGCTAAAGCACTACGAAAATTACGACACCCTAGCCGATCAGAAATATTGCGTAGTTTTTTAGACGACTGAACATAAAACTTTTCAAATTTCTAATAAAGCTTCCTATAAAAACAGGAAGCTTTAAGTAATTTTAGCATACATACCACATATAATTATACATTTATAAAAAAGCAAAAGACTCAAAGTGCTTCATAATATTTATAAAAAGTTTATAAACTAAAAAAATAATAATGATTTTTCTAATTAAACATTTTCAATAAAATCAATTTTATATTAGTAATATCTAAAACTTTAAACATATAAATTAATTTAACACTTTCTAATAAATAAGAAAAATAAAACTTTAAAAATAAAAAATGTTTGTTTTAATAAGTAAATACTTGTTCCATTACTAATTACTTATTATTAAAAGCATCAATTACTCGTGCAGGATTACCAGAGACGACACATCTAGGAGGGATAGAAGTTAATACAACAGAACCAGCACAAATCTTTGATTCAGATCCTATTTCAACTTTTCCTAGTATTATTACTCCTGCTCCTATTAATACTCCTTTATGTATTGTTGGAAAATACATTTCACACTGTTCACTTGAATTGTTTAACATAACTGAATATAAAGTCTTAGAGCTATTTTGAAAAACAATAGTTTTTCCAATAATAACCCCAAAAACATGTTCAAACACAATTCCATCGCTTATTTTAGAAAAAGGATGAATGTCCACAGAAAATACAGAAGAGATACAATTCTTAAAATATATAGATAATTCTCTTCGTTTTATATTCCATAAATAATGACTAATTCGATATAATTGTAATACATGAAATCCATCTAAGTACAAGAATAGAGTAGAATAGTATTCTGTTTCAAAATTTTTATCATATGCTGCTTCTATATCTCTGACCGCTGATAAAACAATAACGGGATTATCATTATATATCTCATATATAATATCTCTCGCAGAAATAGAAGAAATAATACTGTTTCCTATCTTTTTTGATAAAAGGTGACTTAATGCCAAACTAAAATTTTTATGGTTTAATACATAAGATTGATAAAACCCTATTAATCTCGATTCTTTAGTAACTAAAGTTTGTACTTCAGACAAAATTTGATTCCAGATTAACTCTACTTCTTGAAATAACATTTTTTTTTAAACATAACTTATAAGAGTTCGTAACAATGAGACGATTTATAACTGAATTAATTTAATCTTATTACATTATATAAAGTTTTAAATAATATGATTATCATAACATTAATTATGTTAATTCGTTCTATAATTTATTCTAATTTTTTTGAAATATATGAATAACTATACTGTTAATTATTCTATTTAACTATCAATATAAAATGTCAATGTCTACATAAACCTAAATGAAATATATTATGAAACTATGTATACGCAAACTTTGTAAAAATAGTTAATTTCTAATATTTATCAAAATCCTTTGTTACATTTTCAATAGCATATTTTACTTGCTGAAATGAAACACCTCCTTTTGAATTTCTCTTTTTTAAAATAGATTCCAATGTTAAATAACCATATACGTCATTGTCTATATTATTACAATACGTTTTTAATATATTCAAATTTAAATTTTCTAAAGGAACATTTTCTTTTATAGCTCTTAGTACTATTCTTCCAGTAATATGATGTGCATCACGAAATGCTAGTCCTTTTTGTACTAAATAATCAGCTAGTTCAGTAGCATTAGCATAACTTTTCTGAGCTGCTTCTAAACATCTTGAACAATTAATATCTATATTTTCTAAAATTAAAGTAGACATTAATAAGCAATTGTTCCAAGTATCTAAAGAGTCAAATAAACCTCTCTTATCTTCTTGCATATCTTTATTATACGATAATGGAAGTCCTTTTAAGACTACTAAAATGTTCATTAAAAATCCAATAACTCTCCCAGATTTAGATCTAATCAATTCTAAAGCGTCCGGATTCTTTTTTTGTGGCATAATAGAAGAACCCGAAGTTACTTCATCTGATAAAGTTATAAAATTAGATTCCAAAGAATTGAAAAAAATTAAATCTTCAGAAAATCTAGACAAATGAATCATTCCAATAGATGCAATAGATGCTAACTCTATAACGTAGTCGCGATCTGAAACACTATCTAAACTATTTTTTGTTTCTGACGCAAATCCTAAATCTTTTGCCAAAACTTTTCGATTAATGTTCCAAGAAGTACCAGAAAGCGCCCCACATCCCAATGGACTAATATCTAGTCTTCTATACGCGTCTTTCAAACGATCTATGTCTCGATTTAACATTTCTATATATGCTAAACACCAAAAAGCAAAAGTAATAGGCTGAGCTCTTTGCAAATGAGTATATCCTGGCATAATAGTGTTTACATTTTTTTTAGAAATGTTCAGAAAAGCTCCCTTAAGATTCTTTATACTTTTAAATAAACATATAACTTTATGTTTACACCATAATTTTAAATCAGTAGTAACTTGATCATTTCTACTACGTCCAGTATGTAGCTTTTTACCAATTACTCCAACAATGTTGACTAGTTCTCGTTCTACCCAACTATGAACATCTTCCAAATCACTTTTTAAAATTAAATCAGGATCGTGTTCTACAGATTGCAATAAAAAATTCAAAGCAGTCTCAATTTTTTTTTGCTCTTCTTCAGTTAAAATGTTAGACCTTAATAAGGCTTTTGACCAAGCTATAGAAGCAAAAATGTCTTGTTTCACTAATCTGAAATCAATATCTAAAGAAGAATTAAATTTTTTGAACAACGGATTATTTTTTTGTAAAAATCTTCCTCCCCACAACATTATATATCTACTCCATTTGTTTTAATGTGGCACGTAAAATTGAAAAATAAAAGATTTTATGTCTTAATATCTGTATTTTTTGAATTATAACAATTATTTATTGCTCGTATTCTAGAAGATAAAGAGAATAATTTTGTAAAACCACAAGCATCGGATTGATTAAAAACGTTATCTGAACTAAATGTAACAAATTCTTTAGAATACAAAGAATTCTGTGAAGATTTTTTAACAGGAATAACCATCCCTTTATACAGCTCTAACACAACTTCTCCATTTAATTCCGAAGACAACTCATCAGATGCCGCTTGAATTGACCGTCGAATTGGACTAAACCAATTTCCACTATAAATAACATACGACATTTCTAATCCAAGTATTTGCCTCCATTTAAAACTGTCTCTATCTAGCACTAGCTGTTCTAAAGCACGTAATGCAGCAAACATTATAGTTCCACCCGGTGTTTCGTAACAACCTCTAGATTTCATTCCTGTTAAACGATTTTCAACAATGTCAATACGACCAATTCCATGTTTTGATCCTAAAAAATTTAATCTTTTTAGACATTCTAATGGAGTTAAAAAAATATTATCTAATGCTACAATATTTCCATTCTCTACCTTAACTGAGACGCATTCAGAAATGTTAGGTGCATTTTTTGGATCTACAGTCCATACCCAACAATCATTTTTGCTGCAATTCCAAGGATCCTCAAGAATTCCACCTTCTGTAGAAAGATGCCAGGAATTTTCATCTCTACTATAAATTTTTTCAATAGTAGAAGTTGTATGTATATTTCGACTTTCTAAATAAAATAATAATTCTTCTCTTGAACGAAATTTCCATTCTCTCCAAGGAGTAATAACTTTTAGTTGTGGTGCTAATGCGGAATAAACCATTTCGAATCGAACTTGATCATTGCCTTTACCAGTAGCTCCATGACACAAACCATCAGCTTCTAATTTTAATGCAATTTCAACTTGAGCTTTTGCTATAATTGGTCTAGCAATTGCCGTACCTAACAAATAATTTCCCTCATACAATGCTCCAGTTTTTAACATAGGATAAACATAATTTGTGACAAATTCCTCTTTTAAATCAACGATAATACACTGAGATGCACCAGATTCTAGTGCTTTTTGTCTAATATTTATTAAATCATTTTTAGACTGTCCTACATCAGCTACAAAAGCAATTACATCTGAATTATAATTTTCTTTTATCCAAGGAATAATTGCTGACGTATCTAGTCCTCCCGAATAAGCCAATACTACTTTCTTAACAACTGTTTTCATTATTACTATAATCCTTAAAAATTAGAAAATTTCTAATAAAAATTAAAATCTTAAAACTATATTTCATAAATTCGTAACTCACTTAAACTAATAAAAACTATAATAAAAAATAATTAATTATTATTTCATTCAATAAAATTACTAATATTAATAACACAAAAATTAAAATATACTATTTAATTTAAAATAAACAAGATCTCAAAATACCAAATAAAAAGAAATGGTTTAACATGCTTAAATGTTTATATTTTAAACAAAAAAAATTAAAGTTCACAATCAAATTATTTTTAAAATTTGCACATATTATTTGATATACAATTTTATCACAAACGTACTATTTAAAAATATATGAAAAAGCTAATATCTTTATAAAGAATTAAATTGAAAAAAATTTCAACGAAATTTTTTAAAAAATTTTACAAAACGTTAGATGCCATTCCTAAAATATGACAAGCAGAAGCTACAATTTTAAATTTATTCATAGTGTAAAAATGAAAATTTCTTATTCCCTCTTTATAAAGGACTTTGACAATATCCATAGTTATACTAGCTCCTAAAATTTCTCTCATTTCAATATTATCGTCTAACCCATCAAACATGTTAAAAATCCAACGAGGAATCGTTACATTACTCGTTTTGACAAAATTACATAACTGTCTAAAATTCACGATAGGGAAAATTCCTGGAATAATATCTATAGTAATGCCATTATGCACACACAAGTCTCTAAATCGTAAAAAACAATCAATATTGAAAAAGAATTGAGTAATAGCACGATTAGCACCAACATCAATTTTTTTTTTTAAATTAATTAAATCAGAATGCGCATCAAAAGATTCTGGATGTATTTCCGGATAAGCAGCAACAGAAATATTAAAATTAGCAACACTTTTTAATAATTTTACTAAATCAACAGCGTACATATTAGGTTTACTATTAAAATCCTCAACGTCTCCTCTTAATGCCAAAATATGGCGAAACCCGTTTTCCCAATATTTGTGAGCAACATTTATTAATTCTTCTCTTTTTAAATTAATACAAGTAAGATGAGGAACAGTTTCAATTCCAGTACGTTGATACACTTTTTTTGAAATGTTATACGTGTTATCTTTTTTTCCTAAAAAAGCACCACATGTTACTGAAAAAAAAATGGGATTAAACAATTTTAATTTATCAACTAATTGCAATAAATTTTCACAAGATATTTCATTTTTAGGAGGAAATAGTTCAAATGAAATTTGAACTTTATCACGTACATTTAATAAATATTCATTTAATACTTCATGATAACGCATATTAAAAGAGTTCACACTATAATTCCTCTTAAAACAAAAAAAAATTGAAAGTAGCTATATTATTAAAACTATTGAAATATTAAACTTTAAAACGTCAATTTTTAAAAAAATAAATAATAAAATATTTCATATCTCAAAATACGCAAATATATTTTTATATATATTTATATAATATGATTAATTATGTTAAAACTAAAAAATAATATTTAAAATTGCAATATTTTCTAAAAGTTTAAAAAAATATTTAAACAAACAAAATTCTCTAAAAACTTTTTTAAAAAAACATGAAATATCAAAATAATTCACTAAAAAGATTTCACACATTTAAAATTAATGCATATGCAAAAAAAATTATCATTATAAAAAGCATAAATGATCTTATTAAAGCGCGAAAAAAATATAAAAAAATACCAATTTTATTCCTAGGAGAGGGTAGTAATACGTTATTCTCTAAATATTATAATGGTATTGTTGCTATTAACAAAATCAAAAGTATTACAATCACAGAAACTGAAAGCAACTGGTTAATATATGTTAAAGGAGGAGTAAAATGGCACGATTTAGTAATATATACAATAAAAATGGGAATATACGGTCTAGAAAATTTAGCGTTTATCCCTGGAACAGTTGGTGCAGCCCCAATTCAAAATATAGGAGCGTACGGAATAGAATTTAAAAATGTGTGTAATTATGTCGAAATTTTTTCTTTAATTCATAATAACATTATTAAAATAAAAAATAAAAATTGTATGTTCAAATATCGAAGTAGTATTTTTAAAAATGCAAACTATTACAATTATATTGTTCTAGGAGTAGAAATTAAACTTTCTAAAAAATGGATTCCAAACATATCTCATCCACAACTAAAAAATCTAGAACTTAAAAATTTAACAGCTCACAAAATTTTAAATCACATTCAAATTATTAGAAAGAATAAAATCCCCAATCTGAAATCAGTCGGTCATTCTGGAAGTTTTTTTAAAAACCCAATTGTAAATACAAAAACAGCTATGAAGTTACTATCAAAGTATAAAAACTTACCTTGCTATCCTGAAGATAATGAACACGTAAAAATTTCAGCTGGATGGTTAATCGAAGAATGTCAACTAAAGGGATATAAAATTGGAGGTGCACAAATATACAAAAAACAAGCATTGATATTAATTAACAAAAACAACGCTACAATAAAAGACGTATTAAAATTAACACAAATAGTACAAGATAGGGTTAAAAAAAAATTTAACATTTTCCTCGAATTAGAAGTCACAATAATTTAAAATTAAAACAAAAAAGTAATTCTCTATAAAATAATAAAATTACGTTATATTTTAATAACGCTTTATATTATCTTGTCTCCTCAAACTCACGGAACTTATACTATGATCAAAATTCTTTTTTATAACAAAGTTAGTATATTTTTTAGAAAGTATAATATTTTTTTCTAAATTTTTAAAATTAACATCATACCATATTTTAATAGCAATATTTTTTACAGTTTTATCAGAAATTTTGGAATAAATATTAAAAAAAGAATTAGTAAAAAATTTTGAAATATATTTAAGTTTTAAAAATCGATTAAGATACCAATCTTCTAATAATAAGTTATCAACATCAATATACATTGAAAAATTAAAAAAATTTGATACAAAAAAATTAACATTTTTTTGTTTATAAAAATCAGGATTAAAAATGTGTAAACCTTCTATAATGAAAATGTCTGAATTTTTTACAATAGCACTACGATTGAATACTATATCATTTTGTAAATGAGAATATACAGGAATAACTATTTTATTTGAAATCCCAAATTTAATATCTAAAAAAAAATTTACCAAACTTTTAACATCATACGTCTTAGGAAACCCTTTATTTTGCATTAATCCTAAAAAATGCAATATTTTATTTGGATACAAAAAATTATCTGTAGTAACTACAGAAACTCTTTTTTTAACAAAATAATTTTTTAAAACTATCTGAAGCCAATGAGACATTGTACTTTTCCCAGAAGCCACACTTCCCGAAATTCCTATAATATAAGGTTTTCTATTATTATAACTAAAAAAATTAACACATTGTGAATCATAATGCGTAATATTCCGAATTAAACATTTTAAAATGTATTCAGTATGTTTGTTTAAATTAAAAATTCTCATTAAAAATTCAACACTTTTAATAATATCTGTAATAAAGTTTAAAAGACAATTATTCAATATAAATAAAATAACTAAAAAAAACACTAAAATTTATATAATTTCCATATACATAATATTTTATTGATTACTATTTATCAATTACAAATTTGTAAAAATATTAAAATAATATCAAATTATTCTTAAATTTTTATTGCATAAAATTAAATCTATACGTAATATATATTAGTTATACAAGCCGGCTTAGCTCAACAGGCAGAGCAACTGACTTGTAATCAGTAGGTCACCAGTTCGATTCCGGTAGCCGGCAATGATAAAAATTATGTAAGGTGGGATTCCCGAGCGGTTAAAGGGGGCAGACTGTAAATCTGACGTCATAGACTTCGAAGGTTCGAATCCTTCTCCCACCATAAGTTGATTTACATTTCGTATTATTTATAACTTGCGAACATCGTATAATGGACATTACCTCAGCCTTCCAAGCTGATGATGCGGGTTCGATTCCCGCTGCTCGCTTTCAAAAATATTGCTGGTATAGCTCAGTTGATAAGAGCACACCCTTGGTAAGGGTGAGGTCCCCAGTTTAAATCTGGGTATCAGCACAAACGTATTTTAGGATGTACTTTTGAATATAAAAAATCATATTAAGTTTATAAATTTTAAACAATATTATATAATAAATCAATTATAGTTACATTAATTATCATATAAAATATTATTTTCAAGATGTTTTAAATACAAATACATAATAATATTATTTAAATATATTAATACTATGTAAAAATTGAAATTTTACTAACATAAAAATTCTGTAATATTAATTATTATTTAACGTATGTAGGTTAACAATAAAAAACATGAAACAAGTTAGTATAACAAACATATATAAAAATAATTTCAAAAACTCACAACCTTTTCACTATTTCTTTATATCATAACAAACATTATTATATTAAAATATAATTCAATTGACGTATAATTAGCATTTTAGGATAACAAATAGCTAAGATGATAAATTTTCAAAAAAAATGTAAACATCTAAATATAATTAAATGGTTTGTTGTAGGAATACTAACAATACTAACATTATCTAATCACTATTATTACATAAATTTATCTTTTCCATGGCATATAATTACTACAATATTTCTTTTTATTTCAACTATAAGCATTGCATTTTTGACCAAACAAGGAAAAAAAATACTTTTGTTAATATATGAAGCCAAAAAAGAAACAAAAAAAATTATTTTTCCCAAATTAAAAGAAACATTTTATACTACTATTATCGTAATAATTGCAACTTTTATCATTTCTTTAATTTTATGGGGATTAGACAACATTTTGATTCGATTTATATCATTCATAACTACTTTAAGGATATAATATGCATAAGAATCAAAAAAAACGTTGGTATGTGTTACAAGCATTTTCTGGTTTTGAAGGACGCGTAGCACAATCAATACGTGAACATATTAAATTAAAAAAAATGGAAAATCTATTTGGAACTGTTATGGTACCTACAGAAGAAGTAGTAGAAATTAAAGCAGGGCAACAAAAAAAAAGTGAATACAAATTTTTTCCAGGATATGTACTAATTCAAATGACTATGAATGATTCAAGTTGGCATCTAATTCGAAGTATACCTCGTGTTCTAGGATTTATAGGAGGCACTTCAGACAAACCATCTCCAATTAGTGATCAAGAAGTCAATACTATTTTAAACCGACTAAAACAAATCGGAGATAAACCAAGACCCAAAACATTATTTGAACCTGGTGAAATGGTTAGAGTTAACGACGGTCCATTTTCAGATTTTAACGGAATAGTAGAACAAGTCGATTATGAAAAAAACAGATTGACCGTTTCAGTTTCAATATTTGGAAGATCTACTCCGGTAGAACTCGATTTCGAACAAGTAAAGAAAAATTAAATATTCTTAATAAAAATCTCTAATTAAAGATAACTAGAAATTTTATGAATTTCAAAAACATATTTGTATTTTATTCCATACAAAATTATTTTATTATTTTATAATATATTCTTAATTAAGATTGAAATCTTAAACTATTTTTAATAAAAGAATACAAAACTTTAAAATTTCATTTAAACAAAAGGAGAAAATAACTATGGCAAAAAAAATACAATGTTATATTAAACTACAAGTCTCAGCAGGAATGGCTAACCCAAGTCCTCCAGTAGGACCTGCATTAGGACAAAAAGGTTTAAATATTATGGAGTTTTGTAAATCATTCAATGCAAGAACGAATCATTTAGAAAAAGGACTACCAATTCCAACTATAATAACAGTATATTCAGATAAATCATTCTCTTTCATTACAAAAACACCTCCTGCTTCTGTTCTACTAAAAAAAGCTATGGGACTTAAATCAGGATCCTCAAAACCAAAAATAGATAAAATAGGTGAAATCAGTTATCAAAAAATAGTAGAAATCGCTCAAATAAAAAAAGTAGATATGACAGGTTCTAGTATTCAAAATATAACTAAATCCATTTTAGGAACCGCTTATTCTATAGGTTTAACTATAAAAGATAAATAAATGAAAAAAAATACTAAAAAAGCAAAATTTCTAAATAATTTGATGCCTAACAAAAAAATATTTGAAATTGAAGAAGGAATAGAATTACTTAAAAAAATGGCTATTTCTAAATTTAATGAAAGTATAGATGCATCTATTAACCTAGGTATTAATCCTAAAAAACCCGATCAAAACATTAAAAATAGTATTGTATTACCATTTGGTACTGGAAAAACTATAAAATTAGCAGTTTTTACAACAGGAGAAAACATTAATATTGCTAAAAAATTAGGAGCGGAATACGTAGGCTTGCACGATTTAGTAGAACAAATTAAAGAAAAAAAAATAAAATTTGACATCGCAATTGCATCTACTGATACGATGAAAATCGTCAACGAATTAGGACCAATATTAGGACCTCGAGGACTCATGCCTAATCCAAAATTAGGAACTGTTACTGACAACATTGAAAATGCTATTAAAAATGCAAAATACGGACAAATAAATTATAAAAACGATAAAAACGGAATAGTACACACCACAATAGGAAAAATAAACTTTCCAAATAAAGATATACAAGAAAACCTAAATGCCTTATTAACATCTTTAAAAAAATTAAGGCCTTTAAACTTAAAAGGAGAATACATAAAAAAAGTAACTATTTCTACTACAATGAGCTTAGGTATAAACATTGATTTTAATAATATAACCTAAAATAATTAATTGTTTTTTTCTTTACGCTGAAGAGAAGAATCTTTATAATAATTCTTCATGCCTAAATTGACATCTAAAATTAGCACTTTCAGTCTAAAAAAATTCAATAATTCTTATGAGTTATACAAATCTTAGGATGTATAATTTTTGTTTTCTTATCACTATTTCAAATAGTGCAAATGCTGATAAATTACATCAACAAAATTATTAATTTTAAACTTATTATTCGAAAACATAACTTTCGAAAATTTTAACTAAATTAGGAGCACATAAATTAATAATGTTAAATTTTCAGAAAAAAAAAGAAATTGTTGCTGAGATTCACAATACAACTAAAAAAGCATTATCAATAGTTCTCGCTGATTTAAGAGACATAAAAGTTAATGAAATTACTAAACTACGTGCTTTATCACGAACAATAGGTGTAAAAATACACGTTTTTAAAAACACTTTAACAAAATTAGGTATTAAAAATACTCAATTTGAATGTTTAAAAAAAATACTAATTGGCCCAATGTTAATCGGATATTCTATAGATCATCCGAGAAATGCTGCAAGATTATTTAGAGAATTTTCTGAAAACAATGTTAATTTTAAAATTGTTGGAGCAGTATTTGAAAAAAAAATACTAGCTGCATATGATATTAATACACTAGCAGATATACCTACATATAATGAAGTACTACAACGTCTAATAATAACTATAAAAGAAGCAACTTTAGGACCACTTATGCGTATACTTATGTCCATAGCACAAAATAAAAAGTAGTAAAAAAAACGATTTTACATTCTTAAAAATAATATTTGAAATATTATCTAAATATTATTAGGAACAAAACATTATGTCTATAACTAAAGAACAAATTTTAGAAGCCATATCAGAAATGTCAGTTATGAATGTTGTTGAACTAATTTCTGATATGGAAAAAAAATTTGGCATATCATCGAAAATATCTACAAACAATGAACCTATTTTAAAAACAGAACAAATTGAAGAAAAAACAGAATTTGACGTTATATTAAAGTCTATTGGTGGAAATAAGGTATCAGTAATAAAAGCTGTAAGAAGTGCTACTAATTTAGGATTAAAAGAAGCAAAAGATCTAGTGGAATCAGCTCCTACTGTAATAAAAGAACATGTTACTAAAACAGAAGCAGAATCTCTAAAAAAAATATTAGACGAAACTGGTGCTACAGTAGAAATTCAATAAATTTTTTTTTAAAATTACTGATTCATGTTATTTATTAGTCGCTGGTGATCCTAAGTCACCAGCCCTTTCCGTTCGATTATTTTAAATTTTAAATTACCTTTACGTTTACAAAATTCTTTAATCATACAATTACTTTATCAGTATTTGTTTTATAAAAAATATGTAGACAACAATTATTTTTAAAAAATTAAAATTACTAAAAATATTTAAAATAATAATAATTCAATTGACTGGCTAATTGAGGAACCCTATGGTTTACTCTTATACTGAGAAAAAACGTATTCGCAAAAATTTTGGAAAACGCCCACAAGTACTCGAAATACCATATCTTCTTTCTATTCAGATTGATTCGTTTCAAAAATTTATAATGCGAGATTCTAATGGTTTATGTGGTCTAGAATCAGCATTTCGTTCAATATTTCCAATTTCTAGCTATAACGGAAATGCTGAATTGCAATATATAGAATATCGTTTAGGAAGCGTTACTTTTAATGTCAAAGAATGCCATACACGAGGCACAACGTATTCGGCACCGTTACGAGTTAAATTACGTCTTATTGTTTACGAACGTGAAGTGTCAGAAAAAATAATTAAAGATATAAAAGAACAAGAAGTATATATGGGAGAAATCCCATTAATGACTAAAAATGGAACATTTATAATAAATGGTACCGAAAGAGTAGTAGTATCCCAATTACATCGGAGTCCAGGGGTATTTTTTGATAGTGATAAGGGGAAAACTCACTCATCAGGAAAAGTATTATATAATGCTAGAATTATTCCATATCGAGGATCATGGTTAGATTTTGAATTTGATCCAAAAGATAATCTATTTATTCGTATTGATAGAAGACGAAAACTACCTGTCAGTATTATTTTGAGAGCGTTAAATTTTACTACAGAAGAAATTCTTAACATATTTTTTCAAACAAATACATTTAAGATATCTGAAAAAAAAATCGTAATGGAATTAATTCCTGAAAGATTGCGTGGAGAAACTGCAACTTTTAATATTAATTATAATAACGTAACTTATATAAAAAAAGGACAACGCATCACCGCACGTCATATTAATCTATTAAAAGATAATAATGTAAAATCTATAGAAGTACCAATGGAATATTTAGTAGGAAAAGTGTTATCCAAAAATTATTGTAATAATAAAACAAAAGAAATAATCGTACCAGCTAATACCGAACTAAACATTGATTTGATAAAGAAATTAAAATTGAATAATTTCTTAGAAATTGAAACAATATTCACAAATGATTTAGATCACGGACCATACATTTCTGAAACATTAAAAGTAGATCCAACCCACGATAAATTCAGCGCATTAATTGAAATTTATCGAATGATGCGTCCTGGAGAACCTCCAACACGAGATGCGACAGAAACATTATTTGAAAATTTATTTTTTTCTGAAGAAAGATATGATCTTTCTCCAGTCGGAAGAATGAAATTTAATCGTTCATTATCAAGAACCAATGTAAAAGGAACGGGAACTTTAAACAAACTAGATATAATCGACGTAATAAAAAAGTTAATTGACATTAGAAATGGAAAAGGAGACATTGATGACATTGATCATCTAGGGAATAGAAGAATAAGATCAGTAGGTGAAATGGCAGAAAATCAATTTAGAATAGGACTAATAAGAGTTGAAAGAGCTGTAAAAGAAAGACTTTCTTTAGGCGATTTAGATACATTAATGCCTCAAGACATGATCAATGCTAAACCAATTTCTGCAGCTATAAAAGAGTTTTTTGGATCAAGTCAACTATCACAATTTATGGATCAAAATAATCCATTATCAGAAATAACACATAAACGTCGTATTTCTGCATTAGGTGTAGGTGGATTAACTAGAGAGCGAGCAGGTTTTGAAGTAAGAGATGTACACCCTACACATTATGGAAGAGTATGTCCTATTGAAACTCCAGAAGGACCTAACATTGGTTTAATAAATTCTCTTTCTGTATATGCAAGAACGAACCTGTACGGATTTTTAGAAACACCTTATCAAAAAGTAAAAAATAGTGCTATTACCAACGAAATAGAATATCTTTCTGCTATTGAAGAAGGAAATTTTATTATTGCACAAGCTAATACTAACTTAGATAAAAATGGACGTTTTACTGAAGACTTAATAACATGTAGAAACAAGGGTGAATCCAGTCTATTTAACCCATCTCAAATAAATTACATGGACGTTTCTACTCAACAAATAGTTTCAGTAGGAGCATCTTTAATTCCGTTTTTAGAACATGATGATGCTAATAGAGCTTTGATGGGTGCCAACATGCAAAGACAAGCTGTTCCTACATTAATTTCGGAAAAACCATTAGTTGGAACTGGAATGGAACGAACAGTCGCTGTAGATTCAGGTGTAACAGAAATAGCTAAACGAGGAGGAAAAATTCAATATATAGATGCATCAAGAATTATTATAAAAGTTAATGAAGAAGAAATGCATCCTGGAGAAGCTGGAATCGATATCTACAATCTTACAAAATATACTAGGTCTAATCAAAATACATGCATCAATCAAATACCATGTATATATTTAGGAGAAACGGTAAAAAAAGGTGATGTACTAGCTGATGGACCATCTACTGATTTAGGTGAATTAGCATTAGGTCAAAATATGCGTGTAGCATTTATGCCATGGAATGGATACAACTTCGAAGATTCTATTTTAGTTTCAGAAAAAGTAGTACAAAAAGATAGATTTACTACAATTCACATACAAGAATTAGCATGCATTTCTCGAGATACTAAATTAGGATCTGAAGAAATTACATCAGATATACCTAACGTAGGGGAATCTGCATTATCAAAATTAGATGAATCAGGAATTGTATATATCGGAGCTGAAGTAAAAGGAGGAGATATTCTAGTTGGAAAAGTAACTCCAAAAGGAGAAACGCAATTAACACCAGAAGAAAAATTACTAAGAGCTATTTTTGGAGAAAAAGCTTCAGACGTTAAAGATTCATCTTTAAGAGTACCCAACGGAGTATCCGGAACAGTCATTGATGTACAAATATTTACTAGAGATGGAGTAAAAAAAGATAGTAGAGCCCTAGAAATAGAAAAAATGCAACTTGAACAAGTTAAAAAAGATTTAAAAGAAGAATTTAAAATATTTGAATTAAGCTTGTTTAATCAAATTCAATCAATTTTGTTATTATCAGGAATAAATGAACAAAAATTGAACGAATTATCTAAAAAAGAATGGTTAAAAATTTCAATAAACAACAAAAAATATAGCAAACAACTAACACAATTAACTTCTCAATATAGTGTTCTTCAAAAAAAATTCGACAAAAAACTAGAAATCAAACGTAAAAAAATCACTCAAGGAGATGATTTAACTCCAGGAGTATTAAAAATAGTTAAAGTATATTTAGCAGTAAAAAGACAGATTCAACCTGGAGATAAAATGGCTGGGCGTCATGGAAATAAAGGAGTAATTTCAAAAATTAATCCTGTAGAAGATATGCCATACGATGAAAATGGAATTCCTGTAGACATTGTTTTAAACCCTTTAGGAGTTCCATCTAGAATGAATATCGGACAAATTCTAGAAACTCATTTAGGATTAGCATCTAAAGGAATAGGAAATAAAATTAATAAAATGTTAAAAACTCAAAAATCCATTGAAAATATTAGAAACTTTATTCAGAAAACTTTTAATCTAGGTGAACATACTAAGCAAAAAATCAATTTTGATGAATTTTCCGATAGCGAAATATTGTGTTTAGCAAAAAACTTTCGTGAAGGGTTACCTATTGCAACACCTGTTTTCGACGGAGCAAGAGAAAATGAAATAAAAGATCTACTAAAGTTAGCAGGATTTCCATCTTCAGGACAAATAACTCTTTACGATGGACGTACTGGAGAAAAATTTGAAAGACCGGTTACTGTAGGATATATGTACATGTTAAAACTGAATCATCTTGTTGATGACAAAATGCATGCAAGATCTACAGGATCATATAGTTTAGTCACTCAACAACCATTAGGTGGAAAAGCTCAATTTGGAGGACAAAGATTTGGTGAGATGGAAGTTTGGGCATTAGAAGCTTACGGAGCTGCTTATACTTTGCAAGAAATGTTAACAGTAAAATCTGATGATGTTACTGGAAGGACGAAAATGTATAAAAATATAGTAGATGGAAATTATAAAATGGAACCAGGAATGCCTGAGTCCTTCAACGTTTTATTAAAAGAAATTAGATCTTTAGGTATTAATATTGAATTAGAAAACGATTAAAAAACAATATTAATGTTCATTTTTTTAAATCTATTGTTAAAAAATTAAACTATCTTTAAATATTTCACTTCGACGGGAACTAATTCGTGAAAGATTTATTAAAATTTTTGAAATCACAAATTAAAACTGATGAATTTGATGCAATAAAAATTTCTCTTGCTTCTCCTGACATGATTCGATCTTGGTCATTTGGAGAAGTTAAAAAACCAGAAACAATTAATTATAGAACGTTTAAACCAGAAAGAAACGGACTATTTTGTGCACGTATATTCGGTCCAGTAAAAGATTACGAATGTTTATGCGGAAAATACAAGAGATTAAAACATCGTGGAGTTATCTGTGAAAAATGCGGAGTAGAAGTTACTCAAAGTAAAGTTAGAAGAGAACGAATGGGACACATCGAACTAGCTTCGCCTATTGCACATATTTGGTTTTTAAAATCATTACCGTCAAGAATCGGATTATTATTAGATATGCCATTACGAGATATTGAAAGAGTACTCTACTTTGAATCTTATGTAGTCATCGAAGAAGGAATTACTAACCTCGAAAAACATCAAATTTTAACTGAAGAGCAATATTTAAACGCATTAGAAGAATTTGGCGATGAATTTGTAGTAAAAATGGGTGCAGAAGCTATACAGTTGTTGTTGTCCAACATAAATTTAACAAAAGAATGTGAAATCTTAAGAAAAGAATTGTTTAATAGTAATTCTGAAACTAAACGAAAAAAATTAACAAAACGTATTAAATTATTAGAATCCTTTATACAATCTCAAAATAAACCTGAATGGATGATTCTAACTGTACTACCAATTTTACCTCCTGATCTTAGACCATTAGTACCATTGGATGGCGGACGATTTGCTACTTCAGATTTGAACGATTTGTACCGTAGAGTAATAAACAGAAATAATCGATTAAAACGTTTACTAGAATTGTCAGCTCCTGACATCATTGTAAGAAATGAAAAAAGAATGTTGCAAGAAGCAGTAGATGCTTTACTAGACAACGGAAGAAGAGGTAGAGCTATAACTGGATCAAACAAACGCCCATTAAAATCACTTTCTGACATGATAAAAGGAAAACAAGGAAGATTTAGACAAAATTTATTAGGGAAAAGAGTAGACTATTCTGGAAGATCAGTTATTACTGTTGGACCTTATTTACGATTACATCAATGTGGTCTACCTAAAAAAATGGCTCTAGAATTGTTCAAACCATTTATTTATGGAAAATTAGAAATAAAAGGATTAGCTACTACAATCAAAGCTGCAAAAAGAATGGTAGAACGCGAAGAATCAATTGTGTGGGATATTTTAGAGGAAGTAATTCGCGAACATCCAGTACTATTAAATCGAGCACCTACGTTACATAGATTAGGAATTCAAGCTTTTGAACCAATATTAATTGAAGGAAAAGCAATACAGTTACATCCATTAGTATGTGCAGCATACAATGCAGACTTTGACGGAGATCAAATGGCAGTACATGTTCCGTTAACATTGGAAGCACAATTGGAAGCACGTTCATTAATGATGTCTACTAATAATATCCTTTCACCTGCTAATGGAGAACCGATTATCGTACCTTCTCAAGACGTTGTATTAGGACTTTATTATATGACTAGAGATAAGATAAATGTCAAAGGAGAAGGAATGATACTTAATAATCCGAAAGAAGCAGAAAGAGTATATCGTATGGGAATAGCTAATCTTCATGCTAAAGTAAAGGTGAGAATTTCAGAATATTCTCTTGCAGAAAATGAAAACTTTTTGAGAACAAAAAAAATTACGAATACTACTATAGGAAGAGCAATTTTATGGATGATTGTTCCAAAAGGTTTACCTTACTCTATTGTAAATCAAATATTAGGGAAAAAATCTATTTCTACAATGTTAAATGTTTGCTATAGAATACTTGGATTAAAACAAACTGTAAAATTCGCTGACCAAATTATGTATACAGGATTTGCTTACGCTGCACGCTCCGGAGCGTCAGTGGGAATTGATGATATGGTCATTCCTGAAAAAAAAGCTAATATTATTACGGAAGCAGAAATTGAAGTAGCAGAGATACAAGATCAATTTCAATCAGGACTCGTTACATCTGGAGAAAGGTACAATAAAGTCATTGATATTTGGGCAGCAGCTAACGAACGCGTTTCAAAAGCTATGATGAAAAATTTATCTACAGAATTCATAATTGACAAAAATGGTAAAAAAATTCAACAAACTTCATTTAATAGCATCTTCATGATGGCAGATTCAGGTGCAAGAGGATCAGCTGCCCAAATCCGACAATTAGCTGGAATGAGGGGATTAATGGCTAAACCAGACGGTTCGATTATAGAAACACCTATTACAGCAAATTTCAGAGAAGGACTAAACGTATTACAATATTTCATTTCAACTCATGGTGCTCGAAAAGGATTAGCTGATACTGCACTAAAAACTGCGAACTCAGGCTACTTAACTCGTCGTTTAGTTGACGTTGCTCAAGACTTAGTAATCACTGAAAACGACTGTAAAACAAATGAAGGAATTATAATGACTGCAGTTATAGAAGGAGGAGATATAAAAGAACCATTAAGAGAAAAAGTTTTGGGACGTGTTACAGTAGAAAACATTTTAGACACTTATTCTGCAGAAATATTAATACCTAAAAACACATTTTTAAATGAAAAATGGTGCAATATTTTAGAAAAAAACTCTATCGATAGTGTAAAAGTAAGATCAGTAGTAAACTGTGAAACTAATTTTGGCGTATGTGCTCATTGTTATGGAAGAGATCTTGCTAGAGGAAAAATAGTCGAAAAAGGAGAAGCAATTGGAGTTATCGCCGCACAGTCCATTGGAGAACCAGGAACACAACTTACAATGAGAACATTCCATATCGGTGGAGCAGCTTCAAGAGCAGCACTAGAATCTAATGTACAAGTTAAAAATTTTGGAACTATAAAATTAAAAAATTCTAAATCTGTAATAAACTCTGAAGGGAAAATAATAATTACCGGTCGTAATGTAGAATTAAAAATTATTGACAAATTTAAAAGAACAAAAGAAAGTTATAAAGTTCCATATGGAGCTATAATGGCTAAGAAAAATAAAGAAACAGTAAAACCAGGAGAAATAGTAGCCAAGTGGGATCCTCACACTATTCCAGTTATTTCCGAAGTTAATGGATATATTAAATTTATAGACATGATTGATGGGCAAAGTATTACTAGACAAACAGATGAACTTACAGGTTTAACATCTATAGTTATATTAGATACATCAGAACGTACTATCATTGGAAAAGATCTAAGGCCATCATTAAAAATAGTAGATTCTAACGATAATGATGTACTAATTATTGGTTCCGACATGCCAGCACAATACTTTTTACCAGGAAAATCAATAGTACAAGTTGATAATAACGTTGAAATTAGATCAGGAGATACTCTAGCTAGAATTCCTCAAGAATCCGGTGGTACCAAAGACATTACCGGAGGTTTACCAAGAGTTGCAGACCTTTTTGAAGCACGTCGGCCAAAAGAATTAGCAATTTTAGCTGAAATTAGTGGTTTTATTTCTTTTGGTAAAGACACTAAAGGAAAACGGAGATTAATTATAACTCCATATGATGGAAATAATCCTTATGAAGAAATGATTCCAAAATGGAGACAATTAAACGTTTTTGAAGGAGAAAGAGTTGAAAAAGGTGATATTATATCAGATGGACCAGAATCTCCTCATGACATTTTAAGATTGAGAGGTATTCAAGCTGTAACTAAATATATCGTTAATGAAGTACAAGAAGTCTATCGACTTCAAGGAGTAAAAATTAATGATAAACATATTGAAGTGATAGTACGACAAATGCTTAGAAAAGCAACAATTATTCAATCTGGAAATTCAGAATTTTTAAATGGAGAACAAGTAGAATATTCTCGTGTTAAAATGTCTAATGAAATATTAAATAATAAAAGAAAAATATTAGCAACTTTTTCTAGAGATTTATTAGGAATTACTAAAGCTTCTCTTGCAACAGAATCGTTTATATCCGCAGCTTCTTTTCAAGAAACCACTCGAGTACTTACTGAATCAGCAGTAGCAGGAAAGAAAGATGAACTACGTGGACTAAAAGAAAATGTTATTGTAGGACGATTAATTCCAGCAGGAACAGGATATTCATATCATAAAAAAAGATTAAATCACCGTAAGAAAGAAAATGTAAAATCTGATTTGCCTCCTTCTGTTAGTGTAGAAGAAGCATCTGCAAATTTATCAGAACTATTAAATTCTACAGTTTAAGTTAGAATACAAAAATGAACATTTACTATTTCTGTGAATGTTTGTTTTTTATATTTATTTATACTTTATGTAAAAACATTATTTTAAATAATGTAGAAAAATATAATTTTAAAATTACTTTGCATCAAATCTAATTGTTTAATTTAAATAAACTTGTTTTTTTAAAATGCAAAAATTTAAAATAAATATTAAAATTTTTCATAAACATTATTTCATATCAACGTTTTACATTACTTTTAAAATTATTTTTACAAAAATATTCAAAATTTTCAAATATATTTAATTAAAAATATTAATTATTAAAAAAAATGTTTCAGAAATTCTTATAAATTTACAATTGTTAAAGAGACTAAAATGAATAAATCGCAATTAATTGACGCAGTTTCTAAAAAAACTAATTTGTCAAGAACACACATTAAATGCATTGTAAAAACAATATTAACAATTATTGTTGATACACTAAAAGATGGAAAATCTGTTCAATTAGCAGGATTTGGAACATTTAAAGTTAATAGTAGAGCAGCAAGAATTGGAAGAAATCCACAAACTGGGGAAACAATACAAATTTCAGAAAAAAAAATCCCAACATTTACATCTGGAAAAAGTTTTAAAACAGAAATAGAAAAAACACTTTAAAATTGTTAAAAACAGAAATCAATTTTTTTAAAATATACATACAAAATAACATTTTGTTTTTATATTTAAAATTGTTACATTAATATTTAACTAAAATTTATTTTGATATATTTTATAAAAACTAATTGTACAAATATATATTTGAAATTAAAACTATGAAAAAAGAAAAAACAATAAAAAATGCACTAATTAGTGTTTTTGACAAAACTGGAATTGTAAATTTTGCTAAAACACTAACAGAAAAAAAAATCAATTTATTTTCTACTTCTGGAACAGAAAAAGTATTAAAAAATGCAGGTATTTCATCTACAAATATTTCAAAATATACTAATTTCCCTGAAATAATGTCAGGAAGAATTAAAACTTTGCATCATAAAATATATTCTAGTATATTAGCACGTCCAGATAAAGATCTAAACATTATGAATCGTTTTGGTATTATTAAAATGGACTTAATTGTAATAAATTTTTATCCATTTTTTAAAATAGCAAATATAGAAAACAATGATCATCAGTATATAATTGAATCTATTGATATTGGAGGTCCAACTATAGTTCGAGCTGCTGCAAAAAATTACAAAAATGTTACTATTATAACTAAATTAGAAGATTATAATCATATAATAGAAGAAATGAATATTAATGATAATACTGTTACTGAAAAAACTCGTTTAAAATTAGCTTGTTCCGCATTTCAATACGTTTTAAACTATGACTATGATATTATGAAATATTTTTCAAAATTAAACAATAATACTCAACATTATAATGTCGAAAGATCTCTGCCAAAATACTTAAATTTTATATTTAAAAAAAAACAAAATTTAGCATATGGAGAAAATCAATATCAAAAAGCAGGATTATATGTCAATTCGTGCCAAAATTATAATATAACTCATATTCAAGGAAAAACTTTATCTTATAACAATGTATCAGATGCTGACGCAGCTATATCATGTATTCAAGAATTTAACGAACCAGCATGTGTCATAGTAAAACATGGTAATCCTTGTGGTGTAGCAATTTCAAAAAATCATTTTTCTGCTTATATTTCTGCTTATAATTCAGATCCTGTTTCAGCATTTGGTGGAACAATTGCATTTAATAATACATTAAATGAAAAAACAGTACAAACCATAATAAACACACAATTTATAGAATTAATCGTAGCTCCAAATATTACTAATGAAGCATTAATCATTCTCTCTAAGAAGCCAAATATAAGAATACTTAAATATTGTAATATTCATAATAATAAAAACAAATTAAATATAAAATCAATTTGTGGAGCTTTTTTAATTCAAACAGATTACCATGATTGTATTAATAAAAATACATGGAAAACGGTTAGTGAAAGGTTACCTACTTTTAAAGAAACAAATGATGCCCTATTCGCTTTAAAAGTTGTTAAGCACCTTAAATCAAATGCTATCGTTTATGTTAAAAATTTAAAAACAATTAGTATTGGTGCAGGACAAACCAGTCGAATCGATGCTATTAAAATAGCAACAATGAAAGCTAAAGAAAACAAGAAAGAACTAGAACAATCTATAATAGCATCCGACGCATTTTTTCCATTTGTAGATAGCATAGATATTGTTGCAAAACAAGGAGTTTCATGCATTATTCAGCCAGGAGGATCCATTAAAGATAAAGATATCATTTCTGCTGTCAATAAATACAAAATCTCTATGATTTTTACAAAATTAAGATATTTTAAACATTAAAATCCTCATTTAAATTTTTTTGGATCATATTAATATATTAATACTAATTCAAATAAAGGAGGTAATACGATGATATATAGTATGACTGGATATGCGAAAGAAAAAATAAATAAAAAATGGGGAAGTGCTATATTTGAAATTCGTTCATTCAATCATCGTTATTTAGAAATTAATCTGAGATCATCAGAAGAATTAAGAGAGTTAGAACCTATAATTCGTCAATACATCAAATTAAACATGAGTAGAGGAAAAATAGAATGTAATTTACAATTTGAATCTAATAAATATGAAATGTTAACTAAATCAATTAACACTCCTCTCATTAAACAGTTAATTAAACATATAAAATATATAAAATTAAACGTTCCAGATGGAATTATTAATATAATCGATTTATTAAATTGGCCTGGAGTAATAAACTTAAAAAATAATAACAAAGAAAAAATTTCTTCTGAAATATCAGAATTATTTAAAAGAACTATAAAAAAGTTGTTGAAATTTAGAGAAAGTGAAGGTATACATCTTAAAAAACTAATAGAAACAAAATTGTTTTTTATACAACATAATATAAAAATTATAAGAGATAACATAAAACAAATTACAAAATGGCAAAAAAAAAGAATTTTGGAAAAAATAGAAGAATTTAAAATAGAAATCGATCAGAATAGATTAAATCAAGAATTATTTTTTATAATACAGAAAACCGATATTGCAGAAGAATTAGACAGAATTGAAATACATATTTTAAAAACTTTTTCAATATTAGAAAATAAAGAACCAATTGGAAGAAAATTAGACTTTATCATGCAAGAACTAAATAGAGAAATTAATACATTATCCTCAAAATCCTCAAATTTTGAAATTCATTCATCTGTCATAGAGATAAAAGTGTTAATTGAACAAATTAGAGAACAAAGCCAAAATATAGAATGATAATTAACATTTATTACTATAAACAATTAAACCGTATTTCTAATCAATAATTTTAAGATTCGATACTATAACTTATTAAATTAATATTTTTACATAATAATTATTTAATTTTTTAAAATTATCTGTGTTTAAAAGTAACTATGATATAGGTTAAATTGTAAATTTGTAATAAAAAGAATAAAAAATATATAATTATTCATACTAATAGTTAATATAATTATAAATGCAATGTTAAAAAATTATTATCAATAATATAAGATACACTTTCTATAATTAAATATATAGAAATTGGGATGATACAAAATGTTCATTAGAAAATATGGTCCAAGCAGCGAAAATTATTAGGGAAAATTATAATTAATGACGAGATGTAAAAAAACGATGTTGTTATTAGTTAATAACAACATCGTTTTTTTACATCTCGTCATTAATTATAATTTTCCCTAATAATTTTCGCTGCTTGGACCATATTTTCTAATGAACATTTTGTATCATCCCAATTTCTTGTCTTCAAACCACAATCTGGATTTACCCACAATCTATCTATCGGAATATAATTGATAGCTTTTTCAAGTAAAGAAGTTATCCATTTTACACTAGGAACACTTGGAGAATGAACATCATATACACCTGGACCAATACCATTTGGATATTCAAAATTTTTAAAAAATTCTAATAATTCCATATCAGATCTTGAAGTTTCAATAGTAATTACATCTACATCTAATAAAACAATGGCATCCATAATTTCATTAAATTCACAATAACACATATGCGTATGAATTTGAGTATCATCCCGAACACCAAAACAAGATAACTGAAAAGTTTTGATAGCCCAAGAAAAATATGAATTCCAAAGACTACAACGTAATGGTAAACCTTCTCTCAATGCTGGTTCATCAATTTGAATAATAGAAATTCCTTCCTTTTCTAATTCTAACACTTCATCACGAAGAGATAATGCTATTTGATTAGCTATATCTTTTTCAGACAAATCTTCACGTAAAAAAGACCAACATAAAATTGTCATAGGACCAGTTAACATACCTTTAACTGGTTTATTGGTTAGAGATTGCGCATATGTAATCCAATCAATAGTAATTGATTTAGAACGACTAACATCACCTACAATAATAGGAGGTTTTACACATCGTGAACCATAACTTTGCACCCATCCATTATCAGTAAATACGAAACCATTCAAATTTTCTCCAAAATATTCTACCATATCATTTCGTTCAAACTCTCCATGAACTAAAACATCAATGTCTAAATTTTCTTGAAAAGAAATAGCAGATTTAATGTGCTTATACAACTCAATTTGATAATTTTTAAAACTTATATTGCCCAATTTATAATCTAAACGTAAATTTCGTATTATTTGTGTTTGTGGAAAAGAACCTATTGTAGTAGTTGGAAACAAAGGTAAATTCAATCTTTTCTTTTGTTTTTTTGACCTAACAGAATATACGTTATCTCTTTTGACATCACTTAATAAAATTTTTTTTACTTTATTTTGAACTAAGATATCATTTACTAAATTTGAATTAGAACGATCATAAATTGGTTGACTCCACAATTCTATTTCATTTTTAACATTATTATTTAATGCATTTTTTAATAATGACAATTCTTCACATTTTTGTAACGAAAATGATAACCAACTTTTTACTTCTTTACTCATTCGCGCTTCAAAATTTAAATCTATAGGAGAATGTAACAAAGAACAAGAAGGAGCTATCCATATCTGATCTCTAAATTCTATAAAAGGTTTTAACTTCACAAACCATTTTTTTAAATTCGAACGCCAAACATTTCTTCCATTTATTATACCCAATGATACTAACCATTTTTTAGGAATAAAACTATTCAACAAAGATAAATCACACTTTTCAGAAACTAAATCTAAATGTAAACCTTGAACAGGCAATTTGGTAATTAAATCAAGATTATGACTAATACCTCCAAAATAAGTAGTTAATAACAATTTAGTATAACCAAACAACTTATAGTAAGTTGAATAAAAAAATTTCTTCCAATTTTCAGGCAACTCTAGCACTAAAATAGGTTCATCAATTTGAACCCATGTTACACCTCTTTCCTTCAATTTCAACAAAATCTTAACATAAATAGGAATAATCTTGTTCAGCAAAGTTAACTTATCAAAATTAGAACCCTTAACTTTCCCTAACCATAAATAAGTTAACGGACCTAAAATTATAGGTTTAACATTATCATATAATAATAATGCTTCATCTATTTCTTCAAATAACTGTAACCAAGACAACTTGAAACTTGAAGAATTTGTAAATTCAGGAACAATATAATGATAATTAGTATTAAACCATTTCGTCATATCTGATGCCAAACCTGACTTTTCATCAGAGCAATCACCACGAGAAATTCGAAACATAGTATCTAAAGTAATAGTCTCATCTTTGTTTTTATGTCTCTCAGGTATATTTCCTAATAGCATAGACATTCCTAAAACATGATCGTACCAAGAAAAATCACCAACAGGAATAAAATCAATACCTCTATCTTTTTGTTGTTTCCAATGACGATGTCTTAACATTTTTCCAACAGATAGCAATTCATTTTTAGAAATTTTACCAGACCAATAATTTTCCAAAGCTACCTTTAATTCTCTTTTTACACCAATTCTAGGAAATCCTAACGTATGACTCATTACTTTCATATAACAGTTCCCGTATGTATGTAAATGCTAAAAACACCAAATAATTATTTAAATAATTATTTACTAAAATTGAAAAATTCTGAAAAATAACTTATTTTATATATAAAAATCTATTAAATTAATTTAAATATTTCAAAATCATATAAATCTAAAAATGTTATTTTAGAATTCATATGATTCTTAATATACAACACAAAAATAAAAAACATACTTAAAACATATAATATTTTTTATTAACATATAATATTCTAAAAAACATACAATTAAATATTTTCATTATTATTCAAGTAAATTAAAAATTTTAATTAAATAATTTGCTACTCCATCTTCAAAGTTACTTCCAATCACTTCAAAATCAGAAAGACTCTCCTTAAGAAAATGTTGTCCATTTTTCATAATGCATCCTTTTCCAGAAATTTCTAACATATCCTTATCATTCATTCCATCTCCAAAAGATAAACACTTTTTTAAAGAAATTCCTAGTAAATTAGAAACTAATTGCAATGCATTTCCCTTAGAAACTTCATTAGAAACTACTTCTAAACAATTAGAACATGAAAAATTAACATTTACTTTCGATTTAAAATTATCTAAAATATATTTTTGTAAAAAATGTAATTTATTTAAATTACTACTAGTAAAAAATACTTTATTAAAATCCAAAAAAATTAAATTTTTCAAATCTAATAACGTATATTTAAATCCAAATGAATTATATAAATTCACACCATTATTACTATAATTGTTACTAATATACCAACTATCATGAGAATATAATTGAATTAATATATCTTTATCTAATGAACATAATTTTATCAAATCTAGTATGACGTATTTATTAACATTGGAACTATATACTAACTGATCATAAGGATCATAGATTCTCGCTCCATTCGAAGTAATCAAAAAAGTTAAAATTCCTAAATTATTTCTAACTTTAATCGCTTCAAAATAATGTCTTCCTGTTGCTATAATGAAATAAACTCCTTTTTTAACTAATGACTGAACAACATTAATCGTAAGATCAGTTAAGGAACTATTTGGCGCTAATAGTGTTCCATCTAAATCAGAAGAAATAATATGATAATACATAGTATCCTTAATGTATACTAATTAATAATATAATAATTTTACAGCTTAAATAAAAAAGATTATATTCAATTTTTTAAATTTAGCATAATCTGAAAACTTTTATATTACTTAATAAATGTTTTAAAAGATACAACCACACATAACGACGAAAATATAAATGGGAAAATATGACTGAAAAAAAAATAAATGTGATCATTCTTGCTGCTGGAAAGGGACTAAGAATGTGTTCTAAATATCCAAAAGTACTACATTTGTTAGGAAACAAACCTATACTACAACATGTTGTCGACTTAACAGATTCTATTTGTACAAAAAAAATTTATTTAATATATAGTTCAAAATACAGACTATTCAAATCTATTGTTACTAATCCTAACTTAATTTGGATAAAACAAAAGAAAATATTAGGTACTGGAAATGCAATATACCAAATAAAAAAAATTTTAAAGAAAAATGAAAATTATTTAATATTATATGGCGATATGCCTTTAATATCTAAAGAATCTATAAAAAAGTTAATTTCATCTAAAGAAAAGTCATCTATTAGTTTATTAACAGAAACAATAACAGACCCAAAAAATTATGGAAGAATTATTCGAAAAAAAGGAAAAATAAAAAAAATAGTAGAACATTCTGAAACTTCTAAAAAACAATTAAAAATAAACGAAGTTAATTCTGGTATTTTCATAACTAGTGGAAAATGTCTCGAAAGATGGATAAAAAAAACAAATAACAATAACAAAAAGAAAGAATATTATATCACTGACATTATCAATTTTGCTTATCAAGAAAAATGCACAATAAGTTCTATAAATCCTACAAAAAAAAATGAAATAATAGGAATAAACGACAGATTTCAACTATCAGTAGCAGAAAAGTTATATCAAGAAAAAAGAATAAAAAACCTAATACTATCAGGAGTAAAAATTCATAACCCATCAAATTTTAATTTTAAAGGTACATTAAAACATGGGGAAAATGTAGAAATTGATTATGGTGTTACTTTAGAAGGTTTAGTTATATTAGGAAATTTTGTAAAAATCGAACCAGGATGTGTTATAAAAAATAGTATCATTGGTAATAAGTGTCACATAAAGGCATATACCATTATTGAATCAGCAACCATATCTGAAAATTGTATTATTGGACCTTTCTCTCACTTAAGAGATAACACAAAATTAGAAAAAAAAGTTCAAATAGGAAATTTTGTTGAAATTAAAAAAACTACTGTAAAAAACGAGTCCAAAATAAAACATCTAAGTTATTTAGGAAATGCTCAAATTGGAAAAAAAGTTAACGTTGGTGCAGGAACTATTTTTTGTAATTATGACGGAAAAATAAAATCAAATACTATTATAGAAAATAACGTTTTCATAGGATCAAATTGTCAAATAATCGCTCCTATAAAAATTGCGAATAACACAATTATCGCAGCAGGAACTACAGTTACAAAAAATGTTAATCAACCTAGTATGGTTTATAATAAAAAAGTAGAAATACAAAAAAAAATATAAAACTTTAAATCATACATAAAAATATTAAAACACCAAAATAATATATAATTTTATTATAGGAAATATAATGTGTGGAATCATCGCTGCAATTGCACGAAAGAACGTAGTGAACGTATTAAAAGAAGGAATAATACGATTAGAATATAGAGGATACGATTCTTCGGGATTAGCAATTATAAACAAAAAAAACAAAATACTGCGTTTCCGAGCAAAAGGAAAAGTTAAAAATTTAATAAAAATTATTAAAAACAAATCTTTATCCGGACATATTGGTATGGCACATACTAGATGGGCAACACATGGAAAAGCATTAGTAAAAAATGCTCATCCTCATATATCTAGCAACGTTGCTATCGTACACAACGGAATTATTGAAAATTATAAAAAAATTAAAACGTACCTCCAAGAGCAAGGATACATTTTCCTTTCTAACACTGATACAGAAGTTATCGCTCATTTAATTCACTTTACTCAAAAAATTTATAATAAAAAAAGTTTGTTTAATATTATACAAATAATTACCAAAAAATTAGAAGGAAATTATAGCATGGTAATTATGGATTCTAATGACTCAAAAGTACTATTAGCAGTAAGATCAGGTAGTCCACTGCTCGTTGGAAAAGGAGAGATGGGAAACTATATATCTTCTGATCAACTAGCATTTTCAAACATTGCTAGAAATTTAATATATTTAAAAGAAAATGACATTGCACTATTAACACATAATAATGTCACTATTTTTGATAAAAATGGTATTTTACAAAATAGAAAAGAAATTGAATCTGAAATTAAAAATAAAAGTGTACACAAAGGAAAATTTAAACACTATACAGCAAAAGAAATATATGAACAACCTGTTTCAATAAAAAACACTATTCTAAATAGATTTATAAAAAATGAAACAGTTTATTTTTCTGAATTAGACGTTAAAGCTGAAAAAATATTTTCTCAAACAGAGCATATCCAGATTATAGCATGCGGAACATCATATCATGCAGGATTAGTATCAAAATATTGGTTCGAATCATTAGCTATGATAGCGTGTGACGTTGAAGTAGCTTCAGAATTCTGTTATAAAAAAATTTTAGTTAGAAAAAATAGTTTATTGTTAATAATATCACAATCTGGAGAAACAGCTGACAACTTGAACGCCTTAAAAATTTCTAAAAACTTAGGATACTTAGGGTCGCTAACAATATGTAATTCCAAAAGTTCTTCTCTAGTATATGAATCTGACTTTTCATTATTTACTTGTGCAGGAATAGAGATAGGTGTTGCATCTACAAAAGCATTTACTACTCAACTAACTGTACTACTTATGCTAGTAGCTAAATTCATTCATCTAAAAAGCAAAAATTTTAAATTAGAAAAAAAAATAATAAACTTACTAAACATACTACCTAATAGAATAGAAGAAATATTAAAACATAAAAAAAGTGTTTATTCCTTAGCCAAAAAAATATTCGATAAAAAAAATATTATTTTTTTAGGAAAAGGAGAACAATATCCAATTGCAATGGAAGGAGCATTAAAAATAAAAGAAATTTCATACATCCACGCAGAAGGATATCCAATAGGAGAACTTAAACATGGACCATTAGCACTAATTGACTCCAATGTTCCAATAATTATAATTGCTCCAAATAATAATCTTTTAGAAAAAATAAAATTAAATATAGAAGAAATTCATTCCAGAGGTGGATTAATTTATATTCTTTCAGATCCATTTGCTAAATTTAATAAAAACAGAAACATTATACGATTACCTTATATAGAACATTTAATTTCACCAATTTTTTATGCAATTCCATTGCAACTTTTGGCATATTATACAGCTTTAATTAAAGGTGAAAATATAGATCAACCTAGAAATTTAGCAAAGTCAGTAACAGTAGAATAAAAAATGCATAAAGCACAGCTGAAATATAAAATTTAAAAAAGCTAATTATTTTTCTATATCAATTTTTAATTTTTTCATTGCGTTTTTTTCTAATTGACGCACTCTTTCTGCAGAAATTCCATAATCATTAGCAATTTCTTGCAAAGTAACTTTATTGCCTTCATCTAACCATCTTGCTTTAATAATATGACGACTTCTTTCGTCTAATCTTAAAAGAGCATTGTTCAATTTATTAGAAGTGTGCGATTTCCAATTATTCTTTTCAACATTATTAGCAAAATCAGAAAAATTATCTTTTAAATACGGAACTATATTTTTTTCTGACCCTCTCTTTGTATCCTCACTTAAAAAAGAATGTAAAGCTACGTCTTGAGCTGACATTCGAGACTCCATTTCCCTCACATCCTCACTTTTTACGCCCAATTCACGTGCAACAAGTTCCAATTCATCTTTATTAAACCATCCTGATTTTCGCTTAGCTTTACGCAAATTAAAAAACAATTTTCTTTGCGATTTAGTTGTAGCAACTTTAACAATTCTCCAATTTTTTAATACATACTCATGAATTTCAGATTTTATCCAATGTACAGCAAATGAAACTAAACGAACTCCAATTTCAGGATTAAAACGACGAACAGCTTTCATTAATCCAATATTTCCTTCTTGTATTAAATCAGATTGCAACAATCCATATCCTGAATAACTTCTAGAAATATGGATCACAAATCTTAAGTGAGATAAAATTAAAGTCTTTGCAGCTTCTAAATCACTATTATAATATAACCGTTTAGACAGTGATTTTTCTTCTTCTAAAGATAGCATTGGCCACGAATTAGCAACTCTAATATAAGATTCTAAATTTCCTAAAGAAACTATTGCTAATGTTTCCATATTTTTATTCATTCACAATCCATAAAAAACACAAACACAATAAAAAAATACAACATATAAACTATAAAATGTTATTGATATAATACGTTAAAAAATTATAAAATCAAATTTATATTTAAAAACTTTTAATGTATTAAGTAAAAAACCAATATCATTTTTTATATATCTTTCAAAAAAATAGCATCCACAAAATTCTCACTATTAAAGTCCTGAAGATCCGAAAGTTTTTCTCCGAAACTAATATATCTAATTGGAATAGACAACTGATTAGCTATAGAAAAAATTATTCCACCTTTTGCTGTACCATCTAATTTTGTAATTGCTAACCCAGTAATACCCAAAGCTTCATTAAAAATTTTAGCTTGCTTAATAGAATTCTGACCTATGCATGCATCTAACACTAAAATAATTTCATCAGGTGCAGAAGAATCTATTTTTTTCATAACTCTTTTTATTTTTTTTAATTCTTCTATCAAATCAATATTATTATGTAATCTACCTGCAGTATCAGCTATTAAAATATCAATTTTTTTTGATTTTGCTGCTTCACATGCATCAAATATTACCGAAGCAGGATCAGATTTGCACTGGCGTGCTATTACTGAAACTAAATTTTTTTCTCCTAAAATTTTTAATTGATCAATAGCAGCAGCTCGAAATGTATCTCCAGCAGCTAGCATTACTGATTTTCCTTGATTTTTAAAATATCTAGTCAATTTTCCAATCATAGAAGTTTTTCCTACTCCATTAATACCCACTACCAATATTGAAAAAGGTTTTTTAGGTATTATGTTCAATGGTATTTCTACTTTTTTTAAAATATTAATCATGTTTTTTTTTAATAGTTCAAAAACGTCTTTGCTATCACTTATTTTTTTTAAGCGTGATTCTCTAATTAAACTATTAACTAATTCGCGAGAAGTCTCTACACCAACATCAGACATTAAAAGTTGATTAGAAATATCTTCATAACATGATTGTTCTATTTTGTTTTTCGAAAATAGTAATTGAATTTTAGATCCTAAACTATTTTTAGTTTTTAATAACTTTTCTGCCAATATTGATAATATTTTGTTTTTTTTTAAATGTTGTGTACCTAACGAACGATTTTTAATATTTTCTTCATTACCTAAAGAATTTTTAAGATTGTTTAAATTTTTATTGGTTTTAACATTTTGAAAAACATTATTTAGTTCATTATCTTTAAAAATTTTACGTTCATGGCAAATTTTTGCGTCAGCATTTTTACTTTTTATACTAAATACTTTCTTTAAATTTGACCAAGAAAAAAATTTTCGAATTCTGTTTTTATCATCTTTTGACATAATAATACACTCCGTTTATTATAAAAAAGATAAATCATTATATTTAAAATAATATTACTTATGTAAAGTTGTATTTTATTCCAAAATACATTAAAAAATTAAATTAGAACTCTATTTTTTTTATATATAGTTATATAATTATACATCTATTGAATATAAAATACTCAAATGAAAAATAATAAAAAAAATACTATTCGAATTATTAGTGGAAAATTTAAAGGGCATATAATTTTAATAAAAAAAAATCTTAAAATACGTCCAACTACTAATCGAATGCGTGAAACATTATTTAGTTGGATACACAATAAAATTGTTAATGCTAAATGCTTAGATTGTTTTTCTGGAAGTGGGGCTCTTGGAATAGAAGCAACTTCTCGATATGCTCATTCTGTCACTTGTATAGAGCAAGATACAAAAACAGTACACGCTTTAAAAAAAATGTCTGTTAAATTTAAAAAAAGTAATATAAGAGTTATACACGCTAATGCGCTTAAATGGTTAAAAAGAATACGTGAACCTTACGATATCATATTTTTAGATCCTCCATTTAAAACTCAATTATTACAAACAGCAATCTTCCAATTAGAAAAATATAAATATGTTCAAAATAATTCATTAATATATATAGAACGAGAAAAAACATCTGACAAATTACTTATACCCAATTACTGGAAATTGTGCAAAGAAAAAAAGACTACATATACTAACTGTCAACTCTATGTTAAAGAAAAAAATATTTGAATGTATACTTTTTACTCTAAGTTATAAAAAATATTTAAAATTATTTATATATATCGAAATATTAAAAAATCCAATATTTTCATTAAAATACTTATAAAATACAACAAAATTTAAACACTTTTAAAAAAAAATGAATAATAATTTAAAATTCTTAAAACGTCTGAAATATTTAATACCTAAACATGTAAAACCTAAATTTGAACACGACGAAGATCTATTAGCTTGGAATCAAGAACAAGGAAGACTATCTTCAGAAAGAATTTTAAAAAAAAATAAAGAGACAAAAATCCAACGCATTTTAGGACGATCTGGAATTAGAGAATTATATATGAACTGTTCTTTCGAAAATTATCGAATAGAACATGCAGGTCATAAAAAAGTTGCAAAAGCCGCTAAAAAATATGCTGAAGAATTCAACAAAAGTATTGCAAGTTTTATATTTTCTGGAAAACCTGGAACAGGGAAGAATCACCTTGCTTCTGCTATAGGAAATTACTTAATTCTAAATGGAAATAGTGTATTAATAGTAACCGTAGCAGATCTAATGTCAAACATGAAAGGTACTTTTAAAGGAAATAGCGATATTACTGAAGAAACTTTATTAAACAATTTAAGTAATGTAGATTTGTTAATGATAGATGAGATAGGCATGCAAATAGAATCAAGATATGAGAAAGTAATTATTAATCAAATTGTAGATAGAAGATCATCATCAAAACGTTCAACAGGAATGTTGTCAAATTTAGATTATAAAGGATTAAAAATATTGCTCGGTGAACGAGTTATTGATAGAATGAGATTAGGAAATAGCTTATGGTTAACTTTTGAATGGGAAAGCTACAGAAGACACATACGAGGAAATGAATATTAATGTTAAAAAACCAAATACTAACTTGACTTATTTTCATTAACTTGTTTAACAAAGTTATAAAATCCAATATTTAACTTTTTCAATTTTAATATTCTTATCATTATTTCAATTGCTCAAACTAATTTAAAATTTATATATTTAAAATTAAAACGAAATTTTTAATAAATTAATGCAAATGCATAAAAATCTTAAAAATGTATTCTAAAAAAAAACAAAATAAATTCTTAAATAAAAGTTAAATAAAAATTTTTTGTTATAAAAAAACTTAAACATAATTGAATTTATAAAATTTTATATTGAAAAATTTAAAAAAGTAAAAATTTTTATTTAACTTTTATTTAAGAATTTATTTTGTTTAAAATCAATTAACTAAATACACATGAAACACAAATAATAATCCAAAAAAAAGTAATATTTCTCTCCAAAAGTTAAAAATTCCAAGGAGAGAAATATTAAAATAATATATTTAAAAACTACATCATTCCACCCATTCCACCCATTCCAGGAGAAGAAGGAGAATTGCTTAAATCAGATTTTTCTTCTTTTGGTAAATCTGTTACCATACATTCTGTTGTAATCATTAATCCAGCAACAGATGAAGCGTATTGCAACGCTGAACGAGTGACTTTGGTAGGATCTAATATACCAAATCGAATCATATCTCCATATTCATCTGTAGCAGCATTATATCCATAATTTCCTTTTCCATCTTTTACATTATTAGTTACAACAGAAGGCTCTTCTCCAGAATTAGAGACAATTTGACGTAAAGGCGCTTCCATAGCTCTTAACGCTACTCGTATCCCTACATTTTGATCTTCATTTTGACCTAATAAGTTAGAAATCTTAGCTGCTACCCTTACTAAAGCTACACCACCACCTGGAACTACACCTTCTTCTACAGCAGCACGAGTTGCATGTAACGCATCTTCAACGCGCGCTTTTTTCTCTTTCATTTCTACTTCTGTAGCAGCACCTACTTTCAATACAGCTACTCCACCTGATAATTTAGCTAAACGTTCATTTAATTTTTCTTTATCATAATCAGAAGTAGCTTCATTAATCTGTTGTCGAATTTGACTAATTCTATTTTGAATGTCAAATTTTTGACCAATTCCACCTATTATCGTAGTAGTATCTTTACTTATCACTACACGTTTTGCTTGACCTAAATCTTCTAAAGTTGATTTTTCTAACTCCATAGCCAATTCTTCAGATATTACAGATCCAGCAGTTAATATAGAAATATCCTGCAACATTGCTTTTCTACGATCACCAAATCCTGGTGCTTTTACCGCAGCTACTTTTACAATTCCTCGTATAGAATTTACCACTAAAGTAGCTAACGCTTCACCTTCTAAATCTTCTGAGATTATTAATAAAGGTTTTCCTGATTTTGCAACTGATTCTAATATTGGCAATAATTCTCGAACATTAGAAATTTTTTTATCTGCCATTAAGATATAGGGATTATCTAATTCAACAATACCTGTTTCTGTCTTATTTATGAAATACGGAGATAAATACCCTCGATCAAATTGCATTCCTTTCACAACTTCTAACTCATCTTGCAATCCTGTACCCTCTTCAACAGTAATAACTCCATCTTTTCCTACTTTTTCCATTGCATCAGCAATTAACATTCCAACTTTTTCATCAGCATTTGCGGAAATCGTACCCACTTGAGTTATTGCTCTAGAATCTGAACATGGTACAGACAAGCATTTAAGTTCTTCTACTGCTGCAATCACTGCTTTATCAATCCCTCTTTTTAAATCCATTGGATTCATACCAGCAGCTACAGCTTTTAAACCTTCATTCACGATTGCTTGTGCTAACAAAGTTGCTGTAGTAGTACCATCTCCTGCTGCATCATTTGCCTTAGAAGCTACTTCTTTAACCATTTGAGCTCCCATATTCTCAAACTTGTCTTCTAATTCTATTTCTCTTGCAACAGAAACACCATCTTTCGTAATACTAGGAGCTCCAAAGGATTTATCTAAAACTACATTTCTACCTTTTGGTCCTAAAGTTACTTTTACTGCATCAGCTAATACATTAACACCTCGAAGCATTTTAACACGAGCTTCATTTCCAAATTTTACGTCTTTAGCGGCCATTGAATTTTTTCCTTAAACTTAAAATATGGTATTTTAGAAAATGCTAAAAATTAGTCTTCAACAATTGCTAATATGTCACTTTCAGTTAGAATTAATAATTCTTCGTTGTCAATTTTTTCTACCTTTGCACCGTAACCTTCATTAAAAATTACTAAATCTCCTACTTTAACATCTAACGGCTTTATATTACCATTATCTAAAACACGACCCTTACCAACAGACATTACTGTACCACGAGTAGACTTTGCTGCAGCTGACCCCGTCAATACAATACCACCTGCTGATTTAGATTCTGTTTCTTGACGTTTTACAATAACGCGATCATGTAATGGACGAATATTCATATAATAATTCTCTCCTTCCTATAACTAAAATCCATAACATTTCTTAATTTCCAGTATTTTATGATATAAGATATATGGATTCTAATTCAAACTTTCAAGTATTAAAAAAAATTTTAATTTAAAAAAGTAAAAATATTTAAATTTTAAATAAGCAAATATTTTTATTACAAACATAATATCATATATTTATACACATTTCATAGAAGTATTAATTTTATCTAAAAAAAGTATTGACATTATTAAATTATTGATGTTTAAATGGGATATTATGCCTGGATAGCTCAGTTGGTAGAGCAGAGGACTGAAAATCCTCGTGTCGGCGGTTCAATTCCGTCTCCAGGCATAAAAGTATTAAAATACTTCTTAAAAAGCATTTTTTTTTAGCAATTGTAAAGTAAAATTCTTCTTGAAATAAAACGCTCTTGGAGAAGTTAATGATATTCTCCCTATTTGATCAACACATTTAGTTAAAATATTTTTTTTGCATTTCTTTTTAATTTGAAGTATAAATCCATGCTGAGACCTAATATTCTCTATTTTTCCTGAAATTATTAAATCCATAAAATCTTCCCAATCTTGTTTCAAAAGATAACTTTCACTTTTATTTGGAGTCCAAATAAAAGCATTTCCGATTGTTTTTTTGAAAAATGAATTACTTCGATTACCTTTAATAGGAATCCACAAAATTTTTTTTATTTTTCGAAAAAAGTACGATTCTTTCCATGTAAGACCAACATTTTTCAACAAGGGTACATAACAAATAAAAGTATTTTCTAATGGATAACCTTTACAACATATAGGAATCGTTTTTAATTCTATATTTAATTTAGGAAAATCTGGTCCAATTTTGTTATTAATATCTGAACCTAAAATAAATTCTATTAGTGTTCCTATAAATCCCTTATTATAATTCAAATTTTGAGGTAATGGCCAAGATACAGAATTTGCTAATTCTTCAATGCTATATCCGTTTAATCCTAAAGCGTTTATTAACAATGTTTCTTCTTGAGAAAAAATATTTAAACTTTTCATAAATAAAATTTACTAATAATAAAAAAACTACTTTCCAATACAAAAATTAGAAAAAATATTAGACAATAATTCATCCGAAGTAAAAGAACCTACAATACTATTCAATTCATTTTGACAAATGCGCATATCTTCTGCTAACAATTCAATATTAACACTTTTTTTCCACTCTTTTTTACTGAACTCCATACAATATAAAACTTTCTCTAAAATATTTATATGACGTTGTCTAGCTAAAAATATACCTTCGTTACTATTAATTGAATTTTTTAACATGAAATTTTTATGTAAATGCTCTCGCAAAGTTTTAATACCTTCACCAGTTTGAGCTGAAACACAAAAATAATTGTTTTCTTTAAAATGATCTACATTAACTTTAAATTTTTTGAGATCTAATTTATTAAATACAATAGTAATATTAGCATTTTTTGAACATGATTTAACAAAATTGTTGTAACTCTCAATTTGGTTATAAAAACCATGAGAACCATCAATAACAAACAATATGTGATCAGCTAAATTAATTTCCTTCCAAGCAAATTTTATTCCAATACGTTCAATTACATCATTAGTAGATCGCAAACCAGCTGTGTCCACAAGGTTAAAAAGAATTCCTTTTATACTTATACATTCATAAATAACATCACGAGTAGTACCAGAGATATTAGTTACTATAGAACGGTTAGTATGCGATAAAGCGTTTAACAAACTTGATTTTCCAGAATTAGGAATACCACATATGACAACTTTTACCCCATCACGTAAAATGTTCCCTTGAATAGATATACGAAAGACATTTTTTAAAAGAATAATAATCTCATCAATTTTCCCTAAAATATCATCTTCACAGTTTAAATTTGTTTCATCTTCAGAGAAATTGATTAGTGTTTCTAAAATTGTTCTAAATTGAATAACTTTTTTAACTATTTTTTTTATATATGAAGAAAATAATCCTTGTAATGATTGCAATGCAGCTCGAACTGCTTTTTCAGAAGTTGAGTTTATTAAATCAACAATAGATTCAGCCTGTACCAAATCTATTTTTCCATTTAAAAAAGCTCGTTCAGAAAATTCTCCCGGATTAGCTAAACGAATATTAGGAATTGAAAGTATATTAGAAATTAAAAAGTTTATTATAACGGGATTTCCATGTCCTTGTAATTCTAGTACGTCTTCTCCAGTAAAAGAAAAAGGGCTAGGAAACCATAGTGCAATTCCATGATCTATAATTGTACCTCGATTATCAAGAAATGGTAAATAATCAGCATATCTAGGCTGAGGAATTTTGTTTAAAATTTTTATAGAAGCAATAGATGCCAATGATCCAGAAACTCTAATTATTCCAATATTACATCGCATTTCTGGTGTTACTCTTGACACGATTGTATCGTTTTTACAATTCATATTTAAAAAAACGTTCCTTTAAAAACTGAAAAATTATTTAAAATTTCTTATAGCACTAAACTTTTTAAATTAAATATATTTAAAAATTTATTTCTAAAACCTAAAACGTCAATTAGAAATAAATTTTTGTTGGATAATTGTTACTAAATTACTAATAGTGTAATACAATACTAATCCAGATGGAAACCACAAAAAAAACATCGTAAATATTATTGGAATAATATACATAATTCTCTTTTGAATAGGATCTGATACATTGTTAGAAGTCATATTTTGAACAAAAAACATCGTAAATCCCATTAAAATTGGTAGTACATAGTATGGATCTGAATCCGATAGATCTTTAATCCAAAAAATGAACGGTGCATGACGTAACTCTACTGAACTAATTAACATGTAATATAATGCTAAAAAAATAGGCATTTGTATTAACAGCGGAAAACAACCACCTAAAGGATTTATCTTTTCATTTTTGTACAAAATTAACATCTCTTCATTTATTTTTTGTTTATTCTCTTTATGAATCCGTTTTATTGTTTCTATTTTTGGTTGTAACATTTTCATCTTAGACATCATTTTATATTGAGATTTAGTCAATGGATACATTGCTACTCTCATAATAAAAGTGATCAAAATAATTGATAAACCCCAGTTACCAACAATGTTATATAAAAATTTTAATAACTTGAAAAAAGGCTGAGAAAGAAACCATAACCACCCATAATCAACAGTTAGATCTAAATTAGGAGCTAATAAAGCCATTTTATCTTGTATTTCAGGACCTATCCATAATTTTGAACCAAATGTTACTTTACTATTTGGATCTATATTTATTTTATCAGAATAAAATCCAATTTCAGCTGTGTTGTTATCAATCTTGTTAGTATAAAAAGTATTTATTTGAGTACCATCAGGAATCCATGCTGCCACAAAATATTTCTGTAACATGGCTATCCAACCTTGGTGAGTAACAATGTTTAATTTTTTTTTATTTAAAATAGAATCAAAGTGATATTTTTCATATTTATTACTATCTGTAGAATAAGCTGCACCTCGAAAAGTTTGCAAAGAAAAACTTTCAATCTTGCTATTTTTGTCAATAGGCGCAACAACAGTTTGTCTTAGTCCACCATACATAGACATTTCTAAATTTTTATTGGTTTTATTGTATATTGTATATTTAACTTGTAAATCATATGATCCAGATTTAACTATAAATGTCTTAACATAAGTAATTCCACTTCTAGATGTCCAAATTAATGGTATTTTAAGTTCTTTTTCATTTTCTTTTAATATAAAATTTTGATGTTGAGTTTTGTAAATAGGTCTTTTGTCAATGGTCCAATTTTCTAAACCATCTTTACCTATTAACCCACTCCTTGTTTGATACAAAAAGTCTTTTTTGGTATCCAAAAATATTAATGGTTTTGAAGAATTCAATTTGTTGCGAAATTTTAACAGTTTAACTTGTTCTATATCTCCACCTTTCAAATTAACTTTAATCAAAAAAACGTCAGTTTTAATTGAAATAATATTTGGATTATGACTTTTTTCTAAATCAACATTATAATTCTGATATAATACTTGATTTGTACGAACGTCAGTAATAAGTTCCCAAGTTTTCCAAACTAAAAATGAAATAAAAAAAAGCCCAAAAACTAAAAAGCTGCGTTTTAAATCCATATTTAATATTCTCTTATACCTCTAACTTTTTTTTTTAAAACTATCATCATATCCACCAGGATGAAAAGGATGACATTTTAATATTCTTTTAATTATCAAAAAAAAACCATATATCAACCCAAAATTTTTTAATGCAGATAAAGCATAATATGAACAAGTAGGATAAAAACGACAACGAGGAAGAAACAAAATACTAATAAATCGTCGATAAAATACGATAATTAAAATAACACATCGTGTAGCTATTGATAATAATAAACCCATAATTCTCCTAATTTCTTTGCTAATAATTTACTATCTATGCTCAAAGAACATGTATTTACAACTACTACAAAATCTGAATTAATCAACTTTTTATGAACTAATCTAAAGCTTTCTCTAATTACTCGTTTTATTTTATTCCTTTTACATGAATTTTTAATTTTTTTTTTCGATATGCTTATTCCTAAGCGTGAAAACATCAAAAAGTTCTTTCGTTCTAAAATAATTAATTCTTTACACTGAACTTTATTTGCTTGATTAAAAACATATTTAAAATGTAAAGAAGTTAATAACTTCATTTTTTTTAAAAAAACATAGTACATGTATTTATTTAAAAGAAGATACTGTTAAGTGCATTCTAAATTTAGATCGTCTACGAGACAATATATGACGACCATTCTTTGTACTCATGCGAGCTCTAAAACCATGAGACCTATTTCTTTTTAATACAGAAGGTTGAAAAGTACGTTTCATCTTAATAATATCCTATAACTTTATAAATATTTGACATCTTATTTCTGAAAATTTATAATTTAAAATATTAGGTTTTTGAAATAATTTAAAAATTATGTATTGCATTTTAAAAAATGTAGGAAAAAATATACTATCCCTCACTATTTATAATATATAAAAACTTTTAAAAAGGTTAAAATTTTTCATATATTACTCTACATATATTTAAAAAAACAATGCAAAATTACTACAAATTAACGTATCTTTTAAATTCACTATTTATAAAAAAATTCATTTTTTTAAAAACACCTTTTAAGTTTAAACACTTATAAAAATTTTTAAAAATAATAAACATTTTGTTATTTTAAACTATTTTTAAGAATATTTTTAGTAATAAATACTACATCAAATAATAAAGTATTTTCTAAAAAAAATAAAACCTTTAATATTCAAATATAGTTTTTAAATTTTGAAAAATTTAAAAACTATTATTGATAGTATATATAAAAAAAACTAGTTATTAACACAAATTTACATCAATTCATGAAAAACTTTACATGAAAATGAAATTTCATGTTTTCATTAAATAAATATTATATTACATAACCTAAACATTTTATAAAAATTAACAATTACTAAAAAAATAAAATAATATTAAAATTTAAAAATTAAATACAAAAACTAATTTTTAGAAAATCATTCAAATAAAAATTATTATTTAGAATGCTTCAAAACAATCTTTGTCGTACAAAATTCATCATTTATATTTTATTTAACGTTAAGCATATATCAAAAAAATAAAATCATACTACATATTAAATATTTTCAAAAAATAATACAATTTTTAAAAAATTATATTTTAAGAATGAATTAATTAAACTCACTTTAAACATTATCTCAAGACATCAATGAAATTCGAAATAACTAAAAAAAATCTTTTATACTCTTTACAAAAAATACATGGTTTAGTAATAAAAAACATTTCATACCCTATACTCGAAAATATTTTAATAGAAATAAATAATGGCCTATTGTATCTAACTGCTACTAATTTAGAATTGGAAATTCAAGTAAAAACGTCTAAAATTTCTTTATACGAATCAGGAACCACAACAGTATCTGGAAAAAAAATATTATCTATATGTCGCAAACTACCCGATGATACTAATATCACTATAATATTGAAAAAAAGTAAATTAAAAATTTTTTCAAAAAATAGTCATTACTCATTACAAACATTACCTTCCATTAATTTTCCTAACTTTAAAAAAACTAAACACCAAATTAAATTTTCTATCACACAAACAGCGCTTAAAAACATAATCTTTTTTACCCAATTTTCTATGGCTATTCAAGATTTGCGATATTTTCTCAATGGTTTACATCTCGAAATAAAAAATAGACATTTGTATGCAATCGCTACCGATGGTTATCGTATGGCTATATCTAAAACACCATTAGAACATCCTTACCAATACCATTCTGTAATATTACCGAGAAAAGGAATAATTGAATTACTAAAATTATTAGACAATTCATCAACACTTGCTTCTATAGAAATAAATAGTAACTATTTCCAAATTTGTATAGATAATGTTACTTTTACTAGTAAAATTATTGATGCAAAGTTTCCAAAATATGCATCTATTATAACTAAACGTTTTAAAAAAAAAGTTATTATAAATGTACTTTTATTTAAGCAAGCATTATCAAGAATCATAATTCTATCAAATGAATTATTTCAAGGTATTCTAATAAAAAATGACAAAAAAAAATTAAGAATAACAACTAGTAATCAATACGATGAAAAAGCATGTGAAATTTTAGAAATAATTTACATCAACTCTGATATTGAAATATCCATTAATGCAAATTACATGCTAGACATCTTAAATGTAATCAAACAAAATGAAATTTGCTTATGGATTGATAACTTTAATGCTAGCATACAAATTCGATACAACTATTGTGAAAACAAGTGTGACTACAAATCTATATATGTTTTAATGCCATTACAAACATAAAAAATAGAATACTTAACACGTTTAAAATTTTTGTATAATGTATACATTTTAACTTCATAGTATGTATATTACATATTAAATCAAATTTTTTTTTAAATAAAAATTTACAAAAACCATCTTAAAAAATATAAAATGAAAAGTTTTAATATAACTAATAAAATTTTGAACATTAACATCTATTCATAAGGTTACTAAAAAATAACTATGTCAAGTTCTTACAACTCATTAAACATAAAAATCTTAAAAGGTTTAGATGCAGTTCGAAAACGTCCAGGAATGTATATAGGAAATACAGACGATGGAACTGGTTTACATCATATGGTCTTTGAAATAGTTGATAATTCGATTGATGAAGCACTAGCAGGTTTTTGTAAAAACATTACTGTTACTATGCACAATGACAATTCTATATCTGTACAAGATAACGGAAGAGGCATTCCTACTGATATTCATAATGAAGAAGGAATATCTGCAGCAGAAGTAATCATGACTGTTCTTCATGCTGGAGGGAAATTCGATAATAATTCTTATAAAATTTCTGGAGGACTACATGGTGTAGGAATTTCAGTAGTTAATGCTCTTTCTGAAAAACTAAAATTAAACATTTATCGAGATAAAAAGATATATCAACAAATTTATCATAATGGAAATCCCCAAAATCCATTAACTATTATAGGGAAAACTAAATTAAATGGAACAAAAATACAATTTTGGCCAAATTTAACTACTTTTACAAACATTACTAAATTTAGTTTTGATATTTTATCTAAAAGATTACGAGAATTATCATTTTTAAATTCTCAAGTTTCAATAAATTTATGTGATTTAATTAACAATGTTAATGAAAGTTATCATCATCAAGGAGGACTAAAAGAGTTTATTAAATTTTTAAATAAACAAAGAAAACCAATTCACTCTAAAATATTCTACTTTTCATCTGAAAAAGATAATATTGGAGTAGAAATCGCTATGCAATGGAACAATAAATTTAAAGAAAATATACATTGTTTTACTAACAACATCCCACAACAAGATGGCGGTACACATCTATCTGGTTTCCGATCAGCATTAACAAGAACAATACACAATTACATAGACAAAGAAGGATACACAAAAAAAAACAAAATAAACATTATAGGAGAAGATTCAAGAGAGGGATTGGTAGCAATCATATCAATTAAAATTAGTGATCCAAAATTTTCTTCTCAGACTAAAAATAAGTTAGTTTCATCAGAAGTAAAATCAGTAATAGAATCTCTAGTAATAGAAAATTTTTCAGGATTTCTTTTAGAAAATCCACACGATGCTAAAAACATCATTACAAAAATTTTAGAATCGGCTCGAGCAAGAAATGCAGCACGCCGTGCTAGAGAAATAACTAGAAAAAAAGTTTTTTCAGATTTAACAACTTTACCAGGAAAATTAGCTGATTGCCAAGAAAAAGATCCAACTTTATCAGAAATTTATTTAGTAGAAGGAGATTCTGCAGGAGGATCTGCAAAACAAGCTAGAAATAGAAAAAATCAAGCAATTTTACCTCTTAAAGGTAAAATTTTAAATGTAGAAAAAGCAAAATTTGAAAAGATGTTATCTTCTCAAGAAGTGACTGCACTAATAACAGCTTTAGGATGTGGAATAGGTAATACTGAATACAACCCAGAAAAATTAAGATATCACCGCATTATTATCATGACCGACGCCGATGTAGATGGATCTCATATTAGAACTCTATTATTAACATTCTTTTATCGTTATATGCCTGAAATTATTAAAAAAGGATATTTATATATTGCTCAACCTCCATTGTACAAAATACAAAAAGAAAAAAAAGATAAATATATTAAAGATGACACCGAAATGGAAAAATACAAAATAAAATTAATTTTAGAGGGAGCATCATTAGAGTCTATTAATAGCAAAGATATAATCTTAAATTCTACTAAAGAGCTAAAAAAACTCTTATCTCGATACTATTTTGTTCAATTAATAATTAATAAAATGATTCACAATTTTCCAGTTTTTATATTAAATGAATTACTTTATCATCCTAAATTAAATCAACTGAATGAAAAAGATTACTTAAAAAATTGGACAAAAAACTTTATAATAAGTTTAAATTTAAAAAAAAATGATAGTTCTCATTATTCTTTTGAAATTAAAAATGATACCAAAGAAAAAACTTACAAATTGGTTATCATAGAAATTAAAAATGGAGAAAAAAAAGAATATGTTTTTGAAAATACATTTGTAAATAGTTATGAATATCAAAAAATTTGTTTATTAGGAGAAAAAATACAAGAATTAATAAAAAATAAAATATGTATAAAACGCGATAAAAAGTATTACTCAATTAAAAACCTTAAAAAAACTTTAAAAAAGTTAACTAACGATTCTTTAAAAAATGTACTTATTCAAAGATATAAAGGATTAGGAGAAATGAATCCAAATCAATTATGGAAAACTACAATGAATCCTGATACAAGACGCATGTTGAACGTTACTATCAATAATTTCGAACATACTAATAAGTTATTTAGTACTTTGATGGGTGATTCTGTAGAACCTAGAAAACTGTTTATAGAGTTACACGCATTGAAAGCAAAAAATATTGATACATAAAAAACAAAATCATAATTTGAAATTTATACAATATTTTAAAAAATTATTTAAAATTTAGCTATTAAACATGCGACAGGAATAATCACATATTATATTCTCTGCCGCTAAGTTATATATAATTATTTTTAATAAAAATTATTTTAAACCTAAGCAGATATTCTTATCAATTTTTCACGTATATTTCGAAATTCATTACAAAGTTCTGTTAATAATTGCGATTTATTAATTATAAAACTATTCTTTATCGCATTCTTTATATTATGTTCTTCTTGAACAATGGATGATTCATCTAATTTTTTAATACGAATAGCAATTTTAGTTATAATATTTACGACATCAGGTTGTATTTCTATTATTCCACCTGATAAGTAAATATATTTCTTTCTATTATCATTATTTATATAACAAATAATTCCTGGTTTAAGAAACGACAACAATTGCAAATGTCCTGGGTAAATACCTAGCTGTCCTTTATCTCCTGAAACTTGAATTTTATTTATTAATTCCGAACATACAAAATTTTCAGAACTCACTATATTTAAATGAAAATTCATAATTTATATCCAATTTACAGTTTTTTTGATTTTTCTATAACTTCATCAATAGAACCCACCATATAGAATGCTTGTTCTGGATAATCATCTAACTTACCAGATAAAATGTCTTTAAAACCACTAATTGTATCTTCTAAAGATACATATTTTCCTGAAATACCAGTAAAAATTTCTGCTACAAAAAATGGTTGTGATAAAAATTTTTGAATTTTTCGAGCTCGCGAAACTAATAATTTATCGCTTTCAGACAATTCGTCCATACCTAATATAGTTATTATGTCTTTTAATTCCTGATATCTTTGTAAAATAAATTGAACATTTGAAGCAACATCATAATGATCTTGTCCCACAATTTGTGGATTTAATTGTCTACTTGTAGAATTTAAAGGATCAATAGAAGGATATATTCCTAATGATGCAATTTGACGACTAAGTGTTATAGTTGAATCCAAGTGTACAAATGTAGTAGCCGGAGAAGGATCTGTTAAATCATCTGCAGGAACATATATAGCTTGTACCGAAGTAATAGATCCTAATTTTGTTGAAGTGATTCGTTCTTGTAATAAACCCATTTCCTCTGATAACGTAGGTTGATACCCAACAGCAGAAGGAATACGTCCTAACAATGCTGATACTTCTGTTCCAGCTAAAGTATAACGATAAATATTGTCAATAAATAACAAAACATCTTTTCCTTCATCTCTAAATTTTTCTGCTATAGTCAAACCAGTAAAAGCTACTCGAAACCTATTTCCAGGAGGTTCATTCATTTGACCATACACTAAAGCAACTTTTTCTAATACATTAGAATCTTTCATTTCGTGATAAAAATCACTGCCTTCTCTTATTCTTTCCCCTACACCGGTAAAAACTGAATACCCTTGATGTTTCAAAGCAATATTTCTAATCAATTCCATCATATTTACTGTTTTTCCTACTCCAGCACCTCCAAATAAACCAATTTTCCCTCCTTTTGAAAAAGGACAAATTAAATCAATTACTTTAATCCCTGTTTCTAAAATAGTACAAGAATTTAACTGTTCTTCATATCCTGGTGCTGATCGATGAATTTCCCGGTGTTCTATCTTACTTCCATCTTTATTATTTAAAGGACCTTTCATGTCTATAGGACAACCTAATACATTTACAATGCGACCTAACGTCGATATTCCTACAGGAACTTTTATACCATGTCCTAAATCTAAAACTGATAAACCTCTTGACAATCCATCAGATGCTCCCATAGCAATGGTTCTGACAACACCTGATCCCAGCTGCTGCTGTACTTCTAAAATTATCTTTTGGTTTCGATTTTGAACAGATAATGCATTATATATTTTTGGAACCGAATTATAAGGAAATTCAACATCAATAACAGCTCCAATAATTTGAACTATCTTTCCAAGAGCCATTCTAAAATATACTCCTTATTATGTATTAATATAATGAAACCGCATTAGCACCTGAAATAATTTCAGTTAATTCTTGAGTAATATTATCTTGACGTGCTTTGTTATAAAGAATACGTAATTTTTTGATTAGATCTTCACTATTATCTGTTGCTTGTTTCATTGATATCATACGAGAAGCTTGTTCACATGTACAATTTTCTAAAATACTTTGATATATTTGGGATTCTATATAGTCATTTAATAATGTGTCAAGTAAGATTCCTGAATTAGATTCATATATATAATCCCAATGTGAATTTTTATTTCCTTTAAAAATTTTCTTTGACAAAGGCAACAATTGCATAATTACAGGGATATAAACTAAAGTATTTTTAAATTGATTATATGATAAAAACAATTTATCAATTTTTTGAGTATTGTAATATTCTAAAGAAGAATGTATAAAATTTAAACAATCGAAAAAAGTATAATTTTTTGTTATTATTTTTTCATAATACGTAATGTCATATATAGATGATTTAAAATAAGACACTCCTTTAGATCCAAGAATAAATAAACTGCTCATAACATTTTTGTTTTTGTAGATACTAATTAATTGTATAATTTTTTTAAATAATGAAATATTTAAACTGCCACATAAACCACGATCCGTTGAAATAACAATAATTCCAATTTTTTTTGTTTTTCTATTGTTTAAGTATAAATGTCTATATTTAATATGATTATATAAAATATGACTTATTATTGTTTTAATAATATCTAAATATGGTTTCCTGGATTTCATCTTAATTTCTGATTTTTTCATTTTAGCAATAGAAACCATCTCCATTGCTTTTGTAATTTTTTTTGTATTACTTATACAATTAATTTTATTTTTGATTTCTTTTTTTTCAGACATGCTTGACCTTAATAACTATTAAAAATTCACTATAAAACTACCAATATTGAGACGATTTAAAAGATTTAATTATAGTGATAATCTTTTGATTAATGATTTCATTAAAATCACCATTAACATTTACATCCTTCATGAAATCAGAAAACTTTTCGTTGGCAAAAGAAATCAATGATTGTTCAAAACTTTTTATTTTTTCTATTTTAACATCATTTATAAAACCTTGATCAGCAGAATAAAGAATTAATGCTTGTTCTGCAACTGACATAGATTGATATTGCTGTTGTTTCAAGATTTCAATCAATTTCTTACCATAAATTAGTTGATTTCGAGTTAATTCGTCTAAATCAGATGAAAATTGTGAAAAAGCCGAAAGTTCTTGATATTGAGCTAACGCTGTACGAATTCCAGAAGATACTTTTTTAATAATTTCACATTGTGCAGCGCTACCGACACGAGATACTGAAATTCCGGGATTAATAGCTGGTCGAATTCCAGAATTAAATAAATTCGATTCTAAAAATAATTGCCCATCAGTAATAGAAATGACATTAGTAGGTATAAACGAAGAAACATCTCCATCTTGAGTTTCAATAATCGGTAATGCTGTTAATGAGCCTGTTTTATTTTTTTCTTTTACTTTCATAATTGTATTCAAATACGTATTATTTACCCTACATGCTCGTTCTAATAGTCGAGAATGAAGATAAAAAATATCACCAGGAAACGCTTCCCGACCCGGAGGTCTTCTCAATAATAATGAAATTTGTCTATATGCAATTGCGTGTTTTGACAAATCGTCATAGACAATTAAAGCATCTTCTCCACGGTCTCTAAAATATTCTCCCATAGTACATCCAGAATATGGAACAAGATATTGCAAAGAAGCTGCTTCGGAAGCAGATGCTACAACTATAATTGTATGATTTAATGCATCATAATCTTCTAACTTTTTAACTATATGAGATATAGTAGAAAATTTTTGTCCTATAGCAACATAAATGCATTTTATGTTAAAAAATTTTTGATTAATAATTGTATCAATAGCTAATGTAGTTTTTCCAGTTTGACGATCTCCTATAATTAACTCACGTTGACCTCTTCCTATAGGAATCATTGCGTCAATTGATTTATAACCTGTTTGTAACGGTTGATTTATTTTTTCTCTATCAATAACACTAGGAGATAAAGATTCCACAGGCAAAAATTTTTCTTCTTGAATGGGTCCTTTCCCATCAATAGGAAACCCTAATGCGTTAATTACACGCCCTAAAAAACAAGATCCTACTGGTACTTCAAAAACACGACCAGTACATCGAACTATAGATCCTTCAGAAATATATCTATACTCACCCATTACTATTGCACTTACAGAATTTCTTTCTAAATTTAATGCAATAGCATATTTATTATCAGATAATAAAAGCATTTCTCCTTGCATAACATTAGACAAACCATAAATTCTTATAATTCCATCACTAATTGAAGTAATTATGCCTTCATTATAAGTATCACTAGAAATATTAAATTCAGCTATTCTTTTTTTTATTAGCTCACTAATTTCATTAGCATTTAATTGCATACTGTATTCTCTTAATGTTGTAAAAAACGTAATAAATTTTGTAATTGAGATTGAATAGATAAATCAATAACTATATTATTAAACTTGATTATTAAACCATCTATTAAATTCTCATTAACTTCAGATTCTACTTTAACATTTTTTAATAAACATTTTTTTAATATTTTATTAATACAATTTAAATGTTTTTTTTGCAAAGGATAAGCAGAAATAATTGTTACGCACACAATATTTTTATAATTATTTCTTAACTTAATAAATTCTAAATATATTTTTTCTAATAATATTAGACGTCTATTTTGTACTAAAATTTTAATCAAATTTTTCCCATATTTATTTATTTTATTACCACAAACAGAAATAAAAAAATCAGATAATTGTTGAAAAAATGACATTCCTAAAATTATTTTTTTTACTTCCTGATTTTTAGATACATTTACCATATGTGCTAACATATTTTTCCAAATATCTAAAGATCGATGATAAATAGCAAATTCATAAATTGCTTTAGCATATGGAATAGCAATTTCTTCAAATTTTGTCATGAATTATTTTATCCTTTTATAATTTACAAGATAAACTATTAATAATATTTTCCATAATTTCACCATTATTTTTATTTCTTATTATTTTTTCAGCAACACTAAGAGAAATTTGACTAATTTCTTTAACTAATTGACATTTTAATTTTTGGTATTCTAATTCAATTTCTAATTTCGTTTGATTCAATATTTTTTCTTTCTCTTGCTGTGCTTCAAAATAGGCTTTTTGAAGAATCAAAATTTTTTTTTGCATTGCTTGATTCATCATTTCATTAATATCTTTTTTCATATTCTTTGTTTCATTCAGTATTTTTTCTCGGTAAGAATCTAAATCTTTCTTGCCATTTTCAATGTTTAATAAAGAACTAGATATTTCATTTTGTCTAGTATTTATTGCCAACATAATAGAAGGCCATATATACTTCATACAAAAAAAAGTAAATAACAAAAATGAAACAGCTTGACCTAAAATAGTAGCATTAAGACTCATAATTTTCCTATTTATAAAAAGTATACATCTTTACGTTATTCACATAGATAACGTAAAGAATGATATATAAAAAATGAGAAATAAATTAGTTTTAAATATGTAAAATTTTATATTGCTGTAAATAATATATATAAACTTAATCCTACGGCAATCATAGGAATCGCATCTACTAACCCCATAATTACAAAAAATTGTGTACGTAATAATGGTACTAAATCTGGTTGTCGAGCTGCTCCTTCTAAAAATTTGCTACCGAGTATTCCAATCCCAATAGCTGCACCTATTGCAGCTAAACCTATCATTATAGCAACTGACATATAAAGCATATCTGAATTTATACTTTGCATATTAGCTTCCTTTTTTGAACTCAGTTAAAATGTTGTATTAATGTTTTTCAGTAATTAAAGACAAATATACTATTGTTAACGTCATAAATATAAAAGATTGTAATAAAATGATTAAAATATGAAATATAGCCCAAGGAACGCTTAAAAACCATTGTAACCACCATGGTAATAATCCTGAAATTAAAATAAAAATCATTTCTCCAGAAAACATATTTCCAAATAATCTTAAACCTAAAGAAATAGGTTTAGATAGTAAACTTATGCTTTCTAATAAAAAATTAAAAATGAAAAAAAATGGATGTTGAAAAGGTTGTACTACAAAATCTTTTAAAAATTGTCTTATTCCTTTTACTTTAATACTATAATAAATAATTAAAATAAAAATTACTAAAGCCATCGAAATAGTAATATTAATATCAGTTGTTGGAACTATTCTAATTGTTGAAGTTCCAAAAAAATAATTGCATATTAAAGGAATACAATCAATTGGTAAAAGATCCATTAGATTCATTAAAAAAATCCAAGAAAAAATAGTTAACGATAAAGGTGCAATTAATTTGTTAGAATTTGAGCAAGTATCATTTACACTTTTATTTACAAAGTTAACAATTATTTCAATAGCTATTTGTAATTTATTAGGTATATGAATAGAACAATTTCGTGAAACTTTTAAAAAAAAACTTAAAAATATTAATCCTAAAATAGTAGAAAAAAACATAGAATCAATATTTATCGTCCAAAAATTATTAAAATGTTCATTTAAATTTGATATCTTAAAATTATGTAAATTTAATTGTAAATGATATAAATGATGGTGAATGTATTGTGATAAATCGAAGTTTTTTTCTGAAATCATTTCAGGTATTACCTTTTCAAATAAATTAAATATTAAAAAATTTATTTTGCAAAAACAATTAATATTTAAAATTTTATAAAATAAATAATATAACTTAATAAAGTATTCTTAAAAATATCAATTATATAATTTAATACAATAGAATTTACTAACGATAAAAAATATATAAAAACGTTTAAAAATTATACATATGAAGGTAGTATTGTGAATTTTATTGCAATGAAAATATTTCAAAACTGAACCTAATATATTTTAGAATTTATTAAATTTTTTATATTTTTCATAATAGTTTTAATACAAAAATACTAATTAAAAAAAATAAGAAGTTTTAAAATGTTTTTTGATTATAATTTTTTTTTAAATAAATTAATAAAATTGAAATGGCAGCCGGTGTAATTCCAGAAATTCTAGAAGCTTGTCCAATGGAATACGGTTTATAATAATTTAATTTCATAATTACTTCATTAGATAAACCTTTTACTTCTTGATAATTATTTATTACAGAAAGTAAAATATTTTCTTTTTTTAAATTTTGAGTAATCTCGTGTTGCTGTCGAAGTATATAACCTTTATATTTTTCTTGAATTTCTATTTGTTGAGTTGCTTCCACATCTTGTATTCCTGGTCCAAACTGTTTTAAAGACATTAAATAATTATATGTAATTTCTGGACGTTTTAACAAATCTTTTGCATTGGATTTTATATTTAAATTTATGTTTAAAAAAGTACTTAATGTATTGGCATCTTTAGAATTAGGATTTATTGTTAAACTTTTTAAACGAGTTAATTCACTTTCAATATTTTCTAACTTTTGATTAAATCGTTTCCATCTTCCTTCATCTATTAAGCCTAATTTCCGTCCTTGTTCTGTTAGACGTAAATCAGCATTATCTTCTCTTAATATTAAGCGATGTTCTGCTCTAGCAGTAAACATACGATATGGTTCTTTTGTACCTTTGGTACATAAGTCATCTATTAATACACCTATATAAGCTTCATTGCGTTTAGGAAACCATTCATTTTTATTTAAAGTACATAACGATGCATTTATTCCAGCCAGTAGCCCTTGAGAAGCAGCTTCTTCATAGCCTGTGGTACCATTAATTTGACCAGCTAAAAATAAACCCGATATAAATTTACTTTCCAAAGTTAATTTTAAATGTCGTGGATCAAAATAATCATATTCAACAGCATATCCAGGACGAATAATTTTAGCTTTTTCTAAACCTTGAATCGATCTGATCATTTTCTTTTGAATTTTTTCAGGTAAACTAGTAGAAACTCCATTAGGATATATTTCAATTCCAGATAAACCACCTGGTTCTAAAAATATCTGATGAGAAAGTTTGTCAGAAAAACGTATGATTTTGTCTTCAATAGAAGGACAATAACGAGGGCCTATTCCTTTTAATATGCCTGAATATATCGCACTAAATTTAAGATTATCTTTTATAATAGAATGAGTTTTACTATTAGTATGCGTAATATAACAAGGAATTTGTTTTGGATGATCTAAAATATTTCCTGTAAAAGAAAATACTGGTAAAGGACTATCGCTATGTTGGGATTGTAACAACTCAAAGTTAATGGTCCTTTTATCTAATCGTGGAGGTGTTCCTGTTTTCAGTCGTGACACATTTATAGGCAATTCGCGTAATCGATTTGCTAAATGGATTGAAGCATTATCATCTATTCTGCCACCCTCGAAACTTTCTAAACCAATATAAATTTTTCCACCTAAAAATGTTCCAGTAGTTAATACTACTGTTTGAGATAAAAATTGTGTTCCATCACACATAATAATTCCTTTTGAACAATAATTTTTAATAATAAGATCTTTTACTTCTCCTTCTAATAAAAATATTTTTTTTTGAGATTTAATAATATCTTTTATATTTTGACTATAAATTTTTCTATCTACTTGTGCTCTAGTAGAACGAACGGCTGGACCTTTTCTAGAGTTTAATATTCTAAATTGAATACCTGATTTGTCGGAAGCTTTTGCCATAACGCCACCGAGAGCATCAATTTCTTTTACCAATTGGCTTTTTCCAATTCCTCCAATAGCTGGATTGCAAGATAAAGCGCCAATAGTATCTAATTTTTGTGTTATTAATAATGTTGAAATTCCCATTCTAGAAGACGCTAATGCTGCTTCAGTTCCTGCATGACCTCCACCTATTATTATAACTTCAAATTTTTTTTTAAATAACATTGATTATACTTAATTAAAATATTTTAATGCAATATTACATTAATAAATATATATATACAAATATATATATATATATATATACAAATATATATATATATACAAATATATATATATACAAATATATATATATATATAAATATATAATATAATATATATATATATATATATATATATAAATATATATATATATATATAAATATATATATATATATAATATATATATATATAATATATATATATATATAATATATATATAATATATATATATATATATATATATATATATATATTATATAATATATATATTATATATATATAAATATATATATATATATATATAATATATATATATATATATAATATATATATATATTTTATGCATCTAAAAAACATTTTTAAATTTCTTGCAATTTCTAAAATGTATTAATAATATATAGTCTTACTAAAATTTTATAAGATTGCTTTTGA